>QHYK01000130.1 GCA_003224085.1 Acidobacteriota bacterium | reverse complement strand
GTCCTTTGGGATCGTATGCGGCGCCTCATCAACCGCTGGCTGCCTGTGCCTACTGTCTGTCATCCCTATCCTCTGCGTCGCATGGGCGTCGTTACCTAAGGCAAGAGCCGGATGCGGTAGCTCCGCTCGTCCGGATCCGTGGAGGGGGTCATGAGCAATCGTGATCCCTACTCCGACTTCAGAATTTCTCTATTCGAGGATAGCACGAGCCGCAAAACGGACACCTGGCGTGAGGTTATCGGCAATTGTGCGCTAGCGCTCCTGCAAGTCGGCGCCAAGAGCTCAAGGCTGGGGATTGTTAGTCTTGGGCTTGTCCGACGCGGCTGCGCCCTTCTTTCCGAAAGATCGGATCAGGTTCACCAGGTTCCAGCGCAGTTTTTCGGGAGAACGATCGACCTCGCCGCCTACCATTTTCCCCCGGCCATAGCTGACAACCCAGAACAGTTCGCCGTCGGTCATTTTTTCGATGGTCGATGGGTCGCGCCAATCGTGCAACTCTAATTTCATGTCCTGGGCGAGGTCGCCCTTGCCGTCGCCTTCCTTCCCGTGGCACATGGCGCAGTCATAACCGTAGATTTTGCGTGCTTCCGCCAGCCCTTCCGGCGTGGCGGGGACCGGGTTTTTCTTTGCCACGTCTTCCGGGGTCATCTTGGGTTCCGCGGAGCCGGTTTTTTCCTGAGTGAAATTCGATTGGGGATAGAGAATTCCGAACAACAGCATCGCACTCGCAACGAAGATCGTCCGACGCATGGCATCCTCCCGACAGGTCGAGCACCGCCGACGGAGCGAACTCGGCTTGATTTTGAGCGGATTCTACGCCCGCGCCGAATAGAAGAAAAGGGTTAAGATAAGGACCAAACGGTCGAAGACCGCCAGCGTCGTTTTCCCGTTAAGGCCGCGGTTTCGAACCGGGCGCGGCATTTGGCCGTTCCGTCTTCGGCAGCGGCACGTGGCAGCCTGGTCTCGGCGAAATTCCATCAAGGCCTGCGCGGAAACGCGTGGTTTCCCGCACGCGCGTTCGCAGTCCGTCAATTACTGGCGGAATCGCCGGATGTGGCGCTCCCTCGATAAGGAAAATCATCAGAGCGGCTTCGCCCGGCGAGTCCAGGCTCGAGGTGATCCCTACCCCCTGCACGCCGTCCATTTTCATCAGCTCATCCACGTGGGCGGCGTGGACCACTTTTGCGCGAGCCACTTCTGCATCGGAAAGGGCATAGACCTGTTGGGGCGGCGCCGCGGACGGTTCCAGCGCAGCGCTCTCTTCGGGGGAAAGCACTCCGTGTTGTAAGAATTGCTCTCCTTCGATCATGCGCGTGCGCACACCCTCGACTTGAGCGGGCAAGTTCGTTCGCGGTTGCCCTTTCGTTACAAAGAGCAGAATGGCCGATTCGGAAGGATGGTCGTAACTTGCGCCCACTCCAACAGCCAGCACTTCCGGATACCGCAGCAATTCCGCCGCGTGCCTATCCCTGACGGCTGTCGCCCGGGCAAGGGCATCTTTCGCCGGAGTGACTTTTTGCACCGCCAGCCGTGCCGCCAGCGGGCCCGGCAGGAAACAGCCAATGACCTGTGGCGTTGCTCCCGGCCCGCGACTCCCGCCCACAAAACTCACGGCGGTGCCCTTGGAAGCGAAGAAGTTGAGCACGTTCGAGATGGGGTTGCCGACGGTATCAGTCTTTGAATTGGCGTACAGCAGCGCAACCGGGGTGGCATCGCTCTGGGTAACGATCAGCGAGCCGGAGTCGCCGGCGCTGGAAAAATCTCCGCCCGTGACACTGACCTGATTCGAGTAGGTAATCGTGAATATGGTCCCTGTGCCATCACAATTCGTGGCATATTGCACGCTGACCGTATCCATAACGGAGCCAATTGAGGAACACGTAAGCCCGGTGGTACGACCAGACTTGGCCACTGCCAAGCCGACAGACGGCGCTTGTCCTTGTCCTGCCCTCGGGGCTCCCGGCACCGGGACTCCATTCGCGTCAACCGCGTTTCCCAACATCAGGATGTTCCCGGAGGAGTCGACCGCTCCTGAAGCTACCTGGGCAATCGCAGCGTCTACTGTCCCAGTATTGTTGCTAAAGGACCCTTGCGTCAGATTGGCGACGGTCTTGGTTCCCTGTGAGCTGCAATTTGTGTCGATGTATCCTGGTTGGATGATGGGTTCGCCCGCGGTGCCAGCGCCGCTGCGAGCCAGTACATGGTCGGCGCTGAGAATGTACTGTGTCGCTCCGCTTGCGAGAAGGGAACCCAGCGTTCCCCCGCAGCAGGTTGTGTTGCCACCGTTAGTGTTGAAGTCGAGCGCATTGCTACCGGAGGTGCCGAGCTGTATCGGTGTGTTTTCCGCGCTTTTGCCGGGGACCATCAGTGTCACGGTGGCGCTTCCCGAATTCGCCGGGTTCGCCGTGGAAACGGCCGTGATGGTTACCGTGACGGGCGCGCCGTTGGGCTGAATGATGCTGTTTGAAATAGAGTGCGGCGCGCTGTAAAGGCCGCTCGTCGAGATGGTCCCAGTGATGGTGTTGCCGCCGGTCGTCCCGTTTACCTGCCAGGTCACGGCGGTGGTCGGCTGGCCATTGATCGTCGCGGAGAACTGTTGCGTGGTGAAAACTTCCACGGTAGCCGTGCCGGGGCTAACCGCCACGGTTCCGCCGGTTTGACTTGTCACCGTGATGGTGGCCGTGGCGGACTTTGTGGGATCCGCGACGGATGTAGCCGTTAGCGTCACGGTCTGAATAGGGGGCACCGCCGCCGGCGCAGTGTAGGTAGTCGATATGCCGTTTGCGGTGCTGGGGGGTGCGATTGTGCCGCACGATGGCGAGCACGCTGCTCCGGCCTGCGTCAGCGTCCAGTTCACGTTCGTGTTGGTCGTCCCCGTGACGGTTGCCGTGAATGCCTGGGTCTGGCCCACCACAACGCTCGCGGTGGTTGGCGAGACCGATATACCGACACTCGGAGTGATCGTGACGGTGGCCGATGCGGATTTCGTGGTGTCCGCGACCGAAGTGGCCGTCACCGTCACTGTCGGATTAGCAGGCAGCGACGTCGGCGCGGTGTACGTTGCGGGGGCGCCGCTGGCCGTACTGGTGGGCGAGATTGTGCCGCACGCGGGCGTACAGGCTGCCCCGTTTTGAGTCAGAGTCCAGGTAACGCTTGCATTGTTGGTTCCTGTAACGGTCGCCGTGAAAGCTTGAGTCTGGCCCACACCAACGCTAGCCGTGGACGGCGAGACCGACACACTGACATTCTGGGTGATTGTGATGGTCGCCGAAGCCGAAACAGAGGTGTCCGCTGCGGACGTTGCCGTTATCGTCACCGTGGCTCCTTGCGCTGGAATCGCCGCTGGCGCGGTGTAGGTTGCCGGAGTGCCGCTGGTCGTGCTGGTTGGCGCAAGGGTGCCGCATCCCGGCGAGCAGGCCGCGCCCCCTTGCGTCAGCGTCCAGGCAACGCCGGTGTTGGGTGTTCCCGTGACGGTAGCAATAAACGTCTGGGCTTGTCCCACAGGCACACTCGCGGTTGTGGGAGCAACCGTCACGGTGATGGGACGAGTGATCGAGGTGGTTGTGCCGCAGCCGATCAGATACGCGAGCAGGCTGAACCCAGTAAACAACAGCAATATCCGGCGCATGAAGAACCTCGCTGCGGGCTGGGATGGAATGGTTGTTAAAAGGAGTCAGGTTCCAAAATCAGAGAGATGAGGGCAACTCCCCAGGCAGACTCCAGGAGACAAACAAACAAAATGATGCCAGGAAGATTTAGGCATAAGTGAAGAACGTCTGGTATCCGGAAAATACCCCAATCTCGAGGCTCTTTGGCGAGCAAATCCAAGGCCATCCTGGGCTCTCGGGTCGGCCAAAAACCTAATCCAGGTCGCGCCAGTTTGGCCCCACGCCAATTTCCACGACAATCGGCACTGCCAGCTTGTATACGCCCTCCATTTCTTCCTTGACCAGCTCTTGCAACTTTGCCGATTCCTTTGCTGGGGCTTCAAAAAGAAGCTCGTCATGAACCTGCAGAATCATTTTTGCCTCGAAGCCCTCTTTGGCCAGCCTGAGGTCGATATTGATCATCGCCATCTTGATGAGATCGGCAGCCGTGCCTTGCAGCGGCGAATTGAGCGCGGTGCGCTCGGCGAAGCTGCGCAGCTGCACCTGGGATGAAGTAATTTCCGTGATCGGACGGATTCTCCCAAAGAGTGTTTTTGCCACGCCCGTTTTGCGCGTTTCGGCAAGGAGGTTATCCAAATATTCCTTCACGCCGCGATACCGCGCAAAATAGGCGTTGATGAACTGCGCCGCTTCCTTCTGCTCGATGCCCAGTTGCTGCGCGAGGCCAAAAGGAGAGAGGCCGTAAATGATTCCGAAGTTGATGGCTTTGGCCGCACGGCGATGATCCGCAGTTTGCGCCAGCGGGCCGACTCCGAAAACTTCCTGCGCCGTGCGCGCATGGATGTCTTCGCCATTGCGAAACGCTTCCACAAGCACGGGATCCTTCGAAAAATGTGCCATCACGCGCAGCTCGATTTGCGAATAATCTGCGGAAAGCAGAACTTTTCCTTTTTCCGCGACAAACGCGGCGCGAATCTGCCGGCCCAGTTCCGTTCGAATGGGAATGTTCTGCAGATTGGGGTCGCTTGAGCTGAGCCGTCCCGTCGCCGTGCCGGTCTGCGAGAAACTGGTGTGAAGGCGGCCGGTATGGAGCTGAATGAGTTTTGGCAGCGCGTCCACGTAAGTGGACTTCAGCTTGGACACTTCGCGAAATTCGATGACCTTGGCGGGCAGCGGGTGCTGCGCAGCCAGCTCCTCCAAGACTTCCGCCGCGGTCGACCGCGCTTTTGCCTTGCCCCTTCGCGCGTTGGGCTGCAGATTCAATTTGTCAAAAAGAATCTCCGCGAGCTGCGGCGGCGAATTGACGTTGAACTCCGCTCCCGCCATTTGCCAGATTTCTTTTTCCAGGCGCCGGATTTCCTTGTCCATAGCTTCGGACATTTTTTCCAACTCTTTTGGCTCGACGCGAATTCCGGCTCGTTCCATGCGCGCAAGCACCGGCGACAGCGGCAGATCGATCTCTTCATAGACTTTTTCAAGTCCTTGCTCTTTCACCTGGTCGTGTAACAGCGGCGCAAGGCGCTGCAGATAATCCGCCCGCTCGCCTGGGCCGCCGCCCAAAACAGCGCCGAACTGGCGCATGACCACGTCGGCAAAGTTGTGATTCGCGGTCGTGGGCCGCAGCAGGTAGGAATAAAGCTGCGTGGCGTGCTGGATGTTGTTCGTCTCACCCGCGAGCAAAGAGATGATTTTCGGATCGTGGACGATTTTTGGACTTTTGGCGTCTGCGAGCAGCGGCGCGAGCGCCTTCCCTATTTCGCCCTTTTCATCGGTCCAAATCGAGCGTCCTTCTCCAGATTTCGCGGAAACTTCGATCCCGGCGATGCGCGTCCCGAATCCTTCCGATTCTCGCTGGCCGGGATCGAGATTCAGCCAGACCGCCAACGGCTGTTTCGCAGGGAGGTTTGCGAGGTATTCGCGAAATTCCGCGGCGTTTCCGAGCTGGGCGTAATCGATCTTCTCCGCTGCACCGGAAGCTGCAGGCGCAGACGCCGCCACAGCGCCGGCGTCCAGCTCTTTCAGGAGCGAGCTGAATCCGAGTTCGCGGTAAAGTGCGGCCAGGGCGGGCCTATCGGGTTCACGGCATTCGAGCGCGTGTAAATCGACCTTTAGCGGCACGTCGGTGGCGATTGTGGCCAGCTGCTTGGACATCAGCACTTGATCACGCTGCTGCTGGAGCGCTTCGCGGTAGCGCTTGTTCGGAACCTCACCCGCGTGATCCAGCGCGTTTTCCACCGTGCCGTATTTGGTGATCAGCTCGGCCGCGCCTTTTTCCCCAATTCCTTTCGCGCCGGGAATGTTGTCCACGGTGTCGCCCAGAAGCGCCATATAGTCGACGACTTTTTCCGCAGGCACGCCGAGCAACTCTTGCACTTTTGCCTCGTCGACAAGAATGTCGCTCTTTGCGCCCCCGGAACCCGTCTTCAGCGTCCGGACGTTTTTCCCCACGAGCTGCATCATGTCCTTGTCGTTGCTGACGATGAGCACTTCGAAGCCCTGCTTGGAAGCTTGCGTGGCGATGGTGCCTATCACATCATCGGCTTCATAGCCTCTTTCTTCCAGGATTGGCAAACGCATGGCTTCGCAGAGTCTGCGCACCAAGGGAATCTGCACGCGCATGTCATCCGGCATCGGCTGCCGTTGGGCCTTGTATTGTTCAAACAGTTTGTCGCGAAACGTGGCCCCCGGCGGATCAAAAACGACGCCGATATATCTCGGCTCGTGGTCTTTGATCAGGCGCTTGAGAATATTTCCGAAAAGAAAGGGAACATTCGTGGGTGTGCCATGGGGTCCGGTCAGCCGTTGAGGCATGGGCGCGAAGAATGCGCGGTAGATATGCGCCATGGCGTCCACGAGGAAGAGTTTTTTCGGTTCCCAAGCCATCGCGCGAGTATAGCAAAGGACCAGCAAGCGCTCAGAAGAGCGGGAGCGGCATAGGAGCTTAAGAATGCCGAATCCATTTTCCGGCGCGGCCCTGTTTGGAGAAAGGCGAGGTTATGGTTTTTCCGGTTTGCTGGTGGAAGGCTCCTTCCCATCGCCTTGCCCGCTCGGGGAACCGGCTTGGGTAACCAGCAGCATGCGCGTGCCGCTGTCGAGGTGAACGCTCTTGCCTGCTGAAATGATCAGCGTGCCTTGGGTTGCATTGGAGGCTGCCGCGTTCAGGTTCAAACCGTTCAAGCCAAAGACGCCTTGGCTGCTCGAAGTAAGCTGTCCGGCAGCATTTAGTCCGCCAACCGCACCCTTCGAGGCTCCGGCGACGTTCCCCGCAGCACTCGTCGTGGAGTTAACGGCTCCGCCGGCAGCTCCTCCGACGCTCGTGGCGGTGTTCGTCACCGTGCCCACGGCGCCGCCGGCCGCGGAGGTCGCTCCCCCCAGTCCGCGGCTTCCGCCGGACATTCCGGAACCGGCTGCCGAACCGCTCCGACCTCCCATGGTGTCCATCTGGTCGCTGGCTGCGGAAGCGCTGCCCTGCGCAGAAGCTAACGCCTGGATCGCCACGCTCAGTGGAACCTCCTGGCCGCTCTTCAGAATTGCTTTGTCAAACAAGATTCCCAGTGACGATTGCGCTTCCCCTTTGGCTCGCGCAGAGGTCTGCGTCACGTGCCCCAGGAGCTTCGAGCCTTTCGGAATGATCATCTTCCCCTGCGACTTGACCGCTTCGGTCGTGCGCCCGTTCACCGCGTCGCCCGGCTTGCACTTCTTCGAGTCCAGCGGAGAGCTCAACTCTGCATTAAACGTTGTGGCGCTAGCCAGCCCTGCGTTGACTTGCCCATTTTGTGCTGAAGCTGCGGCTGACGTTGAACTCGAAGCACCCGCTTGGGCCGGTGTTCCACCGGCTTGAACGGAGGTTTGAGCACTCGCCTGGGCTCCCGCCTGGGAGCCTGTTTGCGATTGCCCCAATGCGCCTACTGCAAACAGCGCACCGACCACAAAACAGATTCCTACGCGATACATGATCGTATAGACCTCCCTACCTAACCTAAGACTAGGATTTAAAAATGCACCCCTCAACGCTCAAGCAAAAAGGGCTTGCTGACAGCGGCTTGATAGAGGCAAGGCCAATGCCTATCCGCAAGGCATGAGTTCTCAATAAGTTAAACGCGTGTTACAACCCTGGGACTGTCGCAAAATGTCCGGCGCCATGCAAGATTTACAAGGCCCGGTTGGAGTTTTGGCCGCGACGGCGATTTCTCTCTAAACGATGCCCAGAGACTTGCCCACTTCCCCGAGAGTGTTCGCAGCTTGGAGCAGTTGGTCGCGCTTGTGCGCCGCGCTGACTATGGCGCGCAGCCGTGCTTTGCCTTCTGCCACGGTGGGGTGGCCCACCGCCGGGGCGAATACGCCTGCTTCAAAAAGCTTCTTCGAAAACTCAAATGCCTTGGTCGCATCACCCACGTGAATCGGAATGATGGGCGTCTCGCTGCCCTTGAACTGGAATCCGCGCTTCTTCAATTCGCGTTTGAAGAACTTCGTGTTGGCCCACAGTTTTTTCACCAGCTTCTCGCCCTCCGGTGAAGCCAGCAACGCGAATGCCCCCAGGCACGCTCCGACTGTGGCTGGCGGGTGCGAAGTCGAAAACAAAAATGGCCGCGCGCGCAAGTACAGAAAATCGATCAGGTCGCGCGAGCCACAGACGTATCCACCCATCGCGCCAATTGCTTTGCTCAAGGTTCCGACTTGAATGTGCACGCGCCCGTGGCACTGGTGATGGTCCACGGTGCCGCGGCCGTTGCTTCCAAGCACGCCGGACCCGTGCGCGTCGTCCACCATCATGATGCAGTTGTATTTTTCGGCGAGGTCGCACAATTGAGGCAACGGCGCAATATCGCCGTCCATCGAGAACACGCCGTCGGTGATAATCAGCTTCTTTCCAGGAAAATTTGCATGCTCTTGGAGGATGCGGTCGCAGTCCTGCACATCTTTGTGACTAAAGACCTTAATCGTCGCTTTCGAAAGCCTCGCCCCGTCAATAATCGACGCATGGTTCAATTCGTCGGAGACGATCAGATCGTCTTTGCCGAGCACGGCCGCAACCGTTCCAGCGTTGGCCGTAAATCCCGACTGAAACACTACGCATGCCTCCACTTTCTTGAACGACGCGATCTGCTCTTCCAGCTCCATGTGGAGCTTCATGGTACCGGCAATCGTGCGAACCGCTCCCGCGCCGACGCCAAATCGTTTCACCGCGTCCAGTGCCGCCTTGCGCAAGGCCTTGTGCGTGGTCAGCCCGAGGTAGTTGTTTGAGGCGAGGTTGATCACTTCCCGGCCATCGAAAACACAGACAGGCCTCTGCTCGCCTTCGAGGATTCGCAGCTTCGGTGCCACGCCCTTCGCGCGCAGCTCATGCAATTGCTCGGTGACGTATTGCAGCGGATTCTGCTTTGTTGCCATTGTGGCGGTCTCCGACATAAGGTCGCTCCTGATGGTAGGCATCGGCCGGGGGGAATCTCTATTGTGCTCCAGGCTCAGGTTTGGGGCAAACCCCAGGGCAAAACCCGCAAAACCCCTGAATTGCTTTTCAGGTCTTCACCAGCTCGGAATCATGCCTGCTAAATACCGCTGCCAGCGCGGCTGGGAAAATCCACGCTAAACCTTGAGGGACCAAATTCAGGACCTCCACAATTGTCGCTCCCCCGCTTGCGATGAAAGAACGCATAGAAGGAGACCGAACTGGAGAGAAATCAGCGCCGCATTCCATTCGGGTAAAGCAAAATCTTACCCGGCAACCCTTCCTGGAGCTTCGCAAAGGCGCCTTCGAACTGCGCGAGTGGCGCGCGCTGGCCAAAGAGCGGCTCCAGATTCAGCCGCCCCGCTTTCAATAGCGCGGTCATCTGCACCCATGTTTCATACATGCGGCGCCCGTAAATTCCCTGCACCGTCGCTCCCTTGAAAATCACGTCGTTTACCAAATCGAGCGGCACATTTTCTGGCGGAATCCCCAGCAGCGAAGCGCGCCCCCCCGCTCGCAGCGCCCGGAATCCCTGTTGTATCGCCTGCGGATTCCCGCTCATCTCGAGCAGCGCATCCACTCCTGTCCCGTCGGTTTCTTTCAAGATTCGCTTCACCGCATCTTCCGATGCGGGGTTCATCACCACATCCGCGCCCATTTTCTTGCCCATAGAACGCCGCGCCTCATTCGTTTCCGTCGCAAACACCGTGGAGCTACCGCAAGCCTTGGCCACCGCAATGGACATCAATCCAATCGGCCCGCAGCCCGTCACCAAAACGGTTTGCCCCGCAATCGGCCCGGCCAGCACCGCGTGCACGGCGTTCCCAAGGGGGTCTAGGATCGCTCCGTAGTGCTCGGGAATGTCCGGATCCAGTTTGATGATGTTCGACGCCGGAATCCTCACGAAATCTGCGAACGCTCCGTCTTGATCGATTCCTATGATGCGCAGGTTCTGGCAGATGTGCGCCTGTCCCAGCCGGCACTGGCGGCAGTGCCCGCAGTTGACGTGCATCTCCGCGCTGACGAAATCGCCCGGCTTCACCGCCGTGACTTCGTCTCCCACGCGTTCCACGGTGCCGCAAAATTCGTGCCCCAGCGTCAGAGGCGGCTTGATGCGCCCTTGCGACCACCGGTCCCATCCATAAATGTGCAGGTCGGTCCCACAGATCGACGCCGCCTTTACCCGCACCAGCACTTCGGTCGGGCCAATTGCCGGCACGGCGACAGTGTCCATCTGCAAGCCTCGCGCGGGCTGCATTTTCCGCAACGCCTTCATGGTCGATGCCATCTACTCGGGCCCCCGTCCCACACACAAAGTCTCGATGCTAGCACAGCGCTTCGGTGCGCATGTAGCGCTGGCCCCGGCTGATTTCCCGCATCCGGCATCCGGCAACCGCAATCTCAAGACTCCCCCGTGCGTAGTACTCTTGAGACCTTATGACCATGCCTGACTCACGGTCGGCGATCCAGCTTGACCAAGTCTCCCGCCACTACCTTATGGGTGAATCCATCATCCGCGCCGTGGATAACGTCTCTGCCGCTGTCGCCCCCGGCGAATTCCTCGCACTGCTCGGCAGCTCTGGCTCCGGCAAGTCCACACTGCTCAATCTCATCGCCGGGCTCGATCGCCCGAGTTCCGGCTCGGTCATCGCGCACGGTCAGGACCTTTCGAAAATGTCCTCACTCGAACTCGCTCGCTACCGCCGCCAAACCGTCGGCATGGTCTTTCAATCCTTTAATCTTCTTCCGCGGATGACGCTCGAAGAAAATGTCGAGCTCCCCCTCCGCCTCGCCGAAGTCGGGCGTTCCGAACGCGCCGCGCGCGTCCGCGAAGCCCTCGCGCGCGTGGGGCTTGAAAAGCGCATCGGCCATCGCCCCAGCGAGCTTTCCGGCGGCGAACAGCAGCGCACCGCCATCGCCCGCGCGCTCGTCAATCGCCCCAGAATTCTTCTTGCCGACGAGCCCACCGGCAATCTGGACAGCGCCACCGGCGAGTCCATCCTCACGCTGCTTCGCGAAATCCAGAAAAATCCCGGCATGACCATCGTTATGGTCACCCACGAGCGCGCTCTTGCTGAACGCTTCGCCGATCGGCTTGCTGTCATGGGCGATGGCAAGCTCCTTTCGAACGGAGCGCCGGGATGAAGTTCCGCGACCTCAGCGATCTCGCGTTCCGCAACCTTCGCGAAGCCGTTTTGCGCAATTCGCTCACGACTCTTGGCGTTGCCGTGGGCGTGGCTTCGCTCGTGGCTATGCTTTCTCTCGGCGTCGGACTCCAACAACTGGCTAGCAGCCGCCTCGCCAAGAGCGGCCTCTTTGACTCCATTTTCGTCACCCCGAAAACCAATCTCCGCGGCCCGGGTGGCGGCCCTCCCGCCACGCGGACTCCCGACGCAAAAGCTCGTCCGCTCGATGCCGCCGCGCGCGCGGAAATCTCACGCCTGCCCAATGTCGTCGAGGTCTATCCGCAAATTCGCTTCTTCACTGAAGTGCGCTACGACGGCAAACCCTACGCCACGATGGTTGCGGGTATGCCGGAATCTTCCAAAGCCAGCGGCGCCTTCGATGGCATGCAGGGTCACTTTTTCTCTTCGCCAAACGCCGATGAAGCCATCTTGCAAGCGGAATTCGCGAAGGAGTTGAATCCGCAAACGTGGTTGCTGATTGGCAAAGACTTGGTTCTTCGCTACGCGGAACGCCAAGCGCTCCCTTGGCAAGCTCAGGCTGGCGATGGGCCGGAAAATTCCGGCGGATTTTCCGTCGTCCCCAAAGAAAAGCACTTCCGCATCATCGGCGTTGTCGAAACCGAGCCGGCCTCCGGCTTCGGCGGCTTTGGCAGCGGCCGCTTGCTCATCCCTCTCCCGATCGCGGAAACTCTGCGCGCCGCCCAGGTCAACGATCTTCGCGATATTCTTCGGGACTCATCCAGTGGCAAGCCCGCTTATTCGAGCCTTACCGTTCGCGTGAAAAGCCCTTCGCTCGTTGTGACCACAGAAGCCAAGCTCAAGGATCTCGGCTTCAGCGCATTCTCCCTTCTCGATGCGTCTAAAGCCCTGCGCAGTTTCTTCACGGTCTTGGATATCCTTCTCGGCATCTTTAGCAGCGTCGCTCTTGCTGTCGCTACTCTCGGGATAGTCAACACGCTTGTCATGGCCGTCCTTGAGCGCCGGCGAGAGATTGGTATCATGAAAGCCCTTGGCGCCGCTGACGGCGACGTTAAGCAACTTTTTTTTATTGAAGCTGGCGTTATGGGCCTTTTCGGGGGTATCGTCGGAACGGTTATTGGATGGCTGATCGGTCGTGCGATTAGTTTTGGTACCAACGTCTATTTGCACCGCCAGAATCTCTCGAGCGTAGACATTTCTTCGGTTCCCTTTTGGCTCATTCTCGGCGGCATCCTTTTCGCCGTACTCGTCAGCTTGGCTGCCGGCCTCTATCCCGCCTCGCGCGCCGCTCGCCTCGATCCTGTCCAGGCCCTGCGCTATGAGTAAAATGTTCTTGTGACTGTTCGTCTCGCCACTCGTCGCTCGCCACTGGCCACTTCTTTTCGTCTCTACCTCTACCTTCTTTGCTTCGTCTACTTCCTTTACCTCCCTTCCTCCTTCGCTTCCGGCCGCGTCGAGTGCAACACCATCCCCAGCAAAATCCTTTCCCGCAGCGTTGCTTATTGCGTCGTTCTTCCAGCCTCTTTCGATGCCGACAAGACAAAACACTTTCCCATCCTTTACGAGCTGCACGGCCTCGGCGACAATGAACAGTTTTTCGTTCATTCTGGCTTGTGGAACCTTGTGGAAGACTTGCGTGAACGCCATGAATTGAAGGATTTCCTGATTGCCACGCCCGCCGGCAGCGCCAGTTTTTATATCAACTCAAAGGATGGAAAAGCGCGCTATGAAGATTTTCTGCTTCGGGAATTTTTTCCCTCCATCGAAGAAAGGTATCGCGCATCACCTGGCCGCGCCAACCGCGCCATTTCCGGAGTTTCCATGGGCGGCTACGGCGCGCTCCATCTTGCCTTCCGCCATCCGCATCTTTTCAGCTCGGTCAGCGCCCACAGCGCCGCGCTTATCGAAAAGCTCCCCGCCTTCGTCAGCACATTACCATCTCCTCGTTCGCGGGTTCTTGGCGCGGCCTTTGGTACACCTCCGGACGCGGCCTTCTGGAATGCTAATAGTCCGGTCGTGCTTGCTCGTTCTGCCAGTCTGTTAGGACTGAAGATTTATTTCGATTGCGGCGATCAGGATGATTACGGCTTCGACGCTGGCGCTGCGGCTCTGGACAAAATCCTAAGCGCCCGCAAAATCCCCCACGAATTTCACATCTATCCCGGCCGCCACGACCCCGCCTACTTCGCCGCCCACATCCGCGCTTCGCTCGGCTTCCACTCCCGCCTGTTTTGAAGTGAACTGCGTGGAGCTTGCCCACCGCAAGTTTCGCTAGTTTGGTGAGGCAAGAACGTCGTCGAAGTAATTGATCAGCGCGCGGCGCGGCTTCGCTTTCAGCCCCTTGAGCGGCACCTTCGCCGCCTCGGACTTGTTTCCCAGCACGCGCATTCTCCCGAAGAACACAATTCTTCCGTCGTCCAGTTCCAGGTACACGGGCACGACCATGCGGAACGTGTCGTCGACACCCGATTGCGTAACATTCAGGCTCATTACAATCGTCCCGTCCGCCCCGGTGTAAAAAGAATGGTCCAGTTTGTAGCTGGGCATCTGCGTCCCATAAATGTATTCGTTGAAAAACCAATCTATTTTTTGATTTCCCCCGGCATCCATGTCCGGGTTCATGTGCTTTTCAACCATCGCCTTGAAGTCTTCCGTGGTGGCGGCTTTGCCTCGGTAAGTGTTCACAAAATCCTGCATCGTCTCCTTGAAGCGCTTATCGCCGTCGCGGTTGTCGCGCATCATCATGCGGATCATGTGCAGCACGTAAGCGCCCTTAGGGTAAATGAGCCGCCGGTAGGTTCCGCCACCCGTCCGAGCGTTGTTGGTGCGATATCCCATGGTCAAGGGGCCGACGTCAATGGCACGATAGCCCTGGACATTCTTCTCGAGCAGCAACTCGCGCTCGTCATTCCAGAAGGTCAGGAACTTCTTGGGATCCTTTTCAATCATGCTGAGGTAAAGGGACGCGGACATGTCCGCAAAACCTTCGCTCATCCATTGATCGCGGTAGGAATTGAAGCCCACCGTGTGGCCCCACCACTGATGCGCCACTTCGTGCGGCGTCACAACCTTCCAGTAACCGCGGTCGCCCCAGTCCATGCCGAGCTGGTGGCGCACCGTCGTGTCGAAGTAATAGCAGATGGGAATCCAGACCAGGCCGGGCCAGGATTGCCCGAAGTTGCATGCCGTTTGCTGGGTGAGCTTCAAGTGCGTGAACATCGATGGCCCAAAGTAGTCGGAGTAAAGTTGTTCCGCGAGCTGGCCCTCAGCAAGAGCCTTTTTGTTCAACGACGTCGTGCTCATCGTGCCCAACGCCACTCCTGTCATGGGGCTCTGGCCGGGCAGGGAGTTGCTTGTCGCTTGCTGCAAAGACTGAACCCAGTTGGGCGACTCCTCGTTCGCGAAAGACTGAATGAACATCTCAGGCTTGGTCAGTTTCGCTTCTTCCACTTTGAATCTGCCAAAGCTGAAGCCGGCGACAGTTTGTGGAGTCTCGCTCTTCCACACGCTGACGTTTTGCCCACCCTCGTTGGATTCGCTGACTAGGGCACCCGTGGCGGCTATCTTCATGCCTTTCGGGATGCGGAAAGTCATGTCGTAAGAGGCGTATTCGCCAAACGAGGACCCCACACCGTTGGGATACCAATCGTCGCGTGCGATCGGGAAATAGTTGCCGCCGCCCTCATTCGAAACCGCCTCTTTGCCGCCATAGGTCGTAGTAATACTGAATTTGTCGCCGGCCGCCAAAGGCTTGGGAAGAATCACGGCGAAGTCGGCGTCGTCGTTCTGGTCTTCTTGAATGAATGAAAGCGGCTGTCCATCGGCGGTAACCGACTGCACCCGCAATGTGTGAAACAAGGCAAATGGCACCACGCAAAGCCCATTCCGTTCAGAAATAAATGTAGTCGTCGCTTTACCGGTAAGCGCGCCGCTCTTTTCCAGCTTCGTGTCGAGCTGGTGGTGCTCGATGCGGATCGGCCGGCCGACAGTTCCTTTGGCGTGCGGTTCGGTAAAGCTGAAGGAAGCCCAGTCCCCAAACTTGTTCTCGTCGTAGGTCCAGAAGTCCACTTGGCTGGAATTCGCGTTGGGATCGAGTTCGTAAAGTTCCTTGTCGTCGTAGCGCTTCCCGTGGATAAACGCCACAAAGCGGCCTCGCGGTTCGGGACTAAGAATTTCACCGAGGAGCTCCGCTTCCAAATTGTTTTTGATTCTGTGCCGTGTCGTGTTCTGGCTGTCCTTCAGTAGCCCAGCGTCGCAGCCGCCCGATGCCGGCTTGCCCGCCTTCTTAATGTCGTCATAAGTAGAATCCGTAAACCGCAGCACCAGCCGCTCGAACTTTTCGCTGAATTCGTCTTCCCTGGTCAGGTATTTCAAACTCTTGCGCTCGGTTTCGGTCGGAGGATTGAGAAGAAATGCTCCGTCACCCGCAAAGACAGCGCCGGTCACTTTGCCATTCACCGGCGGAACAAAACAGACGGTCCCCGAATTCAGCCGGAAAGTGCCCGCGTCGCGCTTCAGATCAAAGTTTGTGATGCTGACGGCTTCATTTCCCAGTGTGATGTTGCGCAGTGCCACGTAATTGGGATCAGAGTTGGCGCCGGTCTGCGCCCCGGCACGCGGAGTATCGACGCTGAGGAACAAGAGTGCGAAGAGAACTGTTGCGCTCAACCTAAGACGCGAGCCAACCGATCGCTTGGCACTGAAACCAGCACAACGGGCAGAGGAATTACAAGGAATTGCGTGAAAACACACAAAGTGCCGACACGAAATTCTCATGGCGGGCTCCTGAGGGAACAAATTTGTCGAACACCTGATGACCAACAGCTTAACCCTTAACAAGAAGCGAGCAAATGAGAATATTGGCGGAGGTGGCGGAGGTTCGGGAAGTCTCAAGGGGGCCTGCACGCATTCTGTCGAAGCGCTCCGCGAAGCTGCCATTCGATAGTCACTTTGTTCGCTTCATCGTTTTTTCAATCTGAATTGTCCCGTCTATGTTCACCTGATATAGGAAATGAGCCGTCGCTACCTTCTCCGGAACTGGCGGATCCTGGGTGAGCACGTGAAACACGTCCGTATCTTCCGGAAGATCGCTCAAAATGTGCGTGTGATAGCCGGCAACCGCCTTTTTTGTCTGCTTGGACGGCGACTTCTCCATGATGGTCTTGTGCATCTGGCGCTTTTCGAGGATGCTCCTGCCGTCGGCGCTCACCAGGTAGCGCACATCGCCTCCCAGCGGATGTATGCGCGCATCGGTCTGCGCCGGATACAAGTACACAAGAAGCTGCCCCGCGCTCGCCAGGAGCACCGCCACGTTGTACGGCCGGTTTGCGCCGCCAAAATCCTTCATCGCTAGTTCGATCGCCCGGGCCGCGTGCAAGAAGAATCCTTCGTCCTGCCGGCCGTCCGGCTCTTTCCGCACCGCAAACTCTCGTGGCGCCGCTTGCTCATGGGCTTCGTAGGTGATTTCGAAACGTGTGCCATCTTCACTCAATTTCCCGAAGACCACGCGCCACTTGCCGTCTTCTTTGTTCGCAATGCAGCGCTGTCCTTCTACCACCTTCGGGTTCGCCACCTGCACTGCATCCGAGGCGTGCCACGCGGCTTGGTCGTACTCGTAGAGCCGCTTGCCGCGCTCCGTGATCGCCGCAAGCTCCTCTTGTGTCGGCGCCACGTCCTGGGCATTTGCAACGCCCCCCAAGAGCACTGTTACTAGTGCGGCCACCAGCAAAACAATGGCGCACTCCAACACGCGCGCTCTGGTAGAGCGCCTGGCAACCCTGCGCATTTCACGGCGTTTTCGCGGCACAAAGCTCTCGCGCGGCCCCGGCTACGTATTATTCTAGCGATGTAGCGAACAAAGGGCGAACAATTGCGCACAAGAATAATGCGCAACCAAGACAGGTAAATGCGCAACGTTATCTTGCGCGTAGACCTTGATAATTGCGCGTTCCTGTGATTTAATTGCGCAATAATATAGATGAAATGCGCAACTAAGGAGCCGCACAGTGGCAAAGGCAATAAAAGAAGATGATCTCGCCGCCATAGAGGCCATTGTTCGGGCCCACCCCGAGGGAATCAGTGTCGCCGAAATTGCCGACGCCCTGAAGCCGCCGGTTGCCCGCCGTACGCTGCAATACAGGTTGAAGTCTCTTGTGAAGGCGAGGCGAATTGCCGCCGAGGGCGGGGGGCGGGGGGCCAAGTACCGGATGCCCGCCGCGGCGAAAGCGCCGGAGGTGACCGTCGAAAACGCGCCAGTGGCTCCGGAAGCGGCGGCGGAAGAGGAGGCTGTGCCTCTTTTGCCTGCCAGCAAGGAAATTCGCCGCTACCTGAGCCAGCCACTCACGACAAGAAAGCCCGTGGGATACAACCGCGAATTCCTCGAATCGTACTGGCCCAATGAGACGTTCTATCTTTCGGAGGCGCAGCGCGCGCATCTCGCGCAGGTGGGCAAGCCGAATTTCGCGGATCAGGCCGCAGGCACGTACGCGAAGCAAATTCTGAATCGGCTTCTGATCGATCTCTCCTGGAATTCAAGCCGTCTTGAAGGCAACACGTATTCGCTGCTGGATACGAAGCGGCTGATCGAACTGGGCGAGGCGGCGGAGGGCCGGGACCGCCCGGAAGCGCAGATGATCGTCAACCACAAGGACGCGATCGAATTCCTTGTCAACGACGCCGAGGGCATCGGCTTCAACCGATACACCATACTCAACCTGCACGGCATTCTGGCGCAGAATCTTCTGCCCGATCCGTCCGCACCGGGCCGGCTGCGACGTATGGGTGTCGGCATCGAGAAGTCCACGTTTCATCCGTTGGAGCTGCCGCAATTGATCGAGGAGCACTTCAATCTGCTGCTGGAGAAAGCGGCGGCGCTCCAAGACCCCTTTGAGCAGGCGCTGTTTGTGATGGTGCAGCTGCCCTACCTGCAGCCCTTCGATGACGTGAACAAACGGGTCTCACGCCTTACGGCGAACATCCCGTTCATCAAGCGCAATCTGTCGCCGCTATCGTTCATCGACGTGCCGCGCGCGCTCTACACCGATGCGATTCTCGGCGTTTATGAACTAAACCAGCCCGATCTGTTGCGGGACGTTTTCGTGTGGGCCTATGAGCGGTCGGCCGCCCGCTACGCCGCTGTGCAGCAGTCGCTGGGCGAGCCCGATCCGTTCAGGGTCAAGCATAAGGCTGCGCTGCGGCAGATCGTCGGCGACGTGGTACGTGGCCGCATGGACAGGAAAGCCGCCGCCGCTTACATCGCCTCATGGGTCGAGAAAAACCTGCCCGAAGCGGACCGTGAGAAATTCAGGGACATGGCGGAGAGCGAACTCCTCAGCCTTCACGAAGGAAACTTCGCCCGTTACCAGATTAGGCCGAGTGAATTTGCCGCATGGCAGCAGGTCTGGAGCGAAGGCAGTCGGTCATGAGCGTCGTGCGGAGGGAAAACCTCATCAGGTTCTATATTATTGGCGACCGTTGGCTGACGGAAGATGGATTGGCCGGACGGGTACCCATGAAAAACTCGGTTCGAAGCTGCCGTCCGTGGAAGGCCCGGAGCAGTCGCCGACGTTGTATTCCATGCAAGTGCTCCAACCCGCGTTAAAAATCTGGAGCTCCAGAGCACCTCACCTTCGACCATGCCTTTTGGCAATATCTTACCGCTGTCGTCAGGAGTGCGATTGAGCATGAGGCCCGGCGGCGTCTTTTTCTACGCCTCAATCCCCATGTGGTAGCCACTCGCCTACTTGCCTTCTTTACCTTCTCTGTTTCCTCGACTATTATCCCCGCGCGCATCGGCGGAGGGGCCATGAGCTTGGAGCAAAGGCTGAAGGAAATTCGCGAAGGCTTCGAGCGCCCGTTCTGGGTGGCTAATATCAGCGAGCTCTTTGAACGTCTTTCCTACTATGCTGCCTTCGCGTCGCTCGCGCGCTACCTTCACGAGGCACTCGCTTTTCCGACTGAGCGCGCTACGGACCTGGCAGGACTCTTTGGCGGGCTAGTTTGGTTTCTCGCGATTTTTGGGGGAACGCTTGCGGATCGGCTTGGCTTCCGTCGGGCGCTTTCCCTCGCCTATTTGATTCTCGCGGGCTCCTATTTTCTGCTCGGCTCTATTGGAGCGCCCTGGCTGGCTCCCCTTCGCAACTTGGCTCCGCTCGTTGTATTCGTGGCCTTCGTGCTGGCGCTGCCGGCGCTGGGCGTGGCATTAGTTAAGCCCTGCGTTGTCGGGACAACTGCGCGAGCGGCGAAGGAAAATGTTCGTTCCATCGGCTATTCCATCTACTACACGCTTGTAAATATCGGGGGATTGCTTGGCCCCCTGGTGGCTTCTTATGTCCACAAGCACCTCAGCGTCGAAAATGTTTTCCGCGCTGCAGCGGCCAGCGTTTTCCTCATGTTTTTCCTGGTATTGCTGCTTTTCCAAGACCCTGGTAAGTCCGGAGAAGCGCAGGTCGCAACGATGGGAGAGACCGTTCGCAATTTTTGGAAGGTCATCTCCAATCCGAAGTTCATGATTTTTCTTTTGATTTTTTCGGGATATTGGATTGTTTATTGGCAAGAGTTCATCACGCTCCCCATTTTCATTCACGACTATGTCAATTTCAATGCGGACACGGAGAAAATGCTCGCAACCGGACCCTTCCTCATCGTGGCGCTGACAGTTGCGATGGGCATCATCACGCAAAAAATGGCCGCCTTCCGAGCGGTCATCTTAGGGACTCTTGTAGCCATGGCGGCCTTCGCGATCCTGGCGCTGTACCCGACGGTGTCCGGGGCGTATCTGACGCTGGTGGTTGTGGCTCTCGGGGAACTGACGCAACAACCCCGGTATTACGACTATATTTCGCGCCTTGCTCCCGCTGGCCAACAAGGAACCTACATGGGTTTTGCTTTTTTGCCGCTCGGTATAGGGGCGTTTTTGGCCGGACGGGTTGGCGGCAAGCTTTTGCACCATTTCGGCGAAGTGCAGCACCAGCCTCAGCGCTTCTGGTGGGCGCTGACGGCGATCGGACTGGGGACCACTCTGTTGCTATGGATTTACGACCGCGTGGTCAAGCCAAGCGCGCAGGAGACGGCATAAAAAATATCGTTTTCCGTTTTCAGAGCCAGAAAGATAGCGAAGCGCAAAAACTAGAAGGCAACGCTGATTGTTTTTGTCTGAGAGAACCGTCGACTAAAGACTAAAGCTTTCTCAGTTCACCATGCGGCGGAGAGAGGCAAGCGCCTGCCGCGCCAGCGAATAGCGCGGCTCGATTTCCAGCGCTTCCTGGAAGCAACGTATCGCGTTGCTGAACATCTCTTTTCCGAGGTAGGCGCGCCCCAGGTTGTAATGCGGGAAGTGCCGTGGCTCGTAGCGGCGCGCCTCGGTGGCGCGTTCGAGCCAGGGAATGGCCTCATCGAAGTGATCCTGCTCGATCAAGTAAGCGCCGATGTCGTTGTACGGGTTGCCGAAGTCAGGATCGATCTCAATGGCGCGCTTGCACTCGGCGATGGCTTCGTCAATGCGTCCCTGGAAATGGTAAGTCCAGCCGAGAAACGTGTGCGCCTCGGCGGTGGGGTGCAAAGCGAGCGATGATTGATAAAGTTCGATGGCGCGTTCGTAATCGCCTTCCATTTGTGCCTGGTAGGCGTCTTGCAGGATTTCCCATGCTCGCGTGAGGGTCTCCATGGTCATGAGCCATACTTAACACAACGTTTTGCGGGGGTCAAAAGTACGAAAGTCAAGGTCGTTCCAGGGAAGGAACCTGTACCTTTTGCCGGGTACCCTGCTTCTAAACCGGTGCTGCGCGGCAAACCGGCATTTGTGCCAGCGGCTTCGCAGGGCGTGAGTGGAAATTCGCGGCACAAATGGAGAAAATGGGTGAGTTTGGGGAAATATGTCGAACCGGCATCGCCGGCAGCTTAATTCGCGGGTCGAAGGAGAGAAATTGTGAAGCGGAACTTACTACTGCCTGGGATCGCAATCCTGGCCATCACAACGGCGGTTGTGGCGCAAGACCCACCGGCGAAAACGGAAACGAAAAAATCAGGGACTCACGCTGCAGCTGGATCCGAGGCACGCGGAAAGGAAGTTTTTCAGAAGAAATGCGCTATGTGCCATTTCGCGGAAAGCGATCAGAAAAAAATCGGCCCGGGGTTGAAAGGCATTTCCAAGCGGGGGACATTCTCGGTGAACGGCAACAAAGTAACGGCCGAATCGCTCAAGTCCTGGATTGAAAATGGCGACACGCAGATGCCGGGGATGAAAGATACGCTGGACCCGGCGCAAATCCGCGACGTCGTCGCGTACGTGAAGACCCTTTGATACTTGGCGGAGCGACTCGCTGCCCGGCTTGCAATCCGGCTTAACTTAACTAGCCTAACTAGTGTAGTGCGTCATAAATAGAGACGTTTATTATCGGGCCGCGTCCAATACAATATGGAGGCGGCTTATGCGAATTGCACCCCCCGTTCAGCTAAGCGAGGAAGACCGCAGTCAACTTCA
>QHYK01000129.1 GCA_003224085.1 Acidobacteriota bacterium | reverse complement strand
TCCACTCACCACGGTTATCTTCATCCTCTCTTTCAGCTCGCACGGGGTTTCGGCCCCTCCCCACTGTCTGAAGTGCAGTTATCCCCAATTACCCGTTGAACTTTCTCTTTTCCGTGCTAAACTTGATACAGATGTCGAATCGCCCGTGCGTTAAGCGCGGGCGATTTTTTTTTGCACTACAAAAAAATCTAAAAGGAGACATGACGATGACGCCTACACGTCCGCCCGGTCGCGTCGAAACGCTCAACGGCCAGGAACTATACTTTGAAGTCCACCGAACCGGCGAGCCGCTCTTGTTGCTGCACGGCTTTTCCGGTTCCAGCCAGGATTGGGTTCCTTCTTTAGAACAATGGGGGATGAAATTTCAGTTCATCTTGCCTGACCTGCGCGGCCACGGCCGCTCCGGCATTCTCTCGAAACATTTCCGCCACGATGACGCCGCCATCGACCTGTTTGCTCTGCTCGATAACCTCGGCATCCGCACCTGTAAGGGAGTCGGCATCAGCGCTGGTGGCAACGTCTTGCTGCACATGGCCACCAAGCAGGCCCGTCGCATCACCGCCATGGTCCTGGTTAGCGCCACCCCTTATTTCCCCGCGGAAGCGCGCGTCATCATGAATCAGTACTCCGACACTCTTCCCGAGCAACAATGGGAAATCCTGCGCCGTCGCCACGCTGGCGGCCACTCACAGATCAAAGCCATCCTTGCCAGCACGAAATCCTTCGCCACCAGCTACGACGACTTAAACTTCACGCCTCCTCTTCTCTCGACGATTCAGGCCCGAACCTTCATCGTTCAAGGCGACCGCGACCCTCTCTATCCCGTCGAACTCTCGTTCGAAATGGCCAAAGCCATTCCGAACTCCCGCCTCTGGATCGTCCCCAACGCCGGTCACGGTCCCGTCCTCGGTCCCCGCTGGCCCGAATTCCAACAAACCGCTTCCGACTTCTTGCAGGAATGAGGCTCTTCCTCGGCCTGGCGCCTACCCTTCATCATTCGATTTGCCGGCCGGCGAGGTTACGTTCCTTGGTAAGTTTTGTTCGTCCGCCAAAATAATAGATCACTCCCCAAATCGCCCGCAGATCGTATTCCCCGTGAACCTTCACCGAATTGTTGTAGAAAGAAGTGTGCAGCGCGTCGATATCCACCCGCAGCGCCAGCGAATCCGAGAAGAACCATTTTTCCAGTCCTCCGCCAAGCGCCCAGGCTTTGTCGTCGAGCGCTCCCTTGATGTAGCCCGTGTTGTTAGGGAGTAGCGCCACCACGCCAGAAACCCTGGCGCCGCCGCCTAGAGCATGCAGCGAAGTCACAAAGCTATTTCTCCTGTAGGGATAAAAAACCGGGCCGATGAGATAGGTGAATACGCTGTTCGACTCTCCTGTGCCGAAGACATTGGATGCCCGTAAGTAGCTCACTTCAAGCGTCCCGCCGAAGCCTTCCGAGTATTGCTTCGTTACGCTCGAGCTTATGCCTCTGAGCAAAATCTGGTTGTTTGGACCAGAAACGCGCGCCAGGGTCGCGTACCCCACTCGCGCTTCGAGAGCAGGAGTCCTTGCTGCGGGCAAGGGGACACGGGTGAAGGGCGCGGCAGGCGGAGTCTTTAGAACGGGCAAAACAAACGCCGGGGCTGTCTCAGGGGCCAGCGGCGTTGGATCTGCCTCGGGGCCCTGTGGAGCACTCTCAGGAGTCGGCAAGGTCTGGTTTTGCGAAGGACTTTGCGTGGAATTCCCCGCAGCCTGTGCTGGTGGATTGGGCGGAGCGCTTTGCGCCGTAGCTTGGGACGCCCAAAATAACAGCACGGAAAGAACCAAAAAAGAAATCTTGCCTGCGGTTCTTATTTTCCGCAGCCGAAGGCGGGTACCCCTAAAGCAACCCGTAAAGCGGAATGATGCGCCCGGAACGCTCCTCACACACATTTCTCTCATCAGCCTCCGGGCACAGGGGGATGATGACGGGAGGAGCAGTAAAAACAATCAGGTCATGTCCTGATAGAACACGCAGGAAAACCCTGATGGCTTGCTGTTACAATGCTTCGCTGTGTTGCGTTGCCTTTAATCATGAAAGACTTGGCCAATCCAGCTTGGATCAAAGCCAAAGGGCTTCTTTTCCTGTTCGGGGGCTTTATTTCCGCGATTTTGCTGTATCTTGAACACCCTACGCCCCGCGTGGCTGCACTTCTGCTCCTCGCGGCGTGGACTTTCTGCGGTTTCTATTATTTTGCGTTTTACGTTTTGGAACAACATGTGGACCCCGCATATTGGCTGGTTATCTTGTCCGCAACTCACGCCGCCAATCTTGAAAGAGGCAGAACATCGCTCCCTCGTTTGGTTAATGTCCAGGGAACGATGTCCTTGCTTGACCGCCGCCTGCGTCGCAGCGCGGTTAGGGATTTGCGGAATTACAGCGCGTTTGTAGAATATCTCGCGCGAGGTAGCAACGATGCTCACGCATGTGCGCGAATGCAGCCGACGATTAGGCAAAGTTTCAGCCTTTTTGCTGACGCTGATTCTTCTTAGTCTTTGCAACTCTTCAGCACGCTCTCAAGCTCCGGCGCAAGATGCCGCGGCACAAAATGCAGCTCTCGAGCGCGGCCGCAAACAGTTCGAGCAATCCTGCGGATTCTGCCATGGCCCTGACGCCACCGGCGGTCGCGGCCCGGACCTCATTCGTTCGCCGCTCGTTGCTCATGATGTCAAGGGCGACTTGATCGGCGACATCATTCGTCGCGGCCGCCCAGACAAAGGCATGCCGCCTCTTCCAGCAATGACCGATGAACAGGTGACCGACATCGCCTGGTTTTTGCACGCGCGCGCCGCCGAAGCCCTGGAATCCTCCAGCGTTCCAAAATCGTATCCCGTCGAGAAACTCCTTACCGGCAATCCCGAAGCCGGCAAGACTTATTTCTACGCAATGGGTGGCTGCAAGGATTGCCATTCGCCCACAGGCGATCTCGCTGGAATCTCCGCCAAATATTCGCCCATCGAACTCGAAGCGCGCATGCTTTACCCCGGCCACCGCAAAGAGGGCCCCCACACCACCGCGGTCGTAACGCTTCCCTCGGGCGAGCAATTCAAGGGACCGCTCGTTCATGCCGACGATTTCGTGGTCGGCTTGCGCAACGCCTCTGGCTGGTATCGTTCCTTTCCGCGCGATCGCGTAAAGGTCGAATTACAGGATCCGCTTGCCGCGCACCGCGAGCTGCTCGATAAGCTCACCCAGGCGGAAGTCCACGATCTTTTTGCCTATCTTCAGAGCCTGAAATAGGAAACACAAACGCAAGTTAGAGGAGCCGGAATGCTTTCTCACTTTTCTCGAATAACGGGACGCTCGCGCGATTGCTGTGGCCGCTTCGAAAGTAGTGCGGGACAACCTGGACTGATTGCCCAATCGAATGATGGGCGGCGATTGTCATCCCGGGCGAACCGAAGGATCTGTTTTTCGCATCGCTGCAATTTGCGACCGTCATTCGTGGCGCTCAGGACACGATTTACGGTCTTGCTGTTGCTCCTCGCTTTGCGTTTACTCACGCCGTTCGCCGCCGCGCAAGGCCTCGATCCCGCCGCCCTGCTCAAGCCCGCCACCGACACCTGGCCCACCTACAACGGTGACTATTCCGGCCGTCGCTTCAGCACTCTCGATCAAATCAATTCCACCAACATCGCCTCGCTCACCCTGGCCTGGGCTTTTCCTGTGCACATCGCCCCAATCAAATCCACTCCTCTCGAAGTCGGCGGCATTCTCTACTTCACCACACCGGACAACGTTTGGGCCGTCGATGCGCGCTTCGGCCGCCAGATCTGGCACTACAACCGACCATCCGAAGGCGACCACATCGGCCATCGCGGCTTAGGCATGTATAAAAATTGGCTGTACTTCACTACGCCCGACGCCCACATGGTCAGCCTCGATGCCCAAGATGGTACCGTACGCTGGATCGTCGAACTCGCCGATCCCAAGCTCGGCTACTTCGCGACGATGGCCCCGCTAGTGGTCCGCGATCACGTCATCGTCGGCGTTTCTGGCGACGTCACTGACGTTCGCGGCTTCCTCGAATCTCTCGATCCCGAAACCGGAGCCATTCAATGGCGCTGGTACACCGAGCCTGATCCCGGCCAGCCGGGCTCGGAAACTTGGCCGAAAGATAGCGACGCCATCCTTCATGGCGGCGGAATGACGTGGATGACCGGAACCTACGATCCCGAGCTGAATCTTCTTTATTGGGGCACCGGCAATCCCAATCCCGTGCTCGCGGGCGAAGGCCGCCCCGGCGACAATCTTTACACATGCTCTATCGTGGCTCTGAATCCAGACACAGGGAAGCTCGTCTGGTTCTTTCAACCTTCGCCCCACGACGTCCACGACTGGGACGCCGTCGAGACTCCCGTTCTCTTTGACGCTAACTTCAACGGCAAGCCGCGCAAATTGCTCGCGCAAGCCAGCCGCAATTCATTCTTCTTTGTCCTCGACCGAACGAATGGCCAGCATCTTGTGACCGCTCCGTTTATCGATCAAACGTGGGCTTCCGGCGTGGACCCGCGCGGCCGCCCCATCCCCAAGCCCGACGCCGCTCCGAGCCCGGACGGCGCGCTCGTTGAGCCCAGCTCCGACGGCGGCACCAATTGGATGGCTCCGAGCTTTGATCCCCAGACCGGTCTTTTCTACGTCAATGCCCGCCGTATTTTCAGCATCTTTTACCTTACTGCTACCGGGAAAGCCGAGGGCTGGGGAGGCCGGGATCGCAACTTGTGGGCCAATTCCACCTTACGTGCGCTTGACTACCGCACCGGCAAAGTCGTGTGGAATCACGAGCTCGGCGACGGCGGAACCATCGCCGGAATCCTGACTACTGCTGGGCATCTGCTTTTCACCGCGGACAATTCCGGCAATCTTCTCGCCGTGGATCCCGCCACGGGTAAAACTCTCTGGCACCTCAACATGGGCGGTCATCTGGTCGCCTCGCCTATGACCTACCGGATCGACGGTCGTCAATACCTCATCATCCCCGTGCAGGACATTCTTTACGCTTTTGCTTTGCCGGAGCACCTGGCCGCCGGGACTCAAACGCATGTCCCAAAACGCCTGTTTCGAAGGTCCTCCACGTCGGTTCCGGCCCTTGCTCCTCGGAGTAAGGTTGAGGCCGCCCTCCGCTAGCATCTGTTTTTTGAAGGCCGAGGGGATTTCCCCGGTCGGGCGTCCGCGCCTTTCTCCCCTACGAGACAGTCTTCTTTTTTGAATAATGCGCGTGGATGCGATTTCTTGTCAGGTGTTGGCCCTTTTGTGATTGCAGGTTTTTCCGGATATAACTGCGAAGCCCTTTGTGTCATAAGTCGCAGTGTTTGTAATCTCGAAAGGTCGTTGCCCGCAAGATGGGTGCAGAAGTTACGCGAACTCAGCCCAAAGTCCTGATGATTGGGGCGCACCGGCTAGTGCTGGACAATGTGCGCGTCTTGCTGACGACTATGGGATATCAGTGCCTCATTGGTTCAAGCCTCAAAAAGGCGCTTGTATTACTCGAGAAAGAGAAGCCCGATGCCGCCGTCGTTGATGTGCAAGTGCTGGTCTCTTCGCAGGCCGAAATCCTGCTGGCCCTGCACAAAGTCTTCCTGAGATTACCAGGGCGCGCCGTGGTTCTTACACGTGAAGAAGAAGATTCACAACTACCGGTACTCGACGCCTATTATCTTCCTAAGGTTCCCGTCGATCTCATTTTCCAAGAGCTTCTGCCCTGCCTGGATTTGCTGCTCCACAGGAATATCGTCCCTCGGCAGGCCCTTGACAGTGCTCGGCTTGTTTTTGACAGTTCCCTCCAGCCCTCGCCCGCGGGAGTTCGCTCTGCGCCGCTCGTGGATCATAGGCTGCTTTACGAATGCGGTGATGTAATGGTCGATCTTTGGCTCGAGCCGCACAGAGATTCGAACCGCATCAAGCTTGTTGGCCAGATTTTGCACGAGGTTAAGTCAGGATCCCTACTCCCCTGTTCCCCCGTAGTGCTTCAAAGCAAGTTGGAGCCGATGGAGGCGACAACAACGAATGAACTCGGTGAGTTCTGCCTGGACTTTGATCCTCATCCCCACCTGAGGCTGGAAATAGGAGTTAGGAAAAACCACTGGGTATCGGTCGAGTTACCCGATTCCAGTGACGCCTTCCGAGAAAGCAACTAGGAATTTGTTCGGGGACAACTCTGGGACGCCGAGATTCAGAAAGACCCAGTTTGAAAGATAGAGAAAGAGGCCGTAATCCATGAGGCTCAAAGCGCTTTTATCCGTCCTGCTCCTGTCCGCGTGGTGGCCCATCAGCTCCTGGTCCCGGGGCCATTACCGATTCATTGTACGCGACACGGCGGGCCATGATGAGCTTAAGGAAGCCTGCGAGAGGCTGAATTGCACGGTGGTTAGCAGCGTAGATGATGCGCAGGACCAAGTGTTTCTTGTCACGGCTCCCGGGGAGATCGACCCAGCAGTACTTCTGGATGGATTGCTCGACACATCTGGAGTAACCAGCGCCGAGTTAGATCAAGCGGTGGCGTTGGCCACGGGATTGAATCAGGCGACCGCGATACCTCAAGGGCTCACAGACTCTGATCCCGTAGACTACTTCGGCGCTTCGGTGTGGCATGGCTATGTGAATCAGCCCCCAGCAGCAATTGTGCAAGTATCTGAAGCACAGAGCACGTTTCACGTAGCAGGGACCGACATTGTAGCCGACATTGGCACAGGAGTGGATCCCAATCATCCGGCGCTGCAAGGCGTTTTGCTGCCAGGCTGGGACTTTACTCGGAATCAGCCGGGAGGCTGGGAAACCAGAGATCTTCAAGATGGATTTTCGCCGCCGCCGCCGTGCACAGCATGCCCCGTAGTGATTGTAAATCAATCCACGGCGGCAGTGCTGGACCAATCGACGGCGGCCCTTCTGGGTGGAAATTCGCAATATGTGGCATTTGGTCATGGGACGATGGTGATGGGCATCATCCATCTGGTTGCCCCCCAAGCCAAGCTCCTCCCGCTAAAGGCCTTCCGTGCAGATGGGACGGGATTCCTCTCTGATATCTTGAGCGCCATTTATTTTGCGGTGCGGAACCAAGCCAAGGTTATCAACATGAGCTTCGACCTAGCGACTAATTCCTCCGAGCTGTCCAAAGCTCTCGATTTCGCCAGGGAGCAAAATGTTATTTGCACTGCCTCAGTTGGCAATGACGGAAAAATGGAGATTGTATATCCGGCGGCGCTGCAAAACGATGTGATGGGAGTAGCATCAACGAACAACCTGGATCAGCGATCCACTTTCTCGAACTTTGGCAATGCCATTGTGTGGGTAGCGGCCCCCGGCGAAGGCGTCATTAGCACTTACCCCTTCGGCACCTATGGGGCCGCGTGGGGAACCTCCTTTAGCGCGCCTTTTGTTGCTGGGGCGGTTGACTTGTTGCTAGATCAGCGGCCCAGCACGAACCAGTCCCAGGCCGCCGCTGCCGTGGCTCATGCCGTGCCTATAGGCCCCAACATGGGCAACGGCCGGTTGGACTTGGTGCAAGCACTTGCCGCCAACGCCGCGCTCGGAGCCGATTTCTATCTTGCTGAATCCGATCATCGGAATGCCGAAATTGAGCGCGGTCAGAATAGGACTTTCACCTTCAACGTTGTGCCATTGCAGGGCTTCACGGGGACAGTAGATGTCAGTGTGAGCGGTCTGCCCTCAGAAACGTCCGCGGATATTGATCCTGCTGTGATCACTGTTTCGGGCGAGTTTGCGCTCACCTTACGGATAGACGAAAACGCGCAGCCTGGACTGTACCCATTGACCATTATTGGGAAGAGCGGAAGTCTGCTCCACTCCGTTGCCATCAAGCTGCAGGTTCAATAGGGGCTCTGGATCCAAGGGGTCCCTCGTCATGGTGGCGTGTCGAACTTACCGTGCGCCCAGTGGACGAATCCTTCGCAGAGCTATCTTTCTTCATGAGCTTCCCCTCAACCGGCCTCTTGGAACGGCTCAAAGCTTACTGTTTTTCTGCCGGCGAAAACACCGTGCGCGGCGTGCTTGGCATAAAAACAACACAGCATGGTGAAATCCGTTCCGATCCAGCCGCCAAATGGAGTCCATTCACCGCCGAGGAATTTGTGGACGCGTGCACACCGGCTTTCGCTGGGAAGCGCGCATGGGCTCCGGCCTGGTTACGTTCGTCCAGGTCACCGACGCCTCGAAAACGGCCACGGCCGCTTGGTTCTCAGGAAAGGCCCCATCCCGCTGAGAAGAATGACCGGCCCGGAAGTCGACAATGGCGGAATGCAGCGAAGTTGGCCCTCTCACTTTGCGCCTCAGCGACCGGCAAGACCAAACCGGCACATCGGTCGAACTCGACCTCGCTGACGACGGTCACCCGCTTTTCATGCGTGCCGTTCGTCCCAGAGTAGTCGGCAAGCGCGCACCAAAATCTGCGTATGCACATACATAAGAAAAGAAAACGACACAAAAACCGCGGCCTTGACAGGATTGCGCAAACCATCGTCTCGCGCATCCGCAACTACGCCGATGACTTGCAGCCAGTTGTTGCTCTCCGGTATGGCCTGTGCGTACGGCGGTTCCGCCTTCAAATCAGGAAAGCGCGGCTGTTTGCCTAGGGCATTGCCCTGAGGCCAATATTGCCGCGCCAGAGTCTGGTTGACCACGCACAACCGGGCACCCCGCATCAATTCTGCGTGTTCCCACAGCCGGCCCGTGAGAAGCGGGATGTGCAACAGCGAGAAATAGTTCGAGTCGACAAAATTCAAGCGAGCTTGCTGCTGTTGTGCTGTGGGCTGTCCGAAGATCTCGAATTCCTTGATCCAGCCGTTCCAGGGAGGAGTGGCATTGGTGGAGATGCCAGCCGAAACCACTTCTGGTAGTGCAGCGATGTGCTCACGGAGTTGCTCAAAATAGTTTGCGCGATCCTCCCAACTGACGTGCGCGTTCTGGTGTACCGGAATACCGACCGACATCACGTTCTGCGGATCATAGCCAAGGTTTGTGTGCGCAATGCGCAGGAACCCGTTGATCGCCGCCGCGGCAGACGTTAGCAGTAGCATCGTGAGTGCAATCTGTCCAGTGATAAGCATGCCGTGCTCGCGCCTGCCTCGGACGCCTCCGGTTGCGCGCCGCGAACCTGATTGGATGCGCATATTCAGGTAGCCAGGTCAGTGGCGCTGCAAGCAACCGGTAAGCCAGCAAGATGCCACCCAGTGCGCCTGCCAGAGAAAGCGCCAATGCTTCGGTCAGCAACTGGCGCTGAATTCTCCACCGGCTTTCCCCAATCGCTGATCGCACCGCCAGCTGCATTTCCTACTTGTAGATGAAACCCCGAATCTGGCAGCGTCTCCAGATCTGACCTGTTCCTGAGTGGATTCCGCAGACGAAGTGGGCAGGGAACGAGCCACTCCGGGCGGCCTCCCATGGATTGCGGCAGCCTGATGCCGCCTTAGGCGGCCCCTCGCGCGGTGGTCTTGACGTCGCGCCCGGGAACGACATCAATTTGCAGCACGGGATCGCCCGCAGGCACGTAAGTCGTTGCCAGCCCCAGTTCGCGCCGCACGATGTTGCACCCCTGCGCGATGGCGCTCGCCTTGTAGAAGGCAATTTCGCGGTTACAGCCCTGGCGCCCGAATCCGCAATCGCTTGAAACCACCAGCCGTTCGGCCGGAATGTACTTCAGCGCCTTGCGAATCTCCGCGGCCACATCTTCCGGCCGGTCGGATTGCAACGCGCGATGGCTCACGGCCCCGATGGCAATCTTTTTCTTGAGATCGTTCTTGAACGGCGCGAACAGCTCGATATCTTTCTGACTGCGGTCCTTCATCTCCAGCGTCCACACGTCGCCGCGGCACCGCTCCAGGTAAATCTCGATCGAGTTGGCGTAGCTTGTGTCTTCCATCACGCGTTGCATGTTGGGATTGCCCCAGCAAGTGTGAATCCACAGCTCGACGTCGTCCAGGCCTTGCACTTCGCGGTTGAACGCGTCAATCATGAACTTCACTTCCTCATGATCTTTTCCGTAGGTATTGGCCATGAAATGAAACGTCGGTTCTTCGATTTGAATGCAGCGGCAGCCGGTCTCGCGCAGCGCCAGCAGTTCTTTGTTCATGGCTTCGGCCATGTCCCAGATTACTTGGCGCTTGTCTTTATATTTCGGCGTGTGGATGTCCAGGAACAGCGCCATCACCTGCGAGCAGCAAGTCCCAAACTTTACCGGCTTCCGCGTCTTCCCCTGTGCGATGCGCCACACCTTGGCGTAATCCAGCGGCCGGTGTTCAATCTTGTCCACCACGTGCGGCCACCGCCAGCCGGTGTAAATCTCGTTCAGCAACGTGCCCGGCGGATAGTGCAGCCACGGCGCGGTTGTCTCTTGAGGCTGCAAGTAATCGCCTTCAAAGCCCGCCCAGCGTTGCAGCGGGTAGTGATGCCAGGCACGTCCTGCCATGTCCTCATCCACGTGAAGGTCGCCATGTGTCAGGATATCGAGCCCGGCGCGCTCCTGATCGCTCACCATCACCGCCATCGCGTCCTGGAACTTCTCACGAAAGCGCACGTCAAGCATGCAGGTGTCGAGCGGGCGTCCCCACATGCTCACGTCATACCACCTTGGCCGTGGAAAGGACCCCGTCGTTGTGCTGGGAAGTATCAGGTTGGCAGTGGCGGTAAACATGGCATCCTCCGAGGTCTCGCATTATACGTCCGCGCGGAATACATGGGACATGCCAGGAAATGGGCGCTTAGGGTAGAGCCCTCAGCGACCAAAGTCTGTGGTTCTTGCAATCTTGAGTCATACGAATCTTCGCCACTTAAGTCTTCCCTGATGCCGTTCAGGCCTCCATTTAGATTTTACTCCTTAATAGTTAAGTTTATGGTACATACATGCTATCTTTCCCCAGGTTTGCCCAACTCGCCATGCCCGTTATTCCGCACTCCTCCAAGTTCCGTATACGCTAACTCCTAACTCCCAGGAAAACTGCCGGGGTGTACACCCAGGTGTACACCCTCCTAATCTGGCATTCGCCACTCGTCAGTCGCCACTGAGTCTTCTAAAATCCTTCTCATGTCCAAAGACTATCTGCAACCCGCGGTCAAGATCGCGCAAGAAGCCGGGAAGATTCTCATGGAGGAATTTTCCCGGCCGCTGGACATTCGCTACAAAGGCGACGAAGTCGACATCGTCACCCAGGCCGACAAGCGCTCCGAGCAATTCATTGTCTCCCGCATCAACGAATATTTTCCCGGCCATGCCATTACCGCCGAAGAGGGCACAGGCCAGGACACCATTTCCGAATTTCGCTGGCACGTCGATCCGCTCGACGGAACCACGAACTTCGCTCACCACTACCCCTGCTTCTGCGTTTCCATCGCTTTGGCGCAGCGCGACGCGTTGCTCGCCGCTGTGGTCTTCAATCCTTACTACAACGAGCTGTACACCGCCGGGCGCGGCGAAGGCGCTGCGTTCAACGGCAAAAAAATCGCCGTTTCCAAAGTGGCCACGCTTGGCACCAGCCTGCTTTGCACTGGTTTTCCCACGCGCAACCGCAAGCTCAGCCCAAACCTGCAGTACTACGGCGAATTCACCCAGCGGTCGCATGGCGTGCGCCGCGACGGCTCCGCGGCCCTCGACCTGGCTTGCGTGGCTTCCGGGCGCTTCGACGGCTTCTGGGAATTTGGCCTCAACAAATGGGACGTTGCTGCAGGCGTGCTGCTCATCGAAGAAGCGGGAGGCAAAGTTAGCGACCTCGAAGGCCATCCGTACCAGCTCGGCGCTCCGGTCATTCTTGCCACCAACGGCCTCATCCACGAAGAAATGCGCAAAGTGGCCGTGGAGATTTCGCAGCGCACTCTGGCTCCCCGCTAAGAAGCGCCGCACAATGACGCGCCGCTATCATTTCGACACCCATCAGAAACTTACTGCGTGCTTACGAATTTCTTACGCCGCGCCGCTTAGTATTCCCAGGCACCGACAAGCCTTGTGCGGCTGCTACAAGACGCGATCCGGACGAGACGAAGCTTGGTTGCCCAGGACGGGACAAAAGAAGTGGGCGCGTTCCTCCACAAAAAGAGAATGTTGTGCTCCTTCCTTGCTGCCGCTCTTTGCGGCAGCGTGTTCGCTGAGCGCCTCTTCGCCGATGAGAAAGCAACCGCCAATAATGCTGTGCAGGCTAGTCAAGCTCCTGCCGACAGCCAGGGCCCAACGCCGGGCGAGCCGGCGAATTCCTTGTGGAAATATAGCGGCTTCATGGATTTCGGATATTTGTTGGACTTCAATCATCCTGCGAACCATTTGTTTCGCGACCGCGGCACGACATTTAAGGTGGATGAGTTAGATCTGAACATGGCTGGCGCCGGCTTCAAGAAGGAAGCCGCGGAGAATTCGCGCTGGGGAACAGAACTTGCGGTGCAAGCCGGCAAAGATTCCGCAAATTTCGGATTTTCCGCGACCGCGCCAAACGTAAGCGGCGCGGATGTGTTGAGGCATTTTGGCGCGGCCAATGTTTCGTATCTTGCACCCCTGGGCAGCGGCCTAACGGTGCAGGCAGGGCTCTTCAGCAGCTTGATTGGGTACGACTCGCTCTACGCCAAGGACGACTTTGAATACACGCGTCCTTGGGGGGCGGATTACACGCCATATTTGATGTTTGGAATCAATGCGAGCTATCCATTTACGAAGAAACTTACGGCGACGGGGTTTGTGATCAATGATTATTTTCATCTCGCGCATCCAAACAACGTTCCCAGTTTTGGCGGCCAACTGATTTACAGCGCGAGCGACCACTTGAATATCAAAGAGACGGTGCTGCACGGCGCGCAGCAGTCGGAAACCGCTTTGGAATTTTGGCGCTTTTTTTCGGACACCATTGCGGAATGGAAGAAGGGACGCTTTACGACGGCGTTCGAATACCAGATTGGCACGGAGAAAGTGAATCTCCCCGGAACTCCGCGCGCGCTGTGGATGTCCGCGCAGTTGCCGTTTCATCGAGCGATCGCAGGGCGATGGAGCGCCACCTTGCGGCCGGAATTCGCTTGGGACCGCGATGGACGGTGGACTGGGTCGAAGCAGACGATCAAAGCCTTTACAACCACTTTGGAGTGCCGTTTGCCGTATTGGAAGACCCACACAATTGCGCGCCTAGAGTACCGGGTGGACGATTCGCGCGGACCGGGAGGCGGTTTCTATCGCGGTGCGGTCATGGCACGAGGCGTTGTGGCGTTGGTGCCCACGCAACAATTGTTGGCCATCGGCTTAATCGTGACGTTTGAATCGCATTGAAGACGCGAAGCTGGCTCGAAGTGCCCCAGGACGGCGGCGAGCTTCACGTGTCGAGGTACCAGGGTACGTTGATGACGATGATGTGCTGGTTGCCGCGAAGCAAGAGGAGCGCCTTTAAGACGGAAGCGCGTTTATTGTGAAACAAGTGGTGGTACCAATGGCGTTCGACAAGTTCGGGAATCAGAACCGCAATCTGCTGATTCGGATTCGCGCGCTCGACCTCGAGGACGTAGTCTACAATCGGGCCGAGGATCAACCGGTAAGGGGACGGCAAAACGACCAACTCCGGAGCAGCCAAGTCGGCCGCCAATGCGGGCTGCTCGACGAAACGGCGCCATTCGTCGCGAAAGATCTCTGAGCCCCCGCCGCAGTCGACATGGACGGCACGGATGTGTGGCGAGATTTTAAGAGCGAAGCGCAGGGCTTTCTTGACAATGCGATTCCAGCCCTGAACCGGCAAAATCACGAGCGGTGGCGCCACATCGTCCATCTCGAGTGGCGTTGGGCTGCGAACTTCCAGGAAAACGGCGTGATAGTGGCGGCGCACAAGGCCCATGGCGATGAGTAATGCGGGAATCAGCAGCACCGTGATCCAAGCGCCTTCGACAAATTTTGCCACGAGAACGACAATCACGGTGATTCCGGTGGCTAACGCGCCTAAACCATTGACCAGCATGCTTTCCGTTGCGCCTTTGCCGCCGACGCGGCGCCAGTGGCCAACCATTCCGGCCTGCGAAAGCGTGAAAGCGAGAAACGCTCCCACGGCGTAAAGGGGAATCAAGCGATCGGTTATGCCGCCAAACACGATGAGCAGCAGTCCTGCGACAACCGCGAGAACCAGGATGCCTTGCGTATAGACGAGCCTGCGTCCGCGAGTGGCTAACGAATGCGGGAGATAGTTGTTTTGAGCGATGGCCCGGCAAAGGCGAGGGAAGTCCGCAAAGGCGGTGTTGGCCGAGAGCGCAAGAACAATCAGGATGGAAGCCATCGCCACGTAATAGAAGAGGCCTTTACCGGCCACCGCGGCAAGCAGAAGCGAAAGAACACTTTGATAGCCGGGCCGCCCGGGGGCGGTAGCTTGAATGCCATACGCGCGGACGAGATAGGCGATTCCTGCGAGGAGCACCATCAAAAGAGCAATGATGATCGTGAGCGTGCGCCGGGCGGCCGCAACGACGGGTTCGCGGAACGCTTTCACACCGTTGCTTACGGCCTCGACCCCGGTCATCGCGGTGCAGCCGCTCGCAAATGCCTGGAGGATGCTCCAAGTGCTGGGAAGCGCTGCCGCCCGCGAAATTGGGGGAAGCGGCTCAGCCGGCATAGGATGACCGCCCGAAAGAAACGTCTTGAACAAGCCCATGAGGATGGCAGCGAGCAACGTTCCTGCGAACAAATAAGTTGGGGCCATGAAGACCAGCCCGGCATCGCGTATGCCGCGGAGATTGATCAGGGTGATGAGCACCAGGATTCCGAGGCAGATGGACAGGGTGTGGGATTGCAGGCTCGGTGCCGCCGAGACAAGCGCGCCGACACCAGCGGAAATCCCAACCGCGACCGTCAACACGTAATCAATCATGAGCGCCGCTGCAGCCAGAAGGCCCGCGGTGACGCCGAGGTTCTGTCGCGCGACGGTGTAGGAGCCGCCGCCGCCGGGATAGGCCTGGATCGTTTGCCGGTAAGAGAAATAAACGATGGCCAGGAGGATGATGATGCTCGCGCTGATGGGAACCATGTAAGCGATTCCCGCCGCGCCAAGAGGGATCAGCAGCGTGAGAGCGGCTTCGGGACCGTAAGCCGCGGAGCTGAGGGCGTCTAAACCGAAGATAGGGATGCCGGCGGCAACGCCGATGCACTCAGCGCGCGCTTCGTCGGATGCAAGCGGCTTGCCCAGGAGCAGATCGAGGAAGGACATGTCTGGCATTTTCCTATAAATTCGCGGAGTTGCGAAAAATGAATTGCGCTCGCGGTGGTGAGAGGAATTTGAGCGAGCCGGCAGGGCATCTTGAACCGGGGCTTTCTCATTCTGTCATTGAATATTAAGAGAGGTTCCTCGACTTCGCAGCCGGCTGCTCGGCGTAATCGGGAAGAAAAGTTGTGCTGCTACGCTCGGAATGGCACGTTGAAGAGTTTTCGCGCAACGGAAAGAAATCATGTCCACAACTTCTGCGTCATTCGTAACGGAGCGCGATCATGGGGTCCACGCGCATGGCGCGGCGCGCGGGGATGTAGCATGCTGCCAGCGCCACGGAAGCGAGCAACAGCGCCACGGCGAAAAACGTTGCCGCGTCGGTGGAGCTGATGCCATAAATCATGCTGGTCATTAAACGCGTTAGCGCGAAGGCTGCGGCGATACCTACGAGCAAACCTAGCGCGGCGAGACGAAGGCCCTGCGTCAGAACGAGGCGCAGCACGTCGTAGCTCCGTGCGCCGAGCGCGATGCGGATGCCAATCTCCCGAGTGCGCTGCAAAACGCTGTAAGCCATCACGCCATAGATGCCGACCATCGCGAGAACCAGCGCGAAAGCGGCGAAGAGCGCGAAAAGCAGGAGGTTCAATCTTTGGGACGCGATGGAAAGGGAACGCACTTCTTCCATAGAGCGAACTCTTGTAATGGCCAAATCCTCGTCCACGTCCCAGATGGCACGGCGAACGGACGAAGCGATGGCAAGAGGATCTCCTGCTGCGCGGACAACCCAATCGCGCAAAATTCCCGCCGGGTCGGGGAATTGCGCGATTGGGAAATACATGGTTGGGCGGGGCGGGGTTAGAGGATCGAATTCGCGCACGTCACCGACCACTCCTGCGATGGTCAGCCAGGGGAGTTGATGATCCCCGGAGGCGCCCTGGCGGATGCGCTTGCCGAGAGGATCTTCGTTAGGCCAGTAAGTTTTGGCCATCGCTTCGTTGATAATAATGACGGGTTGCGTTTCGGGCGTGTCGCTCCACAAAAAGTCTCTTCCTTCGTGCAAAGGAATTCGCATGGTCGCAAAGTATCCCGGGGTTAGTACGTCATAACCGGCCATAGGGATTTGCCCCGGCGCAATGGGCGGGCGGCCCTCGATGGTGAAGCCTTTGCTGCCACGAACAAACGTCAGCGGGATAAAAGTGATTGCCGCGGCGGAATTTACACCGGGAAGAGCGTTCATTCGTTCAATGGTTTGTTGGTAGAAGGAAGCGCGGCGAGACAATTCCGAATATTTTTGACCTCGAGGAATTACGCGAAACGTGAGAATCCCTTGCGGTTGAAAGCCGAGTGGGGCTTGCTGGATGCGCAGAAAACTTCGGAGCAGAAGACCGGCGCCGATCACGACGACAACGCCGAGGGCAGTTTCGACGATGACCAGAAGATTGCCGATGCGCAGCCGCGGTTCCCCCGCGGATTCACGAGTGCCCGCTTTCAATGTGTCCTGGAGGTTTCCGCGGCCAGACTGAAGCGCAGGCGCGAGACCGGCAAGGAGTCCCGCAAAGATGGCCATGCCAATACTGAAAAGGAGTACGGACACGTCGAAGCTGAACTCGTCGGCGCGTGGAAGGTGCGAAGCGGCCGAGACCTTCAGGGCGCTTACGCCCCAATGAGCCAGGAGCAGACCCAAGGCGCATCCGAAGAGCGCCAAAAGAGTGCTTTCCGTAAGAAGCTGGCGGACAACTCTGGGACGGCCGGCACCCAGCGCCAAGCGAACCGCGATTTCGCGGTGACGCGCTGATGCACGCGCGAGGAGCAGATTCGCGAGGTTGGCGCAAACAATCAGCAGAACCAAGCCCACCGCGCCCCAGAGAACGAAAATGGTGTGCCGGACAGGGCCAGCGAGGTCTTCCTGAAGAGGCACGAGACGGACGGTCTGGCCGGCTTTCGAATTGGGATAAAGCTCAGTGAGATGTTTAGCGATCACAGACATTTTTGCTTGCGCCTGCTGAAGAGTCACGTCCGGTTTCAAGCGGGCAAACACTTCGAGATTGTGGCTGCCGCGATTTTCCCGCTCAGCGGGACTGAGAGCGAGGGGAACCCATAGTTGATCGTCTAAATCGGGGAAGTGGAATCCCGGAGGCGCAATGCCGATGACCGCGTAGCCTTCGCCGTCGAGGAGAAGTTTTTGGCCCAGGATTTGCGGATCGGAACCGAAGCGGCTCTTCCATAAGCCATCGCTCATTACGACGACGTGAGAAGCACCAGGGGAGTCCTCCGTTTTGGAAAAACCGCGGCCGAGTGTCGGAACGACTTGCAAGGTGGTGAAAAAATTTGCGGAGACCAATTCGCCTTCGACGCGCAGGGGCTTGCCGGTTCCGCTAAGATTGAAGCTCCGGTTGCGGTAGGCGGCCATGTTTTCAAAGACAGTGTTCTGGCTCGACCAGTCGGAGAAATTTCCGGGAGTGACCTCGTTGCGGGAATTCTGATAGCTCGGCAGGCTGACATTTTCATAGACCATGACGAGGCGGTCCGGCCGGGGGTACGGCAAGGCTTTCAGCAAGACCGCATAAACCACGGAGAATATCGAGGTGTTGGCGCCGATGCCGAGGGCGAGGGTAAGGACGGCGACGGCGGTGAACCCGGGGGATTTGCGCAACATGCGAAAGGCGAAGCGAAGATCCTGGAGCAGCGTATCGAGGAAGGGAAGAGCGCGGGCTTCGCGGTGTTGTTCTTTGGTTTGTTGCGGGCCGCCGAAGCGGAGAAGAGCCCGGCGGCGAGCTTCGTCATAAGAGAGGCCGCGCTGAAGATTCTCTTCGATGGCGAGTTGCAGGTGAGTAGAGATTTCGGCATCGAGGTCGCGGTCGAGCTGCGCGCGGCGGAAGAAGGAGCGCAGGCGATGGAGCATTCGTCTAAGCGAGGCGATCATTTGGGGCTACCTCCTGGATTAGGTTCTTCGGAGGGTTGCAGATACCGGAAATTTTCCCAGGAAAGTCTTAAGAGAGATTCCTCGACTCCGCAGGCCGACGCGTTCGCAGCAGCGAGCGCGAAAGAAGAAGTCCACCTGCTCCGCTCGGAATGACGCTATTGAGTCTGCGCAGTTGAAGAAAATCATGTCCACAACCTCCGCCTCATGTGGCTCGAAAGAGCCATGACCTATTCATAGCGGAGAGCAACAATGGGATCGACGCGCGTGGCGCGCCAAGCCGGTAAGAAAGACGCGACCAAGGAAACGATGGTCAAGACCAGAAATGCATAGCCGAAGGCCAGCGGATCGCGCGGGCTGACTTTGTACAGCAGATACCCGAGCAAGCGCGTCAGACCCGCGGCGAGTGCCGCGCCTAGAAAAATGCCACCAAAGGTCAGCACCAGGCCGCGGGAGATCACCAGCCGGAATAGTTCGGACGTGCGCGCGCCGAGAGCCATGCGCAGCCCCAACTCCCGTGTGCTCTGCGACACCGAGTAGGACATGACGCCATAAAGGCCGATGGATGCGAGTACCAAAGCCAGTCCGCCGAGGGTCCCGGTCAAAGTGACGGCAACCTTTTGAGCAGACGTAGAACGATCCAGTTGCTCTTGAAGCGAGATCAATTCATAAAGGCCCAGGTTTGCGTCTATGGCCTTCAGTGCGCGAGACAGGGCGGCGGCCATGATCTCGGGACGCAGTTTGGTTCGAATGGTCAACGCCGCGCCGACGGAAAAATTCTGGCGCAGAGGAACGTAAAAAAAAGGTTTGGGCAGCTCCCGCATGCTGTAGTATTTCGAGGTTTTCGCGACGCCAACGATTTGCATCCACTTGCCTTTGGCCTGAAGGCGCTCGCCGAGGGGATTTTTGCCGGTCCAATAGCGCCCGGCCATGGTTTCGTTGACGATGGCGACGGGCGCACCCGTTTCGTTGTCGGAGCGAGTGAATTCACGTCCGGACACCAGCGGAATTCCGATGGTAGCGAAATAGCCGGGGCCAACCTGGTTGTAATCGACGGAGGGTTGCTCATCCGGCGGAGGTTGGTATCCGTCCATTACAATAGGGGCCGAAGAAAAAGTACCGTATCCTAGGGGCGTCATGCGTGCCAGCGCAGCTGATTCCACGCCGGGAAGCGCTTGGACGCGGTCGATGAGTTCGTCATGAAAACTCTTCGCGCGCTGCACATCGTACCCCGACGCGGCCAAATTCACTGCGGTGACTAATACGCCGCCGGTCGAAAAGCCGGGGCTGTCCGATCGAATTTTTTGTAGGCTCTGCAGGAGCAGGCCTGCCTCAACGAGCAACATAAAGCATAGGGACACCTGTACCACGACCAGTCCTGAGCGAACCAATGACTTTTTGTGGCCGCGGGCCACACCTGCCATTTCGGATCGCAGTGTGCCCGCTAAATCGATTTTTCTGGTTTGAATCGCCGGAACCAGCGTGAACAGCAGCGTTGCAACAAGACAAACGGCGGCGCTCAGTGCCATCACGCGCCAGTCCATTTCGCCGGGCAAATGCATGGCGTTTCCGTTCCTCACCGGCAAAAGCAACACGAGCAAATGGCTGCACCAACGCGCGATGAGCAGTCCTCCGATCGCGGCCAGCGCGGAAAGGACCAGGCCTTCAATGAGAAGTTGCTGCAGCAGACGTCTCCGCCCGGCGCCCACCGCGACGCGGACGGTGATTTCATGCCTTCGCGCGAAAGATCGGACAAGCAAAAGGTTGCCGACGTTGGCGCAAGCAATCAAGAGCACAAAAACCACGACAACGAGCATGGTTTCGAGCGTGGGAAGCAGGTTTCCCGCGTTATTGAATGGCGTTTGCCATAAAGGCCAGAGCTTGACGCCGCGACCGCGGTTGGTTTCCGGAAAATCCATTTCCAAGCGCTTCGCCAAGGCGGAAACTTCCTGCTGTGCTTGCTCGAGAGTGACTCCGGGCTTCAACCGCCCATAGGCTTCAATCCAGCGCTCACCGCGATCTTCGAGTTTGTACCCGCCCGCCTCGAACGTGTCTTCCATGGAGGCAGGTACCCAGAACTTCATGGCCCAGCCGACGAAGGTTCCGTAAAAGCCTTCGGGGGCCACGCCAATAATGGTGTGGATTATGCCGTCCATTCGCTGCGTCTTGCCGATGATTTGCGGATCGCCGCCGAAGTAGTCCTTCCATAATTGATAGCTGATGACCGTCACGGGATGGGCGCTGTGACCCACGTCTTCCTCGGCCTCAAAGGTGCGCCCAAGAATCGGATGAATCCCCAGCGCCGGGAAATAATTCGACGAGACGATGCTTCCCGTCACAACTTGCGCGCGGTCGCCAAGGCTGAGCGTGGTGCCGGTAATCTTGCTTACAAAAAACGCGTCAAACAGTTTGCAGTTCCTTTGAAGATCGAGGAAATCGGGCCAGGAAAGCCCGGTACGGTCGGCCTGAGTGGTCCCGGTAAGGGCCACTAGCCTTTCCTGATTTGCGACCAGCGGGTAGGGGCGGAAGAGAAGGCCTTCCATCCAGCTAAAAACTGCGGCATTGGCGCCGATACCCAGTGTCAGGCAGAAGATCGCCAAAAGAGAAAAGCCCGGGCTGCGGTGCAGCATCCGTAAGGCGAAACGGAGATCCTGGAGCAAAGTTTCAAGAAAAGGCAGGCCGCGCGCTTCGCGGTGGTTTTCTTTTGCCTGTGGTGCGCCGCCGAAGCGAACGAGCGCTTGGCGGCGAGCTTCGTCGGGAGAGAGCCCGCGCTGGACATTCTCTTCGGTTGCGAATTCCAGGTGAGAGGACAGTTCCGTATCAAGATCGCGATCTTGTTCGGCGCGGCGGAAGAAAGAACGCAAGCGATGAAGCAATTCGCGGAGCCGGTATGTCATTTTTCGGAGCTCCCTTCGGGAAGAGCGAGCACGCGGCCCACGACGTCGGAAAGCCGCTGCCAGTAAGCGGTGTCTTCGGAAAGCTGCTTTCGGCCTCGCTTGGTAATGGAATAAAACTTGGCTTTGCGGTTGTTGGTGGAGGTGCCCCATTCGGCGGAAATCCATCCGCGCTGCTGCAAACGAACCAGAGAGGCATAGATGGTGCCTTGATTGAGCAGGACGGCGTCGCCGCTAACCTGCTCGATGCGACGGGCGATGCCGTAACCGTGCAGCGGGCCCATCGCGGTAAGGGTTTGCAGGACCATCAGGTCCAAAGTGCCCTGCAGCAGATCGAGTTTCGATGGGGACATGCACCCTCCTGTGTGATGGCCACAGCAAAGTAGCATAATGCATGTGGGAATACCACAGGAGAATTGGACGAAGCTCGGCGTCCGCGGTTAGCAGGTTATGCAGAATCGGAATGGCGCCGATTATTCCTCAGAAAATCGCTTCTAGGCGACTTCCTCAGAAAATCGCTTCTAGGCGACTTGCGCTAAAGACTCCAAGGTCACTTTGAAGCCCAGACCTTCAAGGCGTTTGGTTAAGCGCCGGCGCAGCCCCTCGGGGTTCAGGCGATCGAAGTAGTCGGGTCCAAGGTCTCGGTAGCAGACCTTGTCTCGCAGGATGTAATAGGCGATGACCAAGAGATTGTGGGCCACTGCGATGGTCGCGCGTTTGCTTCCCCTCCGCGCTGCCAG
>QHYK01000128.1 GCA_003224085.1 Acidobacteriota bacterium | reverse complement strand
AGACAACTCCAGTTGTCAAGCGGAAAATAGCGGCCCAGGAGAGTACGTATTCCCATAAACGTAGGGTAATACACATTCGGGTCGGCATTCGACACACGAAATCGGTTATTCAGAAAGGCTTACCTGGTATGAGAGCGCGTCAGGGGGCTTCGCCGCAGTAAACTCCCGCTAGGTGTTGCGCCTCGTTTGCCTTGATCCTGCTGTCCCTTTCTGGGCACTTCCCTCTCCATCATAAACCTGCGGAGGGAAGTTAAGAATTATGGACGAATTGCGATTGATACTGGTCCCATTCAAATCACCTTCTCTCTAACTTCGGGGTTGGCCTCCTATTCATGGAACGGAATAAACAGGATAACCGAGGCGTACAGCAGTGCTCGTGCCGGATCTCTTCTCAAGGGCACAGATTATTCCAATCACCGGCTTGCCGCCTCCGGCATTCGCCCGCTGCAGGACGGCTTTGGACGGGGCATCAGACTGTCCTTTCTCAATACCTGGGAAGGGAAGCCGGCGCTGCGCCAAACGTATTATTTGTACGAGGAAAAGCCTTACTTTTTTCTTGAGGCCGCTTTGGAGAATCCAACGACAATCGCCACGAACTGGCTCGTTCCCCTTTAACTCGATAAGCCAGGAATTGACATCGGCATGGCTTCGGATGGGCGCATACTGATTGTACCCTGGGACAACGACAACTTCGTTCGCTACCGTGGCGAGGTGATAGACGGCTCCGGCTCCAGCTACGAAGTGACCTCCATCTATGACAATTCCAGCAGGAACGGCCTTGTAATCGGGTCCATCACCCACGACACTTGGAAGTCCGGAATTGACTACCGCGGCTCGCACGGCAAGCTCGAGGCGCTCACCGTCTACCTTGCCTACAACGAGCATTGCATACGTTCGGAGTCGCGCTGACAGTAGGACCTAAACGCGAGTTTAGGCGTGGGCCCGAGAAGCAGGAAACATCGTCGGAGGTATGTGGCCATGCCGCATAGTAACTCCGAGGAATCCCCCGTCTTTAGGCGCGGGGGAGTCGTCAACAGAAAGTTGCTCACCAACTGGAAGGGGACTTCTTATACCGCCCTTCGCAAATTCTCCGTGAAACTTGAAGGGGCCCAGGCCGCGCTTTTTTCTCTTGAGGCGTCATGAATTGCAACCAATCGCTTTGCAGACCTAGCCAAGGGGAGGAAGGGAGTCCGTTCAGGGCTGGGTTTGTTGCGACAGACTCACGCCTCCTTATCCAAATCGATCTTCCACAAAACGTGCGCGGTAACCCTAAGCTCCACGAAGCGACAGCGAGATGCACCGCGCCCTTGTGCGGTCCGAGCCAGCGCATTTGGTAGTGATCGCACCGGGCACGAAACGTCTTTCCGAAGTCCGACATGAGATCGTCAATCTCAAGCCCTACGAGCGGTTGGGCCAGCAAGGCGATCAATTCGCAGACAACGCTGTTGCCTGCTCCCATGGTAAGAGTCAACCCGGTGCCGGACACGCCGGCGCTGCTGTAGAGGTGCGCGACTGTAAACGAATACTGGGGGTCGCAGTGAATCGCGTCCGATCCTACTCCAGGCCGCAGTGCGAACCTTCGATCCTGAGCACGAACGCTGGTGATGAAAGCCCAGCGGGCATAAAAGGGTTTCTCGGAGGAGAGCTATTTTCGGACGCTACACGCCCGAGGGTTCGACAATCTTGATCACGTAGGCGTACTGAGCGGGCAAAGCAGCGGGCAAGTCGACTTTGAGATCGTTTCCCCGTTGCGACCAGCTAAGCGGTTTTGCATCCCCAAGCATAAAGAGCTTTGCGCCGGCTTTAAGCGGAAGAGACTTGACGATAATGCTCGGTCCTTTTGGTCGACCAAGCAGCGTCGCGTAAAGCGCGAGACTCTTCTGCGTGAAACGAACCTCGATGCCCTCTGCCGTTTCGCCGGAAGCACGTTTCCAGGGATGTGTTCCGTAGATCGCTTCACCGTTTTGGCGAAGCCATGCTCCCAGAGCTTGCAGGCGCTCCATTTGCACTGTTGGTATCGTGCCATCGGCTTCTGGACCAACATCCAACAGCAGATTCCCATTCTTGCTGACGATGTCAACCAACAGATCAATGAGCTGGTCGGGAGCAATGGTTTCCGGCTCTCCCTCGGCTCGGTTATAACCGAAAGACCTTCCAAGCCCGCGGCATTCTTCCCACTTCTTCGCGCTGATCTGGTTCAGCGTTTGATATTCCGGCGATTTGAAATCCGCGTGTTTAACGCCAAAACGGTCGTCAATCACTCCATCCGGCACGGCATTGTAGTACTCAGCCATGATCTCCAGCGGATGACCCGACTTCGGGTAATCGATGTCATTCCAGAGCACGGCGGGGCGGTAGCCACTAATAAGCTCGCGCATTTGTGCATCCACGTACTTCCCGTAGGCCTCGCTCTGCGGTTTCACTTTTTCATAGTCCGCCGCTTCGCGAATCGGTCCCGGAAGAAACGTCCAGTCGTATCCACCGGAATAATAGAGGCCCATCCGCAGTCCCTGTTTGCGGACTGCCGCCCTCAATTCGCCTACGATGTCCCGCGACGCGTGTTGCCGGTCGGGCGGTAGAGTGGGGTTGGGAATCGAACTGGGCCACAATGTGAACCCGTCGTGGTGTTTTGTGGTGAGCACGACGTATTTCGCGCCAGCGTCCTGGAAGATCTGTGCCCAAGCCTCAGGATTCCACCTTTGAATTTCCTTATCAAAGATCGCAGCAAAGTTGTAATAGTCATAATTGGCGCCATAATGCTCGCGATGGTAGGCTTGCGTCGGAGAGCCATCAAGGCGCATGGTGTTGAGATACCACTCCGCATAAGGATTGTTCTTGATGTAATCCTGTGACGTGAAATCGTGTTCTGGGTGCACGACTGGTGCCCAACCCGGCACAGAATACAGTCCCCAGTGGATGAAGATTCCGAGTTTGGCTTCGTCGTACCATTGCGGAAGCGGATGCTCGTCGAGCGATTCGATCGTCGGCCCGTATCGTTTCGGCGCCTGCGCAAGCGCTGGCAAGACCAGAAGGCAGAGTGCGACCGTGGAACGAACGGTTTTACCGGAACGGCAGACAGACATCACTTAGTCCCCCGGTTAACTCCAGGATGCGGGCAGCCGGTGCTGCCTCAAGAATGGAAGGCAAGGCACCCCTCCGCACGCTGCATTCCTTCCGACAGAAACTCAGGCTGGCAGGAGGGGTGTAGGGGTGGTTCCTGCCAGCTCAGACGTGCTCCAAATTACGGTCAGAAGATGAGCTTGGCTCCAAATTGTAGTTCCCGTGCGCCATTTGCCGCACCGGTGACTTTACCGAAATTCGCCAAGTTACTGATGTCATTTCCAGGCTGCCTGAATATCACCGTGTTGAAGAGATTAAAGGCCTCGGCTCGGAACTCGAATCGCCGGCTCTCTGCGATTGCAAATTGTTTGAATAGTGAAGCATCCAGATTCCAGTAAGGCGCCGAACGCATGAAGTCTCGCCCGCTATTGCCGAACGTATAGATCGCCGGCACCGCGAAGGCGCTGGTATTGAAAAAACAGCTCTGGCTGCCTACGGGGCTGCCGTTGGGACAGCTTCCCGAGTGGGGATCGCCAACCAAGTTGGCCCGTTCGTATTGATCCCAGGAGACATTTCCCGTGTTGGCCAGATCGCGGGCTCCGTAGAAGACGGTGAAAGGTAGGCCTGACCGGGCGCTGAAGATTCCATTGATCTGCCAATTGCCCAGTGCATAGTTTAAGGCCGGGTTGGGAATCGAAAAGTGCCGTCCCTTTCCGAGCGGCAGGTCGTAAATTGCGTTTACTGCCAGCGTGTGGGTCAGATCGAAGCCGGAAGGCCCACGGCTTCCCCTAATGTTATAGGGGTCAGTTAACGAGTTGCCTTCCACGCCGAACCATCCCGATGACCCTTCGTCAATGGATTTCGAGTAGGTATAGGAGACTTGATAAGCCAAGCCGCCCGTGTACCTTTTCTTGAGCTCAAGCTGCATGGCGTCGTAGCTTCCGCGACCTATGCTGCGATCGTAGAACGTTGGACTGATGTATGGAAACAGGGCGCGGGATTTCGGATCGCCGGGACCTGGAGTCAACGCCGTGTTGTAGAACCCGCCCACATTGAGGCGGCGCGAACGCGAGGCTACGTAATCCGTTTCGATCGTCGTTGATGAATTCAGTTCATGCTGCACACCGAAATTCCACTGCATCGAGTAGGGGTTCTTGATGTACGGATCATAGAACCACTGCACTTGGTTAAAGGGCGTAGGAGCCGGGAATAAGCCGGAACTCGAGCCAAAAGGGTTCTCCGCCGGTGTGGCTGGCGGGCCGGTGGGCGCGTTTAGGTTTTGTGCGATCAACTGGCCAATATCAGGCCAGGAGCCTTCAATATTTTGGGCCATTTGGGAAACCGCGGCCCAGTTGTCATACACAACCCCGGCGGCTCCTCGGACGACCGTATTGCCCCTGACGCGATAGGCAAAACCGAAGCGAGGTCCGAAATTCGTGTACGTGTTGTGCGCGATCCTGCCGCGCGGATCAACCACCACGTTGGCTGGCAGTGTGCCCGCCGGCTGGCCTGGGATGTCCGGGATGCAAGGAGCATGACCCCGCACACTGCAGGGCGGAGGCACAACCTGAATCACGTACTGTCCCGTCGAGAAGTTGATATTGCCCGTCTCGATTCCTCCCTGTTGTCCGATCGTGGCACTTGTACCATAGGGAGGAATATAGGTCACGTCATAGCGCAGACCAGCGTTGATTGTCAGGCGCGAGGCGGCCTTCCAGGAGTCCTGGAAGAACCAACTCATTACGCCCCCAAGGCGAGTTTGCTCATTCACATTCCGGCGGTTCGCATTATCTGGGACGCCCAACAAAAAGGATGCCAGAGGGGAGCCGGGCTCCAGGGGGTTCTCTGGATTGCCGGTCTGCCCGCCTGCGAAACCGACCTGGTCATAGGCAAGCGGACTGGCGAAGCGGTTGCTTGTAAAGCCACCTCCGAAGCTCAACGTGTGAGCACTCTTCGTCTTGGTAAGCGTCGCGCTGATTTGGTGGCTGTCGGTAGCCCGGGGGTCGTTGCGGATCAGCTCGCCACCGCTGGCATAGCCGCTGATCCCGGGACTTGGAACCAAGGAGCCACCGTTGACCGCGGCAAACCCTCCCACAAAGCTACTGGAGAACCCAATCGTGCCAAGCAAATTGCCCGGGTTGGCTAGGAGTCGCGTCGCCTGGTTGTCTTGGCTCGCCGTGCGCGCGTATTGCGCCTGCAACATCAAGCTAGGGCTGAAGATGTGCAGGTAGCTTCCTCCCCAATTTCTTGCCGGAATTTCGCCTCGGAACCCCAGTGTGGGCAGCCCACCACTGTGGGTCAGGGTGCTGTTGATCGCGCTGTAGCGAAACCACACCGAGTTCTTTGGGTTAAAGTTTTCATCGATCCGAATCGTGTATTCATTTTGGAACTGGTGAGTCGGCGTGGTATCGAGGGCATTGCTGTTCGTCGATGGATCATAAGGACCGGCGGCAGGAAAAAGGGCCTTGGCCCAGGCCACCATGCCGGAATCGATCAAGTTCGAAGTGATTTGATTTCCCGGGAATGGATCGCGAATGTACTGTCCCGGATTATTCGGATCAGGCCGAGTCGTGAAAGGGTTATAGATCTGAGTTGGAAAATCGCTCAAGTTCCCGGAGAGCTGGGCGGCGGTTGGGACAAGGAGGTGACTCGAGTTGTCCCGCGTATAGCGGAAACCCTGATACGCCACGAAGAAGAATGTTTTGTTGTTGCCTCGGTAGAGCCTTGGCAGCCACACCGGCCCGCCGAAAGAAGCTCCAAACTGGTTCTGGCGGAATGCCGGCGCCTTCTTGTTCGCAGGTAGAAAGGCTGGACGTGCATCGAAAGCGTCATTCCGGACATATTCCCAGGCACTCCCGTGATCGTCGTTGGTGCCCGACTTGGTCACCACATTGACCACACCCCCGAGCACGGACCCAAACTCCGCGCTATCGGTGTGCGAGACGACTTTAAACTCCTGGATGGCATCGATGATGGGCGGAACCGCGTAGGTACTCTCGATCGAGCCGTAGTTGTTCAGCCCGTCCGTAAGATAAAAGTTGCTCCGGTTGGTCATCCCATTGATGGCCGGAAATTGAAACGATGCGCCCAAAGCGATGGGAGCCCCGAATCCCCCGCTGCCCCCGCTTCCGCCACTCTGCGCGACATTCACGGGCGCGACGCCCGGCGTCAACTGCAGGAGCTGTGTAAAATTCCGGCCATTCAGGGGAAGGTCATTAACCTGTTTCGTGGCGATCACGGTGCCCAAGTCGGCTGTTGATGCCTGCAGCTGCTCGGCGCTGGCCTCGACGGTCACGACCTCGGTCTTGCCGCCGGGGGTCAACGTAACGTCGATGGTTGCCGTCTGATTTACACCCAAAACAAATTCGGCGACGTGCTTGGAGGCAAAGCCGGCTGCCTCGATCGCAAGGGTGTACGGCCCCGGTGCGACGTTGAGGAAAACATACTCTCCGGTGTCGTTCGAGACAGTTGTTCGCTCGATGGTGGTCTGTGTATTCCGTAGCACGACATTGGCTTTGGCGATGACCGCACCGCTCGGGTCGCGCACAACCCCGTTCAGCGAGGCCGTGGAAAGCTGGGCGGACGCCGGGCTGATGGTGCTCAGCAGGCAGGCAACAGGCAGAAGGAAGAGGACCCATAGCGTGCGCGTATTCTTTCGAGGCGCGCGCCCGAACGCGTTGCGCATGGGGATAACCTCCGGGTTGTGGTAATCGTTTTCCCCGTTTTGTGGCCCTGATTTCTGTACACCGCCGGAATTCTAGTGTCAAGCTAAATTTCAAAATATGGCCTCGAGTTTTGCTATGTGAAATCTCTTTCGCGCCAAGCTGGCCTTCCGTCGCTTTCTGATTTACAATCCGGCTCCATCGGAATCCCTATTGGAAAAGCTAGCGCGTCACGGCGACGTGCTCTCGCTTAGGGAAGATCCGTTGTACTGCCTTGGCGGCATCGTTCATGCCTGGGGAGGGGAGGCACCTCAGCAGATGCACGTGCGCGTGAGAAAGGCCCAGCCCGTCGGAACGCTCAGTAGGACGCTTCGCATCCTCGAATTGATTTGTGATTCTCCGAAGGGTCTGCGCCTCAAGGAAATCAGCGAGAGAACGGGATTCAACAAAAGCACCGCTTATCGGTTCCTCGCCCATCTCGAGCGTGAAGGATATCTGGTCCGCAATGGCTCCCAGGCCTACGTGTTGGGAATCCGATTCATTGAAATGGCGGCTCGGGGCAATTGGGTGGAAGGATTGCGTTCGATTGCCTGGCCCTGGCTGCTCGATCTGCAGCGCGCGACGAGCGAAACCGTCAATCTGGCCATTCTGGACGTGGATTCCGTTCTGTATGTGGAGGTCCTCGAGAGCCCCCACGCCTTTCGTCTGGTTTCAAGACCGGGCATGAAGCGACCCCTCCACTGCACCGCGCTTGGAAAGGCCCTGCTGGCGTATCTGCCTGCGTCGGACCAGGAGCGGCTCTTGAACTCTCTGACTTTGGAACGCCAAACACCTAGAACCATCACTTCACGAACCGCTCTTCGCAAGGAAATCGCGAATATCTGCGAAAGAGGCTACGCGATTGACGACGAGGAGGCTACCCTCGGAGCGCGTTGCGTCGCCGCACCGGTCTTGGATTCCAGGGAACACGCGATTGCCTCGATCAGCCTCGCCGGACCCGTGAGCCGCATCCCGCGGGCTAAGATTCCTTCCCTGGGCAAGGCGCTTCAACGCACAGCGAACGCCATCTCTGTAAGAATCGGTGCGCGGGTGCGGGAGGCCGGTAAGGAGAAAACCGTTCTGGACCCTGCCAAGCCGTTCGTCCCGCGCAGATCCGCAATTGGATGAGCATGCTCTCTCTTATGACTTCCCGTGACAATTCCGCTCTCGATGCTAGAAGCTCTTTCGGCTCAACCTTTCCCAGGCGTTGGCTTCCGTGCGACTGATCGAGCACAACCTGAAGAGGCGGCGGCACTTCATGCACCTACTCTTCCGAGCCCTGGCGGTTTTGTCGGGTGAGTTCTTTCTCGAACGGCTCGCCTGCGCTCCGAAGCAGGCACCTGCCGTCTTGGCGGATCCACGCGGCTCGCCCGAGGACTCCTACGTTGGCTCAGGCGCCTGCGCGGAATGCCATCGCGACATCTATAAAAGCTTCTCGCGAACTGCCATGGGCCGCTCGCTGGTGGCCGTTACCACCGAACGGGTCGAGAGGCTTCATTTGCCAGCTTCCGTTTTTATGAAAGACGTGAACCAGCACTTAGATGTCTTCTCGCGCGACGGAAAGTTGTTCCAGAGCCAAAACCAAACTGACGCGGATGGGAAAGAGATATTCCGCGACACGCACCAGGTCGATTGGATCATCGGTTCGGGTGCGAATGGGTTCGGCGGGTTAGTGCAGAAGGGCGATTACCTTTTTCAAGCGCCGCTTTCGTTCTATTCGAGACCACAGATGTGGGCCCTGTCGCCGGGATACGAATTCGGGAATTACGGTTTTAACCGGCCTATTCTCGCAGGTTGCATCGCGTGCCACAGTGGCCGGCCCATGCCGGCGTCCGAAGGAACCGGCCGATTCAAACGGCCTCCGTTTTTCGAGCTTGCGATTGGCTGCGAAAACTGCCACGGTCCCGGGGCGCCGCACATGACGGCCGTCCGTTCCGGCAAGCTTGGCCCGGCGAAACTCTCGGTCGTCAACCCGGCCGCCCTCTCGCCGGCACTGGCAGACAACATCTGCATGTTTTGCCATCAAACGGGAGACGTGCGCGTGCTGAAGCCAGGCAGGCATTATCAGGACTTTAGGCCGGGGGAACCTCTCGACAACACGCTTTCTATCTTTTTAGTGCCTCCGAAGCCGGGCGCGCCTCCTCAATCCGAACACCTCGAGCACTACTACTCCATGACCCTCAGCAAGTGTCACCGCGAGAGCCAGGGCCGGATGAAATGCATTACTTGCCACGACCCACACGTTGAACCTTCCCCCGCGGAGGCTCCCGCCTACTTCGCCAAAAAATGCTTGACCTGCCATACCGAGCAAAGTTGCGCTCTTTCTCTCGAAACCCGCCGCCAGCACGACCCACCAGATGCCTGCTCCATCTGTCATATGCCCAAAAAAGACATCGGCGTGATCTTGCATTCGAGCGTCACCAGCCACCGCATCTCGGCCCGGGCTGACGATCCCTTGCCTGAATCTGCTTTTCATCAAACCACGCCGGCCTTGCCCGACCTAATCCATCTGAGCTCAATTCTGCGGAAAACTGCGCCTCCCCCACGATTGAGCCTACTCCAAGCCTATGGCGAACTGATGGACAAGTTTCCGGAATACCGGGACCGCTATTTCTCCGTTTTGGGTGAGCTTGAGAAAACCCGGCCGCATAACGCGCTTGTCCAGGCGGCCTTGGGGCGTAGAGACTTGCGCAGCGGAAGTCTCCCTTCGGCGGTCGCTCACTTGAGGGCCGCACTCAAGCTCGACCCGTCCATGCCGCTAACCTGCGCTGACCTCGCCGACGCGCTCGACAGGCTCAGCCAGCAACAGGAAACCGTTCCTCTGCTCCAGAAAGCGATCGAGCTCGATCCCTTCAACCCTGTTCTACAAAAAAAGCTGGTGCTCCAACTCGTCAAGTTGCGGCAGTATGCTCTCGCGGAAACCGCCCTGGAACACTACGTCGAGGCTTTTCCGCAAGACTACTTCATGCGGCAGATGCTGGCGCGGGCAGAGGCGGGTTCGCACAGATGAGCCTCTCGAAAAGCCCTCGATTCGATCAGCCGTTCCTGCGGGTCGCCGCTAGCCTAATTGGGATCGTCGGGCTGGTTCCCGCCAGCCTGAGTTCGGAAAATTCCGAGATTCGCTTCGAGAACCGGCAAAAGCAATCGGGCGTTGCTTTTGTGCTGGAAAATGGCACCATTCCCGACAAGCCGATCATCGATAGCACTCTCGGGGGCGTTGCCCTTCTCGATTATGACAATGATGGCTGCCTCGACATTTTCTTCGCCAACGGCGCGCGCATCCCGAGCCTGACCAAGGATAGCCCGGTCTTTCTCAACCGCTTGTATCACAACAATTGCAATGGAACGTTCACGGATGTCACGGATCGCGCTGGCGTTCGCGGCGAAGGCTATAGCATGGGTGTTGCCGCTGCCGATTACGACAATGACGGCTGGACGGACATCTACGTGACCGGCGTGAACCGCAACATTCTCTATCACAACAACGGCGATGGAACCTTTACCGACGTCACCCAGCGCGCGGGAGTCGGCGGCCTCACCCCCGGTGGGAAAAAGTTGTGGTCCGTTTCAGCGGCCTGGGTCGACTACGATAATGACGGCCTGTTGGATCTTTTCGTGGCCAATTATCTCGACTGGTCTTTTGAGAACTCGCGCGTCTGCGGCCCGCCAGGCAAGCGCATCTCATGCCCTCCTTCCCTTTACAAAGGCGAGCCGAATTTTTTATACCACAACAACGGAGACGGGACGTTTACGGATGTTTCCGCTGCCATGGGCTTCTTCGAACAGGTTGGAAAAGGCATGGGCGCCGCGATCGCGGACTATGACGGCGACGGCTGGACGGACATCTTCGTCGCCAACGACAACGAACGGAACTTTCTTTTCAAAAATCTGGGGGGTCGGCGCTTCCAAGAGGTCGGCGTTGAAGCCGAAGTGGCGTACACGAGCGACGGCGTTCCGGTTTCGAGTATGGGTGTCGATTTCCGGGACTGGACCAACACGGGCAGGCCCGGCATTTTCCTCACCGCCCTCGGAGGCGAAACCTTTCCCCTCTTCCGCAACGAGGGCCAGGGTTTCTTCAGCGAGGAGTCCTACCCGTCCGGTATCGGCTTTCCCAGTTTTCAGATGAGCGGCTGGGGCGCGGGGATCTTCGATTTTGACAACGATGGGTACAAAGATCTCTTCAGCGCCAATTCTCACGTCAGCGAAAATGCGGAAATCGACCCGAGGCAACACTATCGGCAGGCGAACGCCGTGTTCCGCAACCTCAAGACCGGCAAATTTCAATATCTAGGCGCGCGCTCCGGCCCTGACCTGCAGGTTCCTGCCGCGCACCGCGGCGCCGCCTTCGGCGACCTCAACAACGATGGCAAAATGGACGTTGTCGTCTCCGTCATTCACGGCCGCGCGGAACTTCTTTACAATACGACCCTCAACGACAACCATTGGATCCTGATCGAGTGCGTCGGGGTGAAAAGCAATCGCGACGGGATCGGCACGCGGATCAAGGTGACGGGAGAGTCCGGTCTCGTGCAGTACAATCACGTCACGACCGCTGGGAGCTACGCGAGTTCGTCCGATAAGCGGGTGCATTTTGGGTTGGGCGCAGACGCGGAAATTCGTGAAATCGAGCTGCGATGGCCGAGCGGCACCGTGCAGGTCCTTCGCAACGTAAGAGCAGACCGGATCTTTAAGGTAACGGAGCAATGAGGACGGCGCTGTTTTGCTTTGCATTTGTGGCGGTGTTTTCAGGCCGTGCAGCCGCGGACCGATGCGCGGGCGCAACCTCACGACTAGCCCTGGTCTTTGCTCAGTTGGCGCAAGGCGACATCGCGTCGGCAAGAGAAAATCTTGGCCCGATCCAAGCGCAACACCCCGATTGTCCCGAAATCATCTTGGCCCTAGCGCGCATGGCTGACGAAACCGGCAATGCACCAGACGCCGGTAGCTTGTTCGCTCGATATCTTCAGCTCGCCCCGCAAGATCCTCGCGCCTACACCTATTTTGGCCGATTCTTGATCGAGCGAAGGCAGTACGATCAAGCCGATTCGCTGTCCGCGCAAGCTCTGGAAACGAACCCTCAGGATCCCGGCGTTATGGCGCTTCGTGGACAGATTCTAGATATGAAAGGGCAGCCGCAGGAGGGCCTGGCGTTGCTCGAGAGGGCCTCTGAGCTTGATGGCAAAGACGCGGAGACGGAATTCTATCTCGGAACAATGTATGACCGAGCAAAGCGTCCTGCTGAGGCCGTAAGGTGCTTCAAGAGGACAGTTGCAATTAACCCTCACAACGCTCGCGCATACGACTACCTAGCGTTGAATCTTGAGCCGCTCGGCCAAGTGGTCGCGGCCGAACAGGCCTACGGCAAGGCTCTCGAGGTCAACCGGCCAGGACCTCATTTTGACGCTTTCCTCGACTACAACTACGGCCGCTTTCTTGGCAAGCGCGGCGACCCCAAAGCGAGTAAGTTTTTTTTCGATCGCGCTGTCGAGCTCGCTCCGGATGTGAGAGCGGTCTGGTATGAACGCGCAAAACTGAATTTGCAGCTAAAGAATTACGAACAGGCCCGGTCCGATGCCGAGAGGGCCGCCACTCTTCGAGACGATCGAGGAATCATCATCGATCTGCAAATTTATGCGTTACTGGAACGCGTTTACCATCGGCTCGGAGATGCGGAATTGGCGCAAAAATATGCTGAACTGGCCAAGAAAACCCCGGTTCTTGCTCGCGGCGAGCGTCAGGGGGGTTCGCGTACGCATGAGTGACCTGTTCGTGAATCCCGCAGGCGGCCCCATGCGCATGGCGCTTCTTCGCCCTTTCTTGCGAATCTCCTTCGGCCTCTGCTGCTGCGCTGAGTTGGCGATGCATCAGGTGTGCGGCGCGCAAGCCGCCTGCAAGGGTCCCGCGGATTTGGAGAAGGCGATCGCCTCGCATCCAACGGCGCCCGCTTACAGTGCCCTTGGCGCTTATTTCGCTCAGCACAATGACTTTTCTTGTGCGCTCACCGCATTCAAATCAGCGATTCGTCTGGAGCCAAAATCTTGGGAGGCGCACTACAATCTCGGCCTCTTGCTCCTCGGACGCGGCGATGCTTCCCATGCTGCGCGGGAATTTCGCGCCGCGGCCGCCTTGCATCCGGAACTCCCTCAAACCCATGCCGGCCTGGGCATGGCCCTGATGCAACTGAAACAAATGGACGGGGCGATCAGTGAATTCAAAGCGGCTCTTAAAATCGACGCGAAGTTCATCCCCGCGCTCGATGGACTGACCAAAGCTCTCATCGAGCAAAAGCGATACTCGGCGGCTGTGGCTTACTTAAAAGATGCGCCCCGGGACGAGCAGCTGCAACTCAATTTAGCCATCGCCTATTCCAAAAACGGGTATATCGAACAAGCTATCCAACTGCTTTCGCAAATTGTCAAACAGGACCCCGCTTCTGCTCAGGCTCACTCCAATCTGGCCATTGCCCTCACCGAGCAGAACCGGTACCGGGAAGCTGCGGGAGAATTCGAGCAAGCTTTAAGACTGGACCCCAGCGACGACGTGGCAGGCGTTTCTTATCTCAAGACTCTGGTCATCCTGGCGGATTTTGATACCGCGCTTCCGATTGCGAAGGGTTATCTCCGGCGCCATCCGGAGGACTTCGAGGCGCTTTTTCTCATGGGCTTCATAGACCGGAGCATTGGGAATTACCACCAAGCGCGGCTCACCTTGAACCTGGCCGTTCAGCTCAAACCGGACGATTACGACGCCCGCTACAGCCTGGGCTTTGTGCTTGCCAAACTCGGGAAAGCGGCAGAGGCCCGGGAACAACTGGAGAAGGCTCTCCAATTGAAGCCTGATTCGAGCGAAGCTCATTTTCAGTTGGCGGGAGTTTTGCGCAAACTTGGTGGGGAAAAAGAAGCCCGTGAGCAATTGAAGACCGTCGAGGAGCATTCCGAGCAATCCGTCGAGCGCGACGTCGCTGGTGTAAAAGCGAACCAAGCCAATGAATACTTGAAATCAGGAGAAATTCAGCGGGCCGTCGATTTGTACCGGGAGGCGATTCGCGAAGATCCAAAGAACGTTCGCACCCAATATAACCTCGCCCTGGCCCTGGACCGGCAGGGCGATGTCGTGGCGGAACGGGAGGCGCTCGAGAAAGCGGTCGCCCTCGATGCCAGCTTCGCTCCGGTGCGAAACCAACTCGGTTTCTTGCTCCTTCAAGCTGGCAAGATTGAAGAAGCGGAAAAGCAATTCAAGGAGGCCATCTCGCTCGACCCCCAATATGCCGAAGCGCAGAATAACCTCGCCGTCCTCTATGGGCAGCAAGGAAAAAATGCCGAAGCGGAACTTTTGTTTCGGCAGGCGGTCGAGGACGATCCACGGTATGCGCAAGCTTATTTGAATCTCGGACTGATCCTGGCTGGCGGGTCGCGATTCCCCGAAGCCGAACACGCGTTTGATACTGCCCTGCGGCTCGAACCGGACAACACGAAGGCGCTCACCGGAAAGGCAATGGTTCTAACACGAACCGGACGAGCGGACGAGGCGATTGACGCCTTCCGTCGCGTGGTGGCCTTGGATCCTAATTCGGCGGGCGCCCGTCTCAATCTTGGGATTGCGCTGGCCGATCGCTTCGACCTCGATGGCGCGCTCGCCCAATTCTCCGAGGCTGTTCGTTTAGAGCCAAGCTCTGCTGTGACGCGCTATAACCGAGGCAGAACGCTGCTCGATTTGCGGAGAAACGACGAAGCTAAAACCGAGCTCAACGCCGCAACCCATGCCGACCCAACATTGGCTGAGGCCTGGTACTTGCTCGGCCTCATTGAGAGACAAGCCGGGAACAACGAGGCGGCGCTCAGCCTGTTCGAGAAAACCCTCACGATCCATCCTGACAACCCGGATGCCTTGTTCAAACTGGGTCAAGAATTGCTCCATAAGGGCGACCAGAGTGGAGCGATTGCGCGATGGAGGAGAGTGGTCGAAATTGATCCGAATTACGGGCAGGCGCTTTACAATCTCGCTCATGTCCTTGCGAAATCTGATCCGGGAGAATCGAAGAAGCTGCTTGCAAGGCTCACTCGGCTTCAGGCGGACAACCACATTTTGGATCGCGCGCAGACCCTGGGTAATTTTGCACTCGTATCAGCAGCCGCCCACGACTGGCCAGAGGCGATTTCCCAGTTAAAGGAGGCGCTGGAGATTTGCGACAAGTGCGCCGCTTTGCCGCTGCTTCGCAAGGATCTCGGTCTGATTTACTGCCGGTCGGGTGACCTGAAGAACGGCCTGATCGAATTGCTCGAAGCACAAAAACTCGCTCCTCAGGATCCGGACATCGTTGCTGCACTTAAAATCTTGCACCAGAGAAACAATTAGTCTGAGTAGAGCACGGTATGGCTGCAGCGGCACTGGCATCCACTCCTCCAGCAACGGACGCCGAAATAACATCCTGGGCGGAATCTCTTCAAGCGATCCCCTTAGCAAGTCGACGCGCGACGCAAGGACTGCAGCAAAACTGACAAATGGCGCGTCCGAAGCTTGGGCAGCTTGCAATCTAACTCAGAAACCGCTGGATTGGCGGCATTTTTGCGATTTCCGGGACGCCTTACTTGGAAACTCCGCCTACGACGCGCTTCAAAAGGGAGTCGCGCTTTGGGCGAGGTGGCGCCTCGCTAAAGTTTCGGGCCGCCTCTTACGCTTTGTTTCTTGACGTAACGGAATTGGCTGAGCGCACGGACAACTCCATGAAGTTCCTCAGCGATATGTACTCGGCTCGCCTCTATCAACCGGTCGCCAGCAAAGTGGGGGGTCCGGGACTATAAGAACCTGGCCAACAAGAAGTTGCGCACGGCCGAGCGTATGTATTCGTTTATGGTGGGCCAATTCCAGCAGGGCCGTGCTTTTGTTCTCGAGCTCATGGTCGTCATCATTCTCATCCTCGACTTGGCGCTGCTGTTTCTACGCAAGGTGTAGCCAAGGGATAGGCAAACACACCTGTGACTGCGTGCTTTCAGGCCGTTTCGAATCGGCGAGTAACCGGGCTGAGTTCCCACGTCTGAACCTCGCAGTCCCGTATCGGGGGCCGAACAAACATTCCGTTGCAACGCGTTGAAGAGAAATTGAATTCCCGCGGAACATGGAACCTTGGGGTTCCAGCTTGCTGCCTTCGGCGCGAAGATTAATAAACTTTAATGCCGAGCTAACCGAACTTTCAAGAATACGCCCGCGAAGTGTTAGAAACTGGCACAGCGATCTAGGGCATTCTGCGGACATGGTTAAAGGGATTCAAACAGTCCATTAATATCCTTTAATATTACATATATATATAGTACTCACATTATCCGGTTTCTTCGGGCGAAAAAAGCGGTAATCGCACGGATTGCGTGTCGTTTTGCGCTTCTCTACGGTGAGCAGCGAAGGGCTTTGCGCGATCATGTTCGCTCTTGCGTCCTCGTGGTCGAAAATGCCAACTCTTTTGATTTGGAAAATTGACCTTTGGCTAAAGACGCCCAGCACTGGTGTTCGTTAAGTTCGCAACCATCTATGGAGGTAGTCGTGCGCAAAAATCTGAGTGACGAGTGGAAAACAATTGTGCGGGTCCCTTATGCGTTGCGCCGGGTCCCAGACGAGAGTCTATCCCGCCTGTTGCCCTGGTCGGGCTCTCCCGTGCCAGGGGACATCGCGCTCGCCAGGGTAGAGAAGCTCGGACGGAACGATAGTGTGGAACTTCGCGACGGCCGCCGTTGTTCCCTGCACAAAGGCGATTTGCTCGCGGTTGTCTTCGGAAACCGGTATGCGACGCGTCAGTTCGAGGGTTATGCGCGAGCGGACGGCGAACATTGCGATTTGCTTTCTATGGGCGGCATGTGCGGGCTGGTGGTGAGCAAGCACGCCGAGTGCGGCGATCCGACTAGGCTGCAGCTGCTCGGGTTTATAGGGGACCCCAGCGGGTCCCCCCTGCACTTGCGCCAGTTCGCTATTCCGCCGTCCCCTTGCAACGGTCAGCCAGGCGTTCGTGTTGTCGTGGTCTGTGGCGCGTCGATGGATTCCGGAAAAACCCACACAGCGATGAGTGTCATCGCGGGCATTCACAAGCAGGGATACCGTGTGGCGGGCGCAAAACTCACAGGCACCGCGACCGGCAAGGACAGATTCAAACTGCTGGATGCCGGGGCCTGTGTGGCCTGGGACTTCGTGGACGGCGGGTTGCCATCCACCTACCTCTGTGACCTTGAGGAGCTGATAAATCTCCAACGTCTCTTCGTCGCTTCTGCGGCTTTTCACCATGCTGCGATCCTAGTCGTCGAGATCGCGGACGGCTTGTTGCAGAACGAAACTGCTGCGCTGCTACAAAGCCCCCGTTTTTGCGAAACCGTTGACGCCTGGATTTTTGCTGCGGGTGATCCGCTGGCGGCCACTGGTGGGGTGAGCGTGCTGCGGCGTTGGGGAATCGAGCCACTTGCCATTTCCGGCCTTGTCTCCATGAGCCCTCTGTGCCAGAAGGAGGCGCAAATGGGAACGGGATTGCCTTGCCTGACGGCGCAGGAGCTGGAGCGTGGAGAACTAACCGCTCAAATCATGGGTTTGGCCCACAAGGTTGAGGCCCACCCATACCCCGCTCTGAACGTTGCCACAGCCCAGGGCGAAGCGCGGCAACTGGTCGAATGAACGAGTCACACTCAAGGCCACACGGACAAGCTCTATGCAGCGAGGTCGAGTATACAGGTGGTTGCCTGACCCAGCGAGCACGCGAGGGGGGAGCATTAGCGTCAGTATCGAGTCTCTGCCGCGGCTTGACCGGGAAGGCGAAGGGAGGGGCCGTCTCTCGGGACGCTTTGTACGAGTGCGAAATAGCGGAGAGGTAAACGAGCCGGGTCCAATCGGCGGTGGGGTTCGAGTTCTGCCCATCGGCGATGCACAGCCGAACGCCGAGGGTGATTTCCTTTTCAACCCGGGCGGGGGAGGTGGACGCCTCGACAAGGTTGTTCTCGCCGCTCCGGAAGATCGGCACCGCTATATACAGGCCTCCCATTTCGGAGAAGTGAATGCTTACTTTCACCTCGACCGGATTGCCGCCTACGTCGACGGGCTGTTGCGCCAGCTCGGTCACTCCTCCCTGCCGAGAGTAACCGCTATAGTGAACGCACATCATGCCGCCACTGAGAGGGATGGCTTGCGCGATGGCGTGTTCGGAACGTGCAGTGGCCGCATGATACCGATGCAGGGCGGACATTATCGTCTCCCCAGTTGGTGCAATGACCCAAGAGAGTTCCAACCTCTCTCGCCCACGGGTGAGATCCATTTGGGTCCGGGATATCAGTTGCATCGTGACGGAGCGATAGCCAGAGCGATGGGAGGCACTTACTGGGGCCATGCAGCGCACAACGGCGCGATTCTCTATCACGAGTATGGCCATCACATCATGCGGCACACAGCGGACGTGCGAGCCAACGCCTTCCGCCCGCCGGACAAGCAAAGCAACCGCAAGGAAGCCATCGACGAGGGGACGTGCGACTACTGGGCGGCTGCGATATTGGGTACACCTCACATCTGGGCCTGGCATCGCCGCCACGATGAGCAAGAGATTCACCCTCGCAGCCTTGCTTCAGCCAAGACGATGGCCGATTACGATTCCAGTCCGAACGCGGACCCACATCTTAACGGCACGATCTGGGCTGCTGCGCTCTGGGACTTACGGGCTCGACTTGAGGCCACCGAGTCTGATGGAGGGCACCAGACCGACTTGCTGGTTCTGAAAACGCTTCTTGAGCTTGGCAACATAGCGAGTCCTGAGGGCGAACCCACCACAGAATACCTCCCCCGCGTGCGCGCGAGCTACCACGTGGGGCTAGCTACGCTGCTCCGGAGCGATGAGCTGATGAACGGGGGACGATATCGCGAAGTGATCCTTTCGTGTTTCAGCCGGCGCGCCATCCATCCGGCGTGCGTCGGTTCATATGATGGCAACCGACTGAACGTCTTTGCCTGATTGACGTCGTGGAGCGAGGGCCCGAGATGAGGAGAAGAATGGACGAGGCAGTGAGGAACAAGGGTCTGGATGTGATTTACGATGCGCAGTGTCGCTTCTGCCTTCGATCGCTCCGTCTTCTCGAGTGGCTCGCCGGAGACCGTCTGTTTCGTCTCCACGATGGCAACGACCGTGAGCTGGTGCAGGCGAAGTTCTCCGTGCTCGCTCGCGCCGATACCAACGACGCCATGTATGTTGTAACTCCGCGCGGCGAGGTATTTCGAGGTTTTTTCGCGTTCCGCAGGATCATGTGGGAGAGCCCCCGCCTCTATCCCTTCCTGCCACTGTTTTACGCCCCCGGGGCAGGTCTCGTTGGTCCGCGCATGTACGCCTGGGTAGCGAAAAACAGGCGGAACTTTGGTTGCTCTCTCGACGGAGCCAAAGTGTGCGCTATAGGCCCCAGGCCCGCTGCAGCTGCGAACGCCGGTAGCGCGCAACCGATGAGGGAACGCACTGAAGGAGGTGCCAAAGTGTACCGACTTGTTTCATGGTCGACGGAAACTCACGGAATCGGCACGAGTGCCGGCCAGTCGCTTCATATCCCCGTGCGAAAGGCGTTCGCCGGCCTAGCCTGAATTTCCACGGACAACCGTTCCCCTAAGTGTTTTGGGCGATTGTTGGCCCATTTCCCGGAGCACTACCGAGATGACTTAGCGTATTGGTGCGCTCATATTGACAATAGTGTCGCGTCTCATCTGCTGCACGCGCAGGGTGGTCTTCAGCGGAAAGAATCTCCAAACATTCGGGAAGGCTGATAAATGAACGAATCTAGCGACAATTGCAGATGGTGGACGAAATTGCTCTTGACACTACATATTGTATGTTACATGCTGCTCTCATGGCTATCGGCGCACCAAAAGAATTAAGTGCACTCCGCCGCTTCTTCCTGGAACCCCGCTTGCCGAAACACCGCCAATACGAGGCCCTGCGCGCTTATCTGCTCGAGGGCCGTCTCGCCAAAGACGTGGCCCGCGCCTTCGGCTACACTCTCAATTCCTTCCACGTTCTTTGTCACCACTTTCGCAGAGAAACTCATCCCACCTTTTTTCTCTCTCCGCGGCACGGCCCGCAGTCCCAACCCAAGAAGTCCGCGGCCCGCGACCTGATCGTCAAGCTGCGCAAGCAGAACCACTCCGTTTATGAGATCAGCCTGATTCTTAAGGACCGCCACTCTCCACTGAGTCCGACCGGCGTGCGGGAAGTCCTCAAAGCCGAAGGGTTCGCTCCGCTGCCTCGGCGGCTCGATGAAGAACGGCCCCAGCAACCCCGCCCCACGGTTGAGCCAGTGGCCAATGCCAGACTGTTTTCCCTGGCCCCCCGCACCTTCACCACTCGCTGCGGCGGGCTGTTCCTGTTCGTCGCCGACTTGGTACGTCTGCAGACGCAAAAGTTGACGCAAGTAGCTGGGTTGCCAGGCTCCAAGATGATCCCCGCCGATCATGCCTTGCGATGTTGTCTGGCGCTCAAGCTTTGGTCGATTGAGCGAAAAAGCCACGTGATGGCCTTGATCGCCGATGAAGGGCTGGCACTATTCGCCGGCCTGAATGCCTTCCCCAAGAAAAGCTATCTTTCGGAATACTCCTGCCGAATCGATCCCCGCAAAACGGCTCGGTTCCTGACTGCTTGGCACCACTGCATCCTGGGAACCAAGCTCCTGCCCGGAGATTCCTTCAATTTAGATTTTCATTCCGTACCTTTTTACGGCGAAGACCCTATGGTGGAACGGCACTATGTGTCGGCCCGCAGCCGCAGCCAGCCCAGCATGCTGGTCTTTCTCGCTCAGGATGCGAGCAGCCACGTCTTCTGCTACTCCAATGCGGATCTGCGCAAAGGCGAGGAAGCTGACGAGGTCTTCCAGTTCATCGATTTTTGGAAGCGCGCTCACGGCAAACTTCCCAGCCATCTGGTCTTCGATTCCAAGCTGACGACCCACGAGGGGTTGGCACGGTTGGATGCGATGAACATCCCTTTCATCACCCTGCGCCGCCGCTCCCCAAAACTACTGAGGGAAATCGTTCTGCTGCCTCGTTCGGCCTGGCGGACCGTTGAGTTGGAGGTTCCCACTCGCAAATTTCGAACTCCGCGAGTCTTTGAACAGACCATCTCCTTGGCCGGACGGTCACTACGGCAGCTATATGTTCTAGACCTCGGCCACGACGAACCGACCATCCTGCTCACCAATCAACGGCAAACTACCACCAAGGCGCTGCTGACCCGCTACGCTCAACGCATGCTGATCGAAAATGCGCTCTCCGACGCGGTCCGTTTCTTCCATATTGATGCGCTCTCCTCAGCGGTAGGGATGAAAGTGGATTTCGACATGGCCTTGCTGGTGCTGGCCAGCGGTCTATATCGCCTGATCGCTCAACGCATGCACGGCTACGCCGACGCGCAGG
>QHYK01000015.1 GCA_003224085.1 Acidobacteriota bacterium | reverse complement strand
AGGGCGCTTGGAATCAGGCTCGGCTACTCCGGTTCGCCGTTGTCGTCGGGCTGGACGTCGAGCCGCCCTTTGGTCTTTTTGGCCATGAGATAGGAGCGAATAAAGGGATCCAGGTCGCCGTCGAGCACACGATTGACGTCGCCGACTTCGAATTTCGTGCGGTGGTCTTTGATCATCTGATAGGGCTGCATCACGTAGGAACGAATCTGGCTACCAAACGAAATGTCCATCTTGGTTTCATCGAGCTTGTCGGTTTCCGCCTGGCGCTTCTGCAATTCCATGTCGTAAAGGCGCGAACGTAACGTTTTCATCGCCAGCTCGCGGTTCTTGTGCTGGCTGCGTTCGGCCTGACAGCCGACAACGATGCCGCTGGGAACGTGCGTGATGCGAACGGCGGTTTCGACTTTGTTGACGTTTTGTCCGCCTTTGCCGCCGGAACGGAACGTGTCGATCTTCAAATCCTCGGGACGAATGTTGATCTCGATTTTGTCGTCGATTTCCGGAATTACAAACACCGAGGCAAAAGAAGTATGGCGCCTTGCCGCCTGATCGAAAGGAGAAATTCGAACCAGGCGGTGGACTCCCGTTTCGCCAGCCAGCAAACCATAGGCGTTTTCACCGGAAAACTCGATGGTCGCTGACTTGATTCCGGCTTCTTCTCCCGGCATCTCATCGAGCACTGAGGCGCTGATTGCTTTGCGCTCCGCCCAGCGCAGGTACATGCGCACAAGCATGGACGCCCAATCCTGGGACTCCGTGCCGCCGGCGCCAGGCTTGATAGTCATAATGGCGTTGAGATGATCTTTCTCGCCAGCGAGGAGTGTCTTGGTTTCCAGGTCGGAAACGTAAACGTCCGCGGCTCCGAGCTCTCGCTCCAGTTCTTTCAGGAGGTCTTCCCTTTGCTTGGGATTTGTCTCTTCCTGGACAAGGTGGATATAGGTCTCCAGGTCACCACCTATGGCTACGAGCTTTTCGTCCGCGGCAATTTGCTCTTCGGCGCGTTTGCGTTCGCGCAGAACTCCCTGGGCGGCTTCTTGGTCGTTCCAGAAATTGGGTTCGGCAATGCGCGCCTGCAACGCTTTCAGGCGTTCGCGGTTGCTCGGTGCGTCAAAGATAGCTCCGGACGAGCGTGATGCGTGGTTGGAGCGACTCGTAGCAATGCTGCAGGTCTTCGAGGATCATTTGCATCATTTGTATCTTTCTGGGAGTTTTCCTTACTTCCTTATGTTCTTACTTCTTTACTTCCGGGCTTTAAGGTGATCAGTAACAGGATAGCCGAAACAACGACGCACATCCAAGCGAACCAGTTTCCAAAACGAGTATAGATGGTTTGGTCGGTTCGAAAACCATAAGGCAAATCGGCGACGGCGCGCACGTCGGGCGGAAGCGGCTCAACGATGCGACCGTAAGGATCCACCGAAACGGTGTAGCCGTTGTTGGTGGCGCGGACGAGCCAGCGCCGGTTTTCCACGGCGCGGACGCGCACCATGTGCAGATGCTGCTCGGCAGCGGCAGAGCGGCCAAACCAGCCGTCATTGGAAATGTTCAGCAGCAACTGGCCGCCATTGGCTGCGAAGCGGCGCACTTGGCCAGGATAAATGGCTTCGTAGCAGATGAAGACGCCAAAAGTATGCCCGCTTGGGAGGCGGCCCACGGCGTATTTGTTGCCTTTGTGGAATCCGCCGACCGCGTCGGAAATGTTGGCAACCACACGATGAATGAGAGGAAACGGTTCGTACTCGCCAAACGGCACGAGATGAATCTTGTCGTAAACAAAGACGCGCTGGCCCTGCGGATCCACGAGGATCGCGCTGTTGTACGCCGCCTGCTGTCCAGGCGGAACGCGGTCTGACGTATCCACGGGCGGTTTCCATTCGATGGTTCCGGCGAGAAACGGATGGCCAAAATGAATCGCCAGATTCGAAGCCAGTTTTGCGAATTGCGCATCTTCCCAGGAAAACGGCGCCGGCGCTTCGGGCCAAATCAGAAGGTCGGATTTCTCCCCGCTCGGCGCAAGGCTCATTTTGGCGATTTCGTCGAGTTGCCCAGCATTTTTCGCGAACCAGTCCTGGGGATATTCCGGCACTTCCGGGAAATTAAGCTGCACGGCACGCGCATAATGCTGGGCTCTTGCCTGCGGAACGAACTGCGGTCCAGCCAACATTGCGATTAGAAGAATCGCGGCCGCTCCTCCCGCGATTCCGATTCGCCGCTTCAGCGCCATCCTTTTCGACGCCACCGTCCAAGCGAGCAATGCGTTGCATCCCGCGGCGAGGAACGACAATCCGTAAATTCCCGTGAGCGTGGCGATCTGCAGCAAGCCGAGATTTGCGGACGCCGGGTAACCCAACAGATTCCACGGAAAGCTGATTTCGGGCAAATGCGCGCGAACAAATTCAAACGTGACCCAGGCAAACGGCGCAGCCATGCAGCCCAGTTCGATGCTTCGCCGCGATATGCGGTGCACTACCAACGTGAACCCACCAGCCAAAACGCCCCATGTGGCGGCAATCAGCACCAGCACGCCCCAGCCACCGGCGACGGACAAACCTCCATGAACGGTCAGTACCGTGGCGATCCAGGGCACGGAGGTCAACACGAAGAGGAGCGCATGCAGAAATCCGCAAGCGAAAGCGACGCGAGCCGAGGAGCCCATCATCGCGAGCAGCAGCACGCCCACACAAATCCAGGAATAGACGCTGAGGTAGAGCCCCGTGAAGGAAAGAGAAAGCGCCGCGCCAGAAATCGCGCCGACGATCAGGCGCAGCGAGTCCGGTATCTTCGCCCCGGCTTCCGAAGCGACCAGCGTGGCCCCGGCGTCCGTGAGCATCAGCGCTTCACGAAGGCTTTGAAGCCGGCGCCCTCAAGCCCTTTCCGCGCGGCGTCCGCCGCTCTTAGATCGGCGTAAGGACCGACCTGAACACGGTAATATTTGTCTCCGTGCGGGCCAAGCACGTAGGCGGGAAACTTTTTCTGTCGCAATAGCTTCGCAAGATCAAGCGCGTCAACTTCCCGGCTCATAGCGGCGACCTGCAAGGAATAGGCATTGGCGGGCATCGCGGGACTATTGGAACCTTTGGAACCGGAGTTGCCTGCGCTGCGAGGCGACGCCGGTGAATGGATCAGCCCAGGCGTACTTTGCAATTGTGGTGCGGAGGCAGAGGGCGCAGGCTTCAGCCGATCTTCGCTCTTTTCTTTTTCGCCAGCATGATAAAACTCCCATTCCGAGCTCTCGGGCGCCTTTGTTTCGGACGGGGGTTCTGCGGCAGTCGTCTTGTTCCCGGGCTTCGAAACGGCCTCCGTTCTGGAAGAATTACGCGGCTCCGGTTTCGCGGGCAAATCGTCCGAGCTCGCCCGGGCTTCCGACTGGTGCAGTCCCATGACGTACCCCAGCGTGAAAAACAGACCCGAAAGCAGAATCACTCCCAGGAACAACCCAATGACGTGACGGCCTTCGAGTACGCGCTCACCGACGCCCCGATGTCCTCCATAACTCATTTCCTATTTTTGCGTTCCTCCCAACGCCTGGGTCCACTTGTTAATAATATCGATGGGCAGGGGAAACACAATCGTTGTGTTCTTCTCGACACCTATCTCCGTGAGCGTTTGCAAATATCTCAATTGAATGGCCGATGGCTGCGTCTCCAGCACTTTGGCGGCGTCGGCCAGCTTCGCGGAAGCTTCAAATTCGCCGTCGGCGTGAATGATTTTCGCGCGGCGCTCGCGCTCGGCTTCCGCTTGCCTGGCGATGGCGCGCTGCATCTGTTCGGGAATGTCGACTTGCTTGACTTCTACTTTGGTGACTTTGATGCCCCAGGGTTCGGTGTCCTGGTCCAAGATTACTTGGAGCTTGGCGTTCACTTTTTCGCGCTGTGAGAGGATTTCGTCCAATTCAAATTGGCCGACGACGCTGCGCAGCGTGGTCTGCGCGAGCTGCGAGGTGGCGTACTGATAGTTCTGCACTTGCGAGAGCGCCGAGTTGGCGTCGACGACGCGGAAATAACACACGGCGTTCACTTTGACGGAGACGTTGTCGCGGGTGATGATATCCTGCGGCGGAACGTCGAGCGTTTCAAGCCGAAGGCTGATGCGGTACAGCGTTTCGATCGGCCACATCACCAGCCGTATGCCCGCTCCCTTGGCTTCCGGCAGCAGTCGGCCCAACCGCAACACCACGCCGCGCTCCCACTCTTTAATGATGTAAATCGAATTCCAGAACCAGATCAGCACGATTCCGACGATGACCGCCATCCCCACGAATCCGATTTCCATGCTCCCCTCCTCCAGAACACCGTCTTACTTCGCCGTCGGGCTGGCCACTTCGGCCGGCTCGACGTACAGCTTCAACCCCTCGACTTTGGTTACGCGAACCATTTTTCCTTCTGGAACCGGTTGCGAGGACTGCGCGCGCCAAAGCTCGCCATGAACGCGCACCATTCCTTCCGCGCCCGTTTTCAGTTCTGCGGTCACAATGCCATCGGATCCAATCATTTCTTCCATCCCCGTCGCCGTCTTCCATTTTCGCGAGCGCAAGACCAACCGCGTCAAAACCACGGCAAAAACTGCGAAGGGCACGGTTGCCGACAGCGCTACACCGATGCTCACTCCGCCCGCTGTCAGCGGCGAGCGAATCAGGAACAGTGCGCCCAAAAACATCGAAACGACGCCGCCGAGCGCCAGCACGCCGTGACTCGGGGCCTTGGCTTCCAAAATGAAAAACGCCAGCGCCAGCGCGATGAGGAACAGCCCGGCGAGATTCACCGGGAGAAAATGCATGTCGTACAGCGCCAGGATCAGGCAGATTCCTCCGATTACGCCGGGCGCAATAACTCCGGGATGCGTGAACTCCGTGTACAAACCGAGCGCACCGAGAATCAGCAGGAGAAAGAAAATATCCGGCTCGACGATACGTGACAGAAATTTCTGACGCGCGGAGAGTTCGAACGGCGCCAGCGCGGGGTTCTTCAACGCCAGCGTCATCTTCGTGCCGTCAAATCGCGCCATCGCACGCCCGTCGAGTTTCCGAATCAAGTCCTCACGCGAATTGGCGATCAAATCGATCATCTTCCCGTCCAGCGATTCCTTTTCGGTGAACGCTTTGCCTTCCGTGATGGCCTTTTCCGCGAGTTCGGAGTTGCGGCCGCGTCTCTCAGTGAAACTTCGGAGAAACGCGGTGGCATCCTGATTGATTTTCTTTCGAAAGGCTTCGTCGATCTGCATGGGAAACGCACCACCGATGGCGATAACCGGCGTGGCCGAACCTGTGTGCGTGCCCGGAGCCATGGCGGCAATGTCCGCAGACAGAAGAATGTAAAAGCCCGCGGACGCGCCACGCGCACCGGTTGGCGAGACGTAAACGGCTACCGGCACGGGCGACATCAGAATGTGCTGCACGATGTCCTTCATCGAGTCGCTCAGGCCACCCGGGGTATCCATGGTGATTAGCACCAGTGACGCGTGCCGATTTGCTGCGTCCTGTAGCCCTTCGTCAATGTACGTTGCCAGAATCGGCTCCACTTCGCCATCGAGTTTCAATTCGAGAACCAGCGGGGCGCCTGCCCGCTCGTCGGCGCTGGACGAGGGCAGCAGCAACAGGCTCGCTATCGCAGGCAATACGCAAGAGGCAAAAGAAATCGCGGCGGACAATCTCCGTGCAAAACCGAACTTTCCTCTCGGCAATCGCGGCGCCCTCATGGCGCGCCCCCACCCGGCTTCTTTTCGGCTGGCTTGGAATTCTGCAAATGCTCGAGCAATTGCTTCGCCTCCGCGTAATTCGGCGCAAGTTTCACGGCTTTTTCCGCCTCCGCCCGCGCCAACTCCGGTTTCTTCTGCTCCAAATAAATTTTCGCCAGCATGGTGCGCACTTCCGCGGAGTCCCGCGCGGCCAGCGAAGCCTGCAACTCCTTTACGGCATCATCCATTTTGCCTTTATGGCGCGCGATTTCCGCCAAGCCGCGGTGCGCCGCGGCGTTGGAAGCTTCGACAGCAAGCACGGCGCGGAATTCTTTTTCGGCCGCGTCCATATTCCCGGAGGCAAGCTCCTGCCTGCCCCTGCGAATGCGCGCAGCGGGCGTGTCGCCGGCGAGGGCGGCGGAATCCGCATTGGCGGGAGCCTCCGCTGGCTCCGCACGAAGCGCGCTGACGTCGAGTTCGGTCTTGATGCGCGTTAGACGCGCCAGGGTTTCGTTCCTTTTGTCTGGCGGGCCATCGAGCTGAATCACTGGCAAACCGCTCGGTCCGAAAGCTTCTTTTGCGGCTTCTCGCTCCTGGTCGGCTTCGCCTGTTTTTTCGGCTTTTTCCAGCGACAGAATCAGGAGGGCGCGATCTTGCGCGCTATCTGGCTCGCGCTCGGCGGCCTGGCGGAAAAAGGCCGCTGCGGCTGTGGCATCGTCGTTTTGCAATGCCAGCAAGCCAAGATTAAACGAATAGTCGTCCTCACCCGGAGCCAGTTCGGCCGCGCGGCGAAGAATGGCTTGCGCGGCAACCACTTTGCCCTGCCGGGCTTGCGCAATGGCAAGATCATTCAGGATTTCCGGCGAGCCGGCGCCATTGGCGCCAGCGCTCTTCAAGGTTTCCTGAAGAGTGCGGAAGTCTTCCTCGGCACGGTCTGCCTGATTCAATTGCAGGCGGCAGACTCCGCTGAAGAATAGCGCTTCGGCATGGCGGTCGTAGGTTTTGGGAACCTTGAAGAACCACGCCAGCGCGGCGTTGTAGTCCTTCTTTGCAAAATAGGCTTCTCCGAGCGCGAAGATTGGATCCCACCAATCCGGTTCGAGGCGCGCCGCTTCGTGGAGCTGACGGAGTTTCGCTTCCGGGTCGCTGGCTTGCAGGCCGCGCGCGTATTGCTCGAAAGCATCAAGCCGCAGCGGACGCTGCCGTCTGGTGAAGTCCGCCAGGCTCAGTACGTAATGGCCGTCGCGCGAAGATAGCGTTCGCCAAAGAAGGCGCGTATGCAAATCCATCAGCGACTCGAGTGGACCGCTTTCCTGCACCGGAGGCCGCAGAGCCAAAGGATTC
>QHYK01000127.1 GCA_003224085.1 Acidobacteriota bacterium | reverse complement strand
AGGCCAAAAAAGATGAGCTTGGTAAGAATCGGACCCCTCAGCGAGGTGGTGAGAACCAGAACGGGTGCGCGCTTCCGAAGGCGCGTCCATGGCCCACTTTGGGATGGTCAGTCTCTGCTCAACCGATCTGGGCTTTCTAGGCCAGCGAACGGGTCAAGCTACTGTCTGAATCGCAGGGGGATAATTTGGGGGTAATTGAAGCGAGGAAGTGGGTCATGCCATTAGGGCCCATCCTATCGGATGACCCAACACCTTATCGCCGAGGTTTGCGATTGTCCACTCGCGGTCAGCGGCTGCATTCTTGTGAAATCCCAGTCTTTGAAAAAGCTTCCATTGGCCGCCATGGGGTAAACAGCCGCGCGAACTTATTCGTTGCTCGTACTCTTTTTGAGCACCCAAAGCTGCTACAAGCAGCTCTCGGCCGGCCAGTCTTGGCCACGTCCTTCGATATATTCGGGCACTTCTGTGCCGGATGAGTCTATGCCAAGCGGTTTAGGCGCCAGATCGAATCCTTGAGACCGGGGTCCTTTGGAATAAGCTTCCGATCTTGCAGGGCCGCGCCTGAGATTCTTGAAACCTTCCCCCGGTCGTTCAAATTCATGCGGGGAAGGCTATCCGCCCATGGAGGCGAGGCGTTTCTTAGACAAGGGGACGGCGTAAGCGGCAGGAGGATTGTGGCCAATGGCCGCGGCCGCTTTGCGATAGGACTCGACGGCTTTGTCCTTCCCGCCGAGTTTCTCGTAGGTCTGGCCAAGCAAGCATTGGATGAAGGGATCGTTCTGATTGGCCTTGAGCAATTCCTCCAGCGCGGCTTTGTAGTCTTGTCCATAAAATGCGACATAGCCGCGCAGGTAAGGGTAAAACTGCGCCTGGTCGGGATTTGTCCCCTTGTCTAAGATGGTTTTTGCGGCGGCGACGTGGTCTTGCGCGGCAGCGATGTTCCCGCGCCGCGCCGCGATGCGGGCTTGCGCGTGCTCCCAACGGAAATTCCACAAATCCACGCGAGCCGGCTTGATGTCCGGTTCCTTGAGCCCCGTGTCGTGGCCAACCTGGTACCAGTGGAGGGCCGTATCGAAGTCGCCGGAGTCGATGCAAATGCGCGCGGCTTCGTCCGCAATTTCTCCTTGTTGGACGAAATCCTGTTTCTCAACGTAGTAATCAAAGACCTTTTGTTCGTATTCGACGGTCTTCCTGCAGCTCCCTTCAAACGCATAGGACATGGCCATGGCGCGATTCGCTGAGACTTTTTGCTCGGGCTTTTCGGCAACGTCGATAACTTTTTGGAAATATTTGCGGGCTTCCTCGCCTTTTCCCATCAAATCCAGAATGTCTCCGGCAGCGATGTTGGCCGGGAGCGAATCCGGTGAGGATTCAAGAGTCTTGCGATAAAGAGCCAGAGCCTCCTCCAACTTTCCTTCATGCATCAGTTGCTGGCCCTGTTTGATGAATTCGGGTTGTTGACGCTGTGCGGGAGCTTGCGCAAACAGAGAAGCAGGCTCAGGGAAGCAGACGACCAGGGCCGCGAAAACCATTTGAACGACAGCTTTCATGCGGCTATTATCTCACGAACTTTCGTGAGCACGCAGGAGGAGTTGCTGTAAAGTAGGAACCAATACGATCCGGGATGGAACCAGCATGATGACGATTGAGGAATGCCGGGACTTCTACGCGCGAGAGATAAAGTTCGCGGCCAACCTGACGACGCCGGGGCTCGTGGAGGCGTTTGCGAAGGTGCCCAGGGAGAAGTTTTTGGGACCGGGTCCGTGGCACATTGGCTCGGCCGAAGGACGAGCGATGTCCGTGGCAGGCCTGGGGCAGCTTTCGTACGTGACGGTAGACGATCCGCGAGACGTGTATCACAACGTGGTGATTTCGCTGGACCGCGCTAAAGACATCAATAACGGCCAGCCGGGTTCGCTAGGAGGGTGGATTGACGCGCTGGCACTAAAGCCGGGCGAACGCGCGTATCACCTCGGGTGCGGCGTCGGATATTACACGGCGATCATGGCCGAAGCGGTGGGACCAAGCGGAGGGGCGGTTGCCCTAGAGCTGCAACCGGACTTGGCAGCACGGGCCAAAGAGAATCTGACGGAATACACGAACGTGACCGTGGTAGCAGGAGACGGCGCAGCGTTTGATCCCGGCGAATGCGACGCGATTTTCGTAAATTGCGGTGTGACACATCCGCAAACGAAGTGGCTGGAGCGGCTACGAGAAGGCGGGCGGCTGGTGGTGCCGTTTACGATGGCGGTGAATGAGACGATTGGCCAGGGGGTGATGACGAAGATTGTGCGATCGAACGGAAACTACGCGACCGAACTGGTTTCGCCCGTGGGGATCTATTCTGGTAAGAGCATGCGCGATGCGGCGTTGGAACCGCATATGCTCAAAGGCCTGACGACGGGAGGATTGCTGAAGCTGAAGTCTGTGCGGCTGGATGCACATGAGGCGGGGGAAACGTGCGTGGTGCACGCACGCGAGGCATGCCTGAGTCTGGCGGAAGCAAAGTGAAACCGCTGGGCCACAGCCAAACGGTACTATCCGTAGCGGGAATCGGTTTTAGCCCACATAGTACGCCCCTTCTGGGTTAACATATATTCCCACCCAGAAACAGGGGGCTCCATGCACAGAAGTTTGCGGTTTGCTGCCTTGGGTATTCTCCTCATCTCCTCTATCTTGCTTGCGGCTCCACATTGGGCCGCTCAAGAAAGCAAGGTGATGGGCGAGCTGAAATTTAAGGGCGCCACGGGTGTCGAAAGGGATGCGGGTGTCTGGATCGACGGCGTTTACGTGGGCTACGTGAAGGAACTCAAAGGCGACAAGAAGGTGCTGCTGTTGCCTGGAAAACATGAAGTGACCGCGCGCGAGTCGGGCTATGGCGACTTCGTTCGCGAGGTGGTCGTCGAGCCAGGACAAGTCCAAACCGTGCGCGTGGCAATGCGGTTGATCCCGGGAGCGCGCCCACCATCCATCACCGCGGAGTTAAAACTGACCGTGGAACCGGGCCGCGCAGCAGTTTTTGTGGACGACAACTATGCAGGCCATGCCAGCGAGTTCGGCGGAGCTCTCCATTCTCTGTTGATTAGCCCGGGAAAGCACCGCATCAAAGTTGCGCTGCCCGGCTATCAGACATTCGAAACGGAAGTTGGCCTTCTCGCCGGGCAGAAGTCGGAAGTAAAAACTGAGCTCGTCAAAGGAAGCATCGAGCAAGCCAGTTCGGAAATTAAGAATCAGAAATGAATTTTTTGCCACTGAAGGACACGATTTCCTCCAAAACGTATTCGTGTCTTTGGAACGGGCTTAGTTCACCGTGAGCTGGGCGGTAGCGGCGTGACTCACGTTCCCTGAGGACCCCGTAACGACAATTTGGGAAGTTCCCGCAGGGGTCGGGCCAGCCCCCCCGGGCAAGACGCCTCCACCACAAGAAGAACAGAGAGCGGCGAAAAAGACTGCGGCCGCGGCGGGCCAGAGAACGCGGACCCTGTCCCGTTGGGGATCACGCAATTTGGCCGAGCCAAGCCACAGGAGGAGCAAGAGCGCAAGAAGGGCCGGGGCGCCCCAAGGATTCATCTTGGGCTCAATTCGCGCTCGTGGCCAAGCCGGCAGAGCAGACCTCTTGGTAGTCGTGATAACTACTTTGGCGGTCGAAGCATTCGTCCCGTCGAGAGTGACGGAAGAAGGCGAAACCGTGCAGCCAGCCCCCTGCGGCAGACCTGAACAACCAAATATCACAACGCGGGTGAACCCTCCGCTGGGAGTGACGGAAATCGTATAGTTGGCGGAATCTCCCGGATTAATCGTGTCCGCGCCGGGACTCATGGAAACAGAGAAGTCCGCCGGATTGCCAGAAGCTGGGGATACGGACTGCAATGCTTGCACTAAATCCAAGCGACCATTACCCATGCCCGGACCTAACGGTACTGCATGAGCCACAGCGGCAGCTGCCTTGAACTCGTTCATGGTTGGGTCTAGGTTGAGCAAGAGAGCTCCCGCGCCTGAAACAAATGGCGCGCTGAAGGAAGTGCCCCAGCCAGCTGCGTAAGTGCTAAAGGGATAAGTCGAAATGATTCCTTCGCCGGGCGCGGCAACCCACACGATGACATTGCCAAAGTTGGAAAAAGACGAAGGGGTGTCCGAGTTGCTGGTGGACGCAACTCCCATCACGTCGTTTTGATAAGCCGCAGGATAAACAATTTCTTGCATTCCATCGTTTCCCGCCGAAGCAGCACAGATCACGCCGCTTTGCCCGGCGTAGTCCACGGCCTTGTTGAACTCGAGCGAATTCGACGTCAAGTCGAAGCTCATGTTGATGACGTTGGCGCCGTTCTGCACGCCGTAGTAGGTGGCGTGCAAAATGTCGGACAAGTATCCCGTTCCGTTCGAGCTGAAGGCTTTCAAGGGCAGCAACTGCGCCGCAGGAGCGACCAAGTGAATGATGCCCATCACCATCGTGCCGTGACCGAAGGCGGCGTATTGGGAGGTGTCCAGGACGGCGGCAGTGGACTGGTCAAGAACGGCCGCGGTGGACTGATTCACGTTGGCGATATTCGTTGTGCTGCCCGAGGGCGACGGGCCGGAGTAATCGGTCATCTCCGAGCCGCCCGGCTGGTTGCGTGTAAAGTCGTATCCAGGCAAAAGCACCGGCTTCAAGGCTGGGTGATTGGGATCCACTCCGGTGTCAATGTCGGCGACGATTCCCGTGCCCGTCACTTTGAAAGTGGTCTGGGCCTGGGAGACGTGCACAATGACCGCTGCGGGCTGATTGACGTAGCCATCCCAAACAGTAGAACCGGAATAGTTCACTGGAGTGGTGTCGGACAGACCGGCGGGAGGCGCAGTTAAGGGAACTTGATTCAAGCCACCAACAAGGCTTAGCAACTGGTCTGCTTCAGCATCCACGATTCCGACGGTGTTGCCGAGCAGATTGAGGAGCGTGCTGACATCAAGCGGAGTGGTAATTAAGAAAAGCTGACCGAGCGATCCATCCAGACCGCCAACGACCGTGCAGTTCTGCAACAATGGAAGGGCGTTACAAAAAGTCTGAAGACCTTGAAGGCCTAGAGTTGTGCGAACAACAATTCGATTGTCCGCTTTGGCGGAATTGCAGCATAAAGCACAAACAAACAACGGGACCCACAACCATTTCCATCTCATGACTGGTCTTACCTTCTAGCTTTGGTTCTTACTGCTGTTGTTTGTGAAAGTATCTACAAAACCAGGCTCATTCACGGCTTGAGCTTTGCCCCTTTCGTTCCCATCCAGGGGAGGCGACAAGATCAAGACCCAGTCATTGGGGCGGACTTCGATTTCAAGCGATACGCTGCGTTCATTCTCGAATTCAAAGGAGAACTCGCCCACCTCATTGGTCATCCTTAGCCCCATTGGGCCTCTCTTATTCTTGAGAACGACGGGGACGCCGTTGAGAGGGCTCAGCGGGTCGCTGGCCCTTATGATTTGTCCCAAGAGCGTCATGCGACTCGAATCGGGAGCACTCTCGAAAGAAAGGTCAACAGTCAGCGAAGCGGCCTTGTAGACGAGCTGGCGGGTATCGGGTTGCATGTGCCGAATTCCGGCAGGCAATGGTTGCAGAAAAGTGTCCAAGACCAGACGGGCCACTTTGGTGACTCGGCGAATTCCGAGTTGCGGGTACACCATGCACTCCAAGCGGGGCCAGAGATCCACGGCAAGGCGATTGCGTCGCACGAAGGGGATCGAATATTGGGAAATCAACTCACCTGTAATAGGAGAGGGTGTTTCGTCTGTCAGAGCTATGACTCGTCCCGGAAAGCGCATGAGAAGTTCTCTAGCACCTCGGTTCACTTTGGTGGGATCGCAAATCGCGCCAGGCAATTCCAGCAAGGCTGCGGATGTTCGTTCACGACCAATCAGAGCCAAGGCCTCCTCAATGCCCGATGCCAGAACCCACTGACACCCCATGGCCCCCACGAGCACACGGATGGTGTCGCGTTCCGCCGCACGCTCGCAGATGATTAGCACCCGGGGCTGCATAGGGACCAGAACCCCCACCCGCTGTCACATGCGGACAGGGGTGGCGTCCTGTGCTCCACTATTTCTTTTCTTGCGCTAGCGTTAGCTGGTCCAACTTTAGGGTTTGAAAGGGGCTTATCACAATTAAGGCGACACCCGATTCCCTTCTCCGGTAAAGACCTTAATGGCCTCGGGAATCGTTTTGAGAGTTCGTAATTAAATAATTAAATGAGCTAAATCCAACGAATCTGAGTAGCGTTTTTGGTGATGACGAAAACGCGCAGATTATTGGAACGAGGATCTGCCGGAACAAGGAAAAACCCGACTTTCTGGGGATTATAAGCGTCCGTGGTTCCCACCAATTTTTCGCCGTCACGAAAAGTCACTTCAGCTTTGCGGCCCTGATTCTGCGAGGTAAGTGTCTGCGATTCGGTGTATTCCCTGTCGCCTGCAAAATCCTTGGCGAAAAAAATTGCTTTCAAATCTTTCATTTGCACATCGGTGCCTTCCCGCTGAGAAGGGTCTTGTTCAAGGAAGAGGCGAAAACGCTCTTTTTGCGCGGAAAAATTGTAAATGTAGCCCTTCAGACGGCGGCCATCGAGGAATGCGACGACGGCTTTGTTCCGGTTGTCGAGAATGTTGGTTGCCGGCATGCTGATGCCCTTCTAGCTCCGTCGTTCTATCAAGAATTCCGCATCATCGAGTAGCGCGATCCGCGGAGCGTCGGCGCGTCGGATTTCACGGCCGGAGCGAAACTGAAATTTCCGGCCGCCTTTGCCGCCTGCGACAAGAACTTGAACTTGGTTTAATGCTTCCCCTGTTTGGCGAGATCCCAACCTTCCATCACAACCGCGCGATAGTCCTGCTCCGTGCGGATAGCATCCTGGATGATTTCCAGGAGCCTGTTTTTCATCTGCTGCGTGCGTGAGTCGTTGGGATTCAGCTTGCCCTGGCTACCCTCGTGCGACTGCACTTGCGCTGCAATCTGCTTCAACTCCACGATCAGTTCGCCCTCGTGAGAAACATAGTGTTCTTTCGCGGCGTAGAGCTTGTCTTCCCAAGCGCGCCGAGTCGGAAAGTCCACATCATGGTCTAGCAAAACCACCTTCGCCAAAGTTGCCCGGTCGAGAGACTCCAGCTTCCTGAGACCCGCTTCCGCTTCTTGCACTCTGGCCAGCGCCTTGGCCATGGAGCCACGGTCTCCCGCGCCTGGCGAACTGCCAAGGTCGCTCGACAGACCACCCAGACCATTGCTTGAGGGAAGATTCTCGTCCGTGATCACCGTTTTGGGTTTGGCCGCGTTTTTTTCCTTGTCCTTGCGGGCTAGGCGGGCAATCTCACCCAAGGAAGGCTGAGGCTGGTCTTGCGTCTGATCTTGCGCATCGCCAGGCCCCGAAGGAATGGCTAGCCACAGAAGCGCTGCCAGAAAAGTCGTTGTTCGCAACACGGTGGCCTCCACGTGGTTGTTAGCTTGTGTGGGAGTCCCTATTCTCGTCTTTTCATGTTCTCGTTCTGCCGGATAAGAAGCCATAGGCCGCGGGTACTGAAGTAGCGAAAGCGGCATTATTCAATGAGCGCACTTATTGCTGGGCCGTGAGGTAAGACTTGCGGTGACGAACCTGATAGTTTCCGGTTGTGACTTTGACTTCGATGGAGCGGTAGGTGTTGGTAGGGCCGCGAGGATTGGGATAGTAAGCCAAGCGATATTGCGTGCGAAGCTCGCGGTCAATGCGATCGAAGATTGCCGTGAGCTCTTGAGCCGTGTCTGGATAAAACATTGCGCCGCCAGTCGTGTCAGTCATGGTCTCGAGGGCGTGTTCGCCGGCAGTGTTGCGCCCGTTCTCGTTTTTTACTGGCCGGATGACAATCGTATAAAGGAGCGCGTTGGAGCTGATGGCTTCCCGGCGAGCCGCGTCGAAGTCCGAGCGACTGGTGGTTTCCCCGGCGTCCGTGACCAGAACGATGACGCGGCGACGGTCATCCCCACGATGGGCCAGCGTGCGCGAACCCAGGTATATTGCGTCGTAGATGGACGTACCGGCACCATCAGGAATCTTGCGGACTGCTTCCTGAAGTGCCGCAACATTGTCGGAGAACCCAGGCTGTTGCTGTCTCACTTCCTCATCGAACGAAAAGACCGACAAGCGATCCCCGGGACGGACGACCTGGCGGATAAAGTGCGCAGCCGCTTCGCGTTCAAAAGCAATTTCTTTATGGGCGCTGCTGCTGGCATCAATCATCAGGGCCAGATCAAGAGGCTGGGACGTCTCAGGTTCGAAGACAGCGATTTCTTGCTGCTTTCCTTCATCGAAAAGCTGAAAAGCTTCGCGCGGCAAGTCCGGAGCGGGGCGATTGTGATCGTCGAGGACGCTGACGAGGACGGTCACCAGATTGACGTTCACGCGAATAGCATTGCCCTGAACCGCTGGTTCCGGCTTCTCTTCTTTGGGTGGGGCGGGCGTGGGCTGGACAATTATTCCGGGCTCGCCGGTAGGGCCTGCGGGTTGCGGGGAGGCGGTCGCGCTGGAATTCGAGCTGGAGGTGGAATCTGCTTTGGCGCCCGACTTCTGGCTTTTCTGGGCCCACGGTGGGCGGTTGGGGTTGTCCTGCGTGTAAGCGATTCCGTTTGGCAGCGATACGGCGAGCGCGAAGAGGATTGCGCGGCTTGGGCGGAGCATCGGCGTGAGCATTGGAGATTAGGATGCAGGTTTCGCGCGCGGCGTCGCCACCGGCGCGGGCGGGAGTTCGCCGTCCGCCCAGACAGCGCCGTCTTCGAAGTGCTCTTTCTTCCAGATAGGCACGGTACGTTTCAAAGTGTCAATGGCAAACCGGCAGGCGCCGAAAGCGTCTGCGCGGTGAGGAGCGCTGACAGCGATAAAGACGCTGGTTTCGCCAATCTCGAGGCGGCCCAAGCGGTGAACGATGGCGACGCGATGAATGCGGTATTTTTCGTGAAGCTCAGCGGCGATCCCTCGCATTTTTGTGAGGGCCATGGACTCGTAGGCTTCGTATTCGAGATACAGCGTGGGGCGATTGTGCGATTGATTGCGGACGAAGCCATCGAAGGTAACGATGGCGCCGTCTTCCGGTGCGCGCACATGATCGATCAGCGAATGCGGATCAATCGGCTCGCGAACAAGCTGGAAGATGTCGTCGTAAAGAACGGTTGTCATTGCTTTAGGTCAGCCACCGCTGACGGGTGGGAGGAAGGCGACTTCATCACCCGGATGGAGCACGGCATCCCAAGCGGCAAACTCCTGATTGCGGGAAGCGAAGACGGAGGAGCGGTATTTGGCGAGTTGAGGAATGCGCTCAGAATAAAGAGCAAAGAGCTGTTCGATCGTGGAGGCCTCAGTGAGGTCCAGAGATTCTTCCGACTGACCGACCACGTCTTTCAGGCGGCCGAAGAAAAGGACCTTTACGCGGACGGTTTGCGAGACCGGAGCCATAAGAGAATTGTAGCGCGAGCGGGGAGAAGCAGCCAGTGGAGGGATGATTCGGGTGGTCCTGTTTCAGCAGGGTCGGACGTTTTGAAAGATTCGATAGCTTGACCGCAGCGCGGGCATTGCGTAGCTTGCAGGCAGGAGCATCAATTCCCGTTCGGTGAGGCATCCGGCGGAGGATGAGATGAAGGTCTTGATCACAGGTTCGACGGGACTGGTGGGTACCGCTCTGGTCAAGGCGCTGGTGCGCGACGGCCACACGGTGTGCCGGCTGGTGCGGCCGCAAAGTGTCACGTCAGGAGGCGCCAAGGAAGGCTTCGACGTGGCGTGGAGTCCCGTGACCGGGGAATTGGGCGGCGCAGGGGTTGGCGCGGATGCTGTGGTGAACCTTGCCGGAGCGTCGATCGCGGAAGGGCGATGGACGCAAGAACGAAAAGAACTTCTGCGCGCGAGCAGGATTGATACAACGCGTGCACTGGTAAACGCCTTGGCCAAGACGAATGTAAGGCCGCGCGTACTGGTCTCTGCGTCGGCCATCGGCATTTACGGCAGTCGCGGAGACGAAGTCCTGACGGAAGAAAGCAAACCGGGGACGGAATTCTTGGCGGACTTGGCGCGAGAGTGGGAAGCCGAAGCCATCAAAGCTGAGGCACTTGGGATTCGCGTGGTGCTGGCGCGCTTCGGAATCATTCTGGCGCGCCATGGCGGCGCGCTTCCAAGGATGATTTTGCCTTTCAAGCTGGGCGTGGGAGGCAGGGTAGGACCCGGCAAACAATGGGTGTCTTGGATCACTCTGGAGGACGTCGTGGCGATCATCCGCCTGGCGATGGAGAACGAAACAGTGCGGGGTGCCGTAAACGTCGCGGCCCCGAACGCGGTGCAAAATGCAGACTTCACGAAAGTGCTGGCGCAAGCGCTGCACCGCCCGGCGCTCTTCCCTGCTCCGGCATTTGCGCTTCGACTGGCTCTAGGAGAAATGGCAGACGCGCTGCTCTTATCCAGCCAGCGCGTCAAGCCACAAGCCTTGCAAAGACTGGGCTACAGGTTTCTTCACTCAGAATTGTCCGCGGCAATGAACGCTATCTTGCAAAACGGTTGAAGCGAAGTAGCGCTTATCCTATTTCACGACCGACAAGCTAACTTCCACCTTTATCACTTTGCCGCTGATGGGATCAGTTGCCATTGTGCCCTCAAGCGTTTGGCCCTCGCGAAGCTTGAGATCGAGTTCCGACATGAACTGTCGGACTATGGGCTCGCGAAACGATCCTGCATTAGGATCCGGCACAGTCGCCTCCGGTGGTTTTTGTATCGGAACGAAAACACTCCCTTCGACCCACGAGCGCTCCAAGTGGAGATGAATAAGAAAATTGCCCTCGGGCGTGCGAGCCGCTCGCGCATCAATGTTTGTGCCCACGTCCAAATAGGTCATGTTTCCCGTACTTCCGCCGGTGTAAACGGGAACACGACTGCCCACCCGCAGTTTGACCCATCCGGGTTTCAGCTCTGTCGCATCAGGTGCGTTGATATAAAGGGTGTAGGGAAGGCTTTTGGTTTTCTTGTCGCCGTCGTACTCCGTGAAGACAATCGTGGCCTTAACGGGAGTGGTCAAAACTTCGCTCTTCGGTTTGCCTTCCTGCTCGGGTTTGTCTTGCGCCTGGCATATCGGCAGGCACATACCAAGCAAAAGAACCGAGGCTGCTTGAACGGTACCGAGTTTCATTTTTCCCCCATACTCGCTCGTTTTTCATTGCTCGACCACTCGCTAGTGTTTTTCGCCGGCGCCATCTGGTGTCTCCGTTTCCGTACCTGCGAGTGGTTTAATCTCGATATCGGCAATCTGCAGCGGATCTACGGTTACAAGATCATCTTTCTTCTCCGGGCGGCGCGCGAGCAGAGCCGCAGCGAAATTTCTATGCTCGTTCAGCGCGGCCACAAGCCGCGTCAGTCCTTCGCGTTCGTCCGGTGGAACGAGGACTTCTGGATTACTGGACGCCACAGAATGAGGAATGGTTGAGGGTCGCGAAGCGCGCGGATGACCCACGCGAACGGTAGCGATTTGAGTGTCGGCAGGGGAAATTTTCCCTGGGTTTGCGTTTGGTTCGGTCCTAGCCGGGGCTGCGGCGACAACAGGCTCTTGTTTGGCCACATTTTCGGGCGTCGTACGGTGTGGCCGTGCCATCATAAGAACCAGAAGGACGAGGACCACGCCGGCAGAAGCAAAAACCAGCGGCTGCGCCCAGCGTAGGCGTGGCGCAGTGGCTTCCTCAAGATGGGCACGGACCTGAGGAATAAGCGAAGGCGGGACTTCGGCGTTGATGTCAGCATGAAGTTCGGAATCAATTGCGGCAAAGAGAGATTGTTCTTCGGCAAAAGTGGCGCGGCAGGACGCACATGAATCAACATGCGCGCGCAAAATACCTTGCGGCGCAGCACCGGAAGCGGCGGCTTCGATTAGCGCGTCTTTATAGTGTTCGCATAGCATCGCAACTTCTCCGCCAATTTCTTTCGGGCTATGAAAATCCTGGATTTCACAGTGCCCAGCGGAACGCCAAGCATGGACGAAATTTCCCCCATTGTGTAGCCGTCCATCGCCGAAAGTAAAAGCGCCAGGCGCAATTTCTCAGGCAACTCTTCGACCGCGCGCTCCAAGTGGCCTTGAAATTGATTCGAGGCGGCGACATCTTCCACCGTGGCAGCCGGAGGGAGATGCGCCGGCCGCGACCATAGCGTATCGCGCTTCTCGCGACGCTTTGCGGAGCGCAGCCGGTCAAGTGCAAGCCGAAAAGAAATCCGCACCAGCCAGCCACGGAATCGACTGCGGTCGCGAAGCCGCCCGATGTTCTTGTAGCCTCGCAACAAAGCTTCCTGGGCCACGTCTTCGGCATCTTCTGTGTTGCGCAAGACGCCGCGCGCCACGCGAAAGGCCAGCGGACCGCACTCGGCAAGGCGCTCCTCGAACTCCCGCCGGGGATCCGCCTGAGCTGCCTCGCGAACCAACTCGCTCTTCGCTGTGCCGACTGGTTGGTTCAGAACCAGCTCCTGCATAGGATCCCTTCTCGTTCTCGCTACACCCGGACGCCGGGAGGGAGCGTCGACCTGCACAGCCCCATACAACTACCAGACGCCGCGGAGGAGATTATGGTTCACTCCAGATCATATCGCTTGAGGTAGGCCCAAGGCGCCAGCTAAATCCCCAATTGGCCAAGCAGGTCTTCGAGGTTGGCTTCGTTGACAATCACTTCACGGGGCGGCTCGCTCTTCGGGCTGGCCTTGACGGCGCCTTCGTCGAAGGCGTTGAAGAGGCGCATTTTGGCGACAGCGTATTCTTCCGAACTCGAGAGAACACGGCCGTTTTGCGCCGCCCAGCTATCAAGCGCGGATTGGTGAACAAAAATTTTGAAGGGGAACGCCGTTTGCCGGTCGATGGAAACGACGTAAGTGAACTCGCCGCCCGGGTTCCCGCCGCGTTGCCCGCGGTTGCCTTCAAAAAAGTAATACTGATACACGAAGCCATCCGCTGCCGAGTAGCTTTTGACGCGTCGAACGGCGTCCGGGCGAGCCATGGACGGATTATTCGCGGGAAAACCCGGGAAGTCAACGCCGAAAGGCAGCGCCGCCGCTTGACGCCGCCGTAAGCCATGTTCCCCCAAGCAGCATACCTGGGCCAAGCGACGCCAGAAAAATCGGTTTGCGTTGACTGAATTCCGCCTTCGCCGCCTGCTGCAGCGCGGCATGAAGAGCGGCCCCGCACATGGATGAACCCAGATTGCCTGAAGTGCGGCAAATGGCAGGGAAAGTTTCCGGCGAGACGCCGATCTGCTTTGCCAGGACCGCCACGAGACGCGGATTCGGCTGGTGCGTCGCGAATCCCCCGACGGAACCGCGCGCAATCCCGCTGCGCGTTTCCAGTACAGCGATGACCTTCTCCAAGCGGGTAATCGCCGCGCGGGAAAGAGCCTCGCCGTCGAATTGCACGTCAAGGCCGCCGCCTTCGTTTGGGGCAACACGAATCGCCGATGCGTATTGCCCCGCGCAGCCAAAAAGAAAATCGCCAACACAGTAACCGGAGTCGGCCCGGCCATGTTCATCGCGGCGCAGCACGAATGCGCTGGCGCCGTCGCCAAAGAGCCCGCCAAATTCGCCAACGACGCGCCTTGGCGTCAGCACGCGGCTGTGCACGTCAGCTGTGACCACGCCAACCGTCTGCGCTGCGCCCGAACCAATCAACGATTGCGCAACCACCATCGCATTAAGCAAGCCCAGGCACGCCCCGCCAACGTCCAGCGCCCCGCAGTTCTCTCGCGCCAGCAGTCGCGAGTGCAGTTGCGCGCTCAGCGCCGGATAATCGTGATGCGTTTCGCTCGTTGCGATAATCCAGTCGAGTTCGCCCGTTCCACACGAGGCAGCACGCAGCGCTTCTTCCGCGGCCCTCGCCCCCAGCGTCAATTCATTTTCGTCCGCTGCTGCATACGCAAGCGATTCAATGCCCGCCCGCTTGCGCAGCTTGCCGATCGGCATCCCAAACGCCCGATCCGCTTCCTCGGACGGCACCAGTTTCGCGCCCAGCACTGAGGAGGAAGCAGCCACAAACGCTGTCGACGCCCCAACAGCTCGGTTCATTCTCATCTGAGGATCATTGGAAGCCGAAGGACCTTTCATCGAATCTTGCAACGCTCCCATAATCGCCGCGATACTCGAGGGTTGCTCATTCAGGCCCGATCCGAGAGAAATCCCACTCGCCGTTTCGACGGCCCGCAAGAAACTCACCCAACCCATGGAATCTAGGATGCCAGTCTCTATCAAATCTGTCGTCTCGTCCGGGAACGGTGCGGAGGCACCGGCCTCTTGGCGGAAACAGGTTTCAACAATGCGGCGAAAACCTTCTTCCGCCAGCGAGGAGAGCTGGGGTGGCGTCATCAAAACTCCTCGAGCCACTCGGCCTTTGGCATGGGAAAAAGGGTGTCCAGCATGAGCCAGCAAACCTCACGATAGGGCCTGGTGAGGCCGATCCGGACGAAATGGTGCGGACAAGACATGATCTTGTATTGGAGTTGAGAATTCAAGAAGCGCTCCAGACGGGCGGCGAGGTTTGCGCCGCGTTCCACAGCAAGAGCGGCGTCCTTAAAGTCCAGCCAATCGCGGTCAACGACTGGCAGGTCTCGCAAGAGCTCGCCCGAGGCAAGCACGAGAGTCGCTCGCAACTCATTCCCGCAAAGCTCCAGCCGGAGATTCTGAGTTTGGCAGCCGCAGATCGAGCGATGAGCTTCGGTCGGACGCGCGTAAACGCCGCTTCCTTTTTTGTTCTCGTAAACAGCGCATTCGAACAGGCCGCGCAACGAATCCGCGCATTCTGCTTTCCGGAGATAGGTGACTATGTCAGATTCGCCGACCGTCGCGGACTTTCGGAAATTCTTCGTCAAGGCCCGATCCTCCACGTGGGGCGGTGCGCCGCAAATGGGAGCAAGCGAGCATTCGAGAACTTCACCTCGTTGATAAGGAAAATGCAGCCATCCGTTTACCCAAGTGGGGACGGGCCGAATCGATTGAACCTTTTCTTTGTCGCGCTGCAACCCAATCACGCAAACAGCCGGCCCCATGCGAGTGATTTCCGTGACGAGCAGCTTGGTCATGGGGCAGGCGCTGCTTTTTTGCGGCGTGGCCTGCCATTCTTATGGCCTTCCAAAACCAGGTGCCGCACTTCAACTTGGTCCCCGCGGGCTCGCCAGTGCGCGGCGATAAGATCGGCTGCTAAGCGCCGGTGGCATTTTTCCGGACCAGGCTCGGAGCACAACAGCGCTACCTTGGATGCCCAGGAGCCGCTGTCTAGTTCTTCGGGCACGCTGCGTTCCTTCATCGTTTCCAGGAATGCGGATTCATACGTCGGCCAGTCTTTCGTATTTCGGTAGCTCTTCAACAGCTCCGGCGGCGGAGCGAGAAGCGGCTCGTGCACATACTCGATGTTTCCAATTGCGCGCAAAAAGAACGACAGATCAGGATTCTTGGCGAAACCGGAAAGCTGCCCGCCACGGTTCTGCCGCACGTCGATCAATTGCTGGACCCCGGCCCCCCGAAGCAAAGCAAAAAACTCCTCCGCCGTCTTGCCCGCGAACCCGATCGTGCAAAGAAGCCTCTCCATTTTCGTCAAAAGTCTTCCATTTGTTCGGGCGAGCCCCGAAAAGCGTACTCCTGCGCCTGACGCCGGAGCGCATCTTCGACCGCGGAGTTGCGTTCCGCAGCAAAAAGTGAGCCGCTGGTAAATGCGGTCAGGTCATTGAGAGCCAGGAGCCGGTCCTCCGCATCACGCTGTGATTCTAGGACGCTCCCGCGGCGGATGTGAACCGGCGTGATGCCCCTCTCTAGCAACGCTGGACAAATCATCAGAAATCGGTGGCATTGCAACGGATCTTCTTCCGCGCACAGTAGCGCAATGTTTTGCTGCTGGGAAAGCTCGACAACGCGGTCCACGCCGGCAACGAAATCGCGCGCCTTTCGCCGGAGAAAATAGTCCACCAGACCGTTCGCTTGATAAACGCGCGGGTCGCTCGGCCTTCCCCCTAAGGACTCTCCAAGAAATTTGTACTTGCAACCGGCGTCCCGGAGGCTCACTTCGAGGCATTCTTGATTGAATTGTGGAAAGCGAAAGCTGGCCGGCCGACTTCTCACATCACACACCATCTGGATCCCGTGTCCGGCAAGCGTGGAAAGAAACTCCTCCAATTTCAAATTGGAGTGCCCGATCGTAAAAATCGCGTGCGTCGCAGCCGGTGCGGGAATCATGGAGGGATCGCCAGAAAGGCTACGGGCTATTGTGCCCAAACTTACCGCATGCCGCAAGACGGCCTAGCGCGACAGAGACTTGAGCTCGCTGACCGCCCGGTCAAGTTCCTCAATCAATGGATTCGTCCCCGCTTTACGAAACACCTCGACGAGTGTCCGGTAATACCAGAGGGTGCCTTCTTTCTTCCCCTGGAATTTCTCGAACACCGAATAGCCGTGCACGCGCAGGTCGTGAATCGTTTCGCGAACGTTGGAAAGCTTGTCCGCCGCGGAAACCAGCCGGACATCATCCGGCTCCCCCGCCACGCGCTGAATGTAAGCGAGCTTGCGCCCACGCCAGGGAGGCTTTGGCTCGGTGTAGGAATCCGTGCAGCCGTTCACGATGCGCGCCACGCGCTCGCCGAATCTCCTACGAATCTCCCGCAGCCGCGGCAGCCCGCCCTGGTCCTCGACGGCGTCGTGAAGCAGCGCCGCAACGGCCATCTCTTCGTCGCCCCCATATTCAATGACGATGGATGTCACGCTCAGCAGGTGGCCGATGTAAGGGCGCTCGGTGCGCTTGCGAATTTGCTTCCCATGAAGACGCGCCGCATACCCCAGCGCCTCGATAAATCGGCGGCTAACAAGTGCGGTGCCGCTTTTCTGTTTCTCTGCAGCCAAGAGCGTTGCTTACCGGCGGCGCGCCTTTGCCAGCAGGCGCAGGATCTCCAGATAGAGCCAAATCAGGGTGACCATCAGGCCGAAAGCGCCGTACCACTCCATATACTTCGGCGCGCCGTTATTCACGCCTGTTTCAATCAAGTCGAAATCCAGCACCAGATTGAGCGCCGCAATGACGACGACAAACAGGCTGAAAGCTACGCCCATGGGCGTGCCTTCATGGATGAAGGGAATCGGCCGATTGAAGAAATGCAGGACTATGTCCACAAGATACAGCAGCATAATGCCGCCGGTTGCAGCAAATACACCGATTTTGAATTTTTCCGTCGCGCGGATGACGCCGCTCTTATAGGCAAGCAGCATCGCCAACAACGTACCGAACGTCAGGCCCACGGCCTGAATGGCGATGCCCGGGTACCTCTGTTCCAACATTGCCGAAATGCCCCCGAGCGCCAGACCTTCCAGGAGCGAATAAATCGGCGAGGTCACGGGAGACCATTCTTTTCTGAAGACCGTAACGAGCGCCATGACGAAGCCGCCGAAAACACCTCCAAGCATCCAGGGAAGCGCTGCTTCCGGCGTTTCGGAATGCGACAAGCCCCAGGTCCACGCAGCGGTGACCACTACGCAAAGCAGCAGCAGGCCGGTCTTGTTTACCGTGCCCTGAAGCGTCATCGCTTCGCCGTAGGCAACCTGGCTCCGGAACGCTCTTTCATTGAGCGCCGGGTTGGACGTCCGCATCAAATTTGCAATTTTCGCCTCCGCAACTTTAGGCCATGCTTAGTGTACGCGCCCTGGAGCTTTCATTCAAAAAGCGCGACCGCTGCATTCAAAATTGCTCAAACGGCTTTGCGTTCTCCCGCAATCTGCCGCTGCACCTGCTCGCGGAATTCCAGCGGATGATAGATCTTTTCGAATGTTTCGGGAGTCCCTCCCGTTCCACGCACGATCACTGTTCCGTAGCCTAGCAACCTTCCGAGGGCAGGCTCATCCACGGCCACACTCTCAATTCTAGAAAGAAGAATCTCCACGGTGCGGCGTTCGGCGATGCCCGTTTTGACGATGACTCTTTTGCTGGTGACCGCCATCTCCGTAGCCCTGCGCCGCAACAGGCCCACAAGAAACAATGCCCCGCCGACAAAAAGGCATATCCAGGCAAACAGATAAACTGCTCCCGGGACCGAAGGACCTTTCCTTTTTGTCCCGAGGGAAGCCCACACAATCGGAATCGTAATCGCCAGCAAGGCAAGCAGTATCCCGGCAATCGCATGTCCCAGCATGACAATCCAATGCAGCTTGGTCTGATACTCGACGGACTCACCTGGAATAAGGTGCTTCTCGACGTAGCTCAAGGGCACTCCTCAGGAGGGCTGGCGCCGCTTCTCGAACACTCGGCTACGCCGAATTATAACCGCGCGCGTCGCCTTATTCCGGTTTATCGACGTCGGAAAGATGTAAGGGTAACGCTCAGAAACTCGGAGCATGGACAACACACGAGAAATCGTCAATGAAAGGCTCAAGAAAGGTGAAGGCTGGATTGGCTACCGCTTCACCAAAGATACGGATGGCAGCAAGAAGCCGCCGAAGTTCCTGTACGTCTCGTTTTACCGTGATAACAAACAGGTCTGGATAAACAGCAAAACGAACGACCCAGAGTAAGCCTACCGCCACGCGACAACCCGTCCAACGTTTCGAAGATAAGCCATCTTGATAAGTTCTTCGGGCGAATGAAAGCGACCAGTATCACTACGGACGTGCTCCGTTCCTACATCGCCCACCGCCGCAAGTCGGTTGGCGTGGGGACGTGGGACGGGAAGAAGCGCACCCGCACGGGCGTTCGCATTCATGATTGTCGCGCTTCCGCAGCTATCAACCTGCTGGCGTCCGCTGTCGATGAGGGGCTGGTATTGAAGATCGGCGGGTGGAAGACACGCGCAATGCTAGATCGTTATAACGTCGCGGACCCAACACGATTGGCGGCTGCGATGAAAAAAGGCGGCAAGCTGGTGGTTGATATGATGGCTGCGCCCAAGTAAACTGCATGTACGGCCCGGTGGAGTAAACGGCTAACTCGTGACCCTTTCAAGGTCGAGACTACGGGTTCGAATCCCGTCCGGGCTACCAAGTGAAGCTGCGTTCGATTCCTTCTTAGATTCAATCCACTTGTCCAGGTCGAGCCTATCAACTACGTACTGCGTTCTCTTTGTGCCGGTGCCTTTCTTGATGAACGGAATTTTACCTCCGCGAATCATGTCGTACACGAGGTCAACAGAGTGGCTGATGTAGTTTGCCGCTTGTTCTGGCGACATTAGGCAGCGGCACCACCATTGTGAGCATCAATCGTGGGTTGCTTTCTCGGGCAGCGGCGCAGAGGATTGGGATGGCGGTGACGCGCCATTACGAGCGCGCAAAGTCGAGGAGCGGCTTCACGTCGTTGTCATTTGCGTCAAGCGCTCGTAGCGCTGCGAGGTATGCGGCGCGCGCGGTAGTTTCGGCGACGAGATTTTCTCCAGCTCCCCAGGTGAATTCCGGCCGTCCGAATTTTGCGGCGATTACATCTGTCATCATGCGCGCATGGCGCCCGTTTCCGTTAGGAAAAGGATGAATCTTCGAGACAAGCTGGTGATGCAACCGAATCAAACATTCGTCGATCGAGAATGTGTTGTGGTCGAGCCAGTATTGGGCGTTGCTAACGAGTTGCGGAATACGCTGTATGATCTCGCGCGGGTCGCAGCCGATGTTCAGTTCGTGCTTTCGATAGGTTCCCGCCCATTTCCACACCTGGTCGAACATCTTGGCATGAAGCATTCTGACAAAAGGTTCTTCCAGGGGATTGCTGGATTTGATGGTCCGGCTGCTGAAAGCCCATTCGCGCGCCTGCAGAATGTTGAGCGCTTCATATTCGTTGAGTTCTCCCATGGTGCTGATTCGGGGAATCAGCTGTTCCGCTTCTTCGGCGCGAATTGGAGTATTTCCGTCTGAGTATTTGTGGTTGAGGATGAAGTTCATCGTTGTTTGCCGAGTCGGCGCTGAGCCTCATCCTCAATTAGTTGTTCTGCGTTTTCGGGTTTCTGGTCTTCCAACGCCATCGTGTGCACGACGCGTTTGACATCGCGTGCTGCTCGTTCGCGCGTCGGGCGTTCGGCGAGTTCCGCGAACGAGCCGGACTTCGGTACAAAAACGTAGACAAGCTCGCAATTCATCGCTTCGGCGGCGCGGCGCAAGGCACCTAAGGTGATGCGATCGGACGCTTCGGTCCATTCGAACTCTTGCACAGACTGTTTGCTTACGTGCATCCGCCGGCCGATGTCGCTGAGCGTGAGCCCAAGGGCCTCGCGCACGGAGGCGATCCACCCGGTGGCTGGGCGCGGAGGGAGGCTCCGCGCTGTGTTTAGGCTGCGGTCGAGCTGAGACAGTCGTAATTGCCTGAACTGCGTATTCATAGTGCCCCCCGTGGTCAGGGTATAGCTTGACAGAAAGATCGCGTCAGGTCAAGCTATAACTTGACTTTTTGCATCATAAAGTCATCGTATATCCTGACTTCATGACACCAAAAGTCATGCTATAACCTGACTTCTGGATGAGGAACACGGTCGCTATCCGGCACGGCTCCGCTGTTGTATTTGCTGCTCCCGGTGACAGAAGTCCAGCGTTTTAACCCCCTGGGCCCACACCCTCGAACTCTGCTCTTTCCCCGCCGAACTGCGGACCCGACTCGACAAAATTGATTCCGCATCGATTACGTCGGTATGTGGAATTTTCCAAGTTCACAGCTATCTATTCGATCGCTTTACGTTTATGGAGGGTCGTCGATACGCAGCGCATCTGCGTGCCAGTGTTGCAAAGGACCTCAGGGGTCACCCAAAAGCGGCCTTCAAGAAAGCCCGGGACATTGACTTCGAGCGGAGCCTTTATAGGCTCCCTCGGTATTGAGCAATGTTTTGAGCGAAGAGAAAAAACAACAAGTCATCGCACTGGGGAAGCTCGGGTGGTCCTTGCGACGCATCGAGCGAGAAACCGGTGTACGTCGCGACGCCGCAGGCGCCTGAAGGCGGCCGGGCTGGTTGTGCGAGCCCCGGGTGCCTGGGAGAGGCAAGCGCCGGCAAAACCGGCCACGGTGACCCCCGACCTAGCAAACCTAGCAGCCCCTTTTTCAGAAAACCAGGGATCTCCGGCTTTCCTATTTCGCATTTCGATTTCTCCCGCCTCAGCTTTGGCGGTCCTGATATTCCTCGTGCCAGGCCATTTGGATGGCTTCGAGCTTCGATTCGTTTGATCCGCCAGGATCACCCGTGAACCCCGGCAGTTCGGTGATCCACTTGTGCATGTCCGCAAAGCGCACCGTGAGCGGATCGGTGTCCGGATATTTGTCCGCCAGCGCGATAGCGATGTCTTCAAAATTGTCCCAGCTAAATGTCGGCGGCATCGGGCTTCTCCTCTGATCTCTGGCCTCCGATCTCCGATCTCCGCTCAGTGATCTGCTTCTTTCGCATAGTTTTTGTTCCAGTCGGGAATCTCGACAACGATGTCGGTGGTGCCGTCGGGAACCGTCTGGCAGCCTAGCCGCGACTTCGGCGTAATCCCCGGCGCTTCGTCGAGTTCATCGAGTTCGGCGTCCGTGGCTTCGTTGCAGGACTCGAGGCCCTGGTGCACGACCACGTGGCAGGTCGAGCAGGCACACACTCCGCCGCAAGCGTGGTCCAACCCCATTTTGAAGCCCTCGGAAATGTCCAGGATGCTGCCCGGCAGGCCGTTGTGGCCGTACGGGATTTTCTTCGGGTCAACTTCGATCGTCTTGCCGCCGGGAAGAAACGTCACTTTGTATTTCCTCGTGGCGGGTTTGTATTTGACTTCCTCAATATATGGATTTGTGCCGCCCATAATGCCCCCAAATCTCTTTGTTTCTTTGCACCCCTACAGGAAAACCTCAGACTTCGGCTAGTTTCCGTCCTTCGAGCGCCGTCGAAACCGCACTGCTCATCAGCATTTCCGCCAGCTGCTCGGTCGCATGATTCAATTCGTCAATGCTTTTGCGTATGAGCTTGTAATCGCTGCCTGCAACAGACTCTTTGAGAGCGGCGACGGTTGCGTCAATCCTCGCTCTTTCGTCAGCTGACAAGCTTTCCGCTTGAGGATTCGCCAGCGCCTTGGCCGTCGCTGTCAAAATCGACTCCGCCTCCGTGCGGGCCTCGATCAACTGCCGTTCCGCGAAATCCTGCTCGGCGTATTCGATGGATTCTTCCAGCATGCGCTCGATTTCCGTATCGCTGATGCCGTAGCTCGGCTGCACTTCGAGCGAATGCTGCTCGCCCGTGCGCAAATCCTTTGCGCTGACTTGCAGGATGCCGTTCGCGTCAATCAGGAATTTCACTTCGATGCGCGGCAAGCCCGCCGGGGTCGGCGGCACTTTCAATGTAAACCGCGCGAGCGAACGGCAATCCTTCGCCAATTCGCGCTCACCTTGGAGAACGTGAATGTCGATGCCTGTCTGGTTGTCCACGCCCGTGGTGTAAAGCTCCTGCGCGCTCGCTGGAATCGTCGAATTGCGCGGAATGATTTTCGCCACGGCGCCGCCGTAGGTCT
>QHYK01000014.1 GCA_003224085.1 Acidobacteriota bacterium | reverse complement strand
GGCCTCGTCCACGATATAGGCAAGCTAGCCGTGCCAGAAAGCATCCTCTTGAAACCAGGGCCGCTGACTCCCGAAGAACGCAAGATCATGGAGCAGCACACCATTGCAGGTGAGCGGATTTGCGCACCGCTGCGATCCTTCCGCCAAGTGTTGCCGATTATCCGGCACCACCACGAGAAGCAGGACGGCTCCGGCTATCCCGATGGATTGAAAGGTGAACAAGTTCCCCTAACCGCCCGCATTCTACAAGTCACCGATGTTTATGACGCCCTGACCACCGACCGCCCTTACCGGAAGGCTCTTTCACCGGAAAAGGCGTTTGAGATGATTAGGGAGGAAGCAAAACGCGGCTGGTGGGATGTTGCTGTCTTAAGCGTGTTTGAGACCGTCGTTCACAGCCATGAGCCAGTGCAAACGGGGTGGTCTGGCCGCAAATGAGGAGCATGCCAAAACGCGAAAGGCACCTGATCCTCGCTGGATTTGTCGCGGCTGCGGCCATCCTGCTGGTGGTTGGCTGGGAGTCCTATCGAGATACGATTCGAGTCGCCCAGGCTGCCGAAGCGAGAAAGCACAGTTTCGAGATTCACGGATTGCTCGCAGATCTAGCTGCCCAGCTGGTAGACGCAGAAACTGGGCAGCGCGGATTCCTCCTCACTGGAAATGACACCTACCTCGAACCATTTCGCGGTGCCATAAGGAGCCTCGACCAGCTTCTAGAGGACTTAAAGAACGCGACGGCCGACAATCCTAATCAGCAAAAACACATTCCGGAGCTGGAGCAGCTCATCGAGAAGAAACTGGCGGAGTTACAAAGAACAATCGATCTTCGCAAAGAGAAGCGATTGGCCGCTGCCAACGCGGTGGTCCTTGGTGGCGAAGGAAAGCGATGGATGGACCGGATCCGGGCAGTTCTCGCGGACATGCAGAACGAGGAGAATCATATCCGGGCTCTTCGCACGGCAGAGATGGCCGATGCTTTGAAGAGGACCTCCCGGATCGTGCTTGCCGGAAACGCTTTGAGCGCCGCGCTTCTCTGTGTGGTCTTTTTGCTGATGCTGCACGCGCTAGCGGAACGCAGGCGGGCCCAAAAGGCACTGCAGAAAAACGAAAAGTGGCTGGCCACAACTCTGACGAGCATCGGCGATGCCGTCATTGCCACGGACATGAATGGCGCAGTCTCGTTCATGAATCCCGCTGCCCAAGCGCTTACCGGGTGGACTCTTGAAAAAGCGCGGGGAAAGTCGATGGACCTTGTTTTCGATATCGTGAACAAGGAAACGCGGCGCCCCGTGGAAAATCCGGTAAAGAAAGTCTTGCGGGAAGGAAAGGTAGTGGGTCTCGCTGACCACACGATCCTCCTTTCCAAGAGCGGGAAGGAATTTGATATCGAGGATAGCGCCGCGCCCATTCTTGCCGACGAAGGAGAAGCATTCGGTGTTGTGCTCGTTTTCCGGGACATTACGGACAAGAAACTGGCCGAAGAGGAAACAAGCCGGCAAAAAGATCTAATGCAGCTCATCTTGGGGAGCATTACAGACGGCGTCGTCGTGACTGACACCGATGGAAAGTTTCTGCTGTTCAATGCAGCCGCCGAGCAGTTCGTGGGCATTGGCGCTATTGACGCAACTCCCGACACATGGTCAAAGCAATATGGCGCCTTTCGACCTGACGGCGTGACGGTGTTCCCTCCCGATGAATTGCCTCTAGTTCGCGCTATGCGCGGCGAGAATGTGGACGCCGTAGAGCTCTTCATTCGTAATGCCAATGTGCCGGATGGGCGCCTTCTGAGTATTACGGGAAGACCTTTGCGCGGCGAGGATGGTGCTCTGAAAGGCGGGGTGGTCGTCCTACAAGACATCACCTCGCAGAAGCGAGCAGCGGAGGCACTTCGTCAATCCGAGGAGCGCTACCATCTCCTTTTCGACAGTAATCCGCATCCTGTGTGGGTCTACGACTTGAAAACTCTCGCCATCCTGGACGTGAACCCTTCTGCCGTCCAGAACTATGGTTACTCGCGAGAAGAATTTCTTTCACTGACAATCAAAGACATTCGCCCGCCAGAAGACGTCCCCGCACTTCTGGAAAGCGCGGCGAAGGCAACGCCGGGCACTGAAACGGCCGGCGTCTGGAAACATCGCAAAAAAGATGGGACTTTGATTGACGTTGAGATTACGTCGCGTCCCCTGGTCTATGATGGCCGAGATGCCCGCCTGGTGGTCGCCACGGACGTCTCCGTGCGCAAGCGAGCGGAGGAAGTCCTTGTGCATGCGAAAGAGGAGGCGGAGCGCACTAGCAAGTTCAAGGACCAGTTTCTCTCCACGATGAGCCATGAACTGCGCACGCCGCTGAATGCCGTCCTGGGCTTCTCTGACCTTCTTGCCGATGAGCGTTATGGCCCTCTAAACGACAAGCAACGGCGCTACATCGATCATATCCATACCGGCGGAAAACATCTTCTCACGCTGATCAGCGATATCCTCGACCTCTCAAAAATCGAGGCTGGCCGGATGGAACTGGCCATGGAAAACCTTTCGGTCCAAAACACCTTTGCCGAAGTGCTCAGTGTGATGCAGCCACTGGCCGACAGGAAATCGCACGCATTGACTACAAGCGGCGAGGCTGGATTAGCGGTGCGCGCCGATGCCACCCGGCTCAAGCAAGTGCTGATGAATCTGCTTGGCAACGCCATCAAATTCACCCCAAACGGAGGCCACATCGAACTTGCGGCACGCCTGGATGGCGGCAACGTTTGCATGGAAGTGCGGGACAGCGGTCCGGGTATTCCTCTGGACGAGCAGAAGCGTATTTTCGAGGCTTTTTACCGCCTCCGGGAATCCGGCAAAAAGACCGAAGGAACTGGTTTGGGCCTGGCCATCACTCAGCGGCTGGTTGAACTTCATGGCGGTGAACTGAGCATTACGAGTCAGCCAAGCCAGGGCAGCTGCTTCTATTTCTCTCTTCCCGCGGCTGGCCCAGCTCGGCAGTCAAGTGCGCGAACGGCAGAATCTGGCTCAAGATCGCGCGGATCTTCACGAGTGCTCGTGATTGAAGATGACCGTGCCGCGGCGCTGCTTATTCAATCCCAGCTCACCTCGGCCGGGTACGAAGTGACGCTTTGCGAAGAACCGCAAAAGGCGCTCGACATTGCAGTGCAGCTTCAACCGAGCATCATCACTCTCGATATCGTCATGAAACCGAAAAACGGCTGGGAAGTCTTGACGCAACTGAAACGCGAGCCGCAGACCGCCCATATCCCGCTGATCGTCGTCTCGATTGTCGACCAGCCCAGCATGGGAGCGCTTCTGGGCGCTGACGATTACCTGGTGAAACCGATTAACAAGGCCACGCTGCTAGACGCAATTGCGCGCCATGTCGGCCGGGCGCCTGCCGCAAGTCCCTGGAGGCCAATCCTGGTCGTGGAAGACGATCCGCCAACGCGTGAATTCATTGCCGAGATGCTGAGCAGCCAAGGCTACCTTGTGGCCACCGCTGCAGACGGAGCCCAAGCCCGCGCCCAGGTGGCCGCTTCCTTACCTCTGCTGGTAATTCTGGACATGATGCTGCCGCAAGTGAGCGGGTTTGAACTGCTCGGCGAATGGCGGGCCAGCCGTCGCACTGCTAGCCTTCCCGTGTTCGTTCTGACCAGCAAGGACTTGAGCCAGGAGGAACAGAGTTATCTGCGTACCCACTCCGAAGCACTCCTTCGGAAACAAGAACCGTGGCGTGATGCCTTGCTCAGGCAACTGGAGCGCATCGGGGCCCCCGTGTTGCGGTGAAGCTGTGAAGCACTACATCCTGGTGGTTGAAGACAATCCGTTGAATCGCGAACTGCTTTGCGACTGGCTCGAAGTCGAAGGGCACGAAGTCTCCAGTGTTGAAGATTTGGCCGCCGCGATGAGTTCCCTCGAGAATCGCCGGCCAGATGCCGTCCTGCTGGATGTTCAGCTCGGCGATCAGGACGGCCTTTCCTTGCTGCGTGGATGCGAAAACAATCCGGACTTAGCGCTATCCCGGTAATCGCGGTGACGGCGCACGCCATGGTCACCGAACAACAAAGCTTCCTCGAAGCCGGCTGTAATGCATGCATCTCGAAGCCAATTAATTTCGAAATCCTTCGCGAAGAGTTGGAACGCTGGCTCGAAAAGGCCAAGGCGGTAAGGCTGAATCCCCAGGCTTGTTAGAATCGGTCGAACCTGCGATGCTTCTCGTCCGGAGGAATCATAGGGTGCGTGCATAGGTCCTTGCTGTAGACGATCATGCACCTCGTCAAAGAGAACTTTTCCCGACGTTCTACATTCATGTGGTCTTTACACTTCCTGGGCAGTTGGCACCGTTGGCGTTACAGAACAAGAAGCTCATTGTTCATTGCGTCATTCCCGCCGGTGGGTTGAGTGTCGATCACCCGCACTGGATAAAATCACGCCGAAGTGTGCTGGACCCATGGTAGTCATCGAGAGGCGCGCCCCTGCCGAACTCCAACTTCGTTCTCCACTACTGGTCACCGCTGCCGCATGAAACGACTCTCTCGAGCCCGAATTCTTCGCACGCTTCGGCGTGCTCCGTGCTTTTGCGCCTTGCCTCGGAACAAATCTCTTCTTCCCATCTCCTCAGCGTTGTCTCCGCCATACTCTCTCGCGCCGGTCAGCTCCCGAAGTCTTCTGCCGTGCTCTACCGCACCGTCTCGGCGACCTTCCACACCGCTGTCTCCTCCCATTCAACCTCCATAGGGCCCGCGTTCGCCGCAACCATAGACGGCTTCGTTCTAACGGCTTAATCGAACGCGCGCAGAGCTCCGTGCCCAGCCCTGCCTCGCCAAAAACGCGCGTCCGATGAAACACTAGCGTCACTCGGGCGCAATCGCGAGAGGTGCTGATGATCAGGCGCACTCGGCCACTTTTAGGTCACCGATAATGAGAAATTTGTTAACCTAGCAGCGCTGGCGATCAGAGCGGCCCGTTTGGTGGGCGGCTCGCGAGTATCGGCAAAAAAAACACATCGCCCGGACTAGGACTCACTTCTTCATACGCGTCGATGCTACAGGTTCAGGGCGTTCATGCGGGGATTCTCGTATACGTCATCTTCTCCCGGATACCGAAGCTCTTTTTCAAACTTTCCGCTTTCCTTTGCTAATGCCCATATCAGGCTCTCCCCAGCCGGCAAGATTCTCGGGTGCAGGTCGTATACCGGATCCCTGTACGCATAGTCTGCATCGACCGGCCTCCACCCGTTCCCACGGAACATCGCGATCAGATCGCCGACAAACAGTGCGTTAAGTCCGCTGTGATGCAGCAAGACTGTGTGTCGTACCGATCGCGCAAGCACGCGCTGAGCAAGCGACTGGTAGAATTGCGCGCGCTCCCAGATATGCTGAAGAAAAAAGTCGCGATATCCTGCCAAATCCGCATGGGGCCGTCCTTCAACCCGCTTTTCCAGTCGCGCGTCGATGGCCCAGTCCGAAGCGTCGATCGTCGCTCGACCCACACGATAGCCATGTTCTCGTAGGAAAGCGCGCATTCCGTCCCGCTTCTCCGCTGTGTCACCTTCCTTGAAGAAGGGATAACGAAATAACCGCGTGAAATGCCGGTAGCCACGGATCAGCGGCTCATTTTTCAAAGTGTCGGCTTCGAAGTCGGCCAGTGTCACTTTCTCGAATCCGTTCGGGTCCCGATCCGTGCTCACGTTAAAGTAAAGATGGGAGTAGGAATGATTGCCAATGAGGTGTCCATCACGATCCCAGGCGGCGACCAATTGTCGCCCACTGTTGCTATCCACGCGCATGCCGCAAACAAAAAGTATTGATTTGAGGTTGTTGCCCGCGAGCGCGGCCAGAATGCGCTCGTTCACTTCATGCCACGTTAGATCAGCGCCGCCATCGGTGGTTGGGTCGTCAAAGGTCAGGGCAATTTCTGGGGCTTGGCTCTCTGCCGAAGCTACCGGCATACCGACCAGCATCGCCGCCATCGTAGTGTGCTGCAGAAATTCTCTGCGGTTCATGTATTCGATCGATCTTCCAAGAGGTCGCAAGTCACTCAGAAGGATACTGTACTGCTCAGATGATCCTTCGGCCATTCCAAAAAGGATTCAGGGCATCATTAAGAGCAATGGCAGCCGCTGTAGCGACACTGGCCGCTTTTTATGACAGCGCGTACCATTACTGACTCTCGTCGATCTTGTACGGAGTAGAAGTTCCTGGCGACAATTCCTTTGTAGTTCTTGGGTGGATAGTTGATGATATGGGAGAAGTCGCCGTTCAAGGACAGCAGAATGGCGTCAATTTCCTGGGCCTTCGTAATAACGACCCCGTGTCCGATGATTCCACAGGTAAAACATCCTTCAACCGCAGAACCTCATGATACGCTTCTCGTAAGCTTTGGACGGTGGAGTTCGGGACACAGTGATCGGCCAAGAACCTCAGGGCCATCAGACGACGGCCTCAAATTCGGCCAATTCGCGCGCATAATCCAAGCATGCGGCGATTTGGTCGCGTGTGAGATTGGGAAATTCCGCGATAATGTCTTCAGCTGTTTTGCCAGCTGCCAGGTACCCGAGCACAAGGCCAACTGGAATACGCGTTCCCTTTAGCCGTGGTTTGCCACGCAGAATTTCGGGGTCGCTCGCAATGTAGTTTTTCCAGCCGACTGGCATGGCTTGATACTAACTGGTTCCCACGGTAAAGGCAAAGCAGCGAAGAGTGATAAAAAAAAACAAGAGCAACGACTAAACCTGCAGATCGTTGAGGAGTATGGCGGGGACGACGGGACACGAACCCGCGGTCTCTGCCGTGACGGAGCGGGGATGTCAAGTACTCTCAACAACTTACAAGGCTGTTGGGGACTGCCAAGTACTTGATAATACCCAGCAGTCGGACAGATCTCGGGTTAGCCGTCGGGTTCAAAACAAACTCATCGCGTCCGTTGTACGAGGATGCGGCCGAACTCGGAGTTTGTAAACATCTAAGCTGCGCGACCAGCTTACCTACCGGTGCGGTTCTTCAAAGCTTGTGTCCCTTGCAAAAGTCCGATATCTCGCGGAGCAGTACGTGAGCTCCAATGTTATCGCGAGGCGCTTCCACGTACCTAGTGTAGTGCGTCATAAATAGAGACGTTTATTATCGGGCCGCGTCCAATACAATATGGAGGCGGCTTATGCGAATTGCACCCCCCGTTCAGCTAAGCGAGGAAGACCGCAGTCAACTTCAGGCGCTGGCGCGAGCCAGGAGTTTGTCGGCAAGGGCC
>QHYK01000126.1 GCA_003224085.1 Acidobacteriota bacterium | reverse complement strand
TCTCGCACTATGATTACGTCCCCAACGAACTCGCGGAAAAGGTGATCGCCGCCCACAAAGCCGTCCACGGCGAACAACTGGTCGAAGAAGAAGCCTAGCCTGAATTTCCACGGACAACTATTCAGCTAAGTGTTTGGGCGACCCTGGCCCCTTTTTCCCAAAATCCTGGCGAAGTCACTTAGCATATTGGTGCGCTTATAGTCATTGATTATGTGCATCTCATTTAATATACGCGGAGGACGACCTTCACAAAAAGGATGCTCAAACCGTCAGAAATGCTTATAAATAGGCAAGTATAGCGACAATTGTAGATGGTGGCCCAAATTGTTCTTGACACTGCATGTTGTATGTGACATTCTGTTCTCATGGCTATTGGCGCACCAAAAGAAGTAAGTGCACTCCGCCGCTTCTTCCTGGAACCCCGCTTGCCGAAACACCGCCAATACGAGGCCCTGCGCGCTTATCTGGTCGAGGGCCGTCTCGCCAAAGACGTGGCCCGCGCCTTCGGCTACTCCCTCAACTCCTTCCACGTCCTTTGTCACCATTTTCGCAGAGAAACTCATCCCACCTTTTTTCTCTCTCCGCGGCACGGCCCTCAGTCCCAACCCAAGAAGTCCGCGGCTCGCGACCTGATCATCAAGCTGCGCAAGCAGAACCACTCCGTTTATGAGATCAGCCAGATTCTTAAGGACCGCCACTCTCCACTGAGTCCGACCGGAGTGCGGGAAGTCCTCAAAGCCGAAGGGTTTGCTCCGCTGCCTCGGCGGCTGGATGAAGAACGACCACGGCAACCCCGCCCCACCGTTGAGCCGGTGGCCAATGTCAGACTGTTTTCCCTGGCCCCGCGCACCTTCACCACTCGCTGCGGCGGGCTGTTCCTGTTCGTCGCCGACTTGGTGCGTCTGCAGACACAAAAGTTGACCCAAGCCGCTGGGTTGCCAGGCTCCAAGATGATCCCCGCCGATCATGCCTTGCGATGTTGCCTGGCGCTCAAGCTCTGGTCGATTGAGCGAAAAAGCCACGTGATGGCCTTGATTGCCGATGAAGGGCTGGCCCTATTCGCCGGCCTGAATGCCTTTCCCAAGAAGAGCTATCTTTCGGAATACTCTTGCCGAATCGATCACCGCAAAACGGCTCGGTTCCTGACTGCTTGGCACCACTGCATCCAGGGAAGCAAACTCCTGCCCGCAGAATCCTTCAATTTGGATTTTCATTCCGTACCTTTTTACGGCGAAGACCCTATGGTGGAACGGCACTATGTCTCGGCCCGTAGCCGCAGCCAGCCCAGCGTGCTGGTCTTTCTCGCTCAGGATGCCGGCAGCCACGTGTTCTGCTACTCCAATGCGGATCTGCGCAAAGGTGAGGAAGCGGAGGAGATTTTCCAGTTCATCGCTTTTTGGAAGCGCGCTCACGGCAAGCTTCCCAGTCATTTAGTTTTCGATTCCAAACTGACGACCCACGAGGGACTGGCACGGTTGGATGCGATGAACATTCCTTTCATCACCCTACGCCGCCGCTCCCCCAAACTTCTGAAGGAAATCGTTCTTCTGCCACGTTCCGCCTGGCGGACCGTTGAGTTGGATGTTCCCACTCGCAAATATCGAACTCCGCGAGTCTACGAACAGACCATCTCCTTGGCCGGACGGTCACTGCGGCAGTTATTTGTCCAAGACCTCGGCCACGAGGAACCGACCATTCTGCTCACCAATCAACGGCACACTACCACCAAGGCGCTGCTGACCCGCTACGCTCAACGCATGCTGATCGAAAATGCGCTCTCCGACGCGGTGCGTTTCTTCCATATTGATGCGCTCTCCTCAGCGGTGGGGCTGAAGGTGGATTTCGACATGGCTTTGCTGGTGCTGGCCAGCGGTCTTTATCGCCTGATCGCTCAACGCATGCACGGCTACGCCGACGCGCAGGCGCGCCAAATTTTCCGCGATCTCATCGATATGCCTGCAGATGTTACCGTCAGCGACAAGGAAGTAGAGGTCAGCTTTCACCGCCGCGCACACTTGCCGATCCTTCTAGCGTCCGATCTCATGGAAAAACGTATCGCAGTGCCCTGGTGGGATGGATTATCCTTACGCCTGACAACCTACGATGGACGTCAAAACACGCCGCCCACTTAGGTCAACTATTAGCCGTGGAAATCCAGGCTAGTTGGTTTTCTGCTCCTCGGCGCCACGGTTGCGCCGATAGTGCAGAACTGGCGCCCGAACCCCCGTGATAGTTTCCCGTTCTCGTATTACCCGATGTTTTCGGCGAAGCGCGGCGACACTTACGTGGTCAATTACATGGTGGGCCTCGATGAGCAAGGTAATCGACACACGATCCCATTTAGCTTTGCGGGAAGCGGCGGTCATAATCAGACCAGGCGTCAGATTGACAGGCTCGTCCGAGAGGGAAAGGCCGCGATGCTCTGTCAAGAGGTCGCAGATAAGGTTGGGCCCGACGCTGGCCCGGTATACAGGCACCTGGTCACCGTTCGGGTCGTCACAGGTGAGTTTCGATTCGACGACTACTTTAATGGAAACAAAACACCCGTGAAAGAACGGATCCGCGCCACATGCCAAGTCGCGCGAACTGAACAAGCGAAGGAGGTGGGCCATTAAACGACTTCTCAGCGTTCTCGATGAGTTCTGGTTTGGGGAAGCCCCGGCGGAGAGGCTGGCCATGCTGCGCATTTTGATCGGCATGTTTGCCTTTTGCCTGGTGGCCGGCAACTATTTCATGTGGTCGGCAATCGGTTACACGAGTCCGGACCTTTTCAAGCCGGTGGGTGTGGTGTCCATCCTTTGTCAGCCCCTGGCCCCAGTGGTGAACCAGGTGCTGCTGATTGGCACGCTGCTTCTTGGCGTTCTTTTCATTCTTGGCTGGCGTTACCAAATCACGGGGCCGGCATTTGCGGCGTTTCTGCTTTGGGTCATCTCCTACCGGCTTTCCTGGTCGATGATTTACCACTCGATGCATCTAATTGTCTTGCACATCTTGGTGCTGGGTTTTTCGCCAGCGGCCGATGCGTTGTCGCTGGATGCGCACCGGAGAAGCCTGGCCGGAGCCGGGCAAGAGGCGTCGAGGGCCTGGCAATATGGCTTCGCGATCCGGTTAATCTGCGCCGTCACGGCCTGTGCCTACTTTGTGACCGGCATAGCCAAGGTGGCGAGTCCACTGGGCTGGTCGTGGGCGACTGGCCAATCGATCCGCAGCCAGGTGGCTGCCGATGCCATCCGCAAAGAATTGCTGGGCACGAGCGGGGCACGCTTATTCTATCGAGTCTACAACCACGTGTGGCTATTCATGATTATGGGGCTTCTGACCTTCGTCGTCGAACTCGGGGCGCCGCTGGCGCTGTTAAACAAAAGGTTGGGGCGGTTGTGGGCGGCCACCGCATATCTGATGCACTGGGGCATCTTGTTCATCATGGCAATCGAGTTTCGCTATCACCTCAGCGGAATTCTTTACGCTTCGTTCTTCGACATGGAACGTGTGCCGGTCTGGTTGAACGCACTGCGAGCCAGGCTGGCCGCTCGACTAGTCCGGGCTACACCGGCCAAAGCCTGAAAAGCGCCTATGCCGGAAGCGACCTCGTCCACAATCGCACCGCCAACGCCCATGCGGGAGTTAGCACGGTTCTTTCTACCGTTACTGCGGCCTTATTGGAAAAAGCTGTGCCTGGCGATTGTGGCGGTGCTCCTGGGCTCGTCGGTCAGCGTATTACAACCCTGGCCGCTCAAGGTGGTCATCGACCTGGTTCTCTCCCACAGGCATCACAGTCGCGTGCCCCTGCTTCGCGCCTGGTTGGACAATGCTCCGCTCACCCCTATTCAGATTATCTGCGGGGGTTGTGCAGCGAGCATCCTGATGGCTCTGCTGAGCGGAGCGCTCTACTATTCCTTCACGCGCCTCCTGGGTGGCGCGGCCCAGCGGTTTGTGTTCGCCCTGCGGCGTCTGCTGTTCGCGCACATGCAGCGCCTCTCACTCCGCTTCCACGACAGCCAGCAGACCGGCGATTTAACGATGCGCCTAACCGCCGACATCCAAAGCATCCAGGATTTGATCATGACGGGTGCCAATCTTATCGCCACGAGCGGACTCCGATTGGTGGGCATGCTGGCTTTGATGTTTTGGCTCGACTGGCGGTTCACGCTTGCCGCCCTATCGGTTGTCCCTCTTTTGTCGCCCTTGGTCTTTCACTACACGCGGCGCATAAAGCGGGCTGCTCGTCGCGCCCGCAAGAGCACGGGATCGATGGCGGCCCTGGCGCAGGAGGTGTTCTCCTCGATCCGCATCGTGCAGGGTCTGGCGCAAGAAGAACAAATCGATGAGCGCTTCGAAGCCAGAAGCGAAAAATACCTGCAGGCCTATCTCGAGAGCGTGCGCTATCAGGCGCGGGTCGGGCCCCTGGCCGACTTGATTGGCGCCTTCGGCTTGGCGATCGTGATCTGGTACGGAGCCACTGGTGTACTCGCAGGGAGGCTGACCACGGGAGATGTGGTTATATTCTTCGCCTACGCCACTGATTTCTTCCGCCCGATGCGTGCGCTGGGCCGTTCCTCGATTTTGTATAACCGGGCGATCGCGGCCGCCGAACGCATTGTCGAAGTCATGAAGGTGCAGAGTGAATTGAAGGATCGGGCCGAGGCTCGCCCCGCTCCGCGACTGCGCGGCAAGATCGAGTTCCGCGACGTTTCCTTCGAATACCTGCTCGATCGGCCGATTCTGTCGCATATTAACCTGGCCATAGAACCGGGAGAGAAGATCGCCATTGTTGGCGGAACCGGAGCCGGGAAAAGCACCCTGGTCAGTTTGCTGCCACGATTCTATGACCCCACCCAAGGCGCCGTGTGCATCGACGGTCAGGATATACGAAACTACAGCCTTCTCTCCTTGCGAGAACAGATCAGTCTCGTTTTGCAGGACTCGCTACTTTTCAGCGGAACGATCCGGGAAAACATCACCTTCGGATGCCCCGGGGCCAGCAACGATGAGATCGCTGCGGCGGCGCGAATCGCGAACGCCGACGAATTCATCCACCGCCTCCCGAATGGTTACGACACACTTGTAGCCGAGCGCGCGACCACCCTCTCCGGCGGCCAGAAACAGAGGATAGCCATCGCGCGAGCGGTGCTGCGCGACGCCCCCATCGTGATCCTCGATGAGCCGACTACCGGCCTGGACGCGGCTTCCGAGCGCCTCGTCCTTGAGGCGCTGCAGCGCGCTGTGGCCGGACACACGGCCCTGATCATTGCTCATCGCCTTGCCACCGTTCGCCTCGCGGACCGCATCGTTGTGCTCGACCGCGGGCAGATCATCGAGCAGGGCACGCACGCCGAGCTCCTCGTCCAGAAGGGCGCATATGCGCACCTTTATCGTCTTCAAATGTCGCTTGAGCCCGGCGCGCCGCTAGCTCCGACCACCCTGCGCTATCGCAAGCACGAGGTCGTCGAGGAAAGAGAACTCAGGTGATGGGGCGGGAGGCCAAAAGCAGCGTTTCGCAGGCGCGCGCCCAGTTGCCCACGCAAAAACCTAGAGTCGGCGATGCGCGCCTTTTCGGCGAAGCCACGATGGGTTGAATCTCTCCCTCCATCATGAAAGCTCGCCAGCAGTTGGTGGTTCTTCGCGAAACGCTTGTTGAACTGCAAAATCAGTCCGTGATAGATGGAATTGGCATTGCTCTCGACCTCTTCAATCCACTGAAAATTACCATTGAGGCGGCAGGTCGTGCTCGATGGGATGATGAAGAGGCCCGCAGGACATGCCCCGCCGATGGGGCTGGGAAATCGCTGGAAAGTAAGCGCGTAGTGCTGCCGGTAATGCGGATGGTCGTGGGAACTTCGCCGGCCAGATTGATGTCTCGGGTGCGCTGGAGGTGCACACCCCGAAAGCCGAGGTACGATACCGTGACGCTTGAATCCTTACTGACCTGCCACTCAAGGCCTAAGTTGCCCTGTTCGGTGTAAGGCTGGACGTAATTGGGGTTGAACACAAAAATCGTTGGCGGCGGTGTCGGTATTTCAGGTCACCGTATTCGGTGTGGTCACCGGGTGGTAGGAAGACCTGTTCTGGGCGGTCTGCATCACGAATACCGAGTGGAGAAGGCAGCGGCATGAAAAGTAGGCGAAAATTCAGAACGATGAGATTTCTTGCGGAACACAGCTGACCAATCATCTCGTGTCCTGTCAATTGCTTTCGCCGCCTTTACTGCCTCACCCTTTCCGGCGATTTTCGGTACATTCGGTACAACGACGTTGCACACGGTGTCGAGCACGAGAACTGTTTTCAACGTCTTGCAGGATTGACCGCCTAGAAAGTGCCGGGGCCCAGACAGTGAGATCTCCCTCTGGATGCAACAGATATGAAGCAATGAGTCTCTAGCTTTGCGCCAGAAGGTCGCGAATCAACACAGCCTCATCCTGGCATTGGTATAGCGACGCCGTACCTTTCGCTGTTCCCCTCTCGTCGACTGAGAATCTGAGCTTACGCCAGCGCGAGGTCCACCGCATCTTACGGTAAGGGCTGGCAAACATAAGCCAGAACTCTGCCGTGGACCAAGGCCATCTTAGCCGAAGTGATCGCCTTTACCAGCGAAAGCGAAGGTAGAATCACCGCCGACCAGATGCGCCCTGATCCAGCGCGTTGACGGTACCAAGTCGAAGCGGAGGATGGAACTCTTAGGCCATGCTTGACGACCAAGAAAACAGAAGGAGATCTCCTGCGGTCCCAGCCTCCGCGCGCCTGCAACCAACAATTTGAGAGAATCTGGCGCGTCTAGGTTATCCTTGGGAGAAGGAGAGCTCTCCATGATCTCGCTTCTCCGCCAACGCCAGGCGGAAGTCGGAGCGCTCTGCCGCCGCTATCATGTGCGGCGTTTGGAGCTATTCGGTTCCGCCGCAATCGGCCAGGATCGACCCGACGAAAGCGACCTAGATTTCCTGGTTGAGTTTGATTCGCTTCCTGCGGGCAGTTACGCTGACGCCTACTTCGGCCTTCTGGAAGCACTGGAAGCACTTTCAGGCCGGGCAGTGGATCTCGTTGTTTACTCCGCGATCAAAAACCCTTATTTCCGGCAGTCGGTCGAGCGGACCAAGACTCTGGTCTATGCGCCTTGAAGCGAAGAAGTATCTCTACGACATTCAGCAGGCGGCATCGTGGATTGCCGATTTCACGGCCGGCAAGCGGTTTGAAGACTATCGCGGCAATGCCATGTTGCGCTCGGCAGTCGAGCGGCAGTTTGAGAGGCGCTGGCACAACTCGCCAAGGTTGACGAAACAATAGTGAAGCGCATCGGCGAGCACCGCCGAATTATTGCGTTTCGAAACATTCTCATCCATGGCTATGCTGACGTGGACGCCCGTCTCGTCTGGGATATCGTCCAAGGCAAACTTCCCGTGCTTCACCGCGAGGTTGAAGCTCTCTTAAGCGAGACGTGAGGAGAGCGATGTTGTACCCGGTCCCTCGCCAAGCGCCTATCGGTATCGAGACTGCCTGAAGGGACAGTCAGTGAGTGTGGGAGTTCTTGCCGGAATTCTTATCTTCTTGCGCGCCAGATGTTGGGTGAGCCACGCAATCATTTGAGGGCGGAAATCCGGGCCGTCACTGGGTAGCAGACTTTTGAATTCTCGTAGGCCCTTTTATTCCTTTATTCTTTCACGCGGAAGGCTGCTGCGTGGATGCACCAGAATCAGCGGGTGCGCGGAAGTAGAGGTTCTTCTCTTGCTCCCTCGACAACACGCTTCCGAGAGGTTGGCCCGCACTTTTTGGTTCTAGGCGGTCAGAATGAGTAGCGCTTGGAGAACCAGGCGGCCATCCCAGCCGTTTTCTCCTGGTCGAATTAGGGACGCTCAGGAAATAGCCCAGGCATCCAGCGAGATGCGAGCGTGGCCGGAAAAACAAGGCGCAATGCTGCACGCGGCCCTTCCGAGGCGAGCACGCCGCGAGCCATCAACGCAGACACAACGCGTCGGGCGTGGCGCTCAACCACGCCAGCGGCACTGGGCACGTCGGCACGCGGCAGTTCTCCCCGGTAGAGCAACGCTTCGAGCACTCGCCCAGAGCGCGGAGGAAGATTCTTGAGCTTGATCTCTTCTTCTGCCCAGAGGAGTATGCGCGCACGGAGGCGATCCGGCTGCATCAGGCTCTCCATGAAGCTCACCTGGTCGATGCAAGTCTTCAGAAAGAATTCCGTGAACGCCGCAAGCGCCTCCTCACTCAGATTCCCGCGACCATCAAGGTCGTTACGCCGCGGCGCATCGCAAGCGGCGAGGTGCTTTTTGTAATCCTCGACATTCCGTGCCAAACCACGCGCTACGGACCAAACAGCAGCAGTGTCCAGCGTCTCTAGCAGCGCTGCGTGTGACATGAGGCGCGCCACGCGGCCGTTGCCATCCAAGAACGGGTGAATCCACACGAGCCGGTGATGCGCCGGAGCTGCAGCCAAAATGGAATCGGTTTTACCGAGACGAGCGTAAACTTCTTCGAAGCGTTTTAGGAATCGCGGTAGAGCACTTGGGCTGATAGCAACGTGGCCGCCCACCTTTACGTCCCGCTTGCGCAATTCTCCGGGAACAACGCGAACGCGTTCCTTGCCTTCGAGCTCTTCCACCCAAAGCAATGACTCGGGCAGTTCGTCACCAAAACGTCTGTGGATTTCGCAAATGCCTTCCGTTGTTACAGCGCGTCCCTTCAGGCCGCCTTCGTCAATCCATTTCTGGACAGCGACATGCGCCTTCGCTTCGAGTTGCAGATCGCGCTTGCGCGCATCCTTGCTGTAGTCGTTTTTTAGGGCGCGCTCGATGTCAATGGGGTGTGTGTAGTGTCCCTCGATCAGGTTGCTGTAGTAACAGTTCATCGAACGAACGAGGTCGGCCAGAGACTTCAGAAGACTCCCTGGCAAACTCCGTCGAAATCCGGCAGCCTTTTGCGCCAGTTCGACTGCAAGATCAGTCAGGGGACCGCGAAAACGTGAGGTTTCGCCGATGAGCAACGGCTCCATTTCGGCCGGGGATTCACCGTGGTCCTTTGCCAAGTCCGCTGAAATGTCCGCTTGTCTGCGCAGCGTTGTTCCCATACTAACCGCTCTTTATATCAGATACTTATACTCTCCACAAGCCGAACGTGTCCGGATAGAAGTCCGCACAATATGCGTACGCAGTGCACCGAGATGGACAGGCGTCGCTAGACTTGGAGATCGGTTGTCACCGCCAGATTCCATCGAAGCTTAAGCGATTGCCCCCGGGCTGAACTCCCTGTGCTCCGCCACGCACCTCACTTGCGTGAAGATGTTTTTGGCCTTTTTCCAGCTTAATAGGATCAATCACCTACGCGAGGCCCAATCCCAAAGAAAATTGGCATGGCGCACGACAGGTTAATCTGGTTCGGAGTTTAGTCAGGAGGGAATCAACAAGGCTTCCTGTTCTAGCCCGGCATTGTAGCGGTCAATCAGTGCGAGGACAGGGCGAATCGCGACCAATTCTGACCTGCGCAGTCGCGCAAGCATGGCTTGGCTGTTCGCCCTTTTGAGCAATTCTGGGTTTGAGAATCGAGCGAATCGCAATTCTAAGTCGCTCGGCAAATAGAGCGTGGCGCGTTTTCCGAGACGTGCATGCAGCCGCTGAAATTCAGACAGGCCCGAGGGGTCATAGTCTGGCAAATGCAGCAGACTGAACTTGGAATTCGTTGTGCGAGCCAGCCAATCCAATTCGCGGCTGGAAATCCGTCCGTGCCCGTAAATCGCCGCGTCCACGCTTAGATTGAGGTACTCGGCAGCCACAAACACCGCTGGGTTTTCTGTCAGCGCACACGTGCCGACCAATGTGTAGGGACAACTCGGCGTGAATAGAAAGGAAAAAATGCCGTGTTCCAAAGAAAGTGCGGCGGCGTCAAAGGGTTTGCCATTTTTCAACAGGGCTTCGTTCTTCCAGACACGGAGAGAAATAATTTCGCCTTCGCTGTTTGCCAGCGCTTTTGTGTCGCGGAAACGGCCCACGCCGGCAACGCGGCTTCCTGCGTCACTCGGCAAGGCTGCGTCGGGAAAGCGCTGCTTGGAAAAGTCTCTCAACGTATCGCGGTCATTCACAACAAGTCGGCGTCCCACGCCGCATCGCTGCCAACACACAACTCCGCTGTCCAGCAATGGCCCAAGTAGTTTCAGAAAGCCCCGACCGCATTGACTCTGTGGCAAAAATCCAATTTCAGCTAAGTCTCGCAGTTTGATTTGTGCCTGGGTTTGAAGCTTCATCGGCTTTCGACGGCAGAAGCCCGCTTAACGGTCACCCGATGTTTGTTGCGCAGGACAATCAGACCGTTTTGTGGCTGTAGGAAGTAAAGGGCGTCCACCTCGCTGACGGCTTCGGGCGCGGCGGTGATCGCGATGAAGCCCAGTTGCCGTGCGGTGCGGAGTATGGCGTGCCTGTTTGCCGGATCGAGCGTTTGAATTTCGTCTAGGAAGAACGGCACGGCGCACTCATCGCGCCGCAACTGGTCTTTCAACAATAGCAGATTGAACAGCACTTTCAGGGTGATAGTCGTGCCGTGCGATTCGATTTGCCGGAAATCATGGTAAGTGTGCCGCTGGTCGTCCGCACCTACCACCTCGAAACTAAGTGTGAACAGGTTCGTGAAACGAATTACAGGATTGTCCTGAATCTTTCGACGGAAGTTGGCAATGGCGGACTCTTGCTGTGGGTCGGCATCAAATAATCCGCCCGGCTCGAACGCCGCAAGGCGTTTGATCCAGCCCACCAAGTCATTTTGCTCGACGACTTCAAGCTTCACGGCTTTGAGGTTTGAGATTTGAACCTTAGTGAATGCTCGATTGATTTTCGTAGCGGCACTGCGAATGTCATCAAGGTTTCTCAGAACATGGTCAAACGTCGCTCTCAGCCTATGGATGTGAGCGTTCCAGTCGCGCGCCAGAGCTTCTTCTTTCTCGGCCAGTGCCTCCAATTCCGCCTGCAAAGCGGCGATTGCGTCGTATTCGTCGCCACCGCTAAACACATCGCCGAAGCATAGCTCGGTCTGCTTGAAAAGACTCGCGACTTCATCGGTCAGCTTGGCTTGTCTGTCCTGCTGCCTCAGAAACAGAGCGGTGGCCGCATCAAAATCATTGGGGATGCCTTCGGCTATACGCGTCTTAGCCGAGAACTCAGGAAAGATACATTGCTGGAACTTGCCCATGATGTTGCTGAAAGCGTCCTCATGTTTTCTAATCTCGGCTTCCGCGTCGGATTTAGTTTTCTCGGCGATTTTGAGTTGTGAAGCAAGCTTGTCAATGCGTTCACTCGCGGCAGTGATATTGGCTTCGACCTTCCTCAATTCGGCGCGGAGGCGTACTTCGCCTGCTTTGGCTTTCTGGAATTCCTCGAATCGAAACAGCCGTTTTTCGCACGCCTCGCTTTCCGCGAGCTTAGCTCTAAGTTGAGACCCAAGTTTCTCGCGCTGTTCAATAGCGGCGAGGATTTTTCCCCATCTTTTGAGGTCGCCCTGGTATTCAACGAGTTGATCGCGAGCAGTGTCCGGGTTCTCCAGTCCCGCCAGCGGCTCTCCGGCTTTGGGCAAAGGAAGAGAAACGATGGCGTCTCGGTAGACTCCGTTTTGCACACGCGAAAGCAAGTTACGTAACCTCTCAACTAATTCATCCTGCCCCGAAGTCGTGACGCCATCCGGTCCCACCGGTATCTCCATCAGATCGCGATTGAGTAATCGGAAAATGGTGTTTAGTTCTCCGTCTGTAAAATGCCTGCGCAGGGCGGTGACTGCAAGGTGGTCAAAATGAGCAATAGCTTCCTCCTTCTGTTTCACGCGGTCGGCTAGACTTTCGAAGTTGCGTTTGGCCCTCTCGCGCGATTCACCTTCCGCGCTCGCAAGCTGCAGTTCGAGCTCCCGAACTTCGTGCTTGAGGTTACTAAGCGCGGCACGTTCCAGTTCCGATGGAAACCCTTTGAATTCACTGTCTTGATCTTCGATGCTCTTGAGTGGCGCAAGCAATCCGCCTTTTTGCTCCGAGAATGTCGTCACGTCCCTGCGCCGTTCAGCCGCTTCAGTTTCGAGTTCCTGAATCCTCGCTACCTGCTCGGTCTTCGTTTCCAGAAGCTTCGCCAGCTTTTCTTTATTGTCTTTCTGGAAGGTCTGGCACTTAGCTCGCAAATCGGTCCAGCGCCACATCAATTCGCCACGAACGGTTTCGCGCTCGGCGAATTTGCCAACGAGATGCTCCACCAATTCCTGATTCTTCTTGAATTTCAGTAACTGTTCGCGCCGGTTGCGGATGAGGTCGTAATCGTCACCGAACAATTCGCGCGCGTCGAATGCAGTGCGGTCGGGCGGGATGTCGGCAAGCATTAGTAGACGGTCGCGCATCTCGTCCTGTGAGATGGCGCTCAAGGCAAGCAAGTTCTTTAATGTCTCACGAAAGTTATGATATTTATCAGAGTCACGCAACGCCACTACACCAAGGCCCCGCCCGTCGCCGTTGACAGCGGGCAACACCAATTCCCTGTGCTCTTGCGCACTCTTGATGGCGCGAAACTGCTTTAACGCAAGCCTGGCGTTCACCTCACGCGCCTCGCGAACTTGATTCTTTTCGTCAAGAAAATCTGAGCGATCAAAGGGGCCGATGTGGAAGAATCGTTCTGGCTCACCACCGCTGGTTTTGCTTTGTCCCCGCCAGCCAATAACGCATTTGCCAGTCGCCGCAAGACACTCGAATAGGATATAGCTGTATTGATTCAGGAAGTAGAACTCACGTGTCTGCTCCGCCGTGTAGGAACCGAACTCCATGTGGCGGCGGTCGTCCAAGTAGAGAAATTGAAGCGTATTGATCAGCGCGGTTTTTCCGGTATTATTCGGGCCAACAATTTGCAGTGCACTGGTCAGTTCGATCTCGGCGTATTCGTAACAACCGGAGCGGATGAGGATGAGTCGCTGTGGGCCAGTAGGCATCGGAACCTATCATTCACGATTTACGAGATCTTCGGCACTTGCGCTTGCCGAACCCGATCCGTCATCCGCTGAAGTGTGGGCGGCCTGCGTCAGTTCGACACACTTGCCAAAGACGCGGTAGAACGGACGGAGAAACCGGAATTCGTCATTGGACAACCACTTGACCCAACCGATTCGCTGCATGTGATTCAGCACGTTTTCTAGGTCACTCATGTCATGCACTTCTACCTGTCTTAGTAACGCCGTGTAGCGGTCGAGCGTGAAATGCGGTAGCGCCGTCACGAGGAAGTTTTGGCCGAAGATGAATTCCTCAATAGGGCGGCCGTGGTTGGCCGCATGGTCAACTATGATGTATGAAAAGACTGCGATACGTGGCAGCGTATCCGGCACGGTCTCTGGGTCATCCGCATTGAAATAGAAAAACTCGCGTTCGTGGCGGACCAGCGTAATACCCAGCGCGGCGAAGTAGGCGGCGTATTCGTCAAACCGCTCGCACAAACAGGAGAACTCAGGCTCATCGTCCGGGCCGAGATGGTAGCCGCGCCTCAGGCGGTCGAAGATGCTCTCCAAATGCGGAAGCGCATTCATGCGGAAGTCAAGGTCACAGGCGACGCCGTAATTTCACCGCCTTCGAGCTCGTAAGTGCGAGGCTCTCGCTCAGTGAAGGTGGCGTTGAAGTCGCTGTGAAACACCAAAACGCTCAAAGCGGCGAGCACATCTGAAATGTTTCGCCCTGAACAATTCTCCGCGAGCCACGCCAACAAATCTTGCACAGGCAAATTCTCAGTTACGCGGTTTGGTAATGACTCCAACCAGATGAGGCGAAGCAGCGCTTCGGGAGCTTCATCTTCTGCCCTAAATTTCAGCACGGGCGGCGGTTCGGGCGGATGTTCGATGACGCGCCGCAAAGTCACCAAAATCGCCGTGTCGCTCGGCACGTTTTGAAAGCGCCACACGGCGACTCCGATGAGGTGCTCGTTGCCCCATCTCGACAGGCCGCTCGCCTGTAACTGTTCTAGCGCCCTGGCCGCACCTTCTGCGATAAAGCTCGAACGGCGCAGCGATTCGTAAAGCGGCTGAATTTCCTTCCGGCATTGCGTGAAGATGCGGAGCGCATGTGTGCCCACCAGCCGCAGGAAGCGCAGGTTGCGTGCCAACGCTGGTTGGTCGTTGAACAATGCCTCTTCGCGGGCGCGATGGAGCAGTCGTTCGGTTTCGTCAAAGGTAGTACGCAGCGGCCCGTCGGCGCGGACGATTTCAATCATGGGCTCAACGTAGCGCTCCATCCAATGAACGATGCGCTTGTACTTTTCCCGCACCGAAACACGGGGCCGTTGAGTTTTATAATGTGCGACCTCAACAAGAATTGCACTCTGTGTCTCGTTCAGGTCGGCATGGATTCGACGCAGTGTCTGGGTGATTTCCTCGAAAGCGAAATTGACACGCTGGACGTCCTCGTCTTCCAACGCGCGGGCGAGTTGCCCATTGGCTCTTTCGAGTGACGCAACGTAACCGCGAATTATTTCCGGCGTTGCGGGGTTTGCTTCGTTGAACAGATAGTTCAGGAGTCTGGCCACTGGTTCGGCAATGAGGAAGAGTTCACTGCCCGGTTCAGTGGAAATGAGAATCTGCAGTTCGCGCAATCGCCGCCACGCAGTTTCGGGCAACTCCTCGCCAATGCACGGATTGGCGCGAATCAACCGCATGGCTTCCGCTTCAGAAAATTCCCCGCCGCGAGCCGCCAGCGCGGTCAACAGCGCCGAGTGATTAGCACAAAAATTAAAAAAGCTCTGCGGATTGATTCTCATGCCGAATTGTCTGACCTTTATTCCCGCTTACGCGCACCCATGGGATTCTGCCTGTTTTTCGGAAATTTGAGAAGGCCCGCTCAACGGAAGCGGATGAGGGTGACGGAGTTCCATAGACAAGCCCCTAGGCCGATGTTGGCGCCAGTGGCCCATAGTGAGGGTAGCGCCAAATCTCGGTCGAGATTTGCCGCCGTACGGGGAGGTGTGTTTTCCCTTTATACCATTCCGTTAGAGTACCTCCTTGGGGACGGGTACTTATGGTAGATTTTTCCCGCATGCATAGGTCAAGCGGTGGTCGAACTGCGTCGAACCTTGCGTCATAGCGACGCAAATTTGGGGTCGCCAGCGAGCCTGGGGTCTCGTCGGCAGGACTCGCCTTTCCATTAGGCAACCCCGAGTATCCAGCCCTCAATTTCGGCGACCTTTCGTTCGCGGTCGGTCAGGCTCGGCCTCAAGTACTGTTCGAGACTGCCGCCTAGGTCGCCCCGGCGGAGCCACTCCGCAGTGCAGTATGCGTCCTGCTGATGGGAGTCGCGGCTATCGCGCGGGATGCTGTGGCTCCACAACGCCGGATAGACCTCGACGACCGCCGATTTGCCCGGCGGCACCTTCCAGCCATCGAATGGCCAGAAATGAGCTCGATCTCCGGTTCGCAGTCGGATAAAGCGCAGCCAAGGGATTCCCGCGTGTGTCGATTTGGCGACGGAGCCAGGCACGTCAAAATAAAAATACCGACTTCGCACCAGCCCGTACTTCTGTGATCCGTCTCCAGCGTGACTTACCAGCGCGGGCCACGCCATTTCCGCACTCGCCCTCTCGAACGAAATCAACGTAGGTGCCGTCCTCATCGGTCGGCCAATGTTTTTGAAAGTCGTCTAGAAAGGCCGGCCAGTCGTGGGGCAGGTCGTACTTTTCGAGATATTGGAGCGGGAACGAAAAGCCGTGGTCGATGCCAGCCAATGTCGGGGGTGCTTCTGAAAGGCGTTCGACAAGCCAGTGCGCAATTTCTTTACGTGACCAGTTCTTACGGGGGCAGCACCTCGCGGGGTTCTCTCACTTGATCGGCCATGTAGACGCGCAGGCCCTTGAGGCTGGACTCGCATGTCTCCGCGCCGGAGTAGTCGATTCCAATGTAGCGATCAAAGGCCACGTTCAAGTCTCACCACACCGCCCGACCATGTAACCGTCACGAACCAAGCCGACCTAGCGGAGCCCTAAGAGGCTACAGACGCGGATCGACCGGTTCGCTTTCAAGGGCGAGCACCCCGAAAACACACTCGTGCACGTGGCGGAGCGGTTCTTGGCGGACAAATCTTTCCAGCGCTTCAATGCCAAGAGCGAACTCTCGCAGGGCCAGTGACCGCTTTGTGGAAACTGAGCGGTCGCGGAGACGCTCCGAATTTTCTGGCAGCAAATATTCCGGGCCGTAGATGATCCTCAGATACTCCGGGCCGTGGCATTTGATGCCTGGCTGCGTCAAGCCGCGCCGCCCGCATGCCGTACTGCAATTGTACGACGCCCGCTCAGAACCTTACGTTAACAAGTCTGCGCGGCTCTTGAAAAAATTCTTCAAGATTGAAGGATTCGCGTTGCGTTTGCCAAGCGGTTTAGTGACCGCCTCGACTTACTTTTCTAGGCCTTCCCCCTAGTTTTCCATTGGCTCTCGAAGCTGCTTTCTTAGCTGCGCTTCTCGATTTACCGCCCGCTTGACCAAGCCTGGATGCCATCCACTTCTGAGACCCGAGAAAGCCTTGCAAAATCGCCGGCAGATAAAGGTCCGCGTCCAGTTTTGGAAAATGGATTCCGAAACCAGATGGGCTAATCTCAATTTCTTGAAGCTGTGAGGATGTGGCCTCTCCCAAACCTTGAGCATGCCGCGGTGAGAAGCTCACATTTAGATTCGAGCTGAGCTGAATCTCGATGCGTCTATTCTTCCGGTCGTATCGAGCGGAGACGGCCTTAGGAAAGGACGTTTGAAGCTCCTTAGCTCGCTGGTTTGCGAGTTCGAAATTGTCACGCGATCCCATGAATTTCCTCCCACGCCTGACACAGATCTCCCAAGGATTCCGTTAACGCAGCTTCAATCTTTGAAATCTGTCCACGGCGAAACCCGTAATTTTCACGTAGCTCGACAGGCCCGCTTGGACAACCAAGACTGAATACCGCCTCACAGTCTGCCCCGATTACGTGAACGTGGGCAGGCCGGTGATCGTTTGGGTAGATCACCACGCGCAGTCCACGAAATCTGAGAACTGTCGGCACCAAATTCATTCTACCACAAATCCTAAGCGATTAGGTTTGTAGGGAGATTACAACCCTCGTCTTCTCGCGAAGCGTCTCAATCCAGTCGACCACACTCCAGGTCGCGGTAGGGACGCCAGTTGACCTGACGCCCGCCGCACGGATCCGCACGTGCAGAATTGCTGCATGCGGCTCTTACCGCCGATGTGTGGCGTCAAAGCGCAAATTGGGATAAGGATGAAGGATGCTAGGTTTGGGGAGCCAGCGCTCCGCGAGAGCCCCGAGTCGTGCCCAAGTCATCCGACTTTTCTGGCTGCGACGCCGTAGCGCGCGCATCCAGCGTCGGATCACCTGTAACCGAAAACTTCGAAGACTGGCCAGATTCCCGGGAACTGCATGATAGTTGAAGTATCCCTGTACAACGGACCTCAACCATTTCCCGAGCTCCGCCACGGACAGATGTCTGCGTCTTCGAAGCTCCTCCTTCAGCGCTCTCAATTTGGGCAGAGAGCCGCTGGCGGATGGTCTTGCGTAGAACGAGGAATTTGCCGGACTTCCACCTTCAAATGTTCTCAAAAACATTTGAACCCGAAAACAGACTCGTGGCACGTGGACTCGAAACCGAGTGGGAAAAACGCTTGCGCGATCTCGCCGCTGCAGAAGTCGAATCGAACGGCGAGCACGACAACTCCCGCGCATGCTGAGCGAGGAAGAGAAAAAGAAGATTATTTCTCTCGGCTCCGATCTGCATAAGGTCTGGACAGCGCCTACCACCACGGATCGCGACCGCAAAGAGCTGCTACGCACTCTACTGGAAGAGGTGATTGTTACTGTCGATCGCCCCGAACGGCGCGCTCATCTTACGCTGCGCTGGCGAGGCGGCACTCTGATCGAATTAGATCTCTCTTTGCCGCGCATGAAGCTTCGTGGCCTCCACATCGACCGAGACACGATCTCTCTACTTCGTCGTCTGGCCGCCCACTCGCGGACGATGTTATCGCTGGCATTCTCAATCGTCAGGGACGGAAAACAGCAAGCGGTGAACGCTTCACGGCGAATCAGGTTTGCGGCTTGCGTCGCTATCGCAACATTCCGCGCTACGAAGCGCCAGCAGAGCCACCTACCGGCAAGGTCGTGCCGATTCGCCAGGCAGCACAGATCCTCGGGGTTAACACTTCCACGGTTCATCGGTGGCTGAATGATGGTTTCATCGCTGGAGAACAAGTAACGCCTGGGGCTCCGTGGCAGATTCGAATCACCGATGAGTTGCGTGCACGTTTCGTTGAGCAAGCGCCGCCGGGTTATCTAGCGATGCTGGAAACAACCTTGAAACTGGGCGTTTCGCGCCAAACCGTGTTGCAACGTGTAAAGCGTGGCGAACTGGAAGCTTTGTTAGTCACACGCGGACGGCGTAAGGGCTTGCGAATCAAAGTGGTAGACACTCAACCAGGGTTATTTCATGAATAAGGGGGCATTATGGAACACGATCCAAAAAGCTCCGAATGTCGGCGTCAAGAATCCAATTCACTTTCCTTCTCATGACTCCCACCCAGAGCGCATCCAGCGCATCGTGCTGGCGTCGACCAGGGCGGAACCCATAGGAGAACCCCAGAAAGTCCTCCTCGTAAATCTGATTGAGGACCGTCATCACCGCGTGCTGGACGATTTTATCTTCCAGCGCAGCGATCCCTAACGGACGTTTTCGTCCATCCGTCTTGGGAATATAGGCTCTTTTCGAAGGTTGCGCGCGATACGTTCCTCGATGCTAATTGAACCCGCCCGATTCGCGCCCTGAAAGCGTGTTGACCTCGCCGGTGAACTGCCCCGTCCGGACAATCGCAATTAGCGTTTCGTGAGCCCGCGAAGGACTTACCGCCCCTTGAGCGCCCTGTCGAGCCACTGCACATGCCCCAAAGTGCGTCAGCTCCGTGCGAATAGCTGGAATAGGTGTGATAGACGACGCCATCCTCGAGCACGAACGCGCTCATGCCCGGTCTTTCGCGCGAGTAGGTGACCACGTCAGTTCTGGTCATCGAAGCCATTGTGGCGACTGGCCCCTCGGTTCAGCGCCTGCCGGTCCCAGGTCGTCCGAATACCCGGCCTTCAGGCGAGACCACGCAGCGTGTCCATAATGTCCCCTTGCTCAAACGCGTCCAATAGTGTCACCGCCCCACGTTCGCCAATGAGCGATGTGGCGCTGTCCACCTCGACCATGGGGAGCCGTCGGCGGGCGGCTGCAATGGCGTCTCCTTCTCTTGTGTGAGCCTTCTCTCGAACCCGCAATGCGTCCAGCTTCGCCTCGAACGTGCTCCGATCCACGATTTTGGGTGCTCCAAGTTCATCTCTCACGAAGTCTGTCACGGTTCTCTCCTTTGCTACACACGCTTTGGGTGGAGTTGTCGCGCTCATGCGCAGCTGCATCCTTTCGCCTCTGCGTCGCGCCTTCGGGAGGCGGCTCCTTCAGGGTCGGTTATGATATCGACCCACTTCGGGTCAGGCGAGGTCTCGGCGTGGTAGTTGTCGTGCCAGTTCCACCACTTGTACGGCGCGGTCTGGAGGTAACCCTCTGGCGAATCCTCCCAGGTTTCCTGACGGCCGAGCGGCGTGATATCGAGGTAGCTCCAGGTGGTCCCCATCGCCTCGTCGCCACGGTTGTTGATGAAGTATGTGCGGAACACCCGCTCGCCATCGCGGAAGAACACGTTGTGACCGTGCCATTGACCGACGCCGAAATCCACATCGAAGCTGTCGGTGATGGTGTACCAGGGCATCTCCCAGCCCATCCGCGCCTTCAGGCGCGCGATGTCCGCCTGTGGCGCGCGTGAGGCGTAGGCGAGGGTGGTGTCGCGGGAGTTCAGATGGGCCAGGTGGGCGACCTGATCGGCGCCCAGGGAGCAGCCGCGGCAGGCGTGCTCGGGCCAGCCGAACACCCCGGGCTCGAAGAAGGCGCGATAGATGATCAACTGACGGCGGCCCTCGAACAAATCGAGCAGGCTTACGTTGCCCTTGGCTCCGTCGAACTCGTACTTCTTGTCCACGGCCAGCCAAGGCATCCGCCGGCGTTCGGCGGCTAGCGCGTCACGGGAGCGGGTCAAAGCCTTCTCCTTCGCGAGTAGCTGCAGGCGCGCAGCCTCCCACTCCTGCTGCGACACGATCGGAGGTGTGTTCATTCCGAGATGTCCTTTCCCGTGTTCCTTGTCTCTCTCCTTGCTTGTTGCCATCTTATTCCTCCTTTGTTTTCTGAAACAGACTGAGACGATTCGCTCTGAAAAATTTTCTGAACTTGCCGATGCACACCGCCAGAATTCCTCCCGTGGATCCGGCTCCGGCGGCCATTACTGCTGTGCTTGCGATGCATGCTGGGCACATATGTCCCTCCCCTGAGTTCACGCAACTTTCGCTGTGTTGCCCGGCACGAAAGCTGAGAACTGGCGCTGCAGCGCCTTGGTTGCTCCAGCGCGCCAGCCCTCCGCGATGGACTGTGACATGGGATCTGGGAATATCTCCTCTTCCCCTTTCTCCACTCCGTCAAAGATAGCTCGCGCAACAGACTCCGGAGAGGCCTTCGGTATGTCCAGGCCCCGGGACATATCTGTGTCCACGGGGCCAGGCAGGACGACATATACGCCTAAGCCCTGTCTGGCTAAAAGAGCGCGCAGCGATTGTGCCAGAGAAAACGCGGCCGCCTTTGAGATTGAATAGGCCGGACTGAATGGCACGGCGGCAATGGCCGCCAACGACAGAACGTTGACGATGGCTCCTCGAGAACGCGTCAGCAACGGCAGGAAAGCCTGAGTCACTCCATACGGGCCATAGAGATTGACGGCGAGGCTCTGTTCGAGCGCGGCACGATCGCTCAAGTCATCGTAAAGCGCCAAGCCAGCGTTATTGATGAGGATATCGAGATATTCGACCTTCTCGACAGCTCCCTGAATCTGCGCAGCATTGGTCACGTCCAGTGTTAGGGGCGTGACTCGCCGGTCCGCGTGGGACAAAGGCTGGCGCGTACCGGCATACACGCGCTTCGCGCCTCTCCTCAAAGCTTCCTCGACTAGCGCCTGTCCGATACCGCGGTGGGCACCGGTGATCAAGACTAACTTATCTGCAATGTTCATAACGTTCTCCTTTACTGAGTCGCCTTCTGAATACAGAGCGACAAAAACACAAACTCGAATCCATTCCTTTTATTGCCCCTCGTACGCCTCCGGAAGGCGCACATCAGCGGTCACCTTCCTGTGGTATCGCTTTGCCCAGCGGCACATGCCTCCAAGTGGAGCGATGATTGTCTTTCCCAATCGGGTTAAGGAATACTCGACACTGATAGCCTTCGATCTCGTCACGCGCCTGACGATCAATCCTGTAAATTCAAGATTGCGAAGAGTTCTGGGTCAGCATCCGCTGAGAGACCCTTCCCAGGCGGCGGCGCAACTGCCCATGTCGGCAAGGTCTGTCTTTCAGCGAAAACAGAACCTTGGGCGTCCACCTGCCGATAAAGATCAGCGGCACCGTTTTCGATCCTTGTTCTGCCTTCATAAGGTCGTGCCTCCTGCGAAAGTCTCTCGGTGGGCTTTTTTCGCGCTCGGCACCGTCCCACCTTGCCAGTGCTTGCGCCCCAGGCGCAATTAGGAACACCTGTGTACCTGGGCCTTATTACGAGCTGATCGGTTGAGACTGGTACTGGGCCCAGTTCGGTGGTCTTGGCGAGCAGCGACCACAGGCCAGTACGGCATATCCTCATCGGCTAGTCGGCCGCTCTGGTAGCGATCGTGGTGGCGGAGCCATGACATAGTGAAGCGCAAGCCATCTTCATCGCGGCCTTTGGGAACATAGTCGAGATAGTTGTACGTGTTCATGGTGGTCTCTGTCCCGCGACCGTAGGCGGAATAGGTGTGGAAGATGTTTCCATCTTTGCCTCTGTAGAAGACGCTGATTCCAGGCGCGTCCTGGCTGGGGAATGCCATGAGTTCAAAGTTGAATACGACCTTGCCTTTGGCCAGTTGCTCGGGAGTGAAGGAGATGTGGTAGTCGTAGTTGAAATCACTTCCGTAGGACGACACCCAGTTAAACTTCCATCCCAGGCGCTTTTTGAACGCTTCGATTTTGGAAATCAGTGCTCGGGATACTGCCGCAAAGGAAACGTCGCGCTGCGCAAGATGCACCAGTGCGCCGTCCCTATGATCCATGTTGAAGGAGCAGCTGGGGCAGGCTTCTTGCCACTCCGGACCGAACATGAGGTGATAAACGATGAGCTGGCTTTTGCCATTGAAGAGATCGGCGAGCGTTTTCTTCCCGCCGTGAGAATCGAAAACGTAGTTCTTTTCGACTTTGACCCAGGGCAGCTGGCGCCGCTCGGTGGCGACGGCATCACGCTCGCGAGTGAGCTGCTTTTCGCGGGCGAGTAGTTTTTCGCGGGCCGCGAGCCATTCCTCTCGCGATACAATTTTCGGGTTATCGACTGTTCGAGTTGACATCTTCATTGCTCCTTACATCTGGGTTGCGAATTTCTTTTGCGCTGCTTTTCTTGCGAGACAATTTCACGGCCAATGCCGTCAGCCCTCCTGCGGAAGTCGCGCTGGCGACGATCAGCCCCATGCTTGCTAAACAGAATGGGCACATCGCATCACCTCTCGATCGGGTGGCGAAGCGTGACCGCTAAGCCGCCTCTGAATGGATGACGGGTAAGGTGGGGTGATTTCTACATCAGGCGGCGGAAGGAATCCGAAGCTTGGGAGGCTACTGATAATACAGGGTTTATGTTCAGATTTGAGTTTCAGCTGCCCGAGAGAGCCGGAAGACTCAGCCGCGCTTCTGGAGCAGGAACTCTCTCACTGCGGGATCTTCCGCCAGACCGATCGCTCGGTCGTAGGCGTCTGCGGCTTCACGCGTTTTCCCAAGACGCTGCAGGAGGTGAGCGCGAACGGCCCAATACGGCTGATAGTCTGCAACGGCGTCGCGGTCAATCGACTCGAGAACGGCCAGCCCCGCTTCAGGTCCCTTTGCTTCGGCAACTGCGGCTGCGTATCCAGCTTGCGTTCCGAGCGCGGGCGATATGCGGATCAGACGTTCGTAAAATAGTGCTATCGCAGTCCAGTCAGTCCGGCCAGTGCGCGCGCTCGGCATGCACGGACTGAATTGCAGCTTCCAGTTGAAATCTTCCGGAGCGTCCGAGCTTGAACGCTTCGGTGAGGTGGCGCTCCGCCTCTTCGATCAGCGGAACCGACCATCGATTCGGGTTCTGCTCGGAAAGAGGAATATAACGGCCGTCAGGCCCTCTTCGCGCGGGGCGTCGCGCTTCGCAATGGAGCATGAGAGCTAACAGGCCCTGAACTTCGGCTTCGCCGGGCATCAGCTGCAACAGGACCCGCGCGAGCCACGTCGCTTCCTCCGCCAGATCGCGCCCGCGCTGGTCGCCGCCCGCCATGTCCCCCCAGCCGATGCCGAAGGCCGCGTAAATCGCTTCCAGCACGGCGTCAAGGCGCTTCGGCAGATCACGCTCTTGAGGGATTTCGAACGGAATACCACCGCTGCGCATTTTTGTCTTCGCACGGAACAGGCGTTGCCCCATGGTCTTCGGTGCGATGAGGAAGGCCTGGGCTATGCGTGCTGCATCGAGGCCCAATACGGTTTGCAGCATAAGAGGTGTGTGCATGGCGTGGTCGATCGCCGGGTGAGCGCATACGAAAAGCAGTTTGAGCCGTTCATCGGGGAACTCCTTCGACAAGGCCGCCTCCGTAAAATCTTCCTTGAGGAGCTGAACCGTTGGCTCGCTCGCCAATACCACCTTCTGATGACGAATAGCGTCAATAAGCGAATGGCGCGCGGCTGTCAGCAGCCACGCCTCCGGATTTTGCGGCACGCCATCCTGCGGCCAATGGCTGAGCGCCGACACTAACGCATTGCTGAGAGCGTCCTCGGCGCTGGCCAAATCGTGCGTGTGCACGGAAAGATAGGCCACCAGGCGGCCATAGGATTCGCGCGCTACACGCTCGACAGTCCGATGGGTGTCCTCCTGATTGCTTCCATTCACCCTGTGAACCCCCGCCGCAGGGCTTCCTTCGCCAGCGGCCGGACTTCCACCGCGCCGATCGATGCTCCCGGGCATCGCGCAGCCCATTCGAGGGCAGCGTCAACGGAAGGGAGTTCCAGGATGATGAATCCTGCCAGCTGCTCCTTCGTATCAGCATACGGTCCATCCTGTACGCGGCGCTTTCCATCCCTGAGGCGCACTGTTGTTCCTGTCTCGGGCACTTCAAGCGCATCGGCGCCGACGTACACTCCGGCATCGGCGAGCGCCCTGTAATAAGCCCGCCAAGCGCCGAGATGAGGATCGCTATAGTCGTTCTTCCGCATATCAAACTCTTCGGGTGTATGGTAGATCATCAGTGCAAACTGCATCAGCTTTCTCCTTCAGGCGATTGTCGGCGGTTTCACGCCTAAATGTATGACGGATGGGAACCGGCCCATTCGACAGATTTCAGGAAATCTCCAGAAATTTCAAGCAGTCACAGGCGAATTTGGCGGACGCCGCCGCGGCTTCTGGCCGTATCACGGCAATCCGGAAGTAATTCGGTAACTTCCGGATGGGAGCAAGTTGCCACGCAGCCAATGGAGAATCCAGTTCGACCTTCCGCAAGCAGGTCTGTGAAGAATTACGCGCGTTGGGACTGCGGAAAGCTCTGTTTATACCTATTCACCGTTCGGTAACATTGCCTCGCATCGCCCATGAACATAGCGCAAAGATTTGACATACTTTGGAGAGAGGGTTTTCGGGACGAGCCTTCGTCGCTTGGATCCAGCTGGACTGCAGCAGACCTTTCATCAAAGTTCACACCTCGGAACTGTCTTCTGCAATCCAGCTAGTTTTAGAGGAGGAGAAGATGCCTGCTCCAGGGGCCCGCGAAGGAATCATCCTCGTCGCTGATGACAATGACGCTAACCGCGACCTGCTCGTGGGCTTGCTGGGTGGGGAGGGGTACCACGTCCTTTCTGTAACCGACGGGAAACAGGCATTAGAGCGGATCGGCAGGGATCCGATCGACCTCGCATTGCTCGATGTGGTAATGCCCGGCAAAACGGGGTTGGACGTTTGCCTGGCCATCAAGTCAAAGCCGGAAACGCGCCTGATTCCTGTCGTGCTGCTCACCAGTCTCACCGGCGATGACGTCCGCATGCGCGGAATTATGTGCGGAGCGGATGATTTCCTCAGCAAGCCGGTGAATCGTCACGAATTGCTGGCGCGCGTGCATTCACTCCTGCGCTTGA
>QHYK01000054.1 GCA_003224085.1 Acidobacteriota bacterium | reverse complement strand
TCCGGAACTCGCCGAGAAAATTACCAAACAAACCGGCTGCCACGCGCAATACGTGGACATTCCTATCGAGGCACAACGCAAGGCGATGCTCGAACGCGGCATGCCGGAGTGGCAGGCCAACGCAGTGCTCGACCTGCAGGCGTATTACGTCAGCGGCAAAGGCGCCGGCGTGGACAACTTGCTGGCGAAACTTCTGGACCGGCCTCCGATCACCATGGACCAGTTCCTAGCGGAATTCGCCGGCGAATTCCGCCAGCCCGAAGCGCCGGCCCCGGCCGAAGCTGCGCCGCAAGCCGACGCCGCCATCGCTTGACGCGCGCTCGCATTGAGCTTCCTCTTGTCGGCCTGGCTGAGGAAGGATGGTTTGTTAGGCAAAGTAAGCCCCGCAAGAAACGCTCGCGGTGACGCGGTCGCAATTATCGATTCAGCACTCCTCGGGCGACCGCGCGGGCATCACTCTGTAGCCATAGCCGCGAAGAAACGCCCAGGTAACTTCGCGCAATGAGTCGTCGTCTTCCACCACCAAAATCATCGAGATTTACATTGGTCGTGGCCATGGTCAGCTTGCCTCCCTCCGGCATCGCGTCTCTGGCATTCGTGGCAAGATTTATGATCACCTGCTCCAGGTGTGTGGGATCAACCCGCACGTTCCCGGCCTTGGCATCCGCCTGGAAATCCAGTTCGATATGCTCCCCAATGACCCGCCGCAGTAATTTTTCAACGTCCGCTAGAATCTCATTAACGTTGAGCACCTTGGGCTGGAGAACATGCCTTCTTCCGAAAGCCAGCAATTGGGAGGCTAAGGTTCGCGCCTCGCTTCGCGGATTCGAAGATCATCTCCAGGCCATGAGTGGTGCTTTTGTCGTGCGGCTGGCTCAGCAGAATCTCACTTTGCCCCAGGATAACTCCCAGCAAATTATTGAAATCGGGCGACGCGCCGGCGAGCCTTCCGATAGCTTCGAATTTCTGCAAGCGAAGCACGTGTTGCTCTAAACGCTGGCGTTCCCGGCGTTGCTCCGCCTCTCGCAGCTCGCGCTGCACCGCGGGCACCAAGCGTTTCAAATTCGCTTTCACGAGTTAATCCTGCGCGCCTTCTTTGAGTGCGGCGACGGCGACGTTCTCTCCCATAGTTCCTGAAACGAAAATAAAACCTAAATTGAGCGATTGTTTTGATTGTTGCCCAGTGTTGAGCCGCCGAGGGCGAGAGTCAGTCTTGGTTGGGCTTTAGTTCGCGAGAAAAATGGTTGAAGGGTGGGTAGCAGAGCGAATGAATCAGGGGAAAGCGGCTTCGAAGGGGATCTCCTGCTGATCAAGGCCGTAATCGGCAGACACGCCGAGACACCACTACGGATGTTCTAGTTCGAGTTGGCGATTCGTCTGCGTGTGAGCGATTAGGTTTGAATCGGAATGGCGTTTTGGCAGCGCGCCCACAGGATCTGGAGTTTCAGGCTGTCCATGACGGCTTGCGGGACTTTCAGGATGACTTCGTGACTGGTACGCACCACCTTGGCCGCAAAATCGATGAGTTTGCGCCGCAGCGTGGTGGGATAGCTGCGCAGGGGCAAGATATCCTTCAGGTTATCCTCTTTGAAGGTCTCGGACAGAAAGAAGCTCACTAACATCAGGTAACAGTAGGCTTGATTCGCAGCAAACCGCTTGAACGGGAGTTGCTCGCTTCCAAACTCCTTCAAGCCACGATGGGGCAACTCATCGGCGCCACGCTGATCGTGGTGGTAGTCCAAGCTGCTCCGCTCGGTCCGCGACGGGCAGAGCTATGTGGTGACTTCGCACGGCAAAGCCGTGGCTAGGATTGTGCCTGTCGAGAAAGACGGTGGCGTGACGCGTGTTGCCAAAGCTGCCCTCCTGAAAAGATTGCGATCTGAGCCTGTGGTCACGATCGGCCGTTGGAGCCGAGATGAGCTCTACGAGGATAAATCGTGAGGGTAGCACTTGACACGAACATTCTGGCATACGCGGAAGGTGTAAATGGCGACAGCATGAAGCGGACGACACTGGAGTTGGTGCAGAATTTGCCGGAAGGCGCGGTGCTGCTGCCTGTGCAGACGTTGGGTGAGCTGTTTAACTTGCTATTGCGAAAGGCAGGACGAGCGCCAGCAAAAGCGCGTAGTGCGATTCTCAGTTGGCAGGATGCCTATCCTCTGATCGAGACTTCCGCAGAAGTGATGTTCGCCGCAGCGGATCTGGCAACCGATCATCAGCTCGGTATAGGGGACTCGGTGATTCTCTCTGCGGCCGCGGAAGCAGGATGCCGTCTTCTTCTTTCGGAGGACTTGCAGGAGGGCTTCACGTGGAAGGGGGTCACGGTCACCAACCCATTTTCGACCCCCAAGCACGAACTGCTAACGGGCCTGCTTGGCGCCACTTGAATCCTGAGACAGGGACTCAGAAGGGTTTCTTATTATTAGCCGAGCAGAAAGCCAGTCTTGCACCCGGCAGCCTGGGCGATCATCCCCGCCGGGGATCCGGAATCCCACACGCTTGTCAACGGAACCAGGAGAATTGGTGGTAAGGACCGACAGGGGCGGGAGGGGTGAACTCCTTGGACTCCCGGGGTGTGACCGAGGATGTGGAATTTCCTAAGGAACTCACCCCTGTTACTAGCCACAGCATTGCGTTTGTTGAGGCTACTTTGCACCCGCCGGGGAGAGACTCAAGCAGGTAAACACCTGTATTCCATCTCAGGTTGATACCTCGCGTGGAAGACTCTTTGCGGCAGGCGATCCTGTCTCCGAGACAAAACTACTCAGGGGCGGTGGCGGTCGTCGGGGGCGGTAGCGATGCCAAGGCGGCGGAGTTCGTCCTGGTAATACTTTTTGTGCAGCACGTCCCACTCTTCGCTGCCTTCCAGGATTTCCTTTTTCTGCGAGGTGATGCGCTTGCGCACTTCCAGCTCGATTTTCTCTTCATCCTTGAGCATGGCTGTGAGAATCTGCACGATTTGCTGGCGAATGGTGTCTCGGTCGTCAATGAATTCCACTTCGTCGCTGGACACCAACACGTCGGTGATCTGGTGCGAGAGTCTGACAATCTTTTCGCGGCTCAGTCGCATCATCCGGTTTCAGTTCCCTTTCCCGCCAAACGGCTCAGGCTCATGGAAAATAGAAATTAGAAAATGGAAACTCAAAATTCGAAATTCGGAAATAGCTTCAGTAGCCAAATTCCTCCGGGCGACTCTGCGCCCGGCAAGCTCTCGCCGCCGACACTCGAAAATCGAAGTTCGGAACGCGAAAATCGAAATTCGGGGATCCTAAATGCAGGAGAATTTCTAAACTATCCTCCCACTAAAAAACTCCTTACTGAGTTGGCTCGTTTACCGCAACGGATCCTCCCGAGTTCCGAATTTCGCGTTTCGGATTTCGGATTTCGGGCTTCGAATTTCGTGGCTTACCTCAGGACCAGCTTCCGGTCCCGGGCCAGGTGCTGCTTCACCTTTTTGTACATCTCCTGGTAGGAGACTCCAGTGCTGCGCATCTCGTCCTGCCGCTCGACGAGGATCTGGCGCACTTCCTCGTTCAGCCGGTCTTCGACGGTAAGCTCTTCAAGCATGCGGTGGCGGACCCGCGTGGTCACGACATTTTGCGCCTTAACTTCGATTTGTCCGCCGTCTACCAGGCGCTTCACCACTTCATTGGCCATGTGGGCCACAAAATCCCGTACGAGAAGCATCTCTGTGCATTTCCTCGGCGTAAATTTAAGCAAATCAGTTTACTGACTGCGTGAGGAAAGTGCAAGAAAACGACGTGGACGAGAGGGGGGATTCCGAAGAAATGGCACGCCTCAAAAGAGTTCTCGCATCAAGGAGACATCGCTGCGTTGACCGCTTGTAATGCTTCCGGTACGATGAATTTCGTGGGCGCTTAGCTCAGCGGTTAGAGCGTTCGGTTTACACCCGAAAGGTCGTCCGTTCGAATCGGACAGTGCCCACCATCCTCAGTCCGGATTCGCACCGCGAAGCCAATAGGCAAATCCAAGCCTGCGCAACGTTATGTTTTTACGGTGGAACAGTATCTGCGACGCAGTGCTCATCTCCGGTGCATCACCACAGAGTAAAAGGGAATCTCAGGTATTCACTGCAGCCAAATCTAGGGGATTTTCAACTGAGATGGTCGAGAACAAACCTTATTGCTGCACACCTTTTGGCCCCCAACATTGTGACCCAGAGGGGTCTCAATGAGCAGATCTCGTCAAGACTTCGCGGTTCGCCTTTGCCTCGCAATAGGTATGGCGATCTGCTTTTATGCAGTGGCGAGAAAAGGAATGGGCGCGTGGTACTTTCAAACAAAGTCGCCGCAAGCCCTGCAAGGTGCAATCCGCTGGGATCCGTACAACGCGCAATATTACGATGCACTGGCCACACTGAGGCACTTCTACGCGGACAACGAAAATCCCAATGAGCAGGTGAGGCTATACGAACGCGCAACCAGCTTGAGCCCTCAGAATGCTCAGTACTGGGCGGACCTGGGAACGGCCTACGACTGGGCAGGAAACCGCGACGATGCCCTGCGCGCTCTGGAACACGGGAGAAACCTCTTCCCGAATTCGCCCGAGATCAACTGGAGGCTTGCAAATTTCTACGTTCGCATCGGCGAGACGGAAGAAGGCCTAAGCACATTGCGGAAAGTGCTGCTCGGAGGCGGAGTGCCACGGCAAGACGTGTTTGCGCTGGCGGAAAGCGTGGCACCAGACCGAGAGACGATCCTGAAGGACATGATGCCTCCTCAGGCATCCATTCTTCTTGATTACTTGAACTATCAAGCGATCGCGGGCGATATGCCTGCTGCGGAGCAGGTGTGGGGCCGGCTGCTTGCGTTAAAGCTGCCCTTCGAGTTGCCTGAGTGTTTCCCTTATCTCGATGCGCTGATTCAGAAGCGCGAAACGGAAGCACTCGCTGGGGCGTGGTCCGCACTCGGCGAACGATTCCCGGAAAAAGTCGGGAAGCTTATCGTATCCTCCAACATGCTAACGAACGGGAATTTTGAATCCGCCATTTTGAACGGAGGGTTGGACTGGCGCGTGGTGCCGGTCGAAGGGGCGACCGTAAGCTTGGATTCGCCGGCAAAGTTTGCGGGGCGGTCGGTGCGCATCGAGTTTGACGGAACGCGAAACCTCGACTACGGGCATTTGTTTCAGTACGTGCTTGTGCAACCCAATACCAGATACCGATTCTCTGGCCTTATGCGAACACTAGGGATTACCACGGACAGTGGCCCGCGATTCCAGCTCTTTGACGCGTACAATCCCGGAAGAGGGTTGAAGGAGACGGAAAATCTGGTGGGAACGTCTGGCTGGGCAGAACAGCAAATTGCCTTCAAAACCCCTCCGGGTACCTGCCTGCTCGTTGTCCGAATCGCGCGCCCGGCAAGCGGCAAGTTCGACAATAAGATTGCTGGTACGCTATGGATTGCCCAGCTGCGCCTAGCGCCCGAGGAATAGGGCCATCCTTGCATCTCCGCCCCTGCAAGCTACTGATGGACAATGTACTTAGAGAATTCGGGTCGGCAAGTAGGCTATCGCCACAAAACATAAGTTTGGGGACAAAAATGTTGGTTTTCTTGCTGATTTTGCAGCTATTTCCAGCAGGTCCAGTGTTTCCCTGATTGAAGGCTAGGGAAAAGCCAGAACATAATTCACTCGATGTGAGGTTTGTTGCGACCGCCCGCCTGCAACAACTACGAGGCATGCAGGACAAACTTCAAGGTGTGGAAGGCAGGACCGCAGGTACAGAACGACGCGCTGGTATGCGAGTGCGCGCGCCCTCCTTGCTTTATGTTGATCTGGGCAATTCGAACGGTGGAATCGCCACGTGGATTAACGAGAATGGACTGGCTTTGACATCTGCCGTCACTCTGGATGGCGGCGGGTATGAAGACGAGTTGCTCAGAATGCGAATTCACCTTCCGGGACATCCGGAAGGAATCGAGGCCGCCGGGCAGATCGTCTGGAGGAATGCTTCAGGAAAAGAAGCAGGAATCAGATTTGTTGACCTGAGCGCGGTTGCGCAGCAGCAAATCAGGAGTTGGATTTCCTCCCAAGTTTCGAAAGACGGACTTTGGTCTGACCAACGCGAACTCCCCAAAATGGCGCTTCCGCTGGCCAAGCCCGCGAAGCCACATAGTCCAAGGTTCTCTTTCGCTGACGTCGCAAGCTCCAGAGTAGGAGCAGAAGACGAATCTCGGTCTGGCGATTTTTCCAAAGCCGATATTGAGGCCACGGGGTGGCCTTCTCCGTCCGTGAAACACGGAAGTTTCGCCGATGTAACTCAGGCTGTGGCTTCCGCGTTCGAAAGCCCGGTTTTTTCCGACGAGCTGAAGGAAAAAGCTCCTTCAACCTGGGAGCAGCAGCCACCACCAAGCGCAGTGGACGAAGAGCGCCGGGGAGGACCCCCTCCTCGCTCGGTTTCAGAACGTCGCGCGAGCGCCCGGCGGGAAGTGCTGTTGTTCACTTACGCGGTGCTGGACGAAGACAATGGGGGCCTCGTCTTCAATTTGAGCGAAGGCGGGTTGGCCCTTACAGCAGCCGCGCTTTTGCGAGATGACCACTTCGATAAGATCCGCGTTCGATTCCCGGATTCCGAAGACTGGATTGATGCAAAGGGACGCCTGGCGTGGATAAGTGATTCCGGGAAAGAGGGAGGAATCGAGTTTGTTGGTCTGCCGGAAGGTGCGCGCATCCGAATCAGGGAATGGGTTTCTCAGGGAGAGAGCGCGGTCTTTCAACCACAGGAAAGTGAAGCTCGGACGAGTCCATATTCAGAACGAGAAGCGCCGAGTTTTATTGGCCAGGAACAGGAAGAGGTTGCTGCAGGGTGGCCCAGCAAGCTCCCTTCGCCTTTTGCCGAGCCGCCGAAAATTCCCGCCGATCCCCCCCGTGGGGCGTTATTCGCTTCTGGAATCAAAGGGGTCTTTGCAAGGGCCTCCGTAAGAAGACAAGTTGCCAGGATCAAGCCGCCACGTCGCCCGGAACCATCCGTGAGACCGCATCCTAGGATAGTCCCAACGGCATTGGCTTCCGCCGCGCTATTTACATTGCTTGCGGCGGGATGGATCTTCTTGCATCGAGGCCGCTGGAACGTGGCAAGCGGCAACATTCCGCAGATTGTGCGTAATACTCCTATTTCTAGCGATTCCAAGCAAAGGAACGCGGTTGCTGAAACGAATACGGTTGCGGACCTTCCCATCCAAGCCATCCAGAATGCGCCTTCACAGCACGAAATCACAAACACTGCCACGCCAAGCACGGGATCGGGGGCTGACCTGGGGCCAAAGGAAATCGTACCTAGTGACAACACCTTAGGTAACCAGAGCGAGGGGGACAGCCCGACCGCAAATCGAGCAGCGCACGGCCGGGACTCCGCGAAGCGAAAGATTGCTGCAACGCGCGAGCTGAAGCCACAACGACAACAAAGCCCCTCTCCGCTGCCTCCTCGCCCTCCGGAAAGCAAACCGTTAGAAAACAGGCCTGCGGCAAGCCAGGTCGCAGAGAGCAAAGCTTCAGAGTCGGTTCAAACAGCCGAGGCCTTGGCAATCCAGAACAAAAACTTGATTGCCGCAGCGCCCGCGTCGAGTCCTCCTCCTCTTCCTCCTGACGCGGCACCGGCCAGCAACGTGGAAAAAGAAAAACCGCTGCCGACTCCCACACAGCCCGAGGCCGTCGTGACGAGAACGCCGCTCGTAACGGTCAGTTTCGATGCTTTTCCGTCGATTCGAATGCCAAAGGTGGAAAATCCCAAGAAATCACGCCAAGGGAAAAGCTTGCAGATGGGTCATCTCGTCTCGCGCGTTGATCCGGTTTATCCAGAGCAGGCGAAACAACAAGGCATCGAAGGCACGGTGAAGGTGCACGCCATTTTCGGCCGTGGAGGCACAGTCGAGAGCCTCACTTTGGTCAGCGGTCCGCCCTCGCTTGTGTCCTCGGCGATGAACGCGGTCCGCCAATGGCGCTATTCGCAAACGATTCTCGGCGGACAAGCCATGGAAACCGAGGAAGACGTTACGGTCCTGTTCCAGTTGTCGAATGGGATTTCGAGAAACTAAGCTTTCCTTTGTTACGGCCCGGAGGGGCTCACAGGCTTAGTGCCTCCGTGGCCCACCGCCAATGCTGCTGCTCCTGCGCCGGCTCCCGCCAAGCCAAGGAGGCTCCAACCGCTCTTCCCTTTGAGCGGTCCGGGCAAACCAGGTCCGGTGGACGTTCCGCCCGATTGCTTTTGCACGGACAGCTCGCCACGCGGCGAAATGTTGACGGACTGCCCTGCCTCCAGAAGCTGACCAGAAGTGCCCGACAGCGGGATGGTGCTGATGTCTCCGTCCACGCAGGTGACGAGGAAAGCGCCGCCCGGTTGTCCTTCGATTTTCGCGGAAGTCACCCTGGAGCGAACCGCAGGTACCACCACAACGCTGCCGGCACGGAGTTTGATCCCAGACGGCCCGCTGATGGAATCGATGACCGCGGTGCCCGCTTGCAACTCAGCGGTAAATTGGGGATTGTTTGAAATCACGACCTGCGTTTGAGGTCCAATCTTCAGCGTGCCGTTTCCAGGCAAAGTGAATACGGCTGTGCTGTTTTGGCCTGTGCGAACAGAATCGCCCGCGAAGACTGTCGATTCAACGGGCACCGGTTTCTCGTTTACGTACACCTCTCCTGTTGCAGAAAGCGAACCGATCGGGACCCTCTTTCCGTTTTGCGTCGGCTCCTGCACTGTGGTCGCTGCGTGTGCAGGACCAGCGAGCACGAATACTTGCAACGCAGGCACCAGTGCGAGGCCAAGAGCAATGGCGGGCGGCATTCTGCGTCTTAGTGGCTCGTACACATGAGCAAGGCACAAAAAGGGCGGCTTCCAATTCGAGTGTTGCATGAATGCTCCTTGCATGGTCTGCACTTTGCTTTCCCTGTGAGGAAGAGCCGACGCTGGGTTACGCCAATTGTGAAACACAGGACCAAAGAAAGGCTCTAGGGTATTTCCCGCATTTTAAATGCAGTTTGAACCTTATCGACCAAGGAAGCGATCGTCTTTAATCTGCATGTGGGTCGTTCATTTCGAAAGGTGGCGTGTGCCCCTTATTCGTGAAATCGTCGATGGCCGGTGCGACGGTTTCTGCGGTGGAAGTTCACAGGGGTTGACTCCTCACGATGGCAAGCCCTCTTGACCTGACGAATCGAAGCGACGCGCAGCAGACGTCGGCGGCAGTTCCCTCCTTCCTTCCCTTGTTGCCCGGATTGACGGAACTCTCTTCCCCCGCGGGCTTTGCTTCGGCGGACGCAAATTGTCTGCAAGCCGTCACGGGCACTTTAGCAAGACCTGCCTCTCGTGATTCTGCAAGAGCAGGTGTCAGGTGCGCGCCGCGACAGGAGGCCATCCCTTTTTGCAGACTTACGAAGAGGCTTCTCGACCTGTTCGTGTCTTCCGTGACTCTTCTTTTGTTTTGGCCGCTGACGCTCTTCATTGCCATCGCCGTCAGACTGGAGTCGCAAGGGCCCGTCATTTACCCGTCGTGGCGCGTAGGCAAAAACGGGATTCCCTTCCCTTGCTACAAATTTCGAACCATGGTCCCTGGGGCGGACGGGCTTCGGCAAGAACTGATCCATCTGAACCAGCGCCGGGGTCCCTTCTTCAAGATTGCGAACGATCCGCGCGTCACACGGCTCGGCCGGTTTCTGCGCAAATACAGCCTCGACGAGTTGCCTCAATTGTGGAACGTGCTCAAGGGCGACATGAGTCTTGTAGGCCCGCGTCCTCACCCGCTCGAAGACGTGAAGCAGTACGGCTCGGGCCATGAGCAGCGCCTCGAAGTGAAACCGGGCATCACCGGCTTGTGGCAAGTGACCGCGCGCCAGGATCCTTCCTTCGAAACGTGCATGAAGCTGGATCTGGAATACATGAAACGCTGGAGCTTGGCGCTCGATTGCAAAATTTTAGTGCGCACAGTGCCTGCGGTGCTGGCAGGCGAAGGCCAATAAACGAACTTTGCGAGGTATGCTTTGAATCTTCGGCCGCGGCTTCCGAAACGCAAAGCCTTTTCTTGGCGGGCCACCCCAGACCAGTTGGTCGAAGCCCCGCAAGCGACCAGCACAGATACTGCTACTCCAGCAAGATCAGCAACAACCTCGCAGACCTTGGACTGGCTCAATGTTCCTCTGATTCACAAACACCCGACCTTCATTGGCGCCGCGCTCTTCCTATTGATCTTGTCAGGTCCTCCAAGGCTGCGGTTTCGTGATCTTGAGGCCTCGCTTCGAGGGGAGACGGATTGGGTGGTCGCCTTCCATCTCGTTGTCTGGGGATTAGCCGGGCTCTGGGTTTTGGTGCAAATCTGCAAGCGATTTCAAGCGAAGCTTCCCGTCTTGCGTTTGTCCCTCCCTCAGATCCTTGGTCTCGGTTTAGTTCTCAGTTTGGCGGTGTCCATTTCAGCTTCAGCTGCACCGGCCCTCACCGCTTTCAAGGTTTATCAGACCCTTGTGTCGCTTCTCTTCACGCAGATTTTTGTGGAGCGATTTGGTGTACGCGCGGCTATGAAAGCAATGCTCTGGGGAAATGCACTTCTGTGCATCGCCATTGCAATTTGCGCATTTCTAGCCCCTGATATGGTTTGGTCATCCACGGAGCTCAATCCCGAGCCGGCTCGCGTGTCTGGCGACCTCATCGCCCCGACTGGCGTCGTTTCTGTACTGGCCATCATCCTATTGCTGACCAGCGTTCGACGGATTTGGAAGGCTATTCCACTTTTGTTCTCTGCTTTGTTTCTCAGTCTCCTCGTTTTTTCCCTCATGCGAACCGCTTATATAACCGCATTCGTGTTCTTTGCCCTTGTTGTCTTAAAACGTCCGAACATAAAGCCTTTGCGCCGATTCGCATACTGTTTGTGTGCCATTCTGCTTATGCTCTATGCCTTCAACCGGATTCCAAGTGTCAGTCGGTACCGAAGCCCCGAAACCATTTCGACCTTGAGTGACCGGACTGGGTTGTGGCGCCATCTTACGGCGGTAACACTGGACCAGTCACCCTGGTTCGGTTTGGGATATTACTCTGCTTCCCGAATTTACGGGCCAGAGTACAATCCATTGCTTGGAACTGCCCACTCCATGTTTTTTGAGGTCCTGTCAGGGGGAGGACTGGTCAGCTTCGCACTGTTCTTAGCCCTTTGTGTAACAGTCTCTGCGTATGCAGTGCGACTTCTTTATATGAGTAGAGATCGTTTTTCCTTTGCGTATGCAGTGCTGTTTATTGCGTGCCTTCTGTTCGGATTCACAGGAGAAACGATTGATTCCGGGCCGCTGGCCACCAGTTTCTGGTGTTCGGCGGCGGCGTTGCCTTTGTTGCATGAGTGGTCCGTCAAACGAATGTCACAAGCGCGACGAGTTCGTCTTGATGCGCCCCCCCACGACATCCGAGCAGTAGGTTTCGCATGAGTGGATTCACCGCCCACACACGGAAGCCTACACGGTTCCTGGGCCGCAGCTATGGTCGAGGAGCCGAAGACCCTCCAGCCTTCCCAAAGAAGGTTATCAAGGTATTGTTGGCTCACAATCGTTACTTCTGGCCAGGAGGAGAAGACGAAGTCTTTTCCCGCGAGAAAAAACTGTTGCATCGTGAAGGCAACGAAATACTGGAATATACGCGAGATAATAGCGAGTTCGCCCAAAATGGAATTCTTGACAAGATCAAGGTCGGCCTGCAGACAGTTTGGTCTTTCGACAGCACGAAGGAATTGAGGTCCCTACTGCGCGGCGAGCGGCCGGACGTCGCGCATTTCCATAACACATTTCCCCTGATCTCCCCAGGCGCCTATTACATCTGCCAGGAGGAAGGCATTCCGGTTGTTCAGTCTCTGTACAACGCTCGCTTGATTTGTCCTGCCGTAACTTGCCTTAGGGAGGGCCAAGTGTGCGAGGATTGCCTGGGCAGGACGCTGCCATGGCCTGGAGTAGTTCATGCCTGCTATCGCAACTCGCGTCTTCAGAGCGCAGCGGTGGCAGGAATGCTCATGGCTCACCGCCTTCTGAGGACCTGGCAAGAGCGGGTCGACGCCTACATTGTCGCCACTGAGTTCTTCCGTCAGAAGTTTATAGCTGCAGGGTGGCCCTCCGAAAAGATTTTCCTAAAGCCTCACTTCCTAAGCGACGACCCGGGCATGAAACAGGGAGTGGGAAGCTACGCCCTCTTCATGGGGCGGCTCTCCCCGGAAAAGGGCGTCGCCACCCTTTTGAAGGCCTGGAGGACTTTGCGCCACGTTCCGTTGTGGATTCGTGGCGAGGGGCCGATGGAGAACCACGTACGCCGCTTTGCCGAAGAGAATCCCTCTGTTCGTGTGCTCCCGCGACTGTCTCAAAGCGAATGCTTCGATGTGCTCAAAGGAGCGCGCTTCTTGGTCTGGCCTTCGGAAGGGTATGCGGAGACTTTTGGGTTGGTCGTGATGGAAGCCTTTGCCTGCGGTACGCCCGTCATTGGCTCCCGAGTGGGCGCTATGGAGGAAGTTCTCGATGACAAAAGGACCGGATTGCACTTTACTGCGGGTGACCCTGAGGACTTAGCGGCAAAAGCAGAATATGCATGGACTCATCTTCCTGAAGTCAAAGAGATGGGACGGGCGGGACGGGCAGAGTACGAAAGCAAGTACACCGCCGGACCTAACTATCAAGCTTTGATGAGGATCTATGGGAAAGCTATACAGAACCGTTCGGCCGCGAAGGGAAGTTCTCGAGCCGCATTTCACGACTGCTGGAACGGAAGGTGAATCGCAATGAAAACAGCATTGATAACTGGCGCCCTCGGTCAAGATGGGTCGTATTTGACGGAATATCTGCTTAAGTTGGGTTACCGAGTCTATGGAATGGTTAGAAAGCCGCCGTACTCCAATCATTGGGCCATAGATTGGATGATGAACAATGCCTGGAGCGATAGGGTAAGTTACATCTATGGCGATATGCGTGACGAGATGTCGTTGAGAAACGCGATTCAGAAGTCGTGGCCTAACGAGATCTACAATTTCGCTGCCCAAGTTTTCGTCCCACTGTCCTGGGATGAGCCGGGTGCAACGTTGGATGTCAACGCAGGCGGGCTCGTCCGCCTACTAAAGATCGTGGAACAGATGAAAAAGGATACCAAAGTCTATCAAGCCTCGACCTCGGAGATGTTTGGAAACCACAACGGCGCATGCTCAGATCAGACAGAGATGCGGCCGAGGTCCCCTTATGGTATCTCTAAGCTCGCGGCTCACAGACTTGCTGCCCTCTATCGCGATCGTGGTCTTTTTGTTGTCGGCGGGATACTTTTTAACCATGAGAGTCCCCGGCGCGGAACGGAAATGGTCACGCGAAAAATTGCCATGGCCGTAGCCGGCTGGTCGGTGGGTGGCGAAGACATCCTGTCATTGGGCAACATCGACTCGAGGAGGGATTGGGGATTTGCTGGAGAGTACGTTGAGGCGATCCATTCGATGATGCAACAGCCCGAGCCGCAAGACTATGTAGTCGGCACAGGGGTCTCGCATTCGGTAAAAGACTTTCTGGAGGAAGCTTGTACGGTTGCTGGAGTCGACCGCGCTTTTTGTGAAAAGCACACAAAGATTGATGAAAAGCTAAAAAGGCGGCAGGAGATTTTTGACTTGAGGGCGGATATAGCGAAGATCAGAGAACATACGGGGTGGACGCCCAAGGTGGACTTCCGTCAACTAGTTCGCATGATGGTCATCGCGGAACAGGCCAAGTTGCACCAAGCGTCCGAAGCGGTCTTGGCAGAAAAGTCAGTGACTACGCTTTTCACCGCTTCGATTCAGGCCAATGCATCTGCGATCCTGACGGGAACCGCTCCTTAAGGCGCAGGATTGGTCCTTCAAAGAACCGCCACGAAATGGCGGCAGCCAACATGGCCAAAGGCATCTGGACCGCGAAGCCCAGTAGATTTCGCGCCACTTGGTTGTATTGGTAGAAACTCTGGGAATCGAAGAATCGGGCCCACAGATGGAAGATTGGATAGTGCAGAAGATAAATTCCGTAGCTGATCTTTCCAATGTAGCGTAGCCAGCCAGCCGAAAGACTTCGCCCCAGTAGAGAGGATCTTGGATCAGAGGTCAGCGATATGCCTAACAGGCCGGTAAAAGCCATGGCCAGGAATGTATAACTTACGACCGAGCTGTTCCTATGCATCAAGACTCGCGTCAGTACCACGCCTGCTACACCGAGCCCCAGAAACTGATAAGCACGAACGCGCCAGAGGGCAAATGTGCCGCTCGGGGAGCGCAACCAAAGCGCCGCCAGAGAACCACATGCAATGGCATCCAAACGCGAAGGCGTGAACGTGTGGACATAGCCTGTTGCGGCGCCGTGAAAATGGAAGGCGATCCTGAGGGATAGAGACATAGCGACGAGCGACACCAAAACGATGGAGAGTACGCGTTTGCTCAGTAGAAATACCGGCAGGGGCCAGGTCAGATAGAACTGCTCCTCAACGGCCAGAGACCACGTTGCCCCTAAGGCAAAAGGATAAACGTCATGATAGGCAAGGTTTTGCACATAGAAGATGAAAGGGGGCCAAATGCTAGCGACCGTCGGTCGCATGCCAGGCACAAACAGGGGTGCCACGACAAATGCAAAAAAGAGGATCAGGTAATAGAGGGGCCAAATGCGAAGCGCCCGCCGCGCGTAGAAATTTCGGAAATAATGCCCAGACCCTTTCGAATCCGTGAGTATTCCCGTGATGAGAAATCCCGACAATACAAAGAATAAGTCCACACCAAAGCGGGTATATTCCAACATTCCGGCGTGTGGCAGGGCTTCTAGGAAACCAGAGTGGCCAATGAGAACCAGAAGAATCGCAATGCCTCTAAGGCCGTCAAACTGAGGTATGTATCCTGGGACGAAAAACGATGTTGCGATAGGGATCTTTGCCATGATTTGGACAACTAGCTTGGCACCCTAGGATATTCTTCGTGATTCCAACTGAGATTCAATAGGATAAAAACACTCACTAGGCCTCCGCTTAAAACTGGGGTTGAATGCGATCTTGCCATCTCCTGCGGTTAGCCATGGTTGTAGTTCTTCCGTCTTTTCAATGCAACAAAAGAATTTGTTGCCTTGACGCCGCAGAACAGGGATTCTATTAAGAACAACTTGCAGGGCTCTCAAAGCAACAAGGAAAGTCTTTGCCCCCATAATTGACGTAATCGCGTGAATTCTGGTTTCCTTTCTCATAGAGAGCTCTCTTTCATCGATATTAAAGTCCCAGTAAGGGCGCGCATGAACTAAAGACACGTATTCGGCTAGGTAGGAAGAAACTGTCTTGCGCACTTCATTTGCGTTCCAACGATAGATGAAGTTCGGTATGCACGAATCTCTAACCCCGCCGGCTTCATATCCATGATAAACCACCGAGAAGATCTCGTAGGGAAACGAGAAACCGGCCCAAGTCAGTACTCGCATCGAGAGAGAATCATTTGGCTCTAACAGGACGACGTGCTTGGACGCAACCCGCAGCATTTCACACAGGGCTCTGTGCGGGGACCGACAGTGGTGCAACACTTCGTGAGCGAAGACGCAATCAAACGAACCATCCGGCAAATCTACTTGTTCAGCGTCGACCGCCAATAGCTTTACTTTGCCCTGGAGGCTTGGCTGTGCATCTCCTTCGAGTTCTGGGTGAAAATTCGAGAGAGTTATGTCTTTGAATCCCGCACACATCAGAAGATCAACGTCCTGCCAGCTACCTCCTATCACAAGTAGCTTTTCACTAGCATCAATGCGGCAAGCTTTGATATGGCGCAGAAGGACAGCGAGGAATTTATCTCTCCTTTTTTCGGAGCCTGCTGTCTTTACTTCTTGTTCCGTGACCGAAGCTGGTCTCATCACTTCTCCATTTGCATTTATGGGAACTCTCAACTGCTTTTGTTGGCATTCTAAACACACACGCGTATAACCTTGCATAATTTCGGACCATGTTATAATGTGGCATGGATTTTCGGAGTGAACTCTTCGGAGAGCGTACGTTTTGCACCCTCACCGTGTCGAGAGCGTGTAAATCCCCATCCAGGTCCCATGATTTGTCAATTGCCACCATCCACTTTGCTTTCAACCAGTTCCGCACTCTTTGTCGTATTGGAGACCAAGCAACCCATTTGCAATCAATCACTTTCACACACTCTCTCATGCAACGGAGGGGGCGCCTTTTATCGCTACCCGCCACGCACCACGGTTTCCCCACCCGCCAGTCTCCCCCATCTTGTTTAGAATCAAACACTTTCAAAAGTGTATCAAAACAAAGGACTTTATCTACCTTTGGAATCACCACTTACAAAAAAACCGGGGGGAGGTGGGTACCTTAACCCATGGCCGCCCGGATTCCTTTCCGGCAGGTTATTAAAAACACCCCTCGCTTTCAAGTTCTGGGCGTGCACGTGGACGCTGTGCAGATCCCAGACGTGGTCTCCCAGATGGAGGAATGGATTCGCGAGAAGACGGAGTGTCATTCCATCGCTGCGACCGGCATGAACGGTATCGTCGAAGCGCAACACGATTGCGAGTTCAAACAAATTCTAAATGAAACTGACTTGGTTGTGCCAGACGGGATGCCACTCGTCTGGCTGGGTCGCCGTCATGGCCATGTTTTGCCGCAGCGCGTGTACGGTCCGGACCTGCTGCTTGCATTCTGTGAAAAAACCGCCGGGCAAGGATATCGGCATTTCTTTTATGGGGCAGAGCGAGGGCCAGATGTCCCAGAACGTCTTGCGGAAACACTCAAGAATCGATTTCCCGGAACGATCGTGGCAGGGACGTATTCGCGGCCTTTGCAGCGTCTGAACCTTGAACAAGAGGAAGAAGTTATATCCGCAATCTCCAGCGCTGCAACCGACGTGCTCTGGGTAGGTTTAGGGGAGCTGAGGCAGGTGCGCTGGATGCACAAACACAAGCATCAATTGAATGTTCCGGTTATGGTGGGAGTTGGCGCAGCGTTTGACATGCTGTCGGGAAGGAAAAGGCAGGCACCGCGATGGATGCGTGAGCATGGCTTCGAGTGGCTTTTCCGGTTGCTTCAGGAGCCCCGGCGTTTATGGCGAAGATATCTGATCTGTGGCACACAGTTCCTGGTTTATCTCTTCCTAGAAAGCCTCCGCTTGAAGAAATTCGGCCAGGGCGAAGAGACCAGCAAGCAGCGCCGCGCCGCAGGCAGTCTCCCCCTTGGCCGAAATTAGCGCAAGAACGCCCCGGATTCCTCAGGTCTTTCCCTGCATTCTGTTTGCGGACTGTACTGTATCGACTCTCCACCTCGCAAATCCTAGCCTGTATGGACCCGGTCTTTATGCCTAAGTGGAGTTGTTGCACTCGGAGGAAAGAAGTGGGCCGAGTTAGTACGTCTCCAGCAAACCAGGAAGCCGCACATTCGGCAATCCGTGCCGCCAACTGTAATTCGTCGCGCAGGAATTGCCTCACGCCCGGCAATGTCGATAGAGGGAAAGGGCCATGCTTGCAAGCTTGAGGCAGCCCTCTCATGTTCGACTGCTTCTGTGTTTATGGGCAATGCAGGGCTTTGCGGGCAGCCAATTATGCCTTTCCGGAAGTTGTTTCAGTGCTGCCGCAGAGAATCGTCTCGCGCAGACTAAGCCGGAAGCGCCATTAGCACGCCAAAACACGGTGGACGTGGCCGCTAAGCCCTCCCCAGACCTCCAAACCAGCCAGGAATGGAACCAACGGCTCAAGAAGCTTCTGGAAGCAAATTCTGCAACGCCACTGGCGAGCCCACAGGACTATCGCATTGGTTTCGACGATGTGCTCGACATCAGTGTTTTCGAGGCGCAGGAACTGAATCGCGAAGTTCGCGTTTCATCCGCCGGCGAGATTTCTCTGCCGTTACTGGATTCCGTCCGTGTCGCTGGGTTGACTCCGCGGGAAGTTGAGCTTGTTCTCCAGGAGCTTCTCCGCCGCACTTACATGAAAGATCCCCACATCAGCGTATTTGTACGCGAGATGCAGAGCCATCCCGTGTCCGTGCTGGGAGCGGTGCGCAGGCCCGGAGTGTTTCAGGTCCGGGGAAGCAAAACACTGATCGAGATTCTATCGCTTGCAGAAGGTTTGGCGGACGACGCCGGTGAAACCGCCATCATCCTCCGTGGCGCGGGCCTGCAAAACTCTACTAGCAGCGATGCAGAAAAGACGTTGGGCGCGACAGAGAACCGAAGTGAAAACAGTGGCGGCGTAGCTGCTCCGGACGAGAATAGAGATGGGTTTCCCGCCGACAATGTTGTCGAGGTGAACTTGAAAGAGCTTCTCGACTCCTCCGATGTTCGCCAGAATCCGGTTGTCAATCCCGGCGATATCGTCAAAGTTCTGCACGCGGGAATCGTGTACGTTGTGGGCGAGGTTCAAAGGCCCGGCGGATTTACGATGAAATCGAACGAAAAGATGTCGGTGCTGCAGGTGATTGCACTTAGCGGAGGTTTAACGCGGACAGCAGCAAAGGCAGGGGCCCGCATTATCCGCACGGACGAACAGAGCGGAGCGCGGGCGCAAACTCCCATCGATCTGAGCAAAATCCTCGCCGGGAAAGCGCAGGATCCCCTGCTGGAGCCCAGAGACATTGTGTTCGTACCCAACAGCGCCTCGAAAACTACGTTCTCGAGAGGTTTGGAGGCGGCGGCGCAGACGCTGACAGGGCTTTTGATTTTTCACTGGTAGCATGAGCGAACAAAATAAAGTCGAGCTCTACGCGCGACGGCCGCGATTCGAACGGGGAGGATCCGTCTTACTGGACAATCGTGTCCTCGACCTATCGGATTCCTACGAAATCCTGGAGCCCGACGAACCGCTCGACCTCCGCGCTTATGGCCGCATCCTGCGCAAACGCTTTTCAACGATCTTGATTGTGTTCTTCCTCGTATTTGCGGCAACACTCATCGTGACACTCAAGGAAAAGCCCGTTTACCAAGCGCAAGTGCTGCTGGAAATTCAAAAGGAAAACCCGGATATTCCCACGATCAAGGACCTCTACGAGCTGGAATCCGTCTCCGATTCCTATTTGAAAACGCAGTACAGCATCCTGGCCAGCGAAAGCGTGGCGCGGCGCGTCATCGATCAACTTCATCTTGATTCTCTCCCGGAATTTAACAAACCGAAGTGGTGGCAGTTACAGGAAAGATTCTTCACGCCTCACAAACAGACTCTTGCGCTGGACCCGGCGGGCCGTGCCCGTGATCCGGAAGTGTATCAACGGGCCCTCGGACGATTCCAAGACCGGCTGACCGTCGAGCCGGTCAGCCGGAGCAGGCTCGTAACCGTGAGTTTCGATTCGAACAATGCCAGGCTCTCTGCCAGCATCGTAAACACACTCGCGGAAGACTACATTGACGAAAACCTGGAAGCGCGATGGATGGCCACGCAAAAAGCAACGGATTGGCTGTCGCAACAGTTGGTTGGCGTCAAGGCGAAGCTGGAAAAGTCGGAAGAGCAGCTGCAAGACTATGCGCGCCATAACGGCTTGGTCTTCCTCGAAAGCGACAAGGGCGTAAGCGAAAACGTTGCCAATGAGCGGCTCCAACAACTCCAGCAAGAGCTGACCAAGGCGCAGGCGCAACGTTACGAAAAGGAATCCGTTTACCGGCTCGTTCAAGCCGGAGACTACGAATCGCTGCCGGGCGTGGTCGAAAACAAGCTGGTTCAGGATCTGAGCGAGCGGTTGGCCGAGCTCAAGCGCGAGCTTGCCCAGCTATCCACGAAATTCAATCCCGAATATCCGCGGGTGAAGGAAATTCAAAGCCAGATTGATGAAATTGAAGCCGCACTCAAAGACGAGCGCAAGCGGGCAGCAGACAAAATCACAAATGAGTATTTCGCAGCGCTCCGCCGCGAAGGGTTGGTGAAGGGAGCGCTGGACACTCAACAAAACCAGGTAAACGTGATTGCAGAAAAAGCCGTTCAATACAACATCCTCAAGCGCGAAGTGGAAACCAACAAGCAATTATATGAGGGGTTGCTTCAGCGGTTGAAAGAGGCCGGCGTATCCGCAAGTTTGAAGGCCAGCAACATTCGCATTGTGGATTCCGCCGAAGCCCCGGCCAAACCGGCAAAACCCAAAATCCCCCTGAATCTTGCCGTCGCTTCCTTACTCGGACTTGGGCTTGGAATCAGCGCCGCATTCCTTCAGGAGCGCCTCGACGACACACTGAAAGGCGCCGACGACGTCGAGCGATTGTTTGGCCTTTCCGCACTGGCGCTAATTCCCTCCGTGCATCAGTTGGGCGGAAACCGGAACGGCGTTCGCAAACTGCTTCGTCGGACAAATGGGCTCCGTCACGGACACAACGGAACGGCGAGCAACCCCGGCGTACGTTGGCATCGCATCGATCAAGGCGGAAAGCCTCAAGCAGCTTTGGTGGAAGCGTTCCGAAGCTTGCGCGCCTCGGTATTGCTTTCCACGGCCGACCATCCGCCAGGGTCTTTGCTCGTCACAAGCACGCAATCCGGTGAAGGCAAAACGACAATCGCCACCAATTTGGCGATTTCTCTCGCGCAGCTCGGACAACGTGTGTTGCTTGTGGATGCGGACTTGCGCTTCCCTTCACTGCAGAAACTGTTCTGCATCCGAGAGTGCCCTGGCCTCGTCAGTTGCCTCACGGGGCAACAAGACTGGCATGCCGCCGTGTGTCCCTCCGGATCGCCGGGGCTTGATCTTCTTCTGTGTGGCCCCGTTCCTCCGAATCCGGCGGAACTTCTGTCCTCGAAGAGCATGGGGGCCTTCCTCACATCGGCAAAGTCCGAGTATGGCTTTGTGATTCTTGATTCTTCTCCGCTGCTTACGCTTGCGGACAGCCGCATAATTGCATCTCTGGTTGATGGTGTGCTGCTGGTGGTCAAGAGTGGGGCCACTCCTCGCCAGCAAGTGATGCAATCTCAGTCCAGCATCCGCAGCGCAGGAGCCAATCTTATTGGAGTGGTCTTGAACAACGTAACTCTCCACACGAACGGCTACTACGGTTTGGGAATGTACGGTTCGAATGGCAATGGCAATTCGCACTCGGAGATGATTTCTGAAGCCGCGGATTCCTGGAACACGCTCTCCAAGTAGGGGGCCGCGTGCGAATCGTGGTTCCGAGCGACTCCATGCGCCGCTTCATTGAAGCGGGCCTCCTCCTGGCCGTCGCTGTGGCCGTCCTGGCTTTTGGGGGAACGGCCCCGCAATTTTTTGCTCTCACGCAAGGAATCGTTCTTCTTCTGGGAATCTTTCAACTGATAGCTGGGAGGAGCCCTGCGGCAGCTTCCACCCGTTATCCAATCATCATTCCTTTCTTTTTGATTGCTCTCGTACTGTTGCAAATCGCTCCCATCCCTTTCTCCATGGCGTCTGCCCTTGAAATCGCAGCGGCAGGTCCGCACGGTCACTCTTATTTCACCGTCAGCGCCTCGCCTTATGAAACCGTGTCGCACTTGCTCTTGCTTGTCACTTATGTAACTGCTTTCTATCTCGTCCTTGCATTGTGCGAGGAGCAAACAGCCAGAAGGCGACTTGTCTTCGTCCTGCTGGGAATCGGGACATTCGAGGCTTTCTATGGCTTGGTTCAGTATCTGACCGGCTGGCAACAAATTTTTTTTTACGTGAAGAAATACTATCTCGAAGATGCCACGGGCACGTACATCAACCGCAATCATTTCGCTGGATTGCTGGAAATGCTCTTGCCGTTTGCAGTCGTCTATGCCTTGCAGAAGTTTTGGAATCTACGCCGAATCGCTCGGTCAGAGGATATACGGCGCGCGCGAAAAATCTTATCGAGCCGAGAGTTCCCCTCATTAGTGCTGTGGGTTTTCGTGGCTGCCGTGCTTTTCGCGGCTCTGGCGTCTTCGCGCTCGCGGATGGGCATTATTTCGACTCTCGTCTCGCTGATTGCGATGGTAGCGATGGCAGGTACCTCGTCCATGTCGGCCAGAGTTCGCCTTTCCCTTGGCGCTCTATTTCTCTGCGGCATGATTGGGCTCGCCATTTGGATCGGAAGCGATCCCGTGATTAGCCGCTTCAATACGCTCAGCGATCAATACCATCACCCCGGACACGATCGCGTTTCGATCTGGTGGGACACATTGCAGTTGATTCGCCGGCATCCCATAGTTGGAACCGGTTTCGGGACTTTCGCGGTCGTTTATCCTTCGGTGCAAACCGCATTTCTGAACAATGTGGTGGACCATGCTCACTGCGATTATCTGGAGATTATCAGCGAGCTCGGCTTACCGGGGGGCATTGCCCTGTTTGGCGCGATTTTCTGGGTATTGGGGTTAACCATTCGACGCTGCCGGAGAAGTGGCAGAGAGGAAGACAAGGTGATCGCTTTCGGCTGTCTCGGGAGCACGGTTGCCATCTTGCTGCACAGCCTGGCGGACTTCAATCTGTACATACCGGCGAACGCTTTGGTCTTTGTGATCATCTTGGCGCTGGCGTGGTCCAACACTGGTCGGGAAGCAAGACCAGGGGTTTCGTCTCTGACGCAGAGCCTTGAAAGAAAACCGGTACCACAGATCGAGCACGAAGACGACGTGCTACCGGCGATTCGGTAAGTTGCGGGCTGTCAATGGGCGGCACCAACCAAAGACGCTATGATAGCGGCCGGAGTCGCCTCCTCTCAATCGCCAGCGAATCACGATGAGCAGCTATTCCGCCCAGCCTCCATTCAGGATTTCAGCTGGGGCGTTCATTTTGCGTCCCCCCGTCCCCTATGACGGCGCCAGTTTTGACCTGCTTGCGGGCCTGAGTCGAAAGTCGCGATCTCGGTGCTGAAAACAAAGCGGTTACTGACAGGACTTTCATGAAGTTTCGCGGGCCGAAGGCCCTAACTGACACTAGCGTCCCCCGGGACTTGACTAGCGTGGTGACAGTTTTTATCTGTCGTTGCGCCTCTAGCTAGCCTAGTCTTCCCGCGGTTGAGGCTGGGGTTCGGTGGAGCTGACGAGGCTGTCAGACGTTGCGGCGTTGGCTTCTTTTGCGGCGCGTCTAGCCTCTTTTTTTTGGGCGCGCTTTTCAGCTTTGGCGCGCTGCTTTTCCAGGCGTTTCATTTCCTTTTGGCGCTTTTGGAACGTGACGGTCACAGAGCCTCCTCGCAAGTCCGATTAAGCTGGGTCAATAACAAAAACGAATGTGAGCTACCAGCGGGGTTCGCGCGGCTGCCGCGCGGATTCGCGATAGTCCTCGTTGGAGAACCCTCCGCGGCCGCGGCCATGACCACCGCCGGTGCGTCCGCCGCCATTACCGCGGGGGCGGTCGTCTTTCGGCCGGGCTTCGTTAACCTTGAGATTGCGGCCGCCGAACTCTTTGCCATCGAGGGCCGCGATGGCGTTGGCGGCTTCCGCATCATTTGGCATTTCGACAAACGCGAACCCGCGAGCCCTGCCGGTTTCGCGATCGGTGACAATATGAATGCGCCCGATTTGGCCGAAGGACCGGAACAGCGCAGTCAAATCGGCTTCCGTAGTTTGAAAACTCATATTTCCGACAAAAAGACTTTTCATACGATCTCTCCATTTGTACTTTTCCGGTGCGGGCAAAGTCTGTTCATGGACACTGCCTCACCAAGAATCTTTATAGAACGCGCGGACCAGATGGGAACGTGAGGGATGACGGAGTTTGCGCAGAGCCTTGGCTTCAATCTGGCGGATGCGCTCGCGAGTAACGGCAAAAGTGCGGCCGACTTCTTCAAGGGTGTGGGGATTGCCATCTTCAAAGCCAAAACGCATTCGGATGATGTGCTCTTCGCGCGGGTTCAAATGCTTCAACATGGACGCGACATTTTTCTGAAGGCTGAGGCGGATGGCGGTGTCCGAGGGAGAGGCCACGGCTTTATCTTCAATAAAGTCGCCGAGGTGGGATTCTTCCTCTTCGCCGATTGGCGTCTCAAAGGAGATGGGAGTCTGCGCAATTTTGCGGGTGCTGCGGACTTTCTCGATGGTGACGTCCATGCGCATGGCTAACTCTTCCGAGGTAGGCTCGCGGCCAAGTTCCTGAACGAGCTGCCGCGTGCAGCGGGCGAGCTTGTTAATGACCTCGATCATGTGAACGGGAACGCGGATGGTGCGCGCCTGGTCAGCAATCGCGCGAGTGATGGCCTGACGAATCCACCAGGTAGCGTAGGTGGAAAATTTGTAGCCGCGGCGCCAATCGAACTTGTCGGCACCTTTCATCAGGCCGAGATTCCCTTCCTGAATGAGATCGAGGAGCTGCAGGCCATAATGAGTATATTTCTTGGCAATGGAGACCACGAGGCGAAGGTTGGCTGAGGTGAGTTCCTGCTTGGCCTGCCGGGCTTGGGCTTCGCCGCGCTGAATAACAGTCAGCGCGCGCTTAAGAGCGACCAAACTTGTCTGACTAGATAGAGCAATTTCGTTGAGAGCGGCGCGATCGGAACGAAGCTGTTTGCGCGCTTCCGCGGCAACTTCTCCATGGGCGAGGTCGACGCGGCGCTGAAGGCGTCGAACGTCGCGCTCCAGTGTGTGCAGGCGCTCCAGGAACGCGCGAAAGTGATCCAGCAGGCGCTTGCGTTCGCGCCAATGGAAAGGGATTCCGCGGGCTGCGAGAGAAATCCGAACGCGAGTGCGAGCCAGCGCCCATTTGGCGCGAATGTAGGCTTGCCTTTTCGATTTCGGCGTGGATGCAAATTCTTCCGCCTGGCGGAGGGCTGCCTCGTAGAGCCGAGCGATAGAGTCCATTTGCCGGAGAGTTTGTCTCGTCTTGGAGGCAATTTTCTCTTCCGTGATCTCCTCGTCAGGGAATTGCACCACTTCCTTGATGGAGCGGTCACCCTGCCGCAAAGCGGCCGCGACGGAAATAAGTTCCTTGACGACGATGGGCGAGCGGGTGATGGCCTTCATGACGACGAGGTGGCCGCACTCGATGCGTTTAGCGAGAGCCACTTCACCCTCGCGCGTGAGCAAAGGTACAGAGCCCATCTCGCGGAGATAGAGGCGGACGGCGTCCTGAGACTTGGAGTCCTCACCGATGCTCAGGTCGAGGCCGGAGTCCGCGGCGAATTCCTCTTTGTGGCCCGCTTCAGAAGCGTCCACCGCGTTTGCCGCGCGGGCGCCATTTGCCGCGCTCAGGTCTTCGTGTATCTCGATTCCTTGGCGCTCCAAGAGCGCCAACAGGTCTTCGATTTCCTGAGACGAAAGCAGATCTGGGGGAAGGCATTCGTTGATCTCGTCATAGAGGAGATAGCCGCGCTCCTTTCCGATAACCAGGAGTTGCTGGAAATAACCGAACTCGTCTTCAATGGGCCGCGCCAAGAATGCTCCTCTGCTTGCTGGAACCAAATGATTTTACAAGCGACATCAGAAGTTTTCGTCTTCTCTGGGCTTCGAGTGGCCTGGCCTGGCCTTGGGAGTGTGTGCATCCTTGTAGGCAGCAAGCTCCGCGTCGGTCACCGAGAACGTGGAAGAGGCAGGATGACCGGCTTGCGTGGCAAATTCGCGGTGAAGCCTGATGGAGCAAATCGCGGGCGCATCCTGGTAGCGTGCGCGGTGCGCCGAAAACGCTTCGTTGGGGATGGTCACGAAGTAGCTGGACGATTCGCCGCCGTGTCCGCGAAGACTGAAAGCGTATTCGCGGAGTGCTCCCTTGGTCTCAAACCCGAGATATTGCAGGACAATGGGTTGCTCCACGGATTCCGCCATTTCTTACCGAAAGGCAGTCGCAAGTTGGACTTAGGAGCCTCGTGGAAATGAGAGGTGTCAAAAGGCAACGAACGCGCCCAGAGTTATGATGACACACTTATGAGTCCGAGTATATGTGGTTCTAAGAAAAGTAAAAAAAGTTGGTTCATTTCAAGACATAAAGTGTGGTAGGCTGCTTATACGCTTATTACCGCGGTTGTGTTGTGCGGCCCCTCTGGTTGGTGTGATTGATCTGAGAATGCCCGCCCTCAGTTTCCTCCGTACGTTTTTAGCGTAATTAAAAGAAGCTGTGCCACCTGAAAAAAGCATGTGGATGTGTGTGCATGACTCGGTGTGCCAGCAAGAAAGCAAAATGGAAGACTTTTCAGAATTCGTAATTAATCCTTCCCTGAAGGGACAACTCGCGTGCGCTGGTTTCGTGAAGCCCACGCCAGTGCAAGCCGAGGCGATTCCGCCCGGCCTGCAAGGCAAAGACGTACTGGCCACGGCGCAAACCGGGACGGGCAAGACGTTGGCCTTCCTGATTCCCATTCTCGAAAGACTTCTGCGGGATGGCATGGATGGAGTTGCCGCACTGGTTCTCGTTCCCACTCGGGAATTGGCTATGCCGGTGGCGGCGCAGCACGACGCCCTGCGCGGCAGGAAGTTGCCCGTGGCTGCCTTGATTGTGGGAGGCTTATCGGAATATCACCAACTCGAGGCCCTGCGACGGGGCAGTCGCGTGGTATTGGCGACGCCTGGGCGTTTGGAAGACTTCCTGGACCGCGGGCTCATTCACTTTGGCAATTTGAAGATGCTGGTGTTGGATGAGGCCGATCGCATGCTGGACATGGGATTTCGCCCGGCGATTCGCAGGATCGTCGCGGCGCTGCCGAAGGAACGACAGACGTTGTGTTTTTCAGCAACGATGGAAGGCGATACGGCGCGCCTAGCGAAGGACTACACGAAGAATCCCGTGCGCCTGACGTTCGGGTCCACGTTGAAGCCATCCGAAAACGTGCGGCTGCAGGCCTTTGAGGCGGCCGCTGAAGGCAAGCCGGAGACGCTGCGCCGATTGCTGAACAACGAGACAGGACGGTGCCTGGTCTTTGCGCGAACCAAGCGCGGCGCAGAGAAAATTGCAAACCACCTGAACCGCGAAGGCATTCAGGCAGCGGTGATTCACGGTGACCGATCGCAATCGCAGCGCACGGCGGCGCTCAGCGGCTTCCAGAAGGGGCGCTATCGAGTTCTGGTGGCCACAGATCTGGCTTCACGAGGAATTCACGTCGAGAACATCGCCCACGTCATCAACTACGATCTCCCGGAAGTGGCCGAGAATTTCATCCATCGCGTCGCGCACCGGGCGGGCCGGGAATCGCGGCACGGCTTCGACACTGTTCCTAAGGCAGCAACGAACGGAGCTGCTGGAGCTGGAGCGGCGGCTTGGGATTCACTTGGAGAGAATGCAATCGGAAGGCCTGCCATGCGAGGACATGGGGCGCATGCTTAAGGAAATCCCGCCTTCACAACCTCGCCGCAAACCCAGCATCGTTCAGCTTCCCGGTGAAGTTTTGCAATTGCAGATGACTTGATTCTCGAATCGAGGATGTCGACTATCCGGAAGGAATCCCGATTGTGACCTGCGCATCGCTACCGAGAAATCTTAGGATTTATCGAGCGCGCGCAGAACAGCTTGCCCATCTTTCTGCTTCGTCATCAACGCGCGTCCGATAAATCACTAGCGTCATCTGGACACAGCCGCCAAGGTGGTACGAGTGGAGCATCTGCGACGTGCGTGCCTTGCAGGCAAGTGACTAGGCCTAAAGTGAGAGACTATCCAGGATATCTGACAGGCGCCGCAGCGCGCTGCCACGGATGGAGGTTATTCCTCCGACATGGTGATAGAGTCACTGCGCGATGGCGGATCGAGAACAGCACAATAACTCGGCGCAAGAGACTGTAGGTGCATCTCAAAAGCAGGTCAGAGAGACTGGAACACGATGGCGGGCGTGGCAGCCCTTGCGTTTGCCCATGTTCCGAAATTTACTGGCTGCCGATCTGGTGTCCGACATCGGCACGTTCATGCAAGGCGTGGGCGCGGCGTGGCTGATCGTGTCGCAAGGCGCGGGGCCGCTGCTCGTGGCCCTGACCCAGACGGCATCGGCATTGCCGTTCTTTCTGCTCGCTCTACCCGCAGGGGCTCTCGGCGACATCTTTGACCGCCGCAAACTGATCATTACGACGGAAGTGTGGATGTTGTGCGTGGCGGCGGCGCTCGCGGCGCTAACGCTGCTGCACTGGATTACGCCGTGGATGCTGCTGTTCTTGACGCTCGCACTTTCGATTGGAGACGCGCTGGAAGCTCCCGCGTGGCGGGCTGTGTTGCCAGAGGTTGTGCCGCAAGAAGACCTGCTGCCGGCCATGGCGCTGAACGGCATCGAATTCAATTTGGCGCGTGCGATTGGACCGGCGCTGGGAGGATTTCTGATTGCGGTCGCAGGCGTGGGCACGGCGTTTACGTTGAATGCGTTGTCATTTCTGGGCGTGTTGTGGGTGATTTCACGTTGGAGGCGGCCACCACGGCTGAGAAGTGTGCCACGAGAGACGCTGAGCGGTGCGACACGCGCGGCGATTCGCTACACGAGAAACGCGCCCGAAATGTTGACCGTCCTCGGACGAATCGCCGTGATCATGTTTTTCGCGAGCCCGTTTTGGGCACTGCTTCCAACCGTGGCGCACGAGCTCAGCAGAAGCGCGACATTTTACGGGGTGCTGCTGGCCGTTTTCGGTGGCGGGGCGATTCTGGGAGCGATAGTGCTGCAGCGAGGACGATCCTTTCTTTCCGCGGACGCCATGTTAGGGTTAGGCACCACGCTTTTTGCGGGGACTTTGTGGGCCACGGCGACGTTCAAGTGGATTGTGCCATTGTGCGTGGCGATTGCTGTCGGCGGCGCGGCCTGGACCGCGGTAATGTCATTGACCAGTACGGTGATGCAGAACGTTGCGCCAGATTGGGTGCGAGCGCGGGCGCAGGCAGTGTTCATGCTGGTTTACATGGGTGCATGGGCGGGCGGGAGCGCATTCTGGGGATATGTGGCTGGACACCGGGGCACACACTTCTCCTTCGTGGCAGCGGCCATCGGCACGGCTGCGTCTCCGCTGCTGGTTTTCATTTCGCGGCTGCCGGACGAGGCGGCGAACCTTGCGGCGTGGGACCATTGGCGTAAACCAATGCCCATGAGCGAAGCGGCGCTGGACAAAGGACCGGTGCTAGTCACCGTGGAATATGAGATTGAGCCAAAGGACGCAGACGAGTTCCTGGCGGTGCTCGAGAAATTCTCACGTGTGAGGCGGCGAGATGGCGCATCGCGGTGGGGCGTTTATTACGATACGGAACATCCGACGCGCTACCTCGAAACGTTTATCGTGGACTCGTGGGGGGAACATTTGCGGCAACACACGCGCCTAACGCAGGCAGACCGTGAGTTGGAGCAGCGATTGCATTGGTTTGAGAGAATGCCTAACAAAGTGCGGCATTTCATTTACGCACGGAGCAAGGATCGGAAATAAGAAAACATACGGGTGTCCTACTTGCGACCCATCTCTCTGGGTGCAATTAGGGTGCGATAAGACTTCCTGAGGATTCTGTTACGGCGGAGGCCGCGGGTTCGAGTCCCGTCGTCCCCGCCATTCTTTCTCAAGAACTTACCAGAAGTGCTCCAATTTCACGTGGGCACAAAAAGGGACAAAAAACGTACACGCAATAGGGAGCCTGCAGCCAGAGCTTACGTTTCTTATGGTTTTTGTGGGAGCAAAAGCGCGCCCACGGCGTCCTGCGCATTGCGCTTTTCGGTTGTGACCGCCTGCGTGGGCGTCACACGAATCGTCGAATGACGGTGGAGCTCCTGGATGATTTCAGCTTTGCACCAGTCGATCGAAGAAGGGTGTTATATTCAGCCGCATGACCGTACTGGACTGGCTGCTCGATTCGGACCCTGCCATCCGGTGGCAGGTCTTGCGCGATCTTGTCCATGCGTCGGCTGAGGTCGTCGCGGCGGGGCGCACGCGGGTGGCCACCGAGGGCTGGGGTGCCAGACTGCTGGTGTTGCAGGGTGAAGACGGCCAGTGGGCGGGAGGCGCGTGCTTCCCGGCGGAGGGCTGGCGGCGCGCGGAGGAGGGCCAGCCCTGGACCTCTACGCTGCCAACACTCCAGCTGCTGCATGATTTCGGGGTCGACCCGTGCTCTGACCGAGTGCGCAGGGCGGTGGCGCTGGTCAGAGATCACTGCCGTTGGGAGCACGCTGGGCAGCCGTTCTTCACCGGCGAGGTCGAGCCGTGCATCAATGGAAGGACCGTCACATTGGGCACCTACTTTGATCAAGATGTGGATGGAGTGGTCGCCCGCCTACTTGGTGAGCAGCTCGAGGACGGCGGTTGGAACTGCGAGGTGGAGAAAGGTTCCGTCCGCTCGTCGTTCGCGACCACGATAAACGTCCTGGAAGGACTGTTGGCGCACGAGCGCGCAACGGGTGGCTCTGCCGAATCCATCGCGGCTCGGCGCCGGGGTGAGGAGTACGTCCTCGAACGAAAACTGTTCCGACGCAAGAGCACCGGGGAAGTCGTCAACCCAGCCTGGCTGCAATTCTCGTTTCCGACCCGCTGGCACTACGACGTGCTGCGTGCCTTAGAATACTTCCGCTCGGTCGGGGATGTGCCGGACTCCCGGATGGACGAAGCCATCGATTTGCTCCGATCCAAGCAGCAGCCCGATGGCACCTGGCTGCTGGAGAACACGCATCCCGGCAAGGTCCACTTTGGGCTCGAAGAGGGCGACGGTCGGCCCAGCAAGTGGAACACGCTCCGGGCGCTGCGTGTCCTGAGCTGGTACGAGCAGTCCGCTACCTGAGCCGACTTGTTGCGAGAATGTAGTACCGAACAGGAGCCATACAATCCTTAGCTACGTCTTGCGCAGCCATACAGCCGGGATCGCCATCGCGGCTCTGGGCCTTGTCATGCTGCGGGTATTTACTAACCGCTTCGATCGGCGCCTGTCTGGCCTTGGGGTACCTATTGATGTCCAGCGTGCCCTCGATTCCCAGCGCATCAAGTTGGCGGGTGCCGTCGTCCCCGCCGACCTCGATCCCAGCTTTCGAACGGCAGAGTGTGCTCGATGCCATCGATGAACTGGTCCGCGAAGGTATGCTGGTTCCGTGCGGTGGGGACTTCTACGCACGTACAGAAAAAAGGTAAGAGGCAATCGTTGAGTCTTGGGTAGCGGATGCGTGAACTGCTCATCGTCGGAATACGCAGTCGGAAGCCTGCTGGTTCCCGTCAGTATTACCGAGAGACGAAGCTCTTTGTTTCAGCAGCGGTTCCTGTCCTTGCCGCGAGTTTCAGGATAAATGGCCGTTTTAAGTATTTATTTGAAATTAGGCTCAGAAAAGCATATGAATTCCTGATGGCTTACAGGAAAGGGTTCTCGATTCGCAAGCCACCAAATCGCTGCCCGTGTTGCAAATCCTCACTGTAGAGAACGCCGCACCTCTCTTCGATTGCGGAAGCCACGATCAAGGAGTCATACCAAGAGAGCGAACGCTCCCTCGCAAGCTGTAAGGCTCGACTGTACAAACCATGCGAGGAGTGCACAGCTAGGAGCGGGCGAAAGGTCGTCGACAGGTACTGTTCTGCCGGTAAAACTGGCAAGAGCCCGTCGAATCGGTCCATTCCAAGCCGGGTGAGGCTCTTGGCTATGTCCGGCAGGCTAGCGTGACGACAATACCTTTAGATCGGTATTTACGTTTTGCCGCGCTGTAGGTCGAAGAGAATTTTGGAATCACGCGCGGATACGCGGCCTGCAGCGATCCAGGCATACCGGCTGAGCAGGCCCCCTAAGATAAAACAGACGCTAGCCACGCGTCGAACTCCAAACGTGCGGGCGAAGAATATCCTCAACAATAGGGGCAGAGGCCCCGTGAGAGTTCCCGCGGCGCGGATTAACCAGCCAACTCTTCCCTCGCGCACCGGCGCATCCACGGGTCGCCCGCGCATCTCGATCGAAACGGCGAGACACGTTTCCACGGCAGCAGCGACAAAGGCCATTCCGTTGGTTGCAGGATTCAAAAAGCCCAGCAATTCCAGGATGCCCGCCGAGGCACCAAGCGCGGAGGCCACGAAGTGCAGCGGCAACAGCTGGCGATTTTCAGACCACACGGGAATGGCGCTGACTGCCAGCAGCACGCTGGTGTAGCTAAGCAAGACTAGCCCGGTTAGTGCACCGGCAGCTTCTGCAACCCAACGCAGTGCGAGAAGAACGTCGTTGGTGTAGCCTCGCAGGACCGTTTCCTGGCAGACGACAGCCAAACCAACAGCCGATGAAAAGACGGCCAGGGTCCAGGCTCCCACGGACATCGGGGATCGAAGCTTAAAAACACGAAGCATATTCAGAAATCTCGAGGGACGCCCCAGGTCGGCAATCAGCAAAGGGGCAGAAGCGACGGCTCCCGACAGGGCTATCCACAATGCCATGCGGACTAACGAAGGGTCCCTGCCCAGCGCGTGCGCCACAAAAGCAATGTTGGCAGCAGCGCCTGCCACTCCTCCGGCAAAGAAGTACAGCGGCACCTGCCAAGTCCAGACGGGCGGCTTCAATAAAGGATTGCCGTAATAACCCTCTTCCGCACGGGATTGGGGCAGAGGCGATCCAGAAGGCTTGATGCCCGCAGTCTGGACTTGCCCGTTTCGAGCGGCCTCATCGCGAAGGGCGTCCAATCTCGCTTCCGTGGCTCTTTCGAGCTGATCGATGTTTTTCAAGGCAAGAATCTCCTAGTGGGATAAGAATCTGCGCTTGGACCGTTCACAAAAAGAAAGCTCCGCATACGACCAGCAAAAGCGCGGCTGCTGACGCCAGCGCGTAGGTCCACGCCGTCTTGAGATGAATCGTCGGAACTTGCGGTGCGGGAGGAAAGTTGTATTCCTCGGGCTTCCCAAGAATTACAAAGAACGCATGGATTCCTCCGACACTGGTCTGCTGAGGGTCGTAGACCTGCGCGTCTTCATAGCCGCGCTGCTGCAATTGCTCGACCCGCGTTTTGGCACGCTGGCGCAAATCATTGATTTCTCCAAATTGAATCGATTGGGTGGGACACGCCTTCGCGCATGCCGGCATCAGCCCCGCCGCTTGGCGGTCATAGCAGAAGGTGCACTTGAAGGCGAGCCCCTCGGTGGACCGCCGATCGATCACTCCAAACGGACAGGATACAATGCAGTAGCCACACCCGTTGCACACATCCGGCTGTACGTAAACCGACCCTATCTCCGTACGGACGATTGCGCCGGTAGGGCACGCTTCCAGACATCCCGCGTTTGCGCAGTGCTTACAGACGTCGGACAGAAACTGCCAGCGAAATGGTTCGTCAGTACCGGCCAGCTGAGAGCCCATTGGCTGCTTCTGCTCGAGAAAGAGCACGTGCCGCCACGTGGAGGCTCCCAAAGCGTGTGTGTTGTCGTACGACTGACCGTACCATTCGAAACCGTCATCGGGAATCTGGTTCCACTCCTTGCAAGCCACTTCGCAGGCTTTGCAACCGATGCAGACTGACGGATCTGTTAGAAAGGCGCTAATAGGCATCACGATCCCCCAAGGAAGAAATTTAATTCATCGAGTGCCGCTTTGCCCTGCGCACGGCGCCCAGGAGAGAGGTTACAGAGGATTCCCTTGGCCTCCATAATGCGGACGTTGGGCTCTTCCGAGATGGCCACGAGGTCGTTGGCGGAGTCCCCTTTGACCAGGCCGCGATAGCCCCAGTGATAAGGCACGCCTATCTGGTGCACCATCTTTCCGTTTATGAGTAGCGGCCACATCCGCGGAGTCACGAGCGCTCGCGCCTCGACGATCCCACGCGGAGTCATGATGGTCACCCATCCCCCGTTTTCGACTCCGCGCTCCGCTGCTAGCTCTGGTGATATTTCACAGAAGAATTCAGGCTGAAGCTCGGCCAGATGCGGGAGCATGCGGGACATGGCACCCGAAGTGTGATGTTCCGTCAGTCGATACGTGCTCATAACATAGGGGAACCGCTCATCAGGGGAACTGGCGTATTGGTTTTCAGACCGCTCCTCCTTCAGTGCTGCCGGATTGCTTTGCTGCCCGGGATAGAGCGGATTGCAGACCGGAGATTCCAACGATTCGTAGTGGGTCGGCAGCGGGCCGTCTGCTAATCCCTTGGGAGCCCAGATCCAGCCGGTGCCATCGGGATGCAAGATGAAGGGTTTATCGCCGGCGAGGGCATCATCACCGCACGCATTGTTAGGCGGCTGGTAATCGGGTGCTTTGGTCCTCGTGAAGTCAGGGACATCAAGACCCGTCCACTCCTTCTTGTTCTCATCCCACCAAACCAATTTCTTTCGTTCGCTCCACGGACGTCCATCGGGACGCGCCGAAGCGCGATTATAAAGGATGCGGCGATCAGCGGGCCAGGCAAAACCCCAGCCATGTCCCAAAAGATCCCGGGAACAACGCTGGTTGGCGCGGTTTTCGTCGGGGCGTGGGAATACGCCGGAGTAGATCCAGCAGCCGCAGGCCGTTGACCCGTCGGCTTTCAATTCGCCGAATCCACTCACTAGCCTCCGGTCCGCCACCGTGTAGCCGTTGATCTCCTGAAGAATTTCTTCCACGCTGGGCTCTTGCAGTTTGCCTTCTAGGGAATAGTCCCAAGTCAAAGCGTTCAGCCCAGCGTTGCGTGGCCGCGGATCTTGCTTCGCCTTTTCCTTCAGGCGGCGACCCAAGTGGTACATGAACCAGGTCTCGCTGCGGGCATCTCCTGGGGGGTCAACGGCCTTTTGGTGCCACTGCAGAAGGCGCTGCGTGTTGGTGAAGCATCCATCTTTCTCGGCGTGTCCGGCGGCGGGCAGAAGGAAGACCTCGGTTCCAATTTCCTCCGGCTTTAGTTCCCCGCGCTCGACTTCCGGAGAGTCCTGCCAGAAAGAGGCGGTTTCGAGTTCGACCAGGTCGCGCACTACGAGCCATTTCAACTTGGCCAGCGCCTTGCGTTCCACCCGCGAATTGGGGCCGGCCACCGCCGGGTTTTGTCCCATAACAAACAGACCCTCGATCTTGCCGTCGAGCATCTCCAGAAAGTAGCCCTGATGTGAGTGGTCGCCGATAACTCGTGGAAGCCAATTAAATCCCCACTCGTTTTCCCGGCTGCCGGCTTCGCCGTAATAGGCCTTGAGCAAACTGACGATGTACTTGTCGAAGTTCCACCACCAGCCGGTCTTGTCGCGATGCTTTGCCACGTAGTCAGCCAGGGATTGTGAATCTAGGCCGAGGTTCGGCATCGGCAAATAACCAGGGAGAATGTCGTACAGAGTTGGAATGTCAGTTGAACCTTGAATCGAAGCATGACCGCGCAGGGCCAGGATGCCTCCGCCAGGACGTCCCATGTTGCCGAGCAAGAGCTGAAGGATCGCGGCGGCTCGAATGATCTGCGGTCCCTTGGACTGCTGGGTCCAGCCCAGCGCGTAGCAGATCGCGCCAGTCTTTTCCGGGCCCGAGGCGGAGCAAAACGTGTCCGCAATTTTCAGGAACCGCTCTTGGGAAACTCCGCAAAAGCGCTCAACCAGCTCCGGCGTGTACCGCGCGAAATGCCTCTTCAGCACTTGGTACACGCATCGTGGATGGTCAAGCGTCAGGTCGCGTTTGCAATCGATGAGATCTGCTGCGGTTCCAGCACCATATTTGCAGTGGCCGGAGTGAGGTGCGTTGTGCCGGGCTACCGCTTTGCCGCCCTCAGCACAGCCTTCGTAGAGCCAGCTACTCGCGTCGTACTTCTTGTTTTTCGCGTCCCAGCCAGAAAACACGCCCCCCAAATCCTCGGTGTCCTTGAAATCTTCAGGAAGAATGAACGAAGCGTTGGTGTAATGGATCACGTACTCGCGAAAGTCTTTCCCGTTTTCGAGAACGTAATGAATGAGCCCTCCGAGAAACAGGATGTCTGAACCGGAGCGCAGAGGCGCCCAGATATTTGCCATCGCTGAAGTCCGGCTGAACCGAGGGTCAACGTGAATCACCTGTGTTCCCCGCTCTCGCGCCTCCACGACCCACTGGAAACCGACCGGGTGATTTTCCGCCATGTTGGAACCCATGATCAGAATGGCGTCCGAGTTCAAGAGGTCGCTTGGCGCGGTTGTCGCTCCCCCTCGACCAAAGGATGTGCCCAGACCGGGCACCGTTGAGCTATGTCATATGCGGGCCTGATTGCTGATGCAGACCATTCCCAACCCGGCCGCGAAAAGCTTTTTGATCAAATAGTTTTCTTCATTATCGAGCGTCGCTCCGCCAAGGTGCGCCATGGCGGTCGTATGCATCAAGACTTCTCCGTTTCTTTCCTCAATAAGCGTGCGCTCACGAGTGTCCCAGACTCGCGCGGCGATCATGTCCATGGCTGTCTCGAGATCGAGTTCTGCCCATTTGGTGGAATACGGTCTGCGGTACTTGACGCGGGTCTCCCGGTTAGCGTGGGTGAGCAGTTCGAAACTGTCGGAACCTTTAGGGCAAAGCCGCCCGCGGGATATAAAGGAAGCCGGGTCTCCTTCAATCGAGATCAATTTCCCGTTCTTGTGGTATACGAGTTGGCCGCATCCCACGGCGCAATACGGACAGACGGAGCGCGCGACCTCTGCGGATTCATGGCGAGGGCGAAGGTTGCGCGTTCGAGCGCTCATTGCTTCAACACCTGTTCCGTCACCGCCCGACAGGATCTGCCGTATGAACGGCCAACGAGTTAACGTGTCCTTGAGCATGACTTCTCCTCAAATCGTTCCAATCGCAAACCGGTGCCCTACCTAGGCAGCTGCTCGCCCGTTCCTTGGCCGGATGCCAGTTGGTCAGAGACCTGAGTCTGCGAAGGCGGGCGCACAATAATGGGAAGAACCATGGAGGCAGCCGCTATGCCCGCAATGGCGTGCAGCGCGCCGCGGTAGTTCCCTTCTACCTGCCTGATATAGGCGATGAGCAACGGCCCAAACGCGCTGGCGAAGCCCCAAGCAGTCAACATGAGTCCATAAATAGGTCCAACGTTTTTGGAACCAAAGTAGTCAGCCGCGAAGGCCGGCATTGTGCCGAATCCACCGCCGTAACACAACAAGACAAGAAAGGCGACGACTGTCAGCAGCCAGACCGAATGAATGCTCGGGAAGAACAAAAAAAGCAACACTTGTGCCAGAAACATCGCAAGGAAGGCTCCTCGTCGCGTGATGGAATCTGACGCCCAAGCCCAGAACACGCGGCCAAAAGCATTTCCAATACTTGCGATCCCGACCATGCCTGCAGCGATGACCGCGGTCACGCCCAGCAACTCCTGAAACAACGGTGACTCCTGCGAAATCACTGAAATTCCGGCAGAAGTATTGAGAAAGAGAAGCAGCCAGAGCGCCCACCATTGCCAAGTCTTGAGAGCTTCTCCAAGCGAGTAGTCTCGCGCCGAGCGATGCAACGCCTCCGAGACTGTTGGCGTCCAGCCAGCGGGCTTCCAGCCTTGCGGAGGGTTTTGCATAAAGAAACCGCAGCCTAGCGTCACGATGAGAAATGCGATCCCCAGATAGGCAAACGTCTCTAGCACCCCGACGGTCGCAATTAGACGCGTCGCCACGGGCGCGGTGATGAGAGCGCCAGCTCCGAATCCGCCGACCGCTATACCGGTAATGAGACCTCGGCGGTCAGGAAACCATTTCACAAGAACGGCTATCGGAACGATGTAACAAAAGCCCAGGCCAATTCCGCCGACGAGGCCATAGCTCAGATACAGCCACCACAGCCCGTGATTCGAGAGACTCGCGAGAAACAATCCCGAGCCGTAGAGAAACGCGCCCGTGAGTGCAACGATTCTCGGGCCCTTCCGGTTCAACCAAAGCCCGCCGAAAAATGAGGAGATGCCAAGGACCAAGATGCAGATTGTAAAAGTCAGCGTGACTTCCGAAATGCTCCAACCGAATTGCTTCGACAGTGGGACGCGGAACACGCTCCAGGCGTAAACGGCGCCCAAGGCAACCTGCAGAACGACACCGGCACCGGCGATTTGCCAACGATCAGCGGTCATGCGGTGTCCCAACTGGCTTTCGTCCCCTGGAATTTTCGTGAAACCTCGATCCATTCCGATCCTCCTCCCTTTTAAGCAACCTTGTTGCTGCCAATTCCCTCCTGCTATGCAGGCATAACGACTGCCAAACAGCAGCCCGCGAACACTGCCTGTAACCCTTGCAAAAAATAGAGAGATAGGACTAAGCGGCGTGCAGGAGCCGAGATGGTCCGACGGCTTCGCTGTCAGCATGCGGACAGAGTGTTAGCAGGCAGGCATTTATTGATGGAAGAGTTTGTCCTAGACAGCAGCATGACATCAGATCGCCTTTTGAGTCAGTCACTTAAGAATTCCTTCTTTTGGCACGCCTATTGCCTGTGTACCGGAAGTGACAAATCGCAGAGTTTCAAACAGAGAGTTTACAACCGCAAGTGACGCAGGGAGGATTCCATGGCAGCAACAGAAATAAACCAGTGTGCGCATCCATCATGCACGTGCCCGGCTTTGCCGGGCAGTGAGTATTGCAGCGTCCAATGCGCTGCGATGGAAGAAATCCCGGATATCGATTGCCGGTGCAATCATCCGGCGTGCGAAGGAAAAGCGCACTAGCCGCGTGTCAGATTTAATTACAGTCAGGGCACAACGATGCGGTCGGTCGAAGAGTAAGGTGCGCAAACAGACGGATGCGTCGCTGTTTCCTTTTTGGGTTGAGGACCGGGGACTGAGTTTCTTCCTGGCTTTCCTGGTGCTCATCACCATTTTCGTTCCTGTGTTTCGGCTGTCGCGGCCATGGCGAATTGGAATGGACTTGATTTTTGCGTTGATGGTCTTCTCGGGCGCTATCGCGACGATTCGCCAGAGAATCCTCATGCGTCTGATCGTCGGGCTGACAGTCCTGGAGTTCACAGCGGATTTGATCGTCGAATTCAGCCCATCGGTTGGCCATTGGGGCTGCGATACGGCGCTGAAGATATCCGGGCTCGCCATCCTGGTGGTCATGACGCTGAGGCACACATTTCGTCCAGGCCCGGTTAGCGTGCACCGTGTCATGGGCGGAGTCGCCGCATATTTGCTGATCGGTCTGACGTGGGCGTTCGGATACAGGCTGCTCCTGCAGGAGCGCCCGGACGCTATTCATTTCCAATCATCTTTCGCGGGAACGCCGACCGGTCTCGCTGCCATTCCGACCGGTGAACCGAGCCCTTTGATCTACTTCAGCTTTGCCACTCTGACCAGCGTAACTTATGGTGACGCCTATCCTATACAACGGGTTGCGCGCTCCCTGGCGACGGCAGAAGCACTCATTGGACAACTCTATCCCGCGATCTTGATCGCAACATTAGTTGGAATGACGTTACAGGCGCGATCTAGGGCAGGGGTCGAAGGCTAAGTGGAATTCAGGGTGGCATCCGTCTTTGTTACCGGGAATCCATATACGCTGGCCGCGGCAGCCAGCGCTCTGCCGGTAACCCGAGCTATGGCGTAGGAAGGCCAACAAGCCAGCAAGGCTAAACCGACCTGATCTTCCTGGAGATGTTCAAGAGCAGCTTCTATCAAGACATATCGTTTTCGTAGTGGCTGGCCCATACGCCACCGGAATTGGTGATGGCACATCTGCATATCGACCGGGCGACTCTGGACGCGATACCAAAACAGGAGTTGGTGATTGTCCCGGGCTAAAAGCCTTACGGTTCGGCCGGCTTCCAGATATACCAAGAGGCCGGAGAAGATGACTCTGGCGACGCTGCCGTGGGCGCAGTAGGCCGCCTGTTTTCTTCACCGTTATACTCGCGTTGCCGGATCGCCTTCCAAGCTCCTGACGAGCACAGGGCTGCTGTTCCTTATTGTCCTGAGCGACCACGGAACCGGCCATTCCGAGCATGACCCCATATGCAAGTGTGAAAGATCGATTTCGCATTGGCAGCAACCTCACTTGAAGATCCTCGGCGCAATCATGGCCGGGACTTCGTGTGAACCCGAAATTCCACAACAAGGACAACAAGTGGTGCCGGCACGACTGGAATCCAACAGATTGACAGTGTCCAAGGGATTCGACAGGCAACTCTCGGTAGATCAGGGTTTACTCCTTGCCTAGCTCCGTATCCTCCTTGCCGGCAACATCTTGCATAAATGCGCAGTTGCCAAGCCGAAACGGTACAACTCGTGCTTTCAAGTAGTGTGGAATTTGAAATCGAAATGGCAGCTCAGCGAAAGGGCGATGCGTCATGAAACCAATCACGCAGGAAAACAGCAGGCTTGGATTTGCCGGGATCGGCTATATGGGCCTGCCGATTGCGCGGAGGTTGCTTGAATCCGGCTTCAAGCTGACAGCGTACGACCGAAACCACAATAAGTCAGAGCAACTCATTCAATATGGCGGCAAGGTCGCGCAGAGCGTTTCGGAGCTTTCCTCCAGTTGCGACGTCGTGCTGTCGTGCCTGCCCAGCGAGGAAGCTGTCCAGGACATTTATATAGGACCTGACGGCGTCTTCGCCAATGCGCATCGCGGCTCGCTTGCCATCGACTTGAGCACGGTGTATCCGGGGACCTCCGGGCAACTCTCGCGACAAGGTTCAGAGCATGGAGTTGAGGTTCTCGACGTGACTATCTCGGGAAGCACTCCTGCCGCCGAAAAGGGGTTGCTGACCTTGTTCGGGGGCGGAAACAAGGAATGCTTCGACGCTGCCGAGTCGATCTTTCGTGTTATCGCGCAAAAATATTTTTATCTTGGGCCAAGCGGCTCCGGAGCGACGATGAAGCTTGTGGTGAACACTTTGCTCGGAATAGGAATGCAGGCTATTGCCGAAGCTGTCGCACTTGGTGAAAAGGCTGGTCTTGATCGCAATCGCTTACTGGACGTGTTGTCCCAGACTGCGGTGGTCGCGCCGGCGCACGTCGGCAAACTGCAAAGAGCGATGAAGAGCGACTACAGCCCGCAATTTCCGATTCGCCTCATGAACAAGGATTTCGGGCTAATTCTCGATCTCGCGGCCGCCGTTGGCGCACGAATGCCCGCCGCGAGCGCTGCTTTTGAGATCAATGCCAGGCAATCGGACGAAGGAGCGGAGCAAGATTTTTCAGCGGTGATTCTGCAAATGGAGAAACCTGCGCATTTGGATTCTAATGGCAATGGACGTACGTGATCCGGCGTCGATTGAGCAAGGCATTGACGTAGTCGGCCGGATTTCATTCCTGTTGCATGCGTCCTGGGCAGGAGCAGGAGAATGATTCAACTTAAAGTCAACAGAGTTGAGCAGTCTTTCGGTGGTGAACCGGAAATGCCGCTACTGTGGTATCTGCGCGACGTTTTGGGACTGACCGGATCGAAGTTTGGGTGCGGCGTTGGACTCTGCGGCGCCTGCACCGTCCACGTGAATGGTCAAGCGATGCGATCCTGCGTGACAGCCATGCGCGACGCGGCCGGAAAAGAAGTCACGACGATCGAAGGCCTCGATAAGAACGGATTGCATCCGGTTCAGCGGGCCTGGATGGAAATTAACGTGCCGCAGTGTGGCTACTGCCAGGTGGGACAGATCATGCAAGCGGCATCTTTGCTGAACAGCAAAAAGAAGCCGACTGATCAGGAGATTGACGAAGCGATGGCCGGGAACATCTGCCGCTGCGGAACGTATCAGCGGATTCGCGCGGCGATTAAAGCAGCGGCGGGGGAAACGACATGAGCCAGATTGAGAATGTCAGCCGACGGCGATTTCTGACCAGAGGCATGGTCGCTGCAGGCGCGCTTGTGCTGGGTGTCCGTTATTACCGCAAGCTTTCGCCGGGCGCCAAACTTCCGCACGATACAAACGCCGACCACGCCATCTTGCATCCCAGCGTCTACCTCGGAATCGACCCGGATGGCAAGGTGTGGATCGTGGCCAGTCGCTCGGAGATGGGCACGACAAGCCGCACCACGCTGCCGCTCGTGGTCGCCGACGAATTGGACGCGGATTGGAAGCGAGTGAAGATCGAGCAAGCGCTTGGCGACAGCCGATACGGTGACCAGAATACAGATGGATCGCACTCGATACGGTCGTTCTACGACGCGATGCGTGAAGCGGGAGCAACGGCGCGATTCATGCTGATTCAAGCTGCGGCCCATCAGTGGAGTGTTCCCGCGACGGAATGCGGAACTGACCTACACGTTGTTGTTCATCGCGCGACGAACCGCAGAGCTGGCTACGGTGAACTCGCGGCCGCTGCGGCGAGATTGCCGGTCCCCAAAAGAGAAGAGCTGAAGTTCAAATCAAAGAGCGCCTGGCGGTATATAGGCAAAGGGCAAGTAAGCTACGACCTCGAAGCCCTTGTTACCGGGAAAGCCATCTATGGCATGGATGCTCGTGCGGACGGCATGGTGTACGCCTCGGTGGAGCACCCGCCCGTTCTCGGGGGCAAAGTGAAATCGTACGACGACAAGGAAGCCTTGAAGGTCGCAGGCGTGCATCAGACTGTTCCGATCGATCCATTCCAACAGGCACCGGCGTTTCAGCCGCTCGGCGGGATCGCGGTGATTGCGGATAACACATGGGCGGCGTTCCAAGGCCGCAAGAAGCTGAGCATCTCATGGGATAACGGACCAAACGAAACCTACAACTCGGACGAGTACAAGAACGAATTGCGAGCGACCTCGCACAATCCGTGCAAAGTGGTGCGCAATATTGGCGACGCGGACGCGGTGTTCGCCAAAGGTGGCAAGGTATATGAGGCCGACTACTACGTCCCCCTTCTGGCGCACGCTTCGATGGAGCCGATGGTCGCGCTGGCGGAATTTAAAGACGGCAAAGCGACACTGTGGGCTCCGACGCAGAATCCTCAAGCTGTGCAAGACACCGTTGCGAAAGAGCTAGGGATTGCGAAAGAAGATGTGATTTGCCATGTGACCCTCCTCGGCGGAGGATTTGGCCGCAAGTCGAAACCCGACTACGTTGCTGAGGCTGCTGTCTTGTCCAAAAAAATGGGACGGCCGGTGAAGGTGGTCTGGACCCGAGAAGATGATATCAAGTTTGACTATTACAATGCCGTCGCGTCCATGTACATGAAGGCCGCTTTGGGCGCCAACGGCAAGCCGACAGCCTGGCTGCAACGGGCGGTCTTTCCTCCGATTCCATCTATTTTTGACGTGAACACGGTTTATGGCGACCCTGCCCATCTGCAACAGGGCTGGACGGACATTCCCTACGATCTGCCAAATCTTCGCATCGAGAATGGGCCGGCGAAGGCTCACGTGCGCATCGGCTGGTTACGCTCAGTGGCCAATATCTACCACGCGTTTGCCATTCAATGCTTCACGGATGAACTGGCACATGCGGCCGGGCGCGATCCACTCGATTACTTGCTCGATTTGATTGGGAGCCCGCGCACCGTCGATTTCAAAGGCGTGGAGTACCCGAATTACGGAGCTTCGATGGATGCTTATCCATGGGAAACCGGGCGACTGCGCCGTGTAACGGAAATGGTCGCGGAAAAATCCGGATGGGGAAAGCGGAAGCACGGCAAGGGCACCGGCATCGGGATTGCGGCGCACCGCAGTTTCTTGACCTATGTGGCGACGGTTGTCGAAGTCGAAGTCAATGATCAGGGTGAAGTGCGGATTCCTCGCGTGGATACAGTTCTGGACGCAGGCTTGGTGGTGAATCCCGAGGCGACACGCGCTCAGTTCGAGGGCGCAGCGGTGTTCGGCACAAGCATTGTGCGAAGCGGCGAGATTACAGCGACGAAGGGTGTCATCGACCAATCGAATTTTCAGGATTATCCGGTTGCTCGAATCGGAGAGGCGCCCTATCAGACGAATGTGTACATCGTAGACAGCGACGCTCCACCAGCCGGTGTCGGGGAGCCAGGCGTGCCACCGTTTGTTGCGGCGTTCTGCAACGCTATTCTTGCCGCGACCGGCAAGCGAGTGAGAGATCTGCCGATCACCAAGCTCGGCTTGAGTTGACCGTCTGCTCTTGGATGGGGAGTGTCCGGAGCTGGAAGGGAAAGTTGGAAGCAAAGGAAAAGGTTATGAATCAAGACAAAGCCCCACACCATATGATCTTTGGCGCTTTAATTTTGTTTGTGCTTTTTGCTGGTCTTACACTTTATGCTGTCTCGCTTGTGGAGGCGGGCCCCGCTCCAGACAATGCGGTCAGCAGCGCAACGTTTCGTACGAAATGCGCCGTGTGCCACGGTCAGGATGGGGGCGGCTCCGAGGTGGGAAAGAGCATGAACGTTCCAGACCTTCGTTCGCCGGTAGTCCAAAAGCTGTCGGACGCTCAATTGGCTCAGATCATTTCGAACGGGAAGGGCGGAATGCCTGCTTTCAAGGCTTCGCTCAGCGAGGACCAGATTCACGCTTTGGTGACGCACATTCGCTCGATGCGTTCAAAAAAATAGCTCGCACTGCGTACACTCGTCCTAACTGCAAATGGATTGTCGTCCTAAAGGCGTAAGGCAATTGAAGAGAGGTTGGTTATGAGAAACAAGAAAAATCAGCCAAGCCAAGAGGATCCATGTCATCCAAATCTCCCGCCAGTTTCGAAAGGTCACGCCGTAGCAGACGACGGCATTTCCCGGCGGGATTTCCTCGGGGTTGCGGCAGCATCCATTCTCCTTGCACACGCTGAGGAGCACTCCGCGCAATTGGAGTCCCGGAACGGCATTCCTTACCGAACCTTGGGCCGCAGCAAGGAAAAAGTCTCGCTCGTTGGGCTCGGTGGCTATCATCTTGGCAAGCAGGCGGATCCCCAGGAAAGCATTCGCGTCATCCGCACGGGTCTCGATGAAGGCGTCAATTTTCTCGACAACTGCTGGGACTACAACGGCGGCGAGAGTGAAATCCGCATGGGCAACGCGCTGCGCGACGGTTATCGCCAAAAAGCATTTCTGATGTCCAAGATTGACGGACGCACCAAAGCTGCAGCTGCGAGTCAGATCAACGAGTCTTTGCGTCGCCTTCAAACTGAGCGGATCGATCTGCTCCAATTCCATGAAGTCATCCGCGACACCGATCCGGATCGTATTTTCGCCGAAGGCGGAGGGATGGAGGCCCTCCTCGAGGCCAAAAAGGCGGGTAAAGTCCGCTTCATCGGCTTCACGGGCCACAAGAGTCCGGATATCCATTTGAAAATGCTGGCCACCGCTTCAAGACACGGATTCACGTTCGATGCCGTTCAGATGCCCCTCAACGTAATGGACGCGCACTTCAACAGTTTCGAAAAGAAAGTTTTGCCCGTTCTGGTCAAGAACGACATCGGCGTGCTCGGCATGAAGCCCATGGGTGACCACATTATTCTTGAGAGCAAAACAGCGACCCCCGTGGAGTGCCTTCACTATGCCATGAATCTTCCCACGAGTGTCGTGATCACGGGCTGCGATTCGCTCCCGATTTTGAAGCAAGCTCTTCAAGCCGCTCGCAGTTTTCAACCAATGGATTCTTCGCAAGTTGCTTCGCTTCTGGCAAGAACGGCAAAAGCCGCGGAAGCAGGCCAGTTTGAGCTTTACAAAACGAGTCATCAGTTCGACGGCACTTACGCCAACCCGCAGTGGCTTGGCTAGAAGCGATATGAGAGCGCATGACGCGGGGGGAAGATAGCAACTATGAGCTTTCGCATTTTCGGTGCTAGCCGTTGAACGGCTGAAATCGCGAGCGCCGGTCGGGATTTTGTTAAGAGCAGAATTTTGGAGGGCTATCATGAACAAGAAAGAACTTTCTGCAAGTTTGGCTGGAGACGTTTCGCTGGGCGGGGAGATTTCCGTGCACCGTCTCGGCTTCGGCGCGATGCGCCTTACCGGCGAAGGCATTTGGGGGCCGCCAAAAGATCGGAAAGCAGCGTTGGCGGTTCTTCGCCGGGCCGTGGAGTTGGATGTCAATTTCATCGATACGGCGGACTCCTACGGTCCATACGTAAGCGAGGAACTGATTGCCGAAGCGCTGTTTCCCTACTCGGCCGGCCTTGTAGTCGCCACCAAGGGAGGCTGGAACCGTCCCGGCCCGAATCAGTGGACTCACGATGCCACTCCCGCGCACCTTCGCAAGGCGGTGGAGGGAAGCCTCAAGAGATTGCGCCTGAACCGCATCGACGTCTATCAACTGCATATTCCAGACCCCGTGGTCTCGTTTGAAGCGTCAGTAGAAACGCTGGCGCGGCTCCGGAACGAAGGCAAGATTCGTCTGGTTGCGTTGTCCAACGTCACGCAGGAGCACATCGAGCGGGCGCGCAGAATTGTCCCTATCGTTTCTGTGCAGAACCGCTATAGTTTTGCGGACCGCGAATGGGACTACGTGGTGGATTATTGTGAGCGCAATGAGATTGCCTTCATTCCCTGGTTCCCATTGGGGGCAGGCAAAGTAGCCGGCGAGGTGCTGAACCGAATCGCGCAGGCACACGGCGCGAGTCCGACGCAAATAGCGCTGGCTTGGCTCCTCGGGCGATCTCCCGTGATGTTGCCTATTCCAGGAACTTCCGCAATCGAACACCTCGAGCAGAACGTCGCCTCGGCTTCCCTGCGTCTATCCGATCTAGAATACGAAGAGCTCTCGCGGATTCCCGAGCTGGTGGGAACGCGCGATTGAGCCCATGTGTTTTTCGTCACCAATGGACCGACGAATTATGGAACTCGCCCTTCAGGTCGTCAGCTCTCACCACCTGGGTGCCCTCGACATAGAGAAAGCTCTCTCTGTTCAAGAGTTTCTTGTCAAACGCCTCCTGCCACATGCCGCAACCGAAGCCGAGGCACTCATGTCGTCGAATTGTCCGCGGCTTTTTCTGCTGGATGGTTGTTCTTTGAATTTGACTTTGGGCCCTTTGAGCAGCCGATTGCGCACCAATTCGCCAGGTAGCAGATTTCTGGCCCTTCTTCCTCCCCCAAGAAGCGATAAAAGCGAGATGATGCTCTTATTTCATTGGGGAATCGAGGGTTTCGTGACGCTACACGATAAGTGGAAGAGGCAACTTCCAAAAGCGGCCATGGCTTTACTCCGGGGCAGGCTCTGGGTGCCTTCGGAAGTGCTGCTGGCATTCGCCAAGCAGATGAAGACACTGCTTGATAGGCAGCTCCTGGCAGGTCAATCACTAACGGCACGCGAAGGTCAAGTGCTCCAGCTTCTTTTTAGGCACTACACAAACAAGGAGATTGCGTGCCAGCTGAACATTACAGAACGCACGGCAAAGTACCACGTCTCGAATCTTCTCAGCAAACTCGGGCTCGAGAAACGCAGAAACCTCCTCGTTCTTGAGACCTCCGCCACGCCGTTTCGAAACGCGCTTCCCAATAATGCCTAACTCACCCCAGACGCCGCTTCACGCAATGTCCGAGGAGAGCTCTGCGCGCGTGGGCATCAGCCAACTTAGCCAAAATACTTCTCTTGCGGGCATTTGCCAGGAAAATTAGCCTTGTATAGAGAGTCCGCCTCTTCTTTCTGCGAACATCCGCGCATTGCGCAAATTGCCTTTTTTGTTCGTCTTCTGTTCGCTGTCCTCGGAGCGAGCAGCAAGGGGCAGGAAAAACTGCACCAATCAATTAAATCTAGGACGTCGTATTTACCACATAACGCGACGATGATGGGCTTGCGGCAAGGAATTCGCAAGGCGAGGTGATGTGGAAATTTTCAAGAACTTTAGTTATGTGTCTCGATCATTGCAGTACTCCAGTTGTATGCATAATGCCCGTAGGACGCTGCGAGGCCGGTTTGATCTCTGTTCGGATTGGTTGCGGGCGAGTCCCTCCCGCTACCCCAATCCAGTGCGACAGAAATCAGGATCTGTACAGACAATTACGCTGGTTGCCTGCCAGGTCGGTTTGAGCTTCTGTTTGGACTGCCAGATTCTCCGCAGGCCATTTGAATCCGTCGGTCCCTCACGATTCTGGAGTATGTCTTCCGCAACCCAAACAAGAACGCTAACTCCGTTTCTTGGTCAGTGAAACGATGCTTAAGCCAACGGATGGCGCCTCCAATGAGGTTCGGAGTATGTCCATTTGGCGCGTCATTCATTGTGTCCCTTCCGAACGATAAATCACGAAAGGATAGCCTCATGAAGCGAAGAAAATTAGCAGCATTATGGGCGGTCTTGGTTACAGTCGTCGCCGCTTTGCTCGTGTCCTCTCAAACCGTGCCCGTATCCGCGCAAAACCACGGGCACGGAAACGGTGTTCGCGAGGTGCCGCCACCGCCGTTTTACAACCCGTATCCGCCCGGTATCTTGCCTCCCGATTTGCCTCAAGAGATAGAAAGGGTCCGCCGTGAAGTCCGCTTCATCGAAAACGAGGCCCTCGCACAGTGGCAGGCATTGACACCTCCGACTCTCACTGGTCAACCGCCAATATTGGCGCACACCGGACAGAGAGCAAACGTTCTATTGGGCAAGCTCATGAATTTCGACGAGAATATTTCCCCCTTTAAAAATAGGGCCTGCGGTTTCTGCCACATGCCGTATGCCGGCTTTAGCGGATCGATCCCGTCCGTCAATCTGACGATGATCGCGTACCCCGGATCATTTCAGTTCCGGGCCGGCAAACGGACCGCGCAAAGATACACCTATTCACCAAATTTCCCTGTACTTAATTTCAACGCAGCCCAAGCCGCCTTCTTTGGCGGAAACTTCTGGGATTCGCGCGCGACAGGCTATTTGCTAGGGAGTCCGGACGCCAATCAGGCGCAGGGCCCTCCGGTCGACACACAAGAACACGCGTTACCGGATACGGCGTGCATCGCGTTCCGGCTTACCACCGCTGCTTACAGACCTCTGTTCGAGACGGTTTGGGGTGCGGGCTCTTTGGATATCAAATTCCCACACAACACGGAGGGCATCTGTGAGACTCCAGGCGGAGCGAGCGTGTTCGGCACGAACACCATGCCCATTCAGCTGAGTCCCGACGATCGCGCCAAGGCAAACAATGTCTTTGATCACTGGGGAGAGTCCCTTGACCAGTACGAAGCTTCACCAGATGTCAGCGCTTTCTCGTCGAAGTTCGACGCCTTCCTGCATAACGATTATACGTTGACTCCAGATGAGATGGCCGGTTACAACCTGTTCCGTGGCAAAGCGAACTGCAACTCGTGCCATCTGGATGGCAGATCCACTGCGCCAACGCCTCCGCCTCCCGAGGGCACGGCCCCGAATAGCGAAGACACCGGCGCCGCGGCAAACGCACGGCCGCTGTTCACCTGCTTCGGCTCGGCAAATCTCGGCCTGCCACTGAATCCGAGGGATGCCATCTATTATCAGGACAAGCCAGATTTCTTCGGCTTTACCGCGAATCCCTATGGTTTCGGCTTCAGAGATCTGGGACTAGGAACTTTCCTGCGAAGCGGTCCCGGCTCTTGGCCAAGCCCGAATGACGATTGGACACCATTTGCGCCAACTTCGGACGGCCAAATGCAGACATCCACGGCGCGCAATGCCGCCTTGGTGCCACCACAGTGTCCTACCACTGAGGCTCCCGGGCCTTACTTCCAGAAGGAGTTCTTCCACAACGGCTACATCAAAAGCCTAAAGCAACTCGTACACTTCTATAATACGCGCGACGTATACCCCTTCCCGGTAACTTCGGGGAACTGCCCGGCAGGAAAGACCGAAAAAGTAGACTGCTGGCCGATGCCTGAGGTTCCCAACAACCTTGACATGACGATTGGTAAGCTCGGCCTGACAGATACGGAGGAGAACCAGATCGTTGCCTTCCTCCAAACCCTCACGGATGGTTTCACAAGACCGTATCCCGACATCAATACGTTTACAGGGATGTGCATGGCGTGCAACCCCGCCACAGATCCAAATTGTTCACCCTCGAGGCAAGGAAACGGCTTTCTTATCCCCACTCCGCCTCTGCCGCCCTGCGCCTCGGCTATCTGCGGCGTGGCGCCTTTGCCAGGACCCAAACCTATTCCGTGATAAATGTCGGTGGGCACGCCCACCTGAACCTCTCTCCGTCCTCTGGCTCGTCCGCCTCGCAAACACCCGGAAGCGAGCGGACGAGCCGGAGCGGGAGATGGCCGATGCTAGTCGGCTGTGGTTTCGTCCCTTTTGATCATCTTGCTTTGAGTAATTTTCGTTTGAGGTGTGAATATGAATAGACTGCTTCTGATGCTGGCGGTCGCGGCTACGGCCGGCCCCGCAAATCCAGTCTCGGCTCAGTTCGTCCCTTCCTCCAAGAAAGCCGCGCACGTCCGCATCTTCAAGGGACCAGAGCTCGAATCGGCTACAGAAAATCTGACCATTATCCGGTGGATCTCCGACAACCCTGGTGGCTCGCCCGAACACTTTGGGGTTGTACACTATGGCAAGGATCCCAAGGATCTGAGCCAGACCGCGAAATCGCACATCCGGCTGAACCCGACCCATTCCTATACGGAGTTCCGCGTGCGCGTGGACGGCCTTGCGCCGAAGACTACCTACTACTACAAGGTTGACTCGGCCGATGCGCATGGCGCGAGCGACGGAGTGATCAGCCCGATAAATGCCTTCACGACACCTTAGTGGATCAGGAGCGCCCACCGTCGCTTGTGCTTAGCGGTTCTTCGCCGGGCCGTGGAGCTGGATGTCAACTTCATCGATATGGCGGACTCCTACGGTCCATACGTAAGCGAGGAACTGATTGCCGAAGCGCTGTTTCCCTACCCTGCCGACTTAAACATTGCCACCAAGGGAGGCTGGAACCTCGCAAGGCGGTTGAGGGAAGCCTCAAAGACTGCGGCTGAGCCGGATCGACGTATATGAAACGAAGGCCAGATTCGTCTGGTTGCCTTGTCCAACCTCACGCAGGAGCACATCGAGCGAGCGCGCAGAATTGTCCCTATCGTTTCTGTGCACAACCGCTATAGTTTTGCGGACCGCGAATGGGACTACGTGGTGGATTATTGTGAGCGCAATGAGATTGCCTTCATTCCCTGGTTCCTATTGGGGGCGGGCAAAGTAGCCGGCGAGGTGCTGAACCGAATCGCGCAGGCACACGGCGCGAGTCCGACACAGGTAGCGCTGGCCTGGCTCCTGCGGCGATCTCCCATCATGCTGCCCATTCCAGGGACCTCCTCGACCGAGCATCTTGAGGAGAATGTTGCGGCGGCTTCCCTGCGCCTGACTGACAAGGACTACCAGATGCTTTCTAGAGTTCCTGCACTGGAAGCATCACGGTGATGCTGTTTTACACGCACAACCACGATCTGGACAAAAGCGTCCAAAACCTAACCTACTCTTACAAAAAGAGCTGCAGCACAGCCAATGGCGTGCGCATCAAATGGGGCAAGGGCGAATGAGACCAGGATGGTGCTTATGACTCTGCGCGGAATCGTCAGAATGATCCTATTTGGATTCCTGGTGCCAGGAGTGGCGGCGCAGATGTCACGTCAGAGTTCGACATCGCCCGAACGCGGGGCGGAACATAATCCACGGTCAGCGCAAGCGACGTCGAAGCGGTTTTCCCTCTTGCGTGGAACGTCAATCGATGTTTCCCCGGACTGGATCGAGCTCGAGCAGATGCCGCTGCCACCTTCGCCGAGGCTTGCCCCGTTTGCTCCGCAAGTGACGTTCTTGGAATTCATGGCCCTGGAAAATCCGAAAATACATTCGGCCTTGCGGATTGCAACGACCACCAATCCGTTCCTGGGAGGCGATGAGGTGGCACTGGATGCGCAGATGCATGGTGCTGAAGGCGCGGGCAACGGTCTAGCGGATTATCTGTTCTACTTTTTCTTTTCGCCACCCCGGGATTGTTTGGATGGGGGCTCGGAGGCCTACAAGAAAGCAAAGAGGCAGGCAGAATCGCCGGATCGGGCTGCGGTTTCGCCGGATTTGAGCATTCGCAGAGACTGCAGACACGCTCCTACGCTGGAGGGGCTTTACTCGGGGCAGTTGAGCCCGGGGGTCTTGTTTCAAGCGAGCAATGGTGTGGAGCGGGCAGGCGGGATTTATCCGGATTTCTATCTGGCGCCGATGGAAAAAGTGGAGGCAAACGGGCTGACGTTTTACGTGTTTGAGGCGCAGGACCGTACGCGGCTTGACCTGGCGACAGTGAACCACTTCAACTTGCCCGACGAAATGCAAGGTGCGCAGGCCGATTTCTTCTGGGCGGTGGGCGCGCTGAGTCCGTTTCCGTTCTTTCGGGACCCGCAGAGGAAGAATGTTCCGCTGATCCAAGTGGCGTATGCCGGGATTGGGCTGGAGCTTGATAAGCGTGATATTTTCATGCGATTGCTGCGGCAAGTCCGCGCGCCGTGAAGCTAGTCAAGAAAAGCTTTCTATTGGTGAGAACAGTAGCGTTGATGAAGACCGTAACTGACCCATCGCTTCGCGAATGATCGATTCACACATCAACGGTTCTGTGCCTGCGATTGACCGGCTGCGCAGAGCCCGCGCAGGAATGCATGATTCAGGGTCCTATGTAATTTGCGCCGTCCTTGAAAAACACGCGCTTTCACGGCGGCAATTGAGGTGCGTAGAATCCTAGCGGTTTCTCGGGAAGATCTTTCTTCGATGTCGCGGAGCAGGATCGTCGTTCGAACGTTTGGACCTAAGCGATTGATCGCCTCGGTTAAGAGTTGAGTTCGCTCCCGCCGCCAATAAGACTCTTCGGGATTGGAACTCTGGTCAACGAACGCCTCCGACCAGGACTCCGCCTTGTCAGGCCTCTCGGGCAAGATTTCGAAAACTCCCCGCCGCCGGCGCAGCAACATAAACGCTTCATTCATGGCGATGCGTGTCAACCAAGTAGAAAACCGCGCCTTTTCTTGAAAGGCGCCGAGATGAAGGAAGGCCTTGTGAAAACTTTCCTGTGCCACGTCTTCGGCATCCTCCCGGTTATTCGTAATGCGTAGCGCGACGGAGAGAACTCTCTGCCTGTGGCGAATTACCAATTCCTCGAAGGCTTGCGTGTCTCCGCGCTTTGCGGCTGCTACCCACGCGCTGTCGGAGTCTTTGATACTGGATGTATAGGAAGTCTTCATGAATCCGATCCTCCACCGCCACTGCGGAAAAAAGTAAGAGAAACGATCTAGCGCGCGAGCCACAGCGCATATCGAATGGACTGGAATATCGTCCACTGATGGTGTGCGCGCAGAATGCGATACCAGTCGAGAATGGATCGTGTTTTCATGGTTGCACTCCTCTCTGCGTCCCGTTTTCAGGTCTGGCGTCACTGTAATGTTGACGCTCGCTCGCTGCGAATTCTAATCACCGGGAACATACCAACCGCCACTAAAAAGGCAATCCTCGTGCCAGACAGTGTGTGTGACGAAAACAGATGAAAGTTGCTGACCATGCGCGAGATACGCCGATTCATGAGGATCTTTGTCACGTCAGCCCCACGCAAACCTGTCAGACTGTTGGCACTCCGTCTATGGGACTGGATGAGTCAAGTGCGCCGCCTCTGCCTTGAAGAAGGCGGACATGCGCTACATGACTGAGCTTGCCCGGGCAGGACAGTTTCTGATGTTAAGATTTTGATGGCGCAGAGTAACACCCTGTTTTGCTGGAGCAGAAGCATGCCCAGGTTCAATCCTCTTCTGTGGCCCAAGCCGCCGGCAATTTGGGGCTATGGAATTGCTGTTCTTTCGGTCGCTGCGGCCCTGGTCATTTCACGGTTGCCGGCGATTCACTTGCAAGATGCTCCCGTGTCACTCTTTCTTTGCGCAGTCCTATTGAGTTCGTGGTTCAGCGGAATCGGACCGGGATTGCTCGCGACGACACTTTCCGCTCTCGCTTTCAACTATTATTTCCTACCTCCGATTCATTCTTTGGGTCCAAAGCCCGACGAAATACCCCGCCTTGTCATCTTCACGGTGTCAGCCCTGTTTGTAGGGTCGCTGAGCGCTGCGGAAAGGAGCGCCATAGAATCGCTCAGGCGCGCGCGCGATGACCTAAGAAGAACAGTTCAAGAACTGCAGAGCACCAACGAGGCGTTGCAAGCAGAAAGTCTTGAGCGCAAGCATGCGGAAGAAGCGCAGCGGGAGGCGCAAGCGGAACTGGCACGGGTCAGCCGGGTGACGACCATGGGAGAGCTGACCGCTTCCCTGGCACACGAGGTCAATCAGCCAATCGCCGCTGCCGTCACCAACGCCAATACCTGCCTGCGCTGGCTTACGCGCGATCCGCCTGATCTGGAAGAGGCGCGCGAGGCTGCATCGAGAATTGTCGAAGATGCAACCCGTGCGGCGGGCATCATCAGTCGGGTCCGCCTGCTCTTCAAGAAGGGTACTCCGCAACGGGAGTTGGTGGACGTAAACGAAGCCATTCGAGAGATGATCGTCCTCTTGCGCAGCGAGGCAACACGATACAACATAACAGTCCGGATGGAGCTAACCGTAGATCTTCCCCGGATCATGGGAGATCGTGTGCAATTGCAACAGGTGCTGATGAACCTCATCGTGAACAGCATCGATGCGATGAAGGAAGTGGACGGGGCGCGCGAGTTGGCCGTCAAGTCCCAGAGAACGGAAAAAGAGCAAGTTTTGGTTTCCGTCAGCGATACCGGCGTAGGGCTTCCCCCGCAGCAGGCGGAGCAGGTCTTCAACGCGTTTTTTACAACCAAACCTCACGGCACAGGCATGGGGCTTCGCATCAGCCGCTCCATCGTTGAATCGCATGGCGGCCGCTTGTGGGCTGCAGATAACTCTCCGCGCGGCGCAAGTTTTCATTTTGTTTTACCCACGAAAATCGAGGCAATGGAATGAGCCCGAACGGTTAATTCTTAGTTGAAGCGCGGCGCGACTGTTCCTCGTTGGCAACCGGATGGAGTCACATGCCTGCTGTGAACTTGATTGGCTCGTACAACTACGCGCTCGTGGCGCTTTCGGTGTTGATCGCCATGTTTGCGTCGTACGCTGCTCTGGATCTTGCAGGTCGCGTAACTGCCGCAGGCGGTTGGACTCGCGCGGTTTGGCTGCTGGGCGGTGCCGGTGCGATGGGGACTGGCATTTGGTCCATGCACTACATCGGGATGTTGGCGTTCATCCTACCGATTCCCGTGGCCTACCATTGGCCGACCGTTCTGCTGTCGCTGTTTGCGGCTATTCTCGCTTCGCTCGTTGCCTTGGGCGTGGTGAGCCGGCAGAAAATGGGTTGGTCCCGGGCGCTCGCCGGTAGCGTCCTAATGGGCGCCGGTATTGCAAGCATGCATTACATCGGCATGGCTGCTATGCGTTTAGCTGCCATATGCCAGTTTGATCCCTTTCTTGTCGTCCTGTCCGTCGTGTTCGCGGTTCTGATTTCTCTCGCCGCGCTGTGGATTACCTTTCACTTCCGAGATGAGAAAACGGGGATGGGCTGGGAAAAGCTAGCCGGAGCCGCCGTGATGGGTGCAGCGATCCCCGTTATGCATTACACCGGCATGGCCGCCGCCAGCTTCACCTCCTCCCGCATCCCGGTGGACCTGTTTCATGCCGTGAGCATCTCCACGGTCGGCACCGGCGGAATTGTCGCCGTCACCTTTCTCGTCCTCGGGCTCGCTCTGCTGACGTCCTTGGCTGATAGGCGATTCGCTGCCCAGACCTTGGAGGTGCAGGAAGAGAAGCTCCAGCAGAGCGAGGCCTACTTGGCGGAAGCGCAAAGGCTCAGTCATACAGGTAGCTTCGGCTGGAAGCCGTCCACCGGCGAGATCATCTGGTCAGGGGAAACCTTTCGAATCTTTCAATACGACCAATCGACGAAACCAACCGTGGAACTGGTACTCCAACGGGTTCATCCGGATGACGCAGGTCTCGTGCAACAGACCATCGAGCAGGCGGCGCAGGATGGGAGGGATTTTGATTTTGAGCATCGCTTGCTGATGCCGGATGGTTCCGTCAAACATGTCCACGTTGTGGCTCACGCTGAAAGAGATGAATCAGGTGAACTCGAGTTTGTTGGAGCGGTGATGGACATCACCGAGAGCAAGCGGGCGGAAGAGGCGTTGCGGCGGAGCGAGAGTTATCTGGCGGAAGCACAGAGGTTCACGCATACGGGGAGTTGGGCCTGGCAGGTAGCGGGAAGAGGCGCCTCGCATCTGTCCGAGGAATGGTATCGCCTGTATGATTTCGATCCAGAAAAGGGACCGCCGGCTTGGATAGAACGGCTGGAGCGCATTCATCCGGAGGACCGAGCTGAGTGGCAAGGAACAATCGATCGAGCAATCGCCGAAAAGTCGGATTACGAAGTGGAATTCCGAATCCTACTTCCCGACAGCACCGTCAAATACATCCGCTCCGTCGGTCATCCGGTTTTGAACGCATCCGGGGATTTGGTGGAATTCGTGGGTAGTTCGACCGACATCACCGAGCGAAAGCGGGCCGAGGTATTGCTAGCCGCCGAGAACCGGGTTCTCGAGATGATAGCCAGGGGTGATTCTCGCGCGCTCATCCTCGATGCTATATGCCGGCTCGTCGAAGAACTGGCGAGTGGTTCTCAGTCTTCGATCCTTTTGTTGGACCCGAACGCCAAATGCCTTCGGCATGGAGCGGCGCCCAGCTTGCCAAGCTCCTACAATGAGGCGGTTGATGGCGTGGTCATCGGCCCGTGCGCGGGTTCGTGTGGAACGGCCGCTTACCGAGCAGAGCCAGTGATCGTCTCCGACATCGCCGCGGATCCGCTGTGGGCCGACTACCGCAGTGTGGCCCTGGCGCACGGGCTTCGAGCGTGCTGGTCCACGCCGATACTCTCCTCAGCAGGCAAGATGTTGGGGACCTTTGCGATCTACTATCGCCAACCGCGCAGCCCTACCCCGCTGGACCATAGTGTCATAAGGCAAATCGTCCATCTTGCGAGTATCGCCATTGAGCGCAACCAGGCCGAAGAGGCCTTGCGGCGGAGCGAGAGTTACTTGGCTGAAGCGGAGAGGTTGACGCGCACGGGCAGTTGGGCGTGGAGCGTGGCCAGCAGACGAAGTGTCTATTGGTCGCAGGAAAATTACCGCTTGTTTGGCTTCGATCCGCAAGGGGGTATACCCTCAGACGAGGCGTTTTACCAGCGCGTTCATCTAGAGGATCGAGATAGGGTGCGCAGAGAAGCTTTTCTTGAAAGGCCGAGTGAAGGCTCCGACTTTGACTTGGTTTTCCGAATCGTTCTTCCCGAGGGAGCGATGAAGCACATTCGCTCAACGGGCCATCCCGTTCGCAACATATCCGGCGATCTAGTTGAATATGTCGGTACGTCGATGGATGTCACCGAACGCAAGCGCGCGGATGAAGAGCGGGAGAGACTGCGTCAGGCGCAGGCGGATCTCGCGCACGTCAGCAGGGTGACCACCATGGGAGAGCTGACTGCCTCGCTGGCGCACGAAGTGAACCAGCCGATTGCCGCGGCCGTTACCAACGCCAACACCTGTCTGCGCTGGCTTACGCGCGATCATCCCAATGTGGAAGAGGCGCGCGAAGCTGCCATGAGAATCATGAAAGACGGGACGCGCGCGGCGGAAATTATCAGTCGGATCCGCCAGCTCTTCAAGAAAGGTACCCCGCAACGGGAGCTCGTGGACGTAAACGAGATTATTCGAGAGATGATAGTTCTTCTGCGCGGCGAGACTTGGCGATACACCATAGCGGTCGAGACCAGCCTTCTGGCAGATCTTCCCCAGGTCATGGCCGACCGCGTGCAATTACAGCAGGTGCTGATGAACCTCATGATCAATGGCATCGAAGCGATGAAGGACACGGATGGGACGCACGAACTCGCCATCAGGTCGCAGCGATTGCAGAGCGAGGAAGTTTTGGTGTCCGTCACGGACAGCGGGGTGGGGCTGCCCCTATTACAGAGGGAACAGATCTTCAATGCCTTCTTTACTACCAAGCCGCACGGGACCGGCATGGGACTTCGCATCAGCCGCTCTATCATCGAATCACATGGTGGCCGCTTGTGGGCTGGCGACAACTCCCCGCGCGGGGCAAGTTTTTGTTTCACTCTGCCCACCAAGCCCGAGGCGCCTGAATGACAGCCGCAGATTCTCCCACGGTGTTCGTCGTTGATGACGACGCCGGTGTTCGTGCGTCCATCCAAGGACTGCTGAAATCGGCGAGGTTGCGGTGCGCATCCTTTGGGACCGCGGAAGAATTCCTGCGCACCAAGCCCCCGGACGGGCCAAGCTGTCTTGTTCTGGACGTGAGCCTTCCTGGCGTCAACGGTCTGGATTTTCAGCGTCAGCTGGGTGACGCAGGTATCCAAATTCCCATCATCTTCATCACCGGTCATGGAGATATTCCGATGACGGTGAAGGCTATGAAATCCGGTGCCGTGGAGTTCCTGACCAAGCCCTTCCAGGATCAGGACCTGCTGGATGCCATCCGCCAGGCTTTGGATCGCGACCGTGTGACGCGGCAACAGCAGGGTAATCTTGCCGAGTTGCGAAAACGCTACGAGGCGTTAACGGCGCGCGAACGTGAAGTTATGGGCCTGGTAGTCTCGGGGATGCTCAACAAGCAAATCGCCTTTGACCTCGGGACCAGCGAAATCACAGTGAAAATCCATCGCGGCCACGTGATGCGGAAGATGCAGGCTGATTCGCTGGCAGAATTGGTTAGAATGGCGTCGAAGCTGGGGCTTCCACCGGGCAAAAAGCAAGCCTAATGCCAACGCGCAACCGTCACGCAGCACACCTTGCGAGTCTACAGCCATCCCGTATTAACCGCCGTATTCTCAAGCCTTGAACGATTGTCCCCGTCGCTCTGACCAGGGGGATATCCGGGCTGTCATACGAAAGTATAATTGTGCCGCTTTGGCAAAGTTGCTAGATTCCAGCTATGGCCGCTCTGGAGAAGACCAAAATGGTTGCGATTGTCGATGATGATGATTTGATGCGCAGCGCCCTACAGGGCCTGTTGAAAGCGGTTGGCTTACCTGCTCAAGCGTTTGCGTCGGCGGAGGAATTCCTGAAATCGGGCCAACACCGCCAGGCTGGATGCTTAATCGCCGATATCCGTATGCCGGGAATGTCCGGTCTCGAACTACAGGCACAGCTGAACGCAGAAGCCTGTAGGATTCCGATCATCTTTATCACAGCGCATGGCGACGAAAAAATGCGGATGCAGGCGTTGCGAGCGGGCGCAGTAGAGTTTATGGCTAAACCGTTCAACGACGAAGTGCTGCTCGAGAGCGTTCGGGCCGCTCTGGAAAGCTAAGCCTGCTTATAGAAGCGTATGGTGCCCAAGGAGGTTCTTCGTGGGGGCGGTCGCAACATTCGGGTCCATCGATCAGGACCGTAGGACGCGCAGATTCGAGCAGATCATAGGCAACAGTTCTGCTCTGGAATCGGTGCTTGAACAGGTCGAACGCGTCGCGCCCACGGATTCCACCGTTCTTGTGCAGGGAGAAACAGGCACCGGCAAGGAGTTGATCGCGCGCGCAATTCACAATCTGAGCGTGCGGTGCGGGCGCCCATTCATTAAATTGAATTGCGCTGCTATTCCCTTCGATCTGCTAGAAAGCGAGCTTTTTGGCCACGAGCGAGGTGCGTTCACCGGAGCCATAGCGCAGAAGATTGGCCGTTTCGAGCAGGCCGACAAAGGCACGCTTTTCCTGGACGAAGTGGGCGATATTCCGCCAGGCCTGCAACCCAAACTGTTGCGTGTCCTACAGGAACAGGAGTTCGAACGCTTGGGCAGCACTCGGACTCACCAGGTAGACGTTCGGCTCGTCGCTGCGACCAACCGGAATCTGGCAGAAATGGTGAAGCGCAACGAATTTCGCAGTGACCTCTACTACCGTCTGAATGTGTTCCCGATCCCACTGCCAGCATTGCGGCAGCGCCGTGAAGACATTCCGGCGCTGGTAGGACATTTTGTCGAGATCTATACCCGCCGGATGGGTAAGGAAATCGAACAGATTCCTCCGGAAACGATGTCTACCCTCGTCTCGTATCAGTGGCCAGGCAATATTCGCGAGCTTCAGAATTTCATCGAGCGGAGCGTTATCCTCACTTCGGGTAGCATCCTGAACGCACCTCTCGCGACCTTGAAGAGTGCCGCCGAAGCGGAATTCCTTGGAGCAGTTACTCTGGAGGACGCGGAGAGAGACCACATTCGCAAGACTCTAGAGCAGACCGGCTGGGTTGTCGCCGGCCCCAACGGGGCGGCCGCGCGTTTGGGAATGAAGAGGTCCACGCTTTACTTTCGGATGCAAAAGCTTGGCATCTCACGTACCAGGCGAGATCTCCTCCCCTCGTAGCAGATTCGAAATTCGCCCGCCCAACCCTCCAATCGGTTGACACTGTCCAGGTATCCATTACCAGCCGGATCATCGCGCATCTCCGGGTCGAACTGAATATTTCGTCCATGGGTCTTATTGAAAACGAATTACGACACGGTTGACTGAGCGCGGCAACATACGTGCAGTTTTAGCCGCACGACGGCAGAGGTTGAAAGCGGATGTGGATTCGAAGCATACGAGCCACGACAGTGGCAGCTCTTGTCGCGGCCGCCTGGGGAGGGGCGGTCTGGGCACAGGACTCCCGCCCTGCTCTCACACCTCCTGTGCGAGAGACCGAGCCGAGCACGCCGCTGGCGTGCGTGCAGCCTGCGCCGATGGTCAGCTGGGAGGACTACCATGGACCCTTCCAGAAGCTTGTAGGTGCATTCGGGCGGCGGCTCGAACGCAAGTCAGCACACGCGCCCCACTATAAGCCGGGAGCGGTGTTGTGCGTGCTGAGCCTTCACGACAAGTTCCTGCTTTCTGTGCGTGAGACGTTCGACCCAGTGACCGTGCTGGGGATCGCCTACGATGCCGGGATTAGCCAGGCAGAAAACAACGATCCCAGTTACGGGCAGGGCATGGAGGGATATGGGAAGCGACTTGGCGCCGGCCTGGCAGGCGAGGCCTCCTCTCAATTTTTCAAAGATTTTCTCTATCCAACAATTTTTTCTCAGGACCCGCGGTACTACCGTTTGGCACACGGGAGCAAGAGAAAGCGTTTCCTTCACGCCCTGGAACATTCGGTCGTCGCTCACCGGGAAGATGGCACCCAGATGTTCAATTTTACGGAATGGCTGGGCACGACGAGCGCAGTGGTGCTGAGCAATACCTACCACCCGGACAACAGACGCGGGGTGGGACCGGCGGCGACGCGGGTGGCCTATAATGTTGGGGGAGACATCGGTTTCAACGTGCTCCGAGAATTCTGGCCCGAGATTGCGCGGAAATTCCGGCTTCCGTTCCGGGACCAAAACGAGCCTGAGAGTCCAGGAACAGGTTTCGAAAAGCGATAAGCCCCCCTTTGACCATCGGTTTACGCGCCGCGCCAGAAAAGATCCTCCCCAAAAGCTGTCCCTCTCAAAGCTGTTTCTTGCGGCTCCCAGCGAGAGCATGATCCTCGTTAGGCTATTCAATGGTAATCAAACAAACGGCCTCGCTCAGCCTGTCGGCATGCGGACGAGTGTTCAGCCCGCTGGCATCGCAAACTGTGGTGCTGCCTATCTCGGTCTTTCCTTTCAGTCGTTTACGCCATCAACGCGTTGGCAATCCTGTTGCCTCTCTAGTTGTGTCGGTACACGCATTGAAGTTTTTCGTGACGACGGAAACGAGGAGAAATCGCGAAGTTGGCGGCTCGCAGGAATAGCCGCTGTCTAATCGAACGTGCGCGGTTCCCTCCGGTAAGCGCTCTGTTTCGGGATTTCAAAAAAGGAGGAGCTATGAAGCTTCTATCAAGAATCGCAGCATCCATCGGATTAACGCTGGCTTTGGCGACTCTCTCATTCGCTCAACACGTTAAAACCGACTACGACCACAATGCCAACTTCGGCCAATACAAGACCTACTCTTGGCAAAAAGTCCAGACCAAGGACCCGCTCGTGGTCGATCGCATCAAGAGCGCCGTGAACAGCGCTCTGACGGCAAAAGGCTGGACGGAAGTTCCTTCGGGAGGCGACGTCGAGGTCTTTGCCATTGAGACCACTCGGAATCAGCAAACTCTGGACACGTTTTATAACGGGTTCGGAGGGGGTCGCCGTTGGGGATTCGGCGGATTTGGGGATGCCACCACAACCGTTGAAACCTACAAAGTCGGTACCTTAGTCGTCGATCTCTTCGATGCAAAGACAGAGAAGTTGATCTGGCGAAGCTCGTCGAGCGATACGCTCTCCGACAAGGCGGACAAGAACACCAAGAATCTCGACAAAGCCGTGAACAAAATGTTCCAGCATTTTCCTCCCGCGCCGCCGAAGTCCAACTAACGAGGGCGAGATGAATCGCTATCTGACCTTTTCACTCGCTGTCTCCCTCACCCTGGGTAGCTTGGCCATTCCTTTGCGTGCGGCCAATAGGCCGCACGCAGGAACGCATATCCAGAACAGGGACGCTTGGACCAACGAAGACCTTGAAAGACTGCATGGGCCCGGCGTGATCTGCGTCGTGGGCCGAACAGACGAAGATAGGCCAAAGTCGCAATCTCCATCTCGAACTTACGTGAAAACCCGGGACCCGGAGTGGTATGCCCGGCAGGCGGCGAGACTGCGTGATCAACTCGAACGCAGAAATGCTCAGCTCGGCGGATACCGCCAAGCGATCGCCGATGCAAGGAACCTGAAGACCATGACGGGGGGCATAAATCTCGAGGAAGGCAACCTAGGCATCACTCCTGAAGCCGGCATTGAGATCCTTCAGCAGCGCGTAAACGCAACACAAACGGAGCTCGAGGCACTGGAAGATTTGGCGCGCCGCAATGACATCGAGCCGGGCACGCTGCGCGGCCAGTGACGTTCCTCAGCGTGCTTGACCAGGGCCCAAAAATTTCGAACCTGGCCGCCAACGAAATGGTCTTAAGTTGTACTGGAGAATGAAAATGAAAGTGAACTTATCAAAACGGATTTTGGTCATGCTGGTCTGCTGTTTGCTTGTGCAATTTACGGCGCAAGCCGAGGCTTTTGGTCCTACCGGCCAATCCAGCGGGCAGCCGCCAGCTTCGTCCGTACAGCAGACCCCTCAAGAGCTGCAGCAACTTGTCGCGCCGATCGCCTTGTATCCGGACGCCCTCGTTGCGCAGATTCTCGCCGCTTCCACCTATCCAACCGAGATTGTCCAGGCGGACCGCTGGATGCAAAGTCATTCGAACCTCAAAGGTGAAGAATTGGCAAAAGAACTCGACAAACAAGACTGGGATCCCAGCGTAAAGGCCATGGCCCAATTCCCGTCGGTTCTTGAGAACATGGATAAGAACCTGTCTTGGACCTCGTCCCTTGGCGAGGCGTATGTCAACCAACCGGACGATGTGACCAATGCGGTCCAGACGTTGCGCCGCGAGGCCCAGAAGGCTGGCCATCTGAATAGCAACGAACAGGAGAAGATAACCACGCAAGGCAACACGGTCATCATTGAACCTGCCAACCCTGAGGTCGTGTACGTGCCTGCCTACGATCCCTGGCTTATCTATGGCGAGCCGATCATCGCGTATCCAGGCTGGTATCCCGTGCCGGGGATCTTCCTGGCCGGAGCGGGGATTGGGTTTGGAATCGGCTTCGGGGTCGGATTTTTCGGAGGGTATGGGTGGGGCTGGCATCACTGGGGATACGACTGGCATGGGCGTCGGCCATTCTTCGACCATCACGACTTCGTCTCGCACAGCCGAGACTTCGGTCACGAAGGGTTCCATCATGGTGACTTCAGCCACGGCCACGGTGATTTCGGCCACGGTAACGTCGCGCATGGTGGCGTCGATCATGGTGGCGGATTCCACGGGTCCTCGGCCCCTCACTTTCACGCGGGAACACGCTCCGGCGCACTCAGTGGGTTTAATCACGGTGGAAACGTCCGAGGCTTTTCCTCTCGCGGGCGGTCGAGCTTTGGTGGTGGAGGCTTCCACGGAGGGCACGGCGGTGGCGGACGCCACTAGGTGATCGGATCAAGGAACTTATTAAGAATCTAGGAATGGAGAAAAACATTATGCTTCACAGAATGGCAAATTCTTTTTACGGCAAGAACAAGAGGTTCGCTGGATTTACGGCGGCCGTTTTGGTGCCACTTTTGTTGGCATGCTCGTTTGCACCGCTGTTTGCGCAAGAGGCTGGACAGCGGTCCTTTGCCTCTACCGAAGATGCCAGTCGCGCGCTCTTTGACGCCATGCAGTCGCAGGACGAACAAGCTTCCTTGAAGATCCTCGGACCAACCGGAAAGGATATCGTCTCGTCCGGCGACCCACAGGAAGACCTGGATGCTCGAAGCGGCTTCGTCGTCAAATACCAGGAGATGCATCGGTTCGTCACAGAAGCGAATGGGACCGTAACCCTGGTAATCGGGGCCGAGAACTGGCCCTTTCCGATTCCCCTAGTCAACAAAGATGGTTCATGGTATTTCGACACAGCCGCGGGCAAAGACGAGATCCTGTTCCGGCGCATAGGCGGAAATGAACTTGCCGCCATGGATGCGTGCCGCGCATTGGTCGATGCGCAAAAGCAATATTTTGCGCACGCGCCGGGTGACCTATCGAAGCAATTCGCTCAGAAGCTGGTCAGCGATGAAGGCCGCCACAATGGTCTGTACTGGCACGGAGCTAGCGATGAGTTCGATAGCCCGATCGACCCTCTCATCGCTTATGCGCGCCAAAATCTCCCAACGGACCAAGTTGGCGAGCATGTTCCGTTTAACGGGTATATGTTCCGGATCCTCACCCGCCAAGGGCGACATGCACCGGGCGGCGCCAAGGACTATATCGTCGATGGCCGGATGACCGCAGGATTCGCCTTCGTCGCTTACCCTGTCGAGTACCGCTCCTCGGGTGTGATGACTTTCATAGTCGACGCGTCCGGAACCATTTACGAAAAGGACCTTGGTCCCGACACAACAAAGCTTGTGCAAGCCATGACTGTGTATGACCCGGATTCTACCTGGCACAAGGCCGAATGAGCGATGGTCTGGAAGCTGCCAGTGTTACGCTTTGCATTCGTTCCGCGAATCGCCGCTGCCGCTATCGCTGTTGTGGCGGCGGTTTTTTGTTCGCTTGTTTTAAAGGGGAAACCGCCAGGCCTGCTTTCGAATCCGCCGGAACTTCGCGCGAAACACCATACACTTTCCTTAACCTTGCGCGCTGCCATTGCAAGTGACGGAAAGAACTCCTTTTACTTCCATGGTCAACCAAACGCTCCAACGCTGCGGCTGTTCCCGGGCGACCAACTGAAGATCAATTACGTCAACGATCTCCCGGCCAAGGCGAAAGAGAGCTGCGCGATCACTCCGTGCATGGACATGACGAATTTACATTTTCACGGACTAACGGTTTCTCCCGACGCTCCCCAGGACGACGTCCTGGACATGATGGCCATGCCTGGACAAATGCTCCGCTATACCGCGCAGATTCCGAAAGACCACCCGCCAGGTTTGTATTGGTACCACACGCACCCTCATGGAGAGAGCCACCGGCAAGTACTTGACGGCATGTCCGGAGCGATCGTGATCGAAGGAATGGAATCTTTTTTTCCGCCTTTAGCCGGCCTGCCGGAGCGCGTCCTGGTTGTGCGTGGCCGTTCCCTTGTCAACGATCCTCAGTCTACCGATTTGAAGAATCGCGTTCACCTCAGTTCGGATGTTTGTGGTGCGGAGCCAGAACCTCCAGAAGAGGTCTTCACGCTAAACGGATCAGTGCGGCCTCAAATTGAAATCGCTCCTGGTGAGCGCCAGTTTTGGCGTCTCGTGAATGCTTCCGCGGATCGCTATCTCGACCTTCAACTTGAGGGTCAAACGTTTGAAGTCGTTGCCATGGACGGGATGCCCATCGCCCTGCACGATCCGAATCATCGAACACGGAGTGCCAACCACATCTTATTGCCACCAGCAGGCAGGCTGGAAGCCATTGTCACCGGTCCGGCGGCAGGCATGCCACGGCGCCTGATTTCGCGCTGCGTAGACACCGGGCCAGACGGCGATCCAAATCCGGCAATGGTAGTAGCTGACATCGTTCCGCGACGAGCAAGGTCCATGCCAAAAGTTTTGGAGAGCTCGCGCAAACCTGATCTCAAGGCTTTGGACCCAGCTGCGGAAGAGAAGGTGCCGCCGAGATTCATCTTGACATTCACGGAAGACAAGAAAGGCTTTTACATCAACGGAGAGAAATTCACGCCGGATGCCGCTCCCATGGTGCGCGCAAAAATAGGGACGCTTCAGCATTGGAGGATTGTCAATCCAACAGGGGAACTGCATCCCATGCACATCCATCAAGTCCACTTCTTGGCGTACGCCGAAAACGACCGACTAAAAGCCGAACCAATGTGGCTAGATACCGTGAATGTTCCGTACGGCGGTTCCGTCGACGTGATTATGGACTTCACTGACCCGGTGATCAGGGGCATGTCCGTGTTTCACTGCCACCTTCTCAACCACGAAGACAAAGGGATGATGGCGAAAATTCTATTTGAATGACTGGCTTAACGAATGCGGCTTTGCAGCAAGACGCTATGCGCGCCGGGTTGAGCGCTCTTGGCGAGAGAGTTTCATTGCGGCATCTGCTGCGAAAAGACGTAGCACTAGGTGGACCGGCGTGGCTGCCACTGGTCTTGGTTTTGGGAGCAATTGCCGCGGTCGCGTATGCGGACCATTTC
>QHYK01000038.1 GCA_003224085.1 Acidobacteriota bacterium | reverse complement strand
ACTACGCTCTGTTTTTGGTTTATTCGAGGAACAGTCGGACCTATTTAGGTCACACACCACCACACCCCGAACAACTTTTACGTCCTCACTCCAATCCACTCACCACGGTTATCTTCATCCTCTCTTTCAGCTCGCACGGGGTTTCGGCCCCTCCCCACTGTCTGAAGTGCAGGCCCCTGAACTTTTGACTTGACACACGTCTTTCAAAGCAGTATTAACTCGTTTTAATAAGCAGCTCCGGTGCGGTTTTAGACGTATCGAGTGGTGGGGGCTGTCTCAGTGAGGGGTTCTCTTCGAGCTGACGGTCTTGGCACAAAGTGCATTAGCTACTCGAAGTGGGCCCACACTTTCCACTCGCTTATGTCGTCACCCCGATTTCCATCCTTTTTTGGAGGTTCTACCGTGACGGAAAACTCTTACATTGATCGCTTGATTCAACGAATCAATACAATGGGGGCTGCGCGCTTGTGGCTCTGCTTGTTGGTGGCCTTGCTTGTCCTCCCTCTTGCCACGCGTGCTCAGGACACTGGCTACATCAGCGGCACGGTCGTGGACAAATCCAGTGCCGCTGTGGTCGGCGCTGAAGTCATGCTCACCAATGCCGCTGGCAGCTTGACCCGCAACACAACCACAAACACCGACGGCGTGTACGTTATCTCCGGTTTGCCCGGCGACACCTACGACATCGCCGTTACAGCAAAAGGATTTCAGAAATATCAAGCCAAGGGTGTGAAACTTGATGTCGCCCAAAAGATTCGCGTGGATATCACTCTGACGGTCGGCGCAGTCAACGAGATAGTCGAAGTTACTGGCGAAAGCATCGCACAGGTAGAAACGACCTCTTCCGATCTTGGAAACACCGTAACCGGCAAAGAAATCAGCCAGCTAATGCTAAATAACCGGAACTTCACTCAGCTCGTTAATCTTGCTCCCGGCGTCGTCAGCCAGACAGGCCAGGATGAAGGCAGGGTCGGGGTCTATGGCAGCGTGGCCTACAGCATGAACGGCGGGCGCACCGAATATAACAACTGGGAGATCGACGGCGGCGACAACATGGATAACGGGAGCAATGGCACACTCAACGTTTATCCCAATCCCGAGGCCATCGCCGAATTTCGGGTGCTGACCTCCAATTATGGAGCTCAATACGGACGAAACGGCTCCGGCACCGTTGAAATCGAGACCAAGAGCGGAACCGCGAGTTTCCATGGCAGTGCCTTCGAATACGCCCGCAACGACTTCTTTAACGCCAACGATTTCTTTGACAACGCGGCCAAAAACCCCAGGCCTCCTTACAAGAAGCACGACTACGGTTACACTCTCGGTGGACCCGTTTACATTCCCAACCACTACAACAACGACAAGAAAAAAACCTTCTTCTTCTTCTCCGAGGAGTGGCGAAAGCAAAAGTTTCCTAGCACCATAAGCCCTCAGAACGTTCCCTCCGATGCCGAGCGCAGCGGCAACTTTAGTGACCTTTGCCCAGGATCCGACTGCCCGCACCAAACCACCGGGCCAAACGCCGGACAGCCTTTCCCGAACAATACGATTACACCGACCGCAGTCGGGCAGGCGTTGCTTGCGTTGATTCCTCATCAGACGCCTGGCCTTACGCTCGGCGGCTTCCCGGCCGTGGTGCAGACCGTGTCTACGCCGGAGACTTGGCGAGAAGAACTCCTGCGCGTCGATCATAACCTGACCAATAATTACCGCCTGACTTTCCGCTACATCCATGATTCCTGGCAGACCATCGTGCCTAACCCTCTGTGGGGCAACGGTACCTCGGACTTTCAGAGCATCCAGACCAAATTCGTCGGTCCGGGGTCGAGCTTCGTGGCGCGCTTGAACGCGAACATTTCGCCGACCCTGCTCAACGAATTTGTTGCCAGCTACACGGCTGATCATATTTTCCTAACCGCATTGAACGGTCCCGCGCCGCTTCCTGCTGGAACGATGGGGTCTCTTTTCAATAATGGCTTTGGCGGAAAGCTGCCTTCGATCTCCCTTAGCGGTAACACCGCGTATGACGGCGGCTCCAATGGCTCATTGGCCCAGGATACGGGCTACTTTCCATGGAACAACGCTAATCCCACGTATACGTATCGCGATAACCTCACCAAGATCGTCGGAACGCATACACTGCAAATGGGCGTTTACACAGCTTTCGCGCAGAAGAACGAGGAAAACTCCCCTAACGTCCAGGGCATCTTGAGCTTCAGCACGGGCTCCTCCGTCAGTACGGGAAACACGTTCGCTGACTTGCTGTTGGGAAATATTGCCAGTTACAAGCAGTGGAGCGCGATCCTCAAGTACTATGATCGCTACAAAATCGTGGAGCCCTATTTCCAGGACGACTGGCGGGTAAACAAACGCCTGACTCTGAATCTGGGCTTGCGGCTGAGCCTTTTTGGCACTTACCGCGAACGGTACAAACACGCCTTCAACCTTGACCCCACCAAGTTTGTTGCGGCCAATGAACCCGGATTTAACGCCGATGGTTCCTTAAACACCGGCTCGGGTACCGGAAATCCGTTGAACGGCTTTGTCCAGTGCGGTGGATCGGGAGGCAATTTGCCTTTGCTCCCCGGGTCAGCTTTTCCAACCGTCTCTATTGGCTCTTCGCCCAACGCTGGCTGTCTAGCGGGACATCTCTTCAACCCCGCACCGCGCTTCGGCTTCGCCTTGGACCCGAAAGGTGATGGAAAAACTGCTATTCGAGGCGGCTTTGGGATTTTCTTCGAACACACCAACGGCAACGAGGGCAATACGGAATCGCTCGAGGGTTCTCCGCCGCTCATCCTGGCAGCAACTCAGTCCAACATCGTTGGCTATCAAAGCATTGGTGCTGGCGCTGGTGTTCCGCTCTTTCCGCTTTCGGTGAACTCCATTCCCAACAAGGCGGTCTGGCCTTACGTTCAGCAGTGGAACCTGAACGTCCAAAGAGACCTCCCTTATCATGTTGTCCTTTCGGCTGCCTACGTCGGCAGTAAAGGCACGCATCTGACCTCTCTTAGCAACGGTAACCAGCTCTGCCCAATCATTGGCGGTGGCCCTTGCGGCGCAGGCGTCGCGAATCCCTATACTAAGGGGGAACCGATTATTACCTCGCAAAATGCCGTAGCGGGCGGCCCTCCTATAAACACCGTCTGCCCCACAACTGGTGTGCTTAACCCCACGGTGAACGGTGTACCCGTTACTGGACAGGCGGAGACCAACCTGCTCATCGCCGGTTGCGGAACCAGCGTGGACCCGCGGCGCACTGCATTTCCCGGCTACAGCAACCTTACTTATCTTCGGGATGTGGCCAATTCGATCTACAACGCCCTTCAGGTTGCGGCACGTCGCAATGTCGGCGATTTAACATTGAGCCTTGCCTACACCTACAGCCACTCCATTGACAATTCCTCCGACCGCTACGATGGCGCGTTCGTGAATGCTTACGATATAGCTGCTAACAGGGGCAGCTCCTCTTTCGACCAGCGCCATAATCTTGCGATCAGCTATGTTTATGGCTTGCCCTTCTTTAAGGGTTCCGGATTTTCGCATACGCTGCTTGGCGGCTGGCAAGTTTCCGGTATCACAGTGGTTGCGACAGGAAATCCGTTTAGCGTCACCAATGGCACGACCTTTGGAGATAACGCCGGCGTGGGCAATGGCGTGGGTACCGGCTCGCGCCCCGACCAGGTTAGCAACCCTCACAGCGGCTTCACGGCAAATCAAGACCCGAGCCAGCCAGGACCGCTCTTGTACAACCCGATGGCGTTTGCACTTCCCACAGGACTCACCTTCGGAAATGTCGGACGTGCCACCCTGTACTTGCCTCGGCGCACGAACTTCGACTTCGGTCTTTTTAAGAAGTTTGCGTTCACCGAAAAAACGGGGATGGACTTCCGGTGGGAGAACTTCAACGTTTTCAACCACACCGAGTTCAATAGCATAAGTAGCAGCATGCCGAACCAGATCACACCTGGCAGTTTCGCAGGCACAAGCTTCCTGCACGCCACAGGCACGCATCTGCCGCGCATCATGCAGTTCGGCTTGCGCCTCTACTTCTGACACCCCTAACCCCAAAGGGCGGCGATTCGGCTCCAGTTCGAATCGCCACTCTTTTTTCTGCTATCCCTGTTCCCTTTTCTTCCTGAAGAGGTAAAATGCAGCCCATGAACCGACGCACATTTATCGGCAGTTCGCTTGCCGCAACCCTTTCCGCCGCTGCCCGACCCGCCTGGGCCGCGGACTCCGCCCGTTTTTTCAAATCCAACCCGCCCGAAGCGGTGCACCAAATCGACCGCATCGGCCTGCAGCTGTACACCGTTCGCGATGCCATGAAAACCGACTTCGAAGACACCATCGCCAAAGTCGCCGCGACCGGCTACAAGGAAGTCGAATTCGCCGGCTATTTCGAGCATTCGCCGCAAGACGTTCGCGCGCTTCTCGACAAAAACGGCCTCGCCTCTCCTTCCGCCCACGTCGACTATCCCACGGTCGAAAACAAGTGGCCGGAAACTCTGGAGGCCGCCAAAATCGTCGGCCACAGCTACATCGTTTGTCCCTGGATTGACGAAAAGCAGCGCGCCGAGCCCGGCGGATGGAAGCGCGCCGCCGAGCTTTTTAACAAAGCCGGCGAGGAAAGCCAGAAAGCTGGCATCCAGTTCGGCTATCACAACCACTCGTTCGAATTCCAGCCGTCCGAAGCTCTCGGCGGAAAACTCCCGTACGATTTTCTTCTCGCAGAGACGGATCCCAAGCTCGTCGCCATGGAAATGGATCTCTGCTGGATCACCGTTGCGGGAAAAGATCCCATCGCATATTTCAATAAATATCCCGGCCGCTTCCCGCTTGTCCATGTGAAGGATTACGTGAACGATCCCAACAGTACCAGCAGCTACAGCGGGGCAACGGGCTCGGTCAAATTCCTGGGACATCTCGCTGACGTCGGCAAAGGCTCCGTCAACTGGAAAAATCTTTTCGCGCACGACGGCAAAGCCGGCATCAAGCATTATTTCGTCGAGAACGACTATCCGAAATCGGCTTTTGACGACATTAAGATCAGTTACAACTATCTGCACGATTTGCGATTTTGAGCTGTGGCATTGGCCGTGCTGTAGCTCAGGACGTGGCCTTTTCGTTGGGCTGAGCCCGCGAAGCCAAGCATTTCGAGAGGCCGGGCTTTAGCCCAGCTGGGGTCGTTCCGAGCCCGGCCGGTGTTCCTGGTTTTGTTTCACAACTTTGGGCCTCGTTTTTACAAGAACCTGATTCCGAGCAGTTGGTTTCGGATTTCTGGTTTCTGATCTCTGCTCTCTGATCTGGCTGTCAACCATTAACTTCCTCAAGGAGCGCACCATGAAAAAAGACCTCTCCCGCCGCGAATTCCTCCAGCGCAGCGCCGGCGCCACCGGAGCGCTCGCCGCTTCGCCGAGAATTTTCCTCGAGCCGGAGCATATTCCTCTGCCCTTGCAATCCACGCCGCCGGGCGATCGCGTGCGCTTCGGCATCGTCGGCATCGGCATGCAGGGCTCCGGCCTGCTTACCAATGCCATCCAGCTGCCCGGTGTCGAGTGCGTCGCGGCCGCCGACCTTTACGACGGCCGCCACACGCTCGCGCAGGAAATCGTCGGCTCGAAAATTCCCACCACGCGCCGCTATAAGGAACTTCTCGACAACAAGGAGATCGACTGCATCGTCGCCGCCGTTCCCGACCATTGGCACAAGCAAGTCGTCGTGGACGCCGTAAACGCCGGAAAAGACATCTACTGCGAGAAGCCTATGTCGCACTCTCCCGCTGACGGCGTGGCCATGGTGGCCGCGGCGAAAAAAACGGGCCGCATTGTGCAAATCGGCTCGCAGCGCGTCAGCTCCGTCATTTGCGCCAAAGCAAAAGAGCTTCTTGCAAACGGCATCATCGGCACGCTTACTCTTGTTGAAGGAACCTACGGCCGCAACGATCCCACCGGCGCGTGGGAATATCCGCCTCCGCCCGATTTGGCTCTCAGCAATTTTGATTGGGACACCTGGCAGGGCGAAGCGACCAAGCGGCCTTGGGACCCCGACATGTCCCCCAAATATTTCGCACGCTGGCGCTGCTGGAAGGAATACGGAACCGGCCTGGCGGGCGATTTGCTTGTCCATCTCGTCAGCGGCATGAACTTTATGCTGGGCTGGAACGCGCCGCCCCAGCGCGCTTTGGCGCTTGGCAACATCCTGCGCTTCAAAGATGGCCGCAATATGCCCGACGTTCACACAACGCTCTTCGAGTACGGCGAAGACCGCGCCCCTGTTTATCTCCGTTTGAATTTGGGTTGCGAATCTCCCGAGATGTACCGCTTCCAGGGCTCCAAGGGAATTCTGGAAGTGACCGAATTCACCATCACCTACTTCCCGCAGTCCGGCCAGGACGAAGCCCCCAGCTATTACGCTTACGGCTTCCCGCGCGCCTTGCGCGAAGCGTACTTCAAGAAATGGCACGAAGAGCACGACCCCAAGCCGGGGAAAGAGCCCGTCACCGAGGGTTACAACTACAAAGGCGCTTCCTGGGACGAAGAGAAACCACACCTCTGGAAATTTTTCCAGGCAGTCAAGTCGCGCCAGCCCGTCGTCGAAGACGCCGTGTTTGGCCACAACGCCGCGCTGGCCTGCCACATGGCCAACGAATCCTATTTTCGCAGAGCCGCGGTCACTTGGGACGCCGCCACCAACACCATCAAGTCTTAGCCTCTGATCTTCTCCGCGCCGGAGGCGCAACACAATTTACCGAGGGGAGCCGTAAAGCCCCTTGGCTTCAGGCATGGGGATATAAGGCTTCCAGAAAACTGTTGACGAAAGAAAAGCGAAGGGCTATAACGCCCTTAGGTGTACCGTCGTAAAGTGCTTGTGGATAAGGTTGCCGAGCGTCTCTTCAATTTGATACCTAAGGCGGCTTTTAGATATCGAGCCGAGGTCACAAGCAGTACGTGGACAACCAGAAGTAATGTCTAACTCCACCAAACACGGCGTCAAGGGTCGGGTATATCTCACCCCAGAGCAAGTTCTCCTGGCGGCGCGTCAGTTTGGTTGCGCCCGATTTGTGTACAATCATCTTTTGAACTTTTCGCAAACCAGATACTCCCACAACCAAACCAAGACTTCTCCAGCACAACGCAGTCTGGAACTAACCAGAATAAAGACCGCGTTGCCTTGGCTCCGCGAAGCCAGCGCCCAATCGTTACAGCAGACCGGGCGTGCTTTAGATACCGCGTACAAGAATTGGTTCGACTCCTTGATGGGTAAGCGTCCGGATAAAGTAAAACCACCGAGGTTTAAGAAGAAATCAAACCGTCAGTCTGCTCGTTTCACCAGAAACTCTTTCCGTTTCAAAAATGGCGTCCTAAGCCTTTCCAAGATCGGTGCGATCCCCATTGTTTGGCACCGTCGTGTAAGCGGCGAGCCATCCTCGGTTGTGCTGAGCATGACGCCTGTATTATGTTTCGTTCCAAGTAGAGCAGCCGTTGCCTGTTGTAGGCTGTGGACATGAACACCAAGACGTTCAACTTCTTCAATGGAAGAAGGTGGTCTCAGGTGTGGTTGCCTCGTCCTTTGCTGGCGGCACTGTCAAAGCTCCGCACCGCCCAAAAGCGTTTGAGCCGTTGTGAGCAGGGTTCTAAGAACCGCAAGAAGGCGCGTAGCAGGGTGGCTCATATTTGTCAGCGAGTAACCGATCTTCGCACGGATTTTCTCCAGAAATTGAGCACGCAACTGATTCACAAAAACCAAGTGATTATGGTTGAGACGCCCGGCACCAAGAACCTACTTAAGAATCGCCGCTTAGCCAGAGCCATCTCGGATGCGGGCTTCGGCGAGTTCGTTGGCATGTTGGAATACCAGTGCAAGTGGCCTGGAAGAACGCTCGTCAAAGTAGCTAGGTTCTTCCCGTCATCAAAGTTGTGCTGCATTTGTCACCAAAAGAATATAGACCTCAAACTCCAAGACCGTTGGACGTGTTCGAGTTGCCATACCGAACATCAGCGGGACGAGAATGCCGTCGTAAACATTTTCGTCGAGGGTTTGAGAATCTTAGCCGAGGGACGCTCGGTATTAGCCTGTGGAGGCACAGTAGGACCTAAACGCGAGTTTAGGCGTGGGCCCGGGAAGCAGGAAACATCGTCGGAGGTATGTGGCCATGCCGCATAGTAACTCCGAGGAATCCCCCGCTTTTAGGCGTGGGGAGTCGTCAACCGAAGATGTCTTTCACCTTGTCGAAGATCGAGGAGCCGCGCTCGGCGGGCTTGTTTTCCACTTTCAGCGTGGCGCCGAGCTGTTCGATGAGTTTTCGCTGCTCGCGCGTCAGCTTCGTCGGCGTCAGCACGCGGACGTGATAGTACAAATCGCCGCGGCCGCCGCCGTGCGGATCGGGCAGGCCTTTCCCCTTGACGCGAAAGACCGCGCCGCTCTGCGTGCCTTCGGGAATCTTGAGTTTCTCCTCGCCATTCAAACCGGGAACGGGGAGCTCGGTTCCGAGCGTGGCTTGCGCGATGCTGATGGGAATGGTGCAGTACAAATCCGCGCCCCGCCGCTCGAAATAAGAATGCTCTTTGACTTCGAGCACCACGTAGAGGTCCCCGTTGGGGCCACCGTTCGGCCCGGGCTCGCCCTCCCCGGCGACCCGCAGGCGCGTGCCGGTGTCCACTCCGGGCGGAATGCGCAACTCAATGGTCTTCTCGCGCTCCACGCGGCCTTGCCCGCGGCAGTCCAGGCAGCGTTCTTTCACGATCTGGCCTGCGCCCTGGCAGGACGGGCACGTGCGCGTAATCGTAAAGAATCCCTGCTGATAAGCCACCTGCCCGCGCCCGCCGCAAGATGTGCAGGTGACCACGCCCGTGCCCTTTTTCGCGCCCGTACCGTTGCAGGCTTCGCAGAATTCCTGTCGGGGCAGCTTGATTTTTGTCGCCACCCCGGCCGCCGCTTCCTCAAAAGTCAGCGACATGTCGTAGCGCAGGTCGGCCCCACGCTGCGCGCGCCCGCGGCCCCGGCCTCGCCGGGATCCGCCCCCAAATATATCCTCGAACCCGAAGAAGTCCCCGAAGATGTCGTGGAAGTCCTGAAAGATGGTTTGGTCAAACCCTTGACCCGCGCCGGCGCCCGATAGGCCGGCGTGCCCGTAAGTGTCGTAGACCTGCCTTTTTTGCGGATCGCTGAGGACGCTGTAAGCCTCGGTGTATTCGCGAAATCTGGCTTCCGCTTCGGATTTATTTTCCGGATTGCGGTCCGGATGCCATTTCAATGCCGCTTTGCGGTACGCCGACTTCACCTCTTCCAGCGTCGCCGTGCGCGAAACACCGAGCACCTCGTAATAATCGCGGGGATTCCCTTTGGACATGGAAACTTTCTCTCTTCCTTAGTTCACAGCTTCTTTCGATGCGGGACTCGGATGGACTGCTACACGCACCATCGCGGGACGCAACACGCGGCCATGGAAAACGTAGCCGGGCTGGAAAACTTGAAGAATCGTCCCGTCTTTTTCCTCCGTCGTTTCCGTGCGGTCCATGGCCTGATGGAGATTGGGGTCGAAGGGCTGTCCGACGGGGTCCATGCGCTGCGCGCCGAGCTTCGTGATGTTGTCAAGGAGCTGCTTGTAGATGAGCTCAAAGCCCTTACGATAGCTCTCGTATTCCTCCGCATCGCGATGGGCCGCAAGCGCGTGCTCGAAGCCGTCAATCACGGGGATGAGGCCTTCGATCACGCGGGCGGTGGCGCGTTTGGAATCCTCGAAGCGCTCTTTTTCGATGCGCTTCCGGTAATTCTCAAAATCAGCCTGGCGCCGCAGCAGTGTTTGTTTAAGTTCCGCCAGATCCGCAGTCAGCTTGGCCATTTCAGCGTTTTCCTTTGCCGAGTCGGCCTCCACGGTCTTGGCTTCGGGCGACGGCTCGAGTTCGGAGCTATCCACATCCTTGCTGGCATTGACGTCGGCTTTCTCTTGCTTTCTCTCCTTGTCACTCACCGGGGCACTTCTCCTGTGTTCTTAAAATGTTCTTTGAAATTTCAGATTTTGCTCAGCGCTTCGCTGAAAAGCTGGGCCACGTAGGCGACCGCGGTCATGGCTCGTTCGTACGGCATCCGCGTGGGGCCAAGAACGCCAAGCGAGCCCTGCACCAGATCGTTGCGCATGTACGGAGCGCTGATAAGTGCGAGGTTGTCTCCCGCTTGCGAAATTTCCTTCACGCCGATCAGCACGTGAACCGGCTCCGGCGCTTCGATGCACGCGTTCAAAAGCGTCACGAGCCGGTGCTTCTCCTCAATGGCTGCGAGCAGGTCGCGCAACTGCGCCTGGTCGGCAAAATCCGCGGCGCCGACGATCTGCGCCGTTCCTTCCACGTGCACTTGCGCCGCGGACTCTTCGTCCAGCACGCCGGGATCGCACAACGAAAGTGCGTTCTGCGCAATTCCTTCGTAGCGCTCGCGCTCCGCGGCCAGTTTCTGGAGCAGGTCGGTTCGAATGCTTTCCAGCGTCCAGCCGGAATAATGCCGATTCAGGAAATCCGCGGTAGCGTCGAGTTCAGCCTGGGTAAAGACTCTGGCAGGCTTCAAGATTTTGTCACGCGTCTTGCCGCCAGGCGAGATTAGCACAACGACCACGCGACCGTCCGGAAGCAGCCACATGCGCGCATGCTCCAAAAGGGTTTTGCTCAGCGGAGGCGAAACGACGATGCCCAGCCCATTCGAAACCTCGGCCAGCACGCGACCCGCGCGCTCGGTGATTTCTGCGGCGGTTTTCGCGCCCCCCATCTCCCGCTGAATCCACTCGCGGTCTGTGACGCTGATGGTGGCCTGCGAGGCAATCTCCTGCGCAAAAAAACGGTACGCAGCCGCCGTGGGCACCCGTCCCGCCGAGGTGTGCGGCTGGTAAAGAAAGCCGCCGTCTTCCAAATCAGCCATCACGTTTCGAATTGTAGCCGTGCTTAGGCTTTCCTCAAAGCCCTTGGAAATTGCCCGCGAGGACACCGGCTCCCCCGTTTCGATGTACGTACGCACGATGTCCGCCAAAATTTGGCGGTTACGCCGTTCCTGCAACGCGGCCGTTCTCATGGCAGCAGTGTACTCCGAGTGCCAAGAAGCGTTGCATCTATTGTAAAAAGTGTGTCAAGCCCGGTCAACGTCGGTCAACGCCGGTCAACGCAACTCCGAAGAACACCTGGCTGAATTGCGGCGAACCATCGAGCCACCGGGCCGGCCGCGAAGTTGGTCCAGGCGGAACTAATTATTGTCAATTTGCGCGCGCTGGAGTTTGTCGGAATAGTCGATGTAGATGGTCTTCCATTCGGTGAAGAAATCGATAGCGGCGATGGCGGCTTCGCGATGGCCGTTGCCAGTTTGCTTTGTGCCGCCAAAAGGTAGATGCGTTTCCGCGCCAATGGTGGGCGCGTTGACGTAGACGATTCCGGTGTACAAATCGCGCGTGGCCTGAAAAGCACGATTTACGTCGCGCGTGTAAATCGAAGCGGAAAGGCCGTAGGGCACGCCGTTCGCAACTTCAATCGCTTCGTTCAAGCTGCTGATAGGAATCACAGACACGACCGGCCCGAAAATTTCTTCCTGCGCGATGCGCATCTTCGGCGAACAATCGCCGAAAACCGTCGGCTCATGGAACCAGCCTTTGGCGTACACGCCGCCGGTCAGACGCTTTCCCCCGGTGAGCAGCTTTGCGCCTTCGTTCTTGCCGATCTCCACATAGTTCATCACGGTATTCAATTGCTGCTCGTTGATGCACGGGCCCATTTCCGTCCCGGGGTCCAAACCATCTCCGACTTTCAAGGACTTGGCGCGCTCCACAAACCGCGAAACGAACTCTTTGTAAACACTTTTGTGCACGGCGATGCGGCTGGCGGCGGTGCAGCGTTGCCCCGTAGTGCCAAACCCACCCCACACCGCGCCGTCCATCGCGAGGTCCAGGTTCGCGTCGTCCATCACGATGATGACGTTTTTGCCGCCCATTTCCAGGCTGCAGTGCTTGAAATCCGGCGCGCAGGCTTCCGCGATGATTCGGCCGACGGAGGTCGATCCGGTGAAGCTGATGACCGGAACGAGTTTGTGATGAGCAAGGGGCGCGCCCGCGCCGGGACCGTCGCCACTCACCAGATTGACCACGCCGCGTGGAATGCCTGCTTCGGTCAATACCTGCACGAGGTGATAAGCAGAAAGCGGCGTGTCTTCCGCGGGCTTCAGCACGACGGTGCTTCCGCTCACCAACGCCGGCATCATCTTCCACGAGGGAATGGCCATCGGAAAATTCCAGGGCGTAATCATTCCGCAGACACCGATCGACTGCCGCACGCTCATGGCGAATTTGTTGGGCAATTCCGAAGGCGTGGTCTGCCCAAACAAACGGCGGCCTTCCCCCGCCATGTAATACGTCATGTCAATGGCTTCCTGCACGTCGCCGCGCGTCTCGGCAAGAACCTTACCCATTTCGCGCGTCATGTCCTTGGAGTATTCCTCTTTGCGCTGCACCAGCAATTCGGCGGCGCGAAACAAAATTTCGGCTCGCTTGGGAGCAGGCGTCAGCCGCCACGTTTTGTAGGCTTGTTGCGCGGCTTCCACCGCCAAGTCGACGTCTTCCGCGGTGGATGAGACAAACATCCCGACCAGTTCATCGGTATTCGCGGGATTGCGATTCTCATAGGCTTTGCCGGAACGCGACTCGACCCATTCGCCGTTGATAAAATTCCTGAAGACTCTGGGGGCAACTGCGGTGGCCATACTTCCTCCTGCTCTCTCTTCTATAGAGCTGCCGATTTGACTGTGTTCCGGGACACTGCGGAATGCAGCGTGAGCCACTTTCGAATGGAAACAAAATTCTAACTTTGTCTGGCGATAGCGTCAAACGAAGTGCTTCGCATGCAAGAGTGAAAAGATGATTGCGTCTAACTGGGCGATTCACTAGCCTCGCCATCTCGCAGTAGGTCCGACCCAGGGCAAGCCCCACACTTACAGATAGCGATGCGGCTGGCTGAAATGACTTTTTCCACCCTCTCGCGTTCAGCCATAACCATCTCAGAGTCCCTTCCGGTCCACCGTCAGGGCGTCGTAGCTAGTGCTGATGGACGATTCGGTCTATCCAGAGCTAATGGGGGTTCCTTGGCGGAGCACCACCTGGCTTAACAAAGATTTCCTTGCCGATATTCGGCTTGCCAATGTGCCATAAGTTCATGGACACGCTTTCTCGCGCCGGGCAGACTCGCTGCGGACTGAATCCAGCACATCTCATCGCCTTCGCTCTGATCTCCGCTATGATCTTGAAAATGCCGAATAAGGATTCCATGCTCACGTGCGCACTCAGACGTCCTTCTCGTCTTCCGTTCAATTCACAGGAACGGCTCAAGGCGGGTGCGGTGAGCAGTCGCTGTGGCTGACTGCCCGTGACGCTACTCTCAAACGGAGATTTAACACGAGCGGTATATCGCCTGAACCTTGATGAGGTATTTACCTGACTGGCAGCGCGGAACCGCACGTTGTCCTCACGCGGGCACTTCGAATGCGAGTAATCTATTTCATGCAATGAGACGGCCCACTTTTAGAGGTTGACTTGCGTGTTTCTTGGTGGAGGGGTTCCTCTACCTTATCGCGCTTGCGGGGAATGCGGTGATTCGCGTTTTCCGGGTGCGAGCCTAGTGCGCGTGAACTCAGGTACTTGCCTGAACTATCCAGACGGTGTGTCGGGGCCTGCGGCCAGTCAGGCATAGCAGCGGGAGTTTACCTGCGCGCCGTTGGAAAGGCAAAGAGGCGTCAAGCCGCCGCACTCCAAAGTAGTGAATAAGCATGTTAGCGCGGCTGAGGTTTCGTTTTGTCCACCACTACCGCGCCGCCTTTCATGACCCATTTCACCTTAGAAATCGCCACATCAATGTCCGCCAGCGGGTCGCCTTCCACGGCCACCAGGTCGGCAAAGTAACCAGGAGCGACCGCTCCGAGTTCCTTTTCTTTCCCTAGCAGTTCCGCGGCATTGCTCGTTGCGGTGCGCAGCGCCTGCTCCGGCGTCATTCCCGCTCTTACAAACCAGCCGAGTTCGCGAGTGTTCTGGCCAAACATCGTGTAGATCGCGTCGGAGCCCATGGCAAATTTCACGCCAGCCTGGAACGCTGTTCGGGCCGTCTTCAGATTGCGCTCAATGAACGCCCTGGTCTTGTCCTGAAAACCATTCGCATAGCCAATCTTCTGCCAGTTGTCCAGGTAATAGCGGTTGTGATCAATCGTCGGGACGTAAAACGTGCCGCGCTTGGCCATTTCGGCGATCGTGGTGTCGTCCATGTCGGTGGCGTGCTCGAGAGAATCGGTTCCTGCGCGGACGGCATCGCGCGCGCCGTCTGGCCCATAAGAGTGGATGGCAATCTTTTTGCCGAATTGGTGCGCCGTGTCCACCGCTGCCTTGATCTCTTCATAGTTGTAGGTTTGGAAGCCGGTGACGTCATCGTCGGTGCCCGTGGAGGCGAACATTTTGATGAGGTCCACGCCGGCGGCAATTTGCTGGCGCACCGCGCGAAGGACTTCGGGCACGCCGTCGGCGATTCCTCCTGCGGGAGGATTCAGGCCGGGCTTGTACGGCGTGTTCGTAATGTAGAGCCCATAGCCGACCACAAACATGCGCGGGCCAATCATTTCGCCGCGGTTGATCAGGTCGCGCATGGCAATGTCCATATATTGATCCGAGCCGAGATCGCGGACGGTAGTCACGCCCGCCTCCAGCGTGCGGAGAGCGCCTTTGCGCGCAAGGAAGACTTCGACGGCCGGCGGATTCGCCGTCAGCTGCTTCAGCATCGGCTCGCCGGGCGTCTCGTCGGTGTACATGGTCAAGTGGGTGTGAACGTCGATGAGGCCGGGCAAGCCCGTGTATTTCGAGAGGTCGACCACCGCCGCGCCAGAAGGTATCGCGGAGGCGTCGCTTGTCACCGCCTTGATGCGGCCGCCCTCCACAATCGCAATGGCGTTGGTCCAAAGCTTGCCTTTGGCGTCCCAAAGCTTGCCGAAACGCACGGCTTTGGTCGCTTTTGGGACCGCCTTGTCTTGCGCTGAAGCGCCCGAAAGCACAACGGCGAGAACAAGAAAGACAAGCGAAAAGGACAAATGGATTCGCTTCATGGTGCACACCCCTTGAGGCGCACTTTCTGCCCGGCACGTTTTGCCTTTCTAATGGACTTGGCGAGGGAATGCAATCGGAAAGAGCGGCGATCAGAAAGCGGAAGGACCGATTCGTCGCAGGGATTCTAGTTTGGGTGCTGAGAAGCTGGCCCGGAAGGCGGCGTTAACTTGGAAGCGTTCGCCGAAGGCGCTGGCGACGCAACGCCGGCTGTCGGGGAGCCCAGGCCCAACTGCTGAAGACTCTTCGCGTCGAGCTTCCCTGTCGGTGTCAAGCCGTGCGCCTCCTGAAACTTCCTTAGGGCCTCCTGTGTTGAGTCGTCCCACTTGCCGTTGGGCGTTCCGGCATACGAGCCGTCTTTTGCCAGCGCCTGCTGGATTTCGGCGATGCGGTCGGGAGTGGGAGCTTGCTGGCCGCGCTCGCGGCGCTGGGATCTCTTGGCGGATTTCTTTCCGCGTGATGTGCCGTGCGCCGAAGAACTCCTTGGATTCTTTACCGCTGGGGCCGCCGCGCTCTGCGCTTTCACCGAATCGGAAAACACACCCAGCCCCGCTGCCAGAAGCAGCGACGAGGCCAGGTGCGTTGCGTTCCGAAGGCTTATGCGCATTTGCTTTTGAGTCGCGCCGAGCCGTTATTGCTGGTTGTCCGATGGGACTTTGCCGGACAGATAAAGCGTCAGCATGCGGTCGCCATCCTGCCGGCGAAGAACTTTGAAGACAACGTCATCTCCAGGCTTCAAACCGGACACAGCTTTGCGGTAGTCGGCAACGGAGTTGATGGGTGTGTGGTTGATTTCCGTAATCACATCGCCACGACCAAAGTTCAGGTCTTCGGCAAACGAGGCCGGCTCCACTTCCGTCACGATGACACCTTTCTGTCCCTCCACACCAACGCGGCGGCCGCGGTCCGGAGTCAGCTCTTCGACATGCAGACCGAACTCGGCTGGACCGCCTTCAGCTGGCTGCTCGCCCGCTATCCGGCCGGCAGTGTTCGGGAAAACGCGCGTGCGGTCTTCGACCGTTGCGGTGGTTTCCTTTTGCTGGCGGTCACGCATGTAGGTAAGCTTGACCTTGCTCCCGATCGGCGCATCCGCGATGGGATTGACCAAGTCGTTGCCCGTCTTAACGGGATGGGCGTTCACGCTAGTGATGACGTCGCCGCCCTTGAGCCCAGCCTTCTCGGCCGGGCTACCGGGCTGCACATTCTCAATGACCACGCCGCACTGCGCGCCAAGAGATTTGAGTGTAATCGGATTGGTGCTGATTTCTTCCTGGAAGACGACGCCAATCGAGCCGCGCGTCACTCGGCCTTGCTTGATGATCTGGTCGTAGACGCGGATTGCTGTCGTCGACGGAAGCGCAAAGCCAACGCCTTCATACCCGCGGCTGCCGGTGATGATGGCAGTGTTGATGCCAATCACCTGGCCGGAAAGATCCACCAGCGGGCCCCCGGAATTGCCGGGATTGATGGCCGCGTCGGTCTGCAAGAATCGCTGGAACTGCTGGCCGATGCCGCCGCGGTCCTTGGCGCTGATGATTCCCGCCGTGACGGTGGCCTGCAAACCGAAGGGGCTGCCAATCGCCAAAACCCAGTCGCCGACTTGCACTCCGTCGGAATTGCCAAGCTTGGCGACCGGCAATTCTTTGTTGGCGTCGATCTTGACAACTGCCAGGTCGGTGTCTTCGTCGGTCCCCACAACCTTCGCGGTGTAACGAGTGGTATCGCCATTCAACTGCACTTGAATCTTTGTGGCTTGCTCGATGACGTGATTGTTGGTGAGAATGTAGCCGCGCTTGTCCACGATGACGCCGGAGCCGAGGCTGCGGTCCGCCTGGGGGGGGCCGTCGGGCCGGCCGTCAAAGAAGCGGTCGAAGAAGTCCTGCATCGGGTCGTCTTGATCGTACGGCTGCGCGCGGCGCTTGCGCGATTGCCGGCGCTCCAAAACCTGCGTCGTGGCGATGTTCACCACGGCGGGCTCGACCTTGTTCACGATGCCGGCAAAAGTATTGGACGCCGGAATGGGATCTGGCACCGTCAGGGCCGTTGCCGTTGTCCCCGGGAATCCAAATCCCTTCGTCGCGGAAACCCGGCCAGAGACTACCGAGCCGATCAGGATTCCCACGAGCAGCGTGAGGCTAACAAATGCTGCCGTCAGCACTTTGCGTTGACGCGCCCAATTCAAAAGCTCCCTTACTTGATCGCCCATGTTCCCTTACTCCTCTTCCGACCGGCCCCCACGCCGGTGTAGTAACTGCACAACGTTCATCGACAGGAGTGGATTGCTCGCCCAAACTCCGGGACAGACAGCTTTTTCTGCCCGCCTAGTATAACACTGCCATTCCTTTGTAGTTGCTGTCCTTGCGGTGAGTCATCGAAGCGATAACTACTCGGGCCGAGTGCCTTCTTTGTTTTGTCCACGTTTCATTGGACGCACGAACCCCGCGATTTGTTGTCAAGAAGCATTCGCGAGGGGCGGCAAGGGGCGTAACTCGCTGGCAGACAGAGAGTAACCCTAAATTTATACGACCACAAGCTTACGAATCTTTGTTAACACTCGAGTTGCAAGAGCGTCTAGGTGATTGGATGGAACGGTCGTTCATCGGGCTTGCAACGTGGAATACATTCTTGACTTTCGCACCGCGAGCATGGAACGTGAGGCCGTGACTCCCGAGCGCGCTGCCGAAACTCGCGCCTCCGACGCGCTCGTGAGCGCCGCGCGGGCCGGCGATCGCATGGCCTTTGGGCGGCTCTACGATCGCTACGCGCGGATGGTTCATGGCATTCTGCTGTGCCGCGTGCCGCCCCGCGATGTGGACGATTTGGTCCAGGAAGTATTTCTGCTGGCGTTGCAGCAACTTCATTCGCTGCGTGACATCTCGCGGTTCGGGGCCTGGCTGACCACTATCACGCGGAATCGGGCCAACGATCACTACCGCAAGGCAAGCCCCGTGGATCGCTCGACGGACCCTGCCGCGGAAGAGCAGGCAGAGAGCCGGACCAACGATCCTGTGGTCGAGCAAGAAGCGGCGATGACTTTGGCGGTGCTTCGAACGCTGCCCGAAACGTATCGCGAATCGTTGACGCTGCGGCTAGTGGAAGGGATGACCGGGCCAGAGATCGCGGCGCGAATGGGACTAACGCATGGCTCCGTACGCGTGAACCTTCATCGCGGCATGCACATGCTGCGCGAGAAGTTAGCGGAAAAACCGCGAGGGAGCGGAAAAGCGTTAGGCGCGGAATGACACTGCCGGCGCGAGTAAGCGAGTAGCGAAAAGGACCCTGCCATGAAGGACGATTATTTATGGGACGGCTCTGGCGAGCCTGATCCCGAAGTGCAGAAACTGGAGAGTTTGCTGGGTCGCTTCCGGCACGACCAGCCTGCGCCGACGTTTGATCAAGTTACCGCAGAACAGCCTGTGCCGCGGCGCTGGCGCCTCATGTTTCGATTCTCATTTCAGCTGGCGGCGGTCACAGCTGTTTTGCTGATTGGCGTGGCGACATTCTTCGTCTTTCGCGCGGGACATTCGCAAGACTCCGGCCGGGCGTGGGACATTGCGCGCATCGAAGGCGCGCCGCGGGTGGGATGGCATTCGCTCAAGGCCAACGCGGAGACCGCGAAGTTAAAGGTCGGACAGACCTTAGTGACGGACAATTCTTCGCGGGCCAGCATCACGCTCGACGAAACCGGGAGCATCGACGTGGAGCCGGATTCGCGATTGAAGGTTGTTGCGAGCGGACCTGAGCGCAAGCGGCTGTCGCTCGAGCGCGGAACGATTCACGCAACGATTTGGGGGCCGGCCGGCTCGTTTGGCGTGGATACTCCTTCGGCGGTTGCGGTGGACCTAGGTTGCGTCTTCACGCTGCACGTGGATGATTCGGGGGCAGGTCTTGTGCGCACGACGATGGGCTGGGTCGGCTTCAAGCTGAACGGTCATGAATCGTTTATCCCTGCCGGCGCGGTGTGCGCGACGCGGCCGAAAATCGGGCCGGGCACACCTTACTTCGAAGACGCGTCGGCTTCTTTGCGCGACGCTTTGACAAAGTTTGATTTCGCGAAGATTGCGCCGCCGGAGCGCCATGCCCTGCTGGGAGTCTTGCTTTCGGATGCGCGGAAGGAAGATGCGCTCACTTTATGGCATCTGCTATCGCGGGTGAGCGAAGCGGATCGCGCTGCCGTCTACGATCGGCTCGCCATGCTGGCGCCGCCGCCGGCAGACGTCACGCGCAAAGGCATTTTGCGACTCGACCAGAAAATGCTGGATTCCTGGTGGAATTCGCTGGGCTACGGGGACGTGTACCTCTGGAACATGTACGAACGCACTTGGTCCGAGAAGTAATTCGGAGCGGTTAACACACTGCGAAATCGAAGCGTCTTGGCTTTGTGAAGTTCGAATAACTCGAAGAAAAAAGGAGACCAGACAAGATGACGCTCAAGAAGATTCGTCTATTCCGTTGTTTATGCTTCGCTGCGATTTTGAAGGCGATTTTGCTTTTCGCCGGCAGCGCGCTGGCGGGGCCGCCGCTCATCTGTCATGCATTTGAAATCGGCCAGGCGAAATCGCTGCCGCTGGCAAGCCGTAGTTGGAACCTCAGCGGTTCCGAGAACTACGACACAAGGAATCTGGCCAAGGACACGCTGGAGATTCTCGTGCCGGATACACCGGTGCTTGTGCGCATGGAAACGCTGCGGCGCGCCACGCTTTATGCGCGCAAAGATACCGTCGCGGCGAAGGAGTTGCTCGCGCGGCTTCACGCCCGCGCGACGGCAGCGCAATCGGCAGGACATCCCGATGCATTGGCGTGGTTCGATGCCGGGTACCTCGTAGAAACCTACAAGCAGTGGATCGGGGTGAACCTGCCGCACATGACCGAAGGCCTGCGCATGGATCCTAACCCGGCCACGGGCACGGACGGTTACGCCATGATCAAGAAAGCAATCGGGCTCCGGGGCGCTGATCCGCAGATGGAATTTGCCGCCGCGCTGATTACCCTTTCCGGTCCTCGCGACGAACATGCGCAGCACGCGCAAAAAGCGCTCGCGGGCGCTAAGACCGACTCGCTGCTCGCGCAAAACTTGGCCACCCATTTCATCGGGCCGAAAGACCTGACGGTCTCCGAAACGCTAGCCAAAAATTCAACCACAAAGTGAGCGACAATTTGCCGGGACCCTGGCTGAGATAGCTGGCCGCACCATAGAGAGGGGGCGCGGGCCATGTACTTTGTGCCTCAAAGCCGCCTGCCGGGGTAACCGGCTGACGCGACAAGGTTTAGCCAGGTATCCGCAGTCCCTAACCCGACCTGCGAGCCGGGGCTCAAGTCTCTCACGAATCTTCCCTTGACTTCCCACAGCTGTTTAGGCATAAAAGACTTAGCTGCGGTTGCGGCGAGACGTGGCGATTTAGGGCAACTTGCTCCACGTAAAAAACTGCTAAAGAGCTGGTAGAGTTTCCTAGAGACCCTCCGAGCACTTTGGCACGGAGGGTTTTTCATTTTCCCTCCTTGCTGCCCTAATCGAATTTCAGCTACGTGTTCTCCTGTGTGGGACATTTGCCCAAAGCCGGCAAATTCCTCCTACTGGGCTCGCCTGGCAGAGAGCGGTTCGGGCAGGCAGAACAGCGGCAGCCAGGCTGCCGCACTCCAAGTGACCCCTTGCAATACTTGAGGGTCCAGGAGCAAGTGCTACCTAGCACTGGCGGCTGACAACTGAGAACGCTAAGGATTTGGCCATGTCTGATGACTCGTTGTATCAACTTCGCTGTCGCGAATGCGGCAAAACCTGGGGCAACGTTCCACGCTCGTTCTGCGACGACTGTTTTTCTCCCCTCGAAGTTGCCTACGATTACGACTCGCTGAGAAAGTTTGCCCGCCGAGAAAATCTTGCTGGCCGTGCGTTCAACATGTGGCGCTATTCCGAACTGCTTCCCCTTACCGACGATTTCACCGCACCCACGGCCACGGGAGGCACACCGCTGGTCCGTTCGCGCAAGCTGGCGGCGCAATGGGGCCTGCAGAATCTCTATCTGAAAAATGACGCCGTGTGCTTCCCTTCTCTTTCCTTCAAGGATCGCGTGGTGGGAACCGCGCTGGCGGCGGCGCGACGCTTCGGTTTCGAAACGGTGGGTTGTTCTTCCACCGGCAATCTCGCGAATGCCGTTGCTGCGCAAGCTGCGCAGCAGGGTTTCGATGCTTGCGTGTTCATCCCGGCAGACCTCGAGCCCGCCAAAGTGCTGAACACTGCCGTCTACGGCGCGCGCATCGTGCGCATCAACGGAAACTACGACCACGTCAACCGGCTTTGCGCGCAAATTGCTGACCGGTTTCAGTGGGGCCTCGTGAATGTGAATCTGCGGCCCTACTATGCCGAAGGTTCGAAGACGCACGGCTACGAAATCGCGGAACAGCTGGGTTGGAAACTGCCGGACAACGTTGTTGTTCCCATGGCCGGCGGTTCGCTGATTACGAAAATCGCTAAGGCGTTCAAGGAACTGGTCACGCTCGGCTGGGTGGAAGACAAGCCCGTGAAATTCTTCGGCGCGCAGGCGACGGGCTGCTCGCCGATTTCCGACGGTGTGAAGCGCAATCTCGCGAGATTCCAGCCGCAGAAACCCAACACCATCGCGCGGTCGCTGGCGATTGGCAATCCGGCCGACGGCCCGTTTGCCATGAAGCTGATTCGAGAATCCGGCGGCTGGGCCGAAGACATTTCCGACCCGGGGATTGTGGAGGCCATCAAACTTCTTGCGGAAACCGAAGGCATCTTCACGGAGACGGCCGGAGGAGTTACGGCCGGAGTCACGAAGAAGCTTATTTCCCAAGACCGTATCAAGCCCGACGAAACCACGGTGGTGTGCATCACGGGAAATGGTTTGAAAACGACCGATGCAATTGCTGACGAATTCCGAGCGACGGAAGCCATTGCACCGCGGTTGGAAGCGTTCGAGGCGTATCTGGACGCGCAGATCGGCGCGACGACTAGAGCGGCAAGGGCTTAGATTCCACGAACTCATTTGGTTTTTCTCATTTGGTTTTTGTGTGAGGAGGCTTTAACAGCAATGCCAGTTACGATTGAAATTCCAACCGCTTTTCGGCGCTTCACCGACGGCGCGCCAAAAGTGAATTGTAGCGCCGCGACCGTCGCAGAGGCACTAGACGCACTCACCAAGAAGTTTCCCGAGCTCTCGCGCCACGTACGCGACGAGAGCGGGCAAATCCGCCAGTTCCTCAACATCTATCTCAATGAAGAGGACATCCGCTTCCTTGGCGGCGAGTCCTGCGCGCTACGCGAAGGCGATCGAGTTCTGCTCGTTCCTTCGATCGCCGGCGGCTCACAGTGCAGCTAACCGGCCGCAATTTCGCGTAGCATCCGCCAGACACCGGTATCTCCAGAAATTCCGGAAACATTTTGCTTTGTCGCCTCGTTTCTTTAACAAAGAAAGGAGTGTGTCTATGCGCAAAGCTATCCGAGGCTTTTCCCTGGCATCCCTGGCGATTTTGTGGGCCCCCCTGGCCGTGGCCCAATCCAAGAAAATCGAGGCGACCAACCTCCCCGATCATCCATTCGAGGTGGACTACCCCTCGGGGAGCCAATTGAGCTTGCACATACGGTCCGGTGACGTCCGAGTGGAGGGCAAGGATGGCGGGAAAATCGCCGTTCGAGTGGGCGCCAATAACCTGGACAAAGCCCGCGAGGTCCGGGTGGCTTTTGAGCGCTTTGAGCACACCGCTGAACTGCGGGTATCGGGCGGCCCCAAGAACAACCTGCAGATCATCGTGGAAGTTCCGAAAACCACCGGACTTTTTGTTCGCATGCCCGCGGGGCAACTGGAAATCAGCGACGTGACCGGCGACAAGGACGTGCAGCTTCACGCCGGCGAGTTGCTTGTCCACATCGGTGACCCTGCCGATTATTCGCATGTGGACGCGTCTGTGACAACCGGCGGGCTGGAGGCGCCGCCTTTTCACGAAGACCATGGCGGCCTGTTTCGTTCGTTTCAAAAGAGCGGCAACGGCAAATACCGGCTGCATGCTCACGTTGGGGCTGGTGACCTGACGCTGCGTTGAGGTTTACACCCTATATTTTCTGGCTGTCACCGCAACCTTTTGCTTCAGGAAGTGTTGTTTAGGTATGAGGTTGCGATTACTGATCTACGTCCTGGCTTCCATGGTGCTGTTTGCGTTTTACGCGCCGGCAAAGGCAGTTACCTCCCTATTCTCAAACTGGCAGGACTCGTAACTTAGGCTAGGTTCTCGGAGTTTCCCACCGCTTCGCTTCCGCTGACTTAAATATCGCTTCGATGACGGCCATATTGGCAATGGCGTCTTCCAAAGGAACGGGGACTTCCATGCCTTCGCGGATGGCTCTCGAAAAGGCGTCGCCCTGAATGGTGTATTGATCGCAAGTGGGAATCGTTTCCGTGGTGATTCCGCCTCCGAATACGTCTTTGCCGCTGTCGATCAGAATCTCGCACGGGCGGTCATTCGGGGCATTAAAAGGAATCTTCATTTCGATGCGTCCTTCCGTGCCCAAAAACTGCATGCGCTGGTAGGGAACGAGCTGCGTGCTGCAGGTGAAAATCGAGTGCCCGGAGGAAAATTCCATCATTGCGGAAGTCAGACGGTCGGTGCCAAAGTCCGGATCGGCCTCCAACATTCCGCACACTCGTGACGGCTCTTCGCTGAAAATCCAGCGCGAGGTGGTAATGGGGTAACAACCGATGTCCATCAGCCCGCCGCCGCCCCATTCCGCCACGTTGCGCACATTTTTCGGGTCGCGATTGAAATAGCTGAAGGTGCCGACAATGGACCGCAGCTTTCCTACGACGCCCTTGCCAATCAGGTCGCGCACTCGCAGCCACTGCGGGTGCGTCTTCACCATGAAAGCCTCGCCGATTTTCACGCCGCAGCGGTCGCGTGCGGCGAGCAGGCTCTTGGCCTCGCGCACGGTCAGGCTGATGGGCTTTTCGCAGAGGACGTGCTTCCCTGCTTCCGCGGCTTTGATGGACCACGGCACATGCAAATGATTCGGGAGCGGGTTGTAGACCGCCTCAATCTCGGGGTCCGCGAGAAGCTGTTCGTAAGAGCCGCAAGCTTTTCCAATGCCCAATTGGGCGGCGGCTTTTTCCGCTTTGCTCGGTTCTCGTGAAGAAATGGCCGCAATTTCGCTCCACTCGCCCATCTGCATGGCGGGAATCACCTTTTTCACCGCGATGGCTGCGACTCCTAACACACCCCACTTGACTTTTTTTCCACTCATGATAATGCCCTCAGTATTTGGTCGCGATTCTTACTGCCTTGCGGTTGTCGCATACGGACTTGCCGCGCGATATCGCTTCTCGAATTCTTCTTTCGTGCAAATCGTTCGCAGGTCCGTCACACGATCGATGCAGAGTATCCCGTCGAGATGATCGATTTCGTGTTGCAGCAGTTCGGAAAGATCTCGCAATTCTCCGGCTTGAATCTCGTGCGTCTTGCCTTGCAAATCTTGGTACTCCACGGTGATTTCGCGATTGCGCTCGACTTGCATGAAGATGGACAAAAAGCTGAGGCAGGCATCCCACACAACGATGCGTTCGGCGCTGCGCTCGATGATTCTCGGATTCACAAGAGGCCATGGATCTTCGCCCGGCAAGCGGAGAAAAATGACGCGTTGTGAGGCGCCAATTTGCGGAGCGGCGATTCCGCGTCCGTAGCCGGTGGTTTTGCGCCAGAAGGCAAGCGTGTCGGATAAATCCTCGACCAGTGCGCGAATCTCGGGAGAAGAAGCGTCTTGCACTTCTTTGCAAGGCTCGCGCAAAACGGGATCTCCGAGTTGCCGCACCGTCCGGACCGCCATAGCTGCCACCTCCGCTGCGCTCTGACGATACCGCGATTCTTGACCTGCGAAAAGGCGCTTGGTCTGGTATCATCACGCCTGCGGCCAGCTCCATGGGACGGCTGACGCGGCAGAACATCTGAGGAGGAAACGCGTATGCGAAGAGGATTCATCGTCCCGGTTTTCGGCCTTGCACTGGGCACGATTGTTCTGGGCGGACTTGCCTCCCTAAACCGGCTTGCGGGGCAGGAGAAGAAGGACGCTGTGCCCGAACCCACCGTCAAGTTGGGAGACCTAGCCCCGGACTTTACCCTGATGGATACCCACGGCAAGCCGGTGTCGCTGCACGATTTTCGCGGCAAGAAAAACGTCGCCCTGGCATTTTACATTTTCGCTTTCACCGGTGGTTGAACGAAGCAAATGCAGAACTTCCAGCAGAACCTGGCCAAGCTGGAAGCTGCAGACACCCAAGTATTGGGTGTGAGCATGGACAGCATGTTCAGCAATAATGCGTGGGCGGAAAAAATTGGCGTCACTTTCCCGCTGCTAAGCGACTGGGGCGGCGAAGTCACCAAGCAATACGGCCTGTACAATCCGAAATACAAAGCGGCGCGACGCATCAACTATTTGATCGACAAGGAAGGCAAAGTCGTAGAGATGCAGATTGACAGCGAGGCGATCGACCCGACGAAGATCGTCACGCTTTGCGAACGCCGAAAGTCTTCCGGAAATTAGCGCGCCCGAAACCGGCCAAAAAACTCCATCGTGTGAAGTTCAAGTGCCCGGCCCAGCTGCGGGGCATGTTGTGGCAGCACGCCCCATCGATTTGCACGCCAATACGGGAGTGCTAGAATTCATTCTGAACTGCCATGCCACCAAAAACTCTTTACCAAAAAATCTGGGACAGCCACGTTGTCTGGGAAGAGCCCGGCCAGCCCGCGCTCATCTACATTGACCGGCATTTGATTCATGAAGGCACTTCGCCGCAGGCGTTTGCCGGCCTGCGCGCCGAGGGCCGCAAGGTGCGCCGACCCGACCTCACTTTCGCGGTGATGGACCACTCGGTTCCGACGACCGACCGCACGCTACCCATCCTCGATAACGACGCCAGGTTGCAATTCGAAGCGCTCGGAAAAAATTGCCGCGAATTCGGCGTGCGGCTTTTTGACATGAATAGCCGCAACCAAGGCATCGTGCACATCATTGGCCCGGAATTGGGGATCACGCAGCCGGGGCAAACGATTGTTTGCGGCGACAGTCACACTTCGACGCACGGCGCTTTTGGCACGCTGGCTTTTGGGATTGGCACCAGCGAAGTTGAGCATGTGCTGGCCACACAATGCCTGGTGCAGTCGCGTTCGAAAACGCTGCACCTTCTGGTGCACGGGAAGCGTCCTAAAGGCCTCACGGCCAAGGACATTATTCTGGCCATTATCGGAAAAATCGGCATCGGCGGCGGCACGGGGCACGTGGCGGAATATGGCGGCGAAGCGATTCGCGCGCTTTCGATGGACGGGCGCATGACCGTCTGCAATATGAGCATCGAAGGCGGCGCGCGCGCGGGAATGGTTGCGCCAGATGAAACCACGTTCGCGTATCTCGAAGGGCGGCCGTTTGTGCCGCGCGGCAAAGCGTTTCAGGGAGCGGTTGAGCACTGGAAACAATTGCGCACCGACGACGGCGCAAAATTCGACATGACCGTCGAGCTGCAGGTGGAAAAGATTGCTCCACAAGTCACTTGGGGCACGAATCCGGGCATGGTCACGAGCGTTACCGCGCGTGTGCCGGATCCGCACGACTTCCACGACCCCAACGATCAGAAAGCTACTGAAAGTGCGCTGAAATACATGGGATTGAAGCCGGGTACGCCCATCGTGGACATTCCCGTAGACCGCGTGTTCATCGGGTCGTGCACGAATTCGCGGCTCGACGATTTGCGCGCCGCTGCTAATCTCGTGGCCGGCAAGCACGTGGCGAAAAACATTAAGCAGGCGCTGATTGTGCCGGGCTCCCGCGGAATTAAGTCGCAAGCGGAGAAAGAAGGACTCGACAAGATTTTCACCGCTGCGGGATTCGAATGGCGCGACGCGGGATGCAGCATGTGCATCGGCATGAACGCGGACGTTCTGCCTCCGCACGAGCGCAGCGCCAGCACGAGCAATCGCAATTTCGAAGGCCGCCAGGGCAAGGATAGCCGGACGCATCTGGTTAGCCCCGTGATGGCCGCCGCCGCGGCCATCGCAGGTCATTTTGTCGACGTCCGCGAATTCGACGTGGCCCATGTGGAGTAGGTGATGGGTGAGTTGTTCGGTAGGTTCCGTTCTCCGCTCTTGGTCCATCCCAGTGAGGTCGTCGGCATTCTAATGTCAGTCGGCTTGGCTGTTCAGATCTGGAGAATCGTGGCTCGTTACCACGATTCCGGTCGTCCGAGCAAGGACTGAGAGCTGTGGACGCAAACACTGAGGACTAATGCATGCAATCATTCACAACACATACCGGCATGGTCGCGCCGCTCGATCGCGTCAACGTGGACACCGACCAGATGGTGCCCAAGCAGTTCCTGAAGGCGCTGACGCGCGAAGGCTTTGGCCGCATCCTCTTTTACGACTGGCGTTATCTTCCCGGTGAAAGGCCGAATCCGGAGTTCGCGCTGAATTTTCCGCGATACAAAGGCGCATCGGTGCTCCTCGCGCGCGCGAACTTCGGCTGCGGCTCGAGCCGCGAACACGCGCCCTGGGGCGTCAAGGACTACGGCTTTCGTGTCATCATCGCGCCCAGCTATGCGGACATTTTCTACAACAATTGCTTCAAAAACGGGATTCTTCCGGCCACCCTGTCGGAAGAGCAGGTGGAGGAACTCTTCCAGCGCACCGAAAAGGAAGAAGGCTATTCGCTGACCGTGAACTTGCCGAACCAGACCATCGCCGATAAGCACGGCCTGATGTTCAAGTTTGAGATCGCCCCGTCGCGGAAGGAAGTTCTGCTGAAGGGCCTGGACGACATCGGCACTACCATGCAGCACGCTGCGGCCATCGATACCTACGAAAAAGCCCACACCGGTACCGCAACGATGTACGAGCCCGTCGACGTGAAGTACTACTCATAAAAAATCGCGAGGGCCCTTGCGAGCCCTCGCGAATGCAGCTGGTAGTGGTTAGCGAATTACCAGTCGATCGTCAAGCCGAACTGCAGCCGGCGGGCATTGTTACCCTGGACGTTTCCATTCAAGTTTGTGCAATCGGACGACCCTATCACACCCCAGCTGCTTGGGGCGGCGGCGTTGAAGCAGGGCTCATTGGGCTGCATGTGATTGAGCACGTTGGTGGAATCAAAGTGAAAAGTACCGCTGAATCGCTCCGTAATCCGGACTTTCTTGCTGAGGCCGAGGTCCAGGTTCCAGAACGGAAAGCCGCGGACCGGAAAGGCTCCCGCTTGTCCATCCAAACCGAGGATGGGGTTGCGCACCCCGTCGCCGAATATGCCACCGCCTTGCGGGCAGGACGCATCGGGGTTGGCCAAAATATTTTGGCCGGGTCCTGAGGTGCCACAGACAGTGCCGAACGCGTTCTGATGGCGGGTAGCGGTGTAACTGAAGTTCCCCGCCATATTCTCGTTGGCTCCGACGTAGGCAGTGTTGCACTCGCCCAAGCTTCCGCAGTTGCCGTTCGCCGTCTGGAGTTGGACCGGGAAGCCACTGCCGTAGACGAATAGCGGCGAGATATTCCAGCCGCCGAGTATATGGCCGATTATGCCTTTTTGGCTGGAGAAGAACGGAGGGGCATAGTTGAAGAAGAGGTTGAAGTTGAATTTTTCGTCGTAGCTCTGCGGACCATACTGGCTATGCAGGTTCCAGGGATCGATGGTGGCAAATGAGCTGGTGGCCTGGACAACGTTTCCGGTTCCTAGGGCCTTGGACATGGTGAGGTTGGTCTTCATGGTCAGGCCATGCCATTCAGTGAAGGTCAACTGCAGGAAGCCGGCGTTGTAGTTGCCATAGCCGTTGCTGACTGTCGTAATGACGGATGGCGCTTGGCCATTCGCTCCGAAGGGGGTGTTCAGCGGATCGCTGGTGAAGGTCCGGCCGAACACAAACTGGCCGGCGTTCGAGATGGTGGCCCAGGCATCGAACGGGTCATCCGCAAGCATGAGGCCGTTGCCGTTGGCGTTGTTGGCGTTACTCGCGACGAAAGCGGCGGTGCAACTTGTAAGGCCGGGCACACTGGCGTTACAGTAGGATGAGTTCGACCCTCCTAACGCCGCTTCAAAGAAAGGCTGGAGCGGCAACCCGTTGAGGTATGCATAGTATGCAGGGTTAGGAACTAGAGTTGGATTACTAGTTTTGCAGTTCGCCGTGCATATTTTGGGGACTGGAACGTTAGTGCTGTAGTTGGTGGTTACCATCACGTTTTTCCAGGCGTTGGCGAAGCTCTGCCCGTTCAGGGTCAGCATATAGGGAACTGTGGTCAGGCTGTAATATTCAATTTCATTGGAAATTTTGCGGCCGATATAGCCAGCCTCAGCAAGAATTTTCGGACCGAACTGGTGCTGGATGCTGAGCGTGAATTCATCCGAGCGGTTCGGCTTGAAATTCGGGTCGACGGTTTCGCCCGCCCCAGTGGCGACGTCGTTGACGCCGGGATACCAAGGCTGTGGCAGGTTCTGACTCGGCGGGGGCAGCGGCGCAGTTGTTCCGTCCACACCGACTCGGAAAATGGTATTTGGGTTGCCGCCGCAGCCCCCCGAGAGGTTGGGACCGCGGCAGGTGTCCGGCTGCAACAAGCCTGGAGTGAGCAGCGGAACCAGAAGGGGATTGACCCCGTTAATCCGGCCAAAGATGCGAGCGTAGCCGCCGCGAACCACGGTATCCTTCATGAAGTTCCAGGCGATTCCGACGCGTGGGCTAATTCCGCCGTAGAACGGGTCATAGGGGTACTTGGAGTGGTTTACGACGTTGCGGACCGATGCAAAGCCAACGTTGGGCGCATAGGCGATGCCGGCAAGCGCAAGCTCCTTTTCCTTCTGCAAGAATTCCTCGGTGCGGAAAATGTGGCCCGTTGAGTCCACCATAACCGACTGGACGCCGCCCTGGGTCTCGTAGGGGGGCATTTCCAGGGTGTAGCCAATGCCGTAATTCAGGGTGAACTTGGTCTTCATGCGCCAACTGTCGGTCCAGTAGAGGCTGTAGGTCGGTAGGATGCTGTGGCCTGTTATCGGTGGGGACGACATGCAGCCGGACGTGGCAGCGACGCCGGAAATGGCACAAGACTTGATCGGGTTGAGGGGCAAGCCAGTAGCTAAATTACCCAAGCCGCGGCTAAAAAGGCCCTGGCTCGAATCCACCATACCGAGAATCTCCGAGTAAAGGTTTCCATATTTCGCCAGGGAGGTGACGCCGTTGGGAACATAACCGGCCATGCTGATGCCGACGGAGTCAAGACTGACCGAGTTTCCCTCACCGATCAGGTACTGCTCGTAGGTGTTGATGGTTCCCCCGTTGTCGTTGCGCTTGTGGGTGTCGATGTTCCGCAGGTAGCTGCCGCCGAGCTGGAACAGATGGCTGCCTTTCAACCAAGAGACGTCGTCGCGGTACAGGTAGTCGTGGCCATTCCAATAACGGGTGCGAACGCTCTGATTATTGGTGTTGTAGGGAATAAACACGTTGTTGGAGTTTTCGCCGCCGACTTCGAGTGCTGCAGGGTATCCGGCAACGTTTGGCACGCCGCTGGGACTCCCATAGGCCCACCAGTTCCGCGTATAGCTGAAGTGGAAGTCGTTGGTAAGGCCCGGCCTAATGTCCTTGGTCAGGCCAACGGTATAGAGCCAACTATTCTGCGGCTTCTGACGAATGGCCGCGTACTGGCCCTTCGTGTCCCCAGGGAAGAATCCACCGATATCCCACTGGTTGTTAACCGTGTTCGTCAACTTATAGTAGTGGTAAGTGCCGTTGAAGTGCCAGCCTTTGGTGAAATCGTGGTCGATTCGGGTCACCCCGAAGTTACTGCTCTGCGGAATAGCGATGGGGCTCGTATACCCGCAATAGTTTAAACCGTCGCCCTTGGTGCAGTCGTTGGGCAAAGGCAGATAAGTGTTCCAGAGGGTGGCGACGGGGTTCAACGTTCCGGTTGGCTGGCCATTCTCCGTTGTGCCAAGGCCGCGCGGATCGCAGGGACCCGCGGGGCACATGGTAGGCTGAATAGTTTGGCCCGCGGTGGTGATCTTGCAACTTGTAGTTACCGCTGCTCCGCATCCAGGGTCAACCACAGGGAACGGATTCAAGTTTATCGTCTGTCCGTTGAGGTGGATAAGGCCCGCGCGCATAGACGGTAGTGGCATGGTTCTAGTGAACGTTATGTTCTGCGGCCAACGGAAACCTTCGTAGAGGCCGAAGATATACCAGTCTCCTCCGAAATAGTTTGAGTGGGGGATTTTTCCGCCAGCATCGGCCCCAAAGCGGCTGAAACGCGAGCTGACCAGGGGGATCGGCTTCGGATGATTGTTATTGTCCCAGGAATTGGCACCGCCGAAGGTGGTGTCCTGGTAGTATTCGTAAACACCGCCATGCAAACTGTTCGTCCCGCGCTTGGTCGCTATTTCCACCTGACTGCCGGCGCCGCCGGTGAAGTCGGCAGTCTGGTTTGAGGTCGAAACCTTAAACTCTTCAACGCTGGCGACAGGGAGGGGAATAACGGCCGACGGCGTCTGGGCGAAGCCAGCGCTGTGCATGGCGCCTGCTCCTCCCGCGGTGTCAGAACCAAAGCCCGTGATATACGTGTTGTTGTCTCCACTCATATCGTCGGTGGCAAAGCCGCCGTCAACCAAGAAGGAGTTTTGGTCCGAAGCCGCGCCACCGACGTTGCCATTGATGTTCTGGCCGGGCTGAAGGACGGCCAGGGTCGAAGCGTCTCGGCTGGTGTTAGGCAGGTTAACCAGCGTGGTGCCGCTGAGCGTCGCGCCAACCGTCGCGTCCATGGTTTGCAGTTCGGCTCCCACCGTCACGGTAACCTCGACCGTCTGCGAAACAGAGCCGATCTCGAGTATGGCGTTTACACTTAGCTGGCGACCGATTTCTACGACTTGGTTCGAGACGACAGTGGTTTTGAAGCCCTGCTTTGAGACCTTAACGTTATACGTGCCTGGATTGACGTACGTAATAACGTAAGCGCCGGTACCGTTGGTCGTGGCAGTTCGAGCGCTCCCTGTAGCCGCGTCAATCAGGGACACGGCTGCGCTGGGGACAGCAGCTCCAGAGGTATCTGTCACCGTGCCGGAGACCGTGCCAGTCGCCGACGCCTGGCCCATGGTCGATGGGGAGCATATACAAATTACAGCAAACAGACAAAACACCGCTAGAACCACTCGCTTATTAAGCATGCGAACTACCTCCTGGACGGGCCGGGAAGGCCCCCTCGACTTGCGTAGAAGGCTTGGAAGAATTCGGAATCTGCAAACTCCACCATAGGGACTTTTGCTTGTTGGGACATACAGCAAGTTTTCTGCCAAGGCAACGACCATAAATAACTTCCAAACTTGCCATCGATTACATAAATCGGGTCTAAATCACTAAACGAAGGCTCTACGAAAGTCCATAGCTTTCTACGGACTTTCATAGAGCGCCGCTAAGTTTTTCACTGACGGTCACTCGCGCAAAGGGCGCCACAAGTGATGCCCCACGCCAACCCTTTTTTTTCCGTCAAAAAACGGGCAACCGCTTGCCAAAAACGCCTTGTTATAATTGAAACGCAATTTTAGGTGCGGTGTATAATCCCGCCGAGAGAGGTTGTCAACCTAAATATCTGTCATGTCTTTAGTCTTTAGAAGAAATCTAGCGTGGGTGGATTTGTGGGCCTAGAAAGTACTGAAACTCATAGAACGCAAACAGAGCCACTCCTGCCCTTTGCTCACGAGGCCCTGCGTTATTACAACGACCGGCAGCGGGAACTTGCCGAGGTGGACGCGCAGATGGCGCAGGCCCTGGGGCTGGGAGCAACAGGTTTTGCCCCGCTGTGTTTTCACGGAATGCTTCTGGTTCAGGATGGCAGGTTGGATGAAAAAACTGCGGAACAGGCCAAGCAGAGCCTTGAGTCAATGCCGCTATCCGGGTGGAGCTCGACCCAGGACGGCACGCGTATGGGATAAATTTGGCCTACCTGTTGGTCAATAGGGGACCGTTCGCTGAAGCGCGGGCGATGGCTCAGCGAATTCAGGCCGCCGCTTCCTCTTCAGCAGAAAAAGAGGTTGCCAACAACCTTCTGGTCAATATTCAGCAAGCGGAAGAATGGTCGCCGAAAAAGCAGTCCCAGGAGAATGCCTCCCTCCCCGGCAAGCGATTCCTCTGCGGAGAACTCCACGGTGAGCGCCACCACCATAGGCCACAACTCGAGCCAAAAATCCACTGGCACTTCCGCGTCCGAAACCCTGTCGGAAGCACCGATCCGCCTGTATTACCGTAGGCTTGGGGCCGTCCCTCAGTTCCGCGGATTGTTCTTCAAAACCCGAGTTGTTTCTCAATGTGAGTTTGGCTAGCGGGCCGGTGACTTTCCATGCGTCGGATATTGCAAAGGTTTCATTGAAAGGGCGGATGGCACGGCGGAGCCATCCAGAAACACTTGTTCTGAGTGGAAGGGACGGCGCGTAAGAGTGTGGTTCACTGGTTCACTGCGACTCCCGGAAGACAATATGCCGGGGAGATCACTGAGCTTGACTTTTTCTCACGGCTGGCGAAGGAAGGTTAAATTTCAGTTTCCCTGATACATCGTTTTTCCACCGACGACCGTGCGAAGCACGCGAACCTTAGTGTACTGAGAGGGCGGAATCTTCGTGAGCTCGTCGGAGAGAATCAGGAAGTCAGCGTATTCGCCGACTCTTAGTTCGCCCTTCTTCCCTTCCTCAAACTGCGCGTAGGCCGACCCGGAAGTGTAGGCGCGGATACAATCTTCCAGGGATATTTTTTCTTGCGGCTCCCAGCCTTTTCGGGGGCCGCCTTCCGGCCGCTCGCGCGTAACGCACGCGTACAAACCGCGAAACGGGCTGATGGGCTCGACGGGGTAATCCGTGCCGAACGCGAGACTAACACCGTTCTTCAGCATGGTATTCCACGCATACGCGCCCTTGATGCGCTCGCTGCCGATGCGGTCCTCCGCCCAACGCATGTCCGTAGTTTGGTGTGAAGGCTGCATGGAGGCAATCACCTTGAGTTCCGCAAAGCGCTTGAAGTCCGTAGGGGCCACTACCTGAGCGTGCTCGATGCGGTCGCGGCGATCGCGGCGCCCATTGGCTTTCACGACGGCCTGGAAAACATCCAGGCAAATGCGGTTGGCGCGGTCTCCGATGGCATGGAAGTTCAATTGAAAGCCGGCCTTGTCGCGCTCGATGGCCATGGCGCGCAATTTGTCGCGATCGTAAGTAAAGATTCCCGTCGCGGAGGGATCGTCGCTATAGGGTTCGAGCATCGCCGCAGTCCGCGAGCCTAGCGCGCCGTCGGTCACGGCCTTGAGGGCGCCGGTCTTCAGCCACAGGTCGGTGGTGCCGCCCTGAGCGCGCCTATTCTGCAGATCGTCCAGCGAGTCATTGAAGTGCAACCATTCCGTGATGCGTGCGGTGAGCTTGCCCTCTTCTTTCAACTCTTGGTAAACCTGAAAATCTTCCCAAGCGGAATTGTCTTGCACCGAAGTAACTCCGTTGCGCGCGACATTCTGCAGCACGATTTCGATCCCGCGCCGACGCTCCTCCATAGAGGGATCAGGAATCCGCACGCGCACCAAAGCCATCGCCGTGTCTTCTTTCAACATTCCCGTCGGCTCGCCTAGACCATCATGTTCAATCTCGCCGCCGGGCGGATTGGGAGTGGACTTGTCGATTTCCGCTATTTTCAGCGCCAGCGAATTGGCCACCGCCACGTGACCGGAAATGTGTGTGAGCAGCACCGGATTTTTCGGCGCGACGGGATCGAGCTGCTGATGATTCGGAAACCTTTTGTCTGGCCAAAGCGTGTGGTCCCACCCGCTGCCAGTAATCCATTCGCCTTCTTTGTGATGCGCGACAGCCTCCGCCACGCGCTTCTGCATTTCCTGAGGCGAGGTCACGCCCCTCAATTCGACCGAAAGCGCGTCCGCTCCCGCGCTGCCCAGGTGCACGTGCGCGTCGTTAAACCCGGGCATCACGAATTGCTCATGCAGAGGAACCGTTTCCGCGCCTTCCTGGCTCCCGCCGCAATCGAGCAACACATGAGCCATTTTCCCAATGCAGGTGATCTTTCCGTCCGCAACGGCCATGGCTTCGGCCCAGGGGCTCGCCGGATCGTTCGTGTAAATCCGGCCGTGCATGTAAAAAACGGCCGCCTTGGGCCGTTCCTGCGCATAGGAGTTCTCCCGTGCCGCCGAAGCCCACATCGCCACCGCAAGCGTGAAACAGAAAACAGCGGGGCGCACGCCAATCGTTCCCTTCCTCATCGAGCTTTCTCCTCAGCGACCCCCGCGACTCCAAGAACAGTCAACAAAGCGCGCTTTAATCCCACTTCACGGCCGGTGGCGTCATACCATTCCTGCAACGAATGCGCTCCGCCGCCGGTTCCGCCTGCGCCGATGGAGATGGCATCGATTCCTTGGGAGAGCGGGATGTTCGCGTCGGTCGAAGAGCGCTCCATGCGCGACTGGTTCCCGACCAGTTCATCAGCGGCGCGAAGAGCGGCCAGCAGGGGTGAATCCGCCGAAAGTTCCCCGCCGGGCCGGCTGCCGAGCAATTCCACTTTCCATTCGAGATTTCCCCTGGAACGGTCGCGCGGCGGTTCCATTTCGTCCCGCACGCCCGCGGCGATCGCTTCGCGAAGAGCGGATTCCAGCCGGGCCAGTTCCTCTTCGTTTTCCGACCGAATGTCCACCTTAATGCGCGCCTCATGAGGAACAGAATTGACGGACGTTCCACCTTCGATCTCCCCGATGTTGAACGTTGTGCGCGGGCCGCTTGGAACTTTTGTGTTGATAAAACGTACCGAGCCCCGAACCAGCGCGTTGATGGGGTTGGGCATGCCGAAGTCCGACCAACTGTGTCCGCCGGGGCCGGTGATGGTCGCTCCCAGCCGCCGCGAAGCCAGCGCTCGTGTCGTGACGTGATCCGTGCCGGAGCCGTCGAGCACGACAACAGCCTTCAGTCTAGACCGATACGTCTCGACTAATTCGCGCATCCCGCGGAGATTTCCTTCCCCCTCTTCTCCCACGTTAGCCGCGAACAAAATCGTGCGCTGCGGTTTGACGTGATCAGATTCCAGTGCCCGCGCAACCGCCACTAAGGAGGCTATGCCGGTACCGTTATCGGAAATCCCCGGCGCCATCATGCGGTTGCCGCTGCGGTGCACTCTCACGTCCGTTCCGCGGGGAAACACCGTGTCCAAGTGCGCCGAGAGCACGACGATTTCCTTTTCGTTCGCGCCACCCAGTTCCGCGATGACGTTGCCAATCTTGTCGGTGTGCACGGCGAGCCCGGTTTCCCTGAGCAGATCGCTCACGGCGGCGGCTCGGGCTTGCTCCTGAAACGGCGGCGCAGGAATTTCCGTAAACCGCGCTTGCGTGTCATTGATCCAGGGAAGATTGTGGGTAAACCAATCGAGAGCCACGCGAACATGCGCGTTCTCGGCGAGCCGGGAAGCCGCGGCCTGGCGATGCGCATGGGATGGTGCGGCGGAGCGGACCGGCATAACGAGAAGAATAACGCAAACCAAGGCGCGTTTCATCGTGGCCCTGCTTGCGCTGTTCGGCCCATTTCGTTTCAACGGGGTGCGGGCTCCGTGCAAAGTGCGCGGATTTCGGCATCGGTGAGCACGCGGGCGGACTGCTTGGCAGCGTCCAAGATGCGGCTCACTAAGGCGTCATCGGCGGGAATCTGGTGGCGGGCAAGCCAGTACAATACGTTCGATTTGCCGCTCATGGGGCCAATTTCAATCACCTGCTCAAGACCAAACAAGTGTGCGGGCACGCCGCTGTATACATCATCAGCCAGCCGTTCATTCCCCTTTTGCATTGCTTTGACAATCGCAGCGGCATGCACGCCCGTGGCCGTGCGAAATGCATCGTGGCCGATGACCGGATAATTGGGAGGAATCTTGGTTCTTGTAGCGGCGGCAACTTTCTCGCAATAGGTCTTGAGATTCGAAAGGTCGCGATCGATCAAGCCCATCAGCCGCAGATTGACGAGCATCAACTCCATCGGCGTGTTGCCCACGCGCTCTCCAAGCGCATTGGCCGCGCCATGCACTTGATGCGCTCCTGCGGCAATGGCTGCAAACGAATTGGCGACGGCCAGGCCACGATCGTTGTGGCCGTGCCAATCCACGCGGATTTTCTCGCCGGAGAGTCTCACCACCTCCTCGACGACGAATTTCACCAGATTGAAAGCGCCGTTCGGCGTGGCGTGCCCCACGGTGTCGCACAGCACCACGGCGCGCGCCCCATTGCGGATGGCCGTCGCATACAACCGCTTCACCGTGTCCGGATCGGTTCGAATCGTGTCTTCCGTGACGTACATGGACGGGAGTCCGTGTTCGACGGCAAACTTGACCGCTTTCTCGGTGGTGCGTTGGAGATGCTCGACCGTCCAATCTTCCACCAGCCGCCGAATGGGACTCGAGCCTAGAAACGTCGCGGCTTCAATCGCGATCCCCACCCGCTGGGATATTTCCACGATGGGGCGAATGTCATTCTCGTGGGTTCGCGCCGCGCAATTCGGTTTGATCTTCATCCGATTCGTGGCGATTTCGCGCGCCAGCGCCTCGGTATGCGCCGCCGCTCGCGGCCCCGCGCCAGGCAAGCCGATGTTGACCGAATCGATTCCCAGCGATTCCATCAGGTGCAAAATTTCTATCTTCTCTTCGATACGGGGATCGCAGACGGACGGATTCTGCAAGCCATCGCGCAGCGTCTCATCGTCGAGGAGCACACGAGTGCCGGGAGGAATTTGCGGCGGGGTAGCCGTGTTCCAGTCGTAGACCCATTCGTTTTGCTGCATAGCGTTTCGCTAGGTACGGCCGCCTCTGGTCTCCGATCTCCGTTCTCTGATCTCTAATTTCTAAGCGTGTAGCTCTGCGGCTGCTGCGCTGGGTCGGGGCGATACAGCGTCTTGCAAAACTCGCAGCGATAGATTTCCGCCTTTGGCCCTATAACCGTGGCCACTTCCTTCGGATAGTCATACCAGCGCTTCAAATGACCGGCGCAGAGTTTGCCTTTCTCATCCTTTTCGTCGCAAGCCCGCTGCTTTGGCTTTCGCGTCTTGATCCTGGGATTAGCTGCGGTTTCTTCTGTCATGGAGTCCTTTCTACAACCCGTGATCACGGAAAAGAGTTTTCAATGCGCCGCGGGCATTCCGCAACTTCGCCCCGATGCCGCCGGAGAATTCGAACCGCAGGAAGGCGTCAGCGGCCCGCTCCAATTCGCCGCCATAACGATACCACCAAGGCTTTTCCTTCCGCGGCAGGCGATCCAAGTCGATATATTTCCTATGCACCATTTCTAGCAGGCCCGCGCGGGCATGCGTGCGCCCCCAGCCGCTTGCACCGCATCCGCCGTGGGGTGCTTCGGCGATGCCAAAATAACTAATGGCGTCGTTCACCATCACTGCGCCTACGCGAAGCTGCCGCGCAATCGCTTCTCCCTTCTTTTTATCGGCCGTCCACACGCTGGCGGCCAGCGCGAACGGCGAATCGTTGGCCAACCTTACGGCTTCATCCGCATTCTTAACCGTTTGCATCGCAAGAATGGGCCCGAAGGTCTCTTCCTGAGACAGCCTCGCGTTGGAATCAACGTTTACGATGACCGTTGGTTCGAAGAAACTCGGTCCCAGATCAGGGCGCGGGTGCCCGCCGCATAATACTCTTGCTCCCCGCTCCCTGGCATCTTCTACCAAATCCATCAGGCGCTGCACATGCTGCGGCCGAATCAGCGGGCCCACATCCGTGGCCGAATCGTTTCCAGGTCCCAAGCGCAACTTTTTCGTTTTCTCCGCGCATAGCTCTGCAAATCTCTGCGAGACCGATTCTTCGACCAACAACCGCTCGACCGACAAGCAAACTTGTCCGCAATTCGTATAACTTCCCCAGACGGCCGCGCTAGATGTCGTCTGCAGGTCTGCGTCTGCAAGAACAATCATCGCGTCTTTTCCGCCGAGCTCGAGAACGGTCGGTATGAGTTTCCTCGCGCAAGCCTCGGCGACACGCCGTCCCGTCGCCACGCTGCCGGTAAAAACAACTTTGTCCGGCGCCGCTTCAACTACCGCCTGTCCCACCTCTGCCCCGCCCTGAACCACGGCCACAAGGTCTTGAGGGAATCCTGCTTCGCGAAAAAGCCTTTCGATAAGCATTCCGCACTTTGGCGTAAAGTCGCTGCTCTTGCAGACCACCGCATTTCCAGCCACCACTGCCGGAATGATCTGGCTCACTGGTATCGCCAACGGATAGTTCCAGGAAGAGATGATGCCAATTACTCCGAGAGGCTCATAAACGAGGCTCCCCGATTTAGTTTTCGCCGCAAGGCTGTGATGCGGGACACGTTCCGTGCGCAGAGCAGCGGCGGCATTCCTGGACCAATACTTTGCCGCATCGAGCGCCACAAAAAGGTCCGCGAAGAGGGCTTCAACGCGCGGCTTACCAGTTTCGTTGACGACCGTGTCCGCCAGCTCATCGCGCGACCCCATCATCCGCTCCCGCAGCGCGCGCAGTCGCCTGCAACGCTCCCGAATCGGAACTTTTGCCCATTGCTTTTGCGCTGCTCGCGCCAGCAACACGGCCCGCGCAACCCTTTCCGGCGGGGTCTTCTCGAAATGCGCCAGTACCTGCCCAGTGGCTGGGTTGATGGAAGGCAGCGTGTCGATGGGGATGGCTGTAGCAGCCATAACCCGGATTCTAACCGATTTTGCCTCAGCGAGAGCGCCCCACCGTAGCGCTCCAGTGTTAGAAGGCCTTTAAGGGCTTCCCGACTCGCCAGGCCTCTTCGTGTTGCACTTCCACCATGACCAGCCCTTGGGGCGGCACGGTCGGCCCCGCCTTGGAGCGGTCCTTGCTTTCATAGAGACGGTCAATGTCTTCCGGTCTAAGTCTGCCGCGCCCCACATCCAGCAACGTGCCCACCATTTTGCGGACCATGTAACGCAGAAACGAACGGCCACTCACCGTGAACACCAACTCCTCGCCATCAGGGGAAGGCGCTAACTCCGCCGTATAAATCTCACGCTCGGTCGAGCGCTCGCGCTCATCGTCTTCCGAATCTGCCGAGGCCGCAAAAGCCGTATAGTCATGCGTTCCTACAAATCGCGCTGCGGCGTCGCGCATGGCCTCCTCATCGAGCGGGAAAGGATAATGCAGCACATACCGCCAAAGCGCCGGGGGCACCACTTTCCCCCGGTACAAGCGATAGCGATAGGTTTTGCGACGCGCCGACCACCGCGCATGGAAATCCGGCCCGACTTCTTCCGCTTCAACGATGCGAATCGCCGGTGGAAGCAGCGCGTTCAACGCGCGCTGAAATTCCTGCGCCGAGAGCCCCGAGTGCGTCTTGAAACTGGCCACCTGGCCGAGCGCATGTACACCCGCGTCGGTTCGTCCCGCGCCATGCAGAAAAATCTTCTCCTGCGTCAGGCGCTGCAGCACATTGACGATTTCGCCTTGGATCGTCGGCTTGTTGGCCTGCATCTGCCAGCCATGATAGTCCGTGCCATCGTAGGCCATGGTGAGCTTGAAATGACGCATGCAGGAGAGAGTTTAAGAGGGCAGCGTCAGAGAGTTCAAGGACGCCCCGAATAACTTCAGTTGTTCCGCTTTGCTTTTGACTCTTGGACTCTTAGACTCTTGAAACTCTTCGGCTTTTGGAACTCTTTGGTTACGGTGCCGTCCGCGCAAAACGGCTTCCCGGCTTGATGGCAACACTTCCCTGCCGACACAGCGGGCAATCTTCCGGCTCGTAATTGCTGATTGGCATTTGTATCAGGGACTGCGCGTCTACCTCAAAGTCGATCGCTCCCCCGCTTCTGTCCATCAGCGCGCCCGCGGCCATCACGCGCCCGCCGGCCTCTTCCACCACGTGAATGGTCTCCATCGTCGACCCGCCGGTGGTCCACACGTCCTCGACTACGAGCACATGCTGGTCTGGGCGAATCTCGAATCCGCGGCGCAGCGTCATCATTCCGCTCGCGTCGCGCTCAACAAACAGGGCCGGTACGCCTCCGCCCGCCCCGCCTTTCGGATCGGGCAAGGCTCGCGCCACTTCCTGCCCAATAATTAAACCGCCAATCGCCGGCGAAACCACTGCATCCACGCGTACATCGGAAAACAGCGCCGCCAGCGCCTGCCCGAGCTTTTCTGCGACCCGCGGATATTGCAAAACCAGCGCGCATTGCACGTACGTTCCGCTGTGCCGCCCGCTAGAAAGCTCAAAGTGGCCGTGGCGGATGGCGCCCGCCGCCTCGAACATCTTCAGGATTTCTTCGCGCTTCAGCATGGGCATCAGCTACTTTCAGCGGCTCCTCATCGTCGAATGGCCAGCAGCCCAGCGGTGAGACTAGCCGTGCTGCCATTCAATTGTCAAGGAAACACGCCCCTGTTAGACTGCTTCCCGCCCGGTACGCGCAATGTCAGCCATGAGGCAACGCATTCAATAGTTCCTGACAACATTTTTTCGGGCTCCGATACGAAGTGGTTGACCTTCTTCGGTCCTTCGGCGCCTAAAATTGCCGAACGTCAGTGAAACAAATTCCATTCTGTGAACGTTTTACAGAGTTGAGACCATCTGAATACTCGTCTTTGTGTCTTGGGGAAAATAAATCTTGAGGGTAAAGGAGCGCTATGACGTCGCTACGTAGGACCCCGGCCGTATCGGGATCAAGGCTGTTGGCTCGACCGCTGTTGGCAATGACCCTCGCTATCACCCTTGCAGGAGGGCCCTTTTCTCCCGCCTATGCGCAGGATACTCCGCAAAATCCGCCGCCCGCGCAAACCAAACCCGAGTCCTCCGTCGTGCCCGTGTCCCTGGGATTGGCTAAACACAATTTTAGCCACGGGCCCCGGGCCTTCCCGAACCTATTTGCGCCTTACCATTCCATAAAGATCGAGCCGACCGTGCTCGTTAACTCGCCACGCATAGATCAGCTCATCCACGACAACAAGCTTGAGATCACCCTGCAGGACGCCATCGAACTGGCCCTCGAAAACAGCGTAGACATTGCCGTACAGCGCTATTATCCGTGGATTGCGGACCTCAGCATCCTCAAAACGCATGCCGGAGGCTTTGGCTTTGGCACCCCCGGGGCGGCTTTTGCCTCTTCCACTGCCAACATAAACCCCTTCTCGACGTTTGGTTTTTCGTATGACCCCATCTTCACGAGCACCGTATTCATGGACGATCGTTCCAGTCCTATCAATAACCCGTTCATTTCCGGAACCGGCACCAGCAGCCTGACCGCCCTTAAATCCCACACTGACCAATACAACAATCAGTACACGCAGTCCTTTCACACGGGAACAACTTTCTTTGCCCTGTGGGACAATCAGCGCAGCAGTTCGACTTCCAGCGCCAACTTTTTCAACCCCGCAGTGCAGTCCACTCTAACGGCTGGTTTTACGCAACCCCTCTTGAACGGATTCGGCACCTTCGTCAACACCCGAAATATCCAGATCGCCAAGAACAATCGCAAAATTTCGGACTTGGCTTTCGCTCAGCAGGCCATCACTACCGTGACGAACACCATCACCGCCTATTGGGAATTGGCATTCGCGAGAGAAAACGTCAAGGTGCAGCAGCAAGCCGTAACCGTGGCCCAAAAACTATACGAGGACAACAAAAAGCAGCTCGAAATCGGCACCATGGCTCCGCTGGATGTTACCCGCGCAGAATCCGAACTCGCCACCGACCACCAAAACCTAATCGTCGCGCAGACCATTCGCCTGCAGGACGAACAAATCCTGAAAAATGCGATTAGCAAAGATCCCCTGGCTCCGAATCTCGTCAACGTCGAAATCATCACCTTGGACAAGCCGTCTCAGCCCGCAATGATCGAAACTGCCTCCTTTGAGGAATCCATCAAGGAAGCGTTTGCCAAGCGGCCCGACATTCAAGAGGAAGTCCTCAATTTGAGGAACGCGGCCACTGACGTCCGCGCAACGCACAACGCTCTGCTGCCCTCCCTTACCTTAACCGGGCAATACAGCTCGGTTGGACTTGCGGGTAATTCTCCCAATAAAGGGACCCCGAGAGTTGTCAGTAGCGGCATCCCCATCGTGGATGCCAACGGAAATCCCGTCACCGTCAACGGCGTGCCCATTTTCGAACCGACATTCAGCACTCCGATCAACGGCATCTCTCAGCAAGGTTTCACCACAGTGCAGAGCCAGGTGTTTCACAGTCAGTTTCCGGATTACAATTTGCAATTGACGTTCAATCTGCCCATTCGCAACCGCTCGGCCCAGGCCGACAACGCGCGCGCCCTACTGGTGCAGCGGCAGCTCGAAACACAAATGCAGCAGCTGAAGAATGCTGCGCTTTTGGACGTCCGCAATACTTACATCGCCCTCACCCAGGATCGCGCCCAGGTCGAGGCGGCCAGTAAGGCGCGCGAACTCCAGCAGCAGACTTTTGACGCGGAGCAGAAGAAGTACCAATTGGGTGCCTCGACCGTTTACAACGTCATTCTCACTCAGCGTGACCTGATCAACGCTCAGGGCGCGGAAATTCGCGCTCTGGCCAACCTCGAGGAAGCCAAGGCCAATTATGAACGCGCTCTCGGCCGCACCCTCGAGGTCAACCGCGTCTCCATCGCTGAAGCCATCTCTGGCGAAATCCAGCGCGAAACCCTTATTCCCGGAACGCTTCATGGCCAGGTCGTGGGCGTGGACAAGCTCTTCTCCGGGGCCGGCCAAAAATGATGCGGAAAATCAAGAGAAATCAAGAGCGTGGGCCACGACATCCACGTCCTTGCGCCGCACAAAATCGATGCCAAAGTGATGGGGCCGTACCATCCCTATTCCTATTGCAGGCAGTTTCTAGCGATGTACTCGAATTCCTTATCTACGAATCCACCGAGCCCAATGCCCTGCTGAAACAAGTCGAGTATTTCGTGGCCAAGACGACTTCGCGATCCAACATTTCCCTTGAAAACTGGAACAGGTATTACCATGACCACGCCGCGGAAATTGCCACGGGCGCGTCCAGGTATGGGATCGCTCATCGGAGCAGGCCAAGAGCATCGCGGAGACCGCCTCTCACACGGATGGAATCATTTTTCATTTGTGGTGGCCGGACAACACGAAGGCTCCCGAAGGCACGGTCAAGACCCGCAGTCCGTGGGTCATAAGGAACCCGCCGCTTGCGGAGTTCAGCGCCAAGTGAAGAGATTATTACGCGTTTCCAAAATCTGTGTCCCCCGAATCAACGGGCCTATAATCTCGGGCATTGGATTGCTTGCTTCTAAGCAACGGGACGGAGTCATGAGCCATCGCGCGCGAGTCAGTTTTTTGCTTGCCGCCCTTTTACTCGCAAGAACAGCCCACGCGCAGCCCGCCAACCGCGTCACGATTCTGTACGACTCCTTCGGCAAAAATCCCGCCTTGACCATGGATTGGGGATTCGCAGCTCTGGTGGAGTATAGGGGCACGCGCATCCTGTTCGACACGGGCAACAACGCCAAGATCTTCGAGCACAACGTGAAGGCGCTGGGAGTCGACTTGCGGAACATCGATTTTGCCGTCATCTCGCACCGCCACGCCGATCACACTAGCGGCATCCCCTATTTGTTGGCGGTGAACCCTAGGGCCAAGATTTATGTCCCCGACGAACTCTGGGGCTTGTTCGCCCACGGACCAAAAAACGATTTCTACCGCAAAGATCCGTCGCTCCCTTCAGAGATGCGCTACTACGGAGGCCATCCGCCGGAAAACCTGGAGGGAGGCACGCCCTGGCCTGGCGCTAACTTCATCCCCGTCAGCCAAAAGACCGAAGTAGCGCCAGGAATCTTCATCCTCCCCGACGTGTCAACGACTCCGGGAACGCTGGAGTTAAGAGAGTTGTCCCTGGCCCTGAAAAGTCCGGAGGGAATCATCCTGATTGCCGGCTGCTCGCATCCCGGCGTGGAGCACATCCTGCAGGAAGCCACAGCGATCGATTCTCACATCACAATTCTGTTCGGCGGGCTGCACCAGATCCAAACGCCGGATCCCGAGGTCGAGCGTATCGCCAGAGTGTTGCACGACGAGTTTAAACTTGATAGGGTGGCGCCGGGCCACTGCACGGGAGAGCCTATGTTTGCGACACTCCGCAAAGTGTTTGGAGACCACTATGTCTACGCTGGCCTAGGTACCGTCCTCAATATCCCTTGAAAGAGAAAGACTTCGCGCTATCTGCTGTATCGCCTTACCGCGCTTTTTCAAAGCCTTGCTCGCTCCCACGCATTCGCATAGCATTAATAGTGAAAATGTCCTTCCAAGTTTGTTCTTATGCCCACGGGGAGACCAGCGAATGAGCGATAAGCCAAAAGGCACGACGCAGACCCTGAGTCCTGAAGAAACTTCGGCTGCGCATCGCCAACCTTCAGCCAAAGAACTCGCATGGGAAAAGAGCACGCTTCAGCCATCCTTGGAGAAAAGCCCCGAAAGAGCCTGTGACTTCACAACGACTTCGGGTCATCCCATCCGCCGCCTGTATACCGAAGCGGACCTGTTGGATTGGGATGCTCAGCGAGACCTAGGGCTGCCGGGCGCCTCACCTTATACCCGCGGAATCCATCCCACGATGTACCGCACGCGCCTCTGGACCATGCGCCAGTTTGCAGGCTTCGGCACCGCGGAAGACACAAACGCCCGGTTCCGTTATCTACTCTCGCAAGGTCAGACCGGTCTTTCGACAGCCTTCGATTTGCCAACCCTAATGGGCTATGACTCCGACCACCCGCTTTCGGAAGGCGAGGTCGGCAAATGCGGCGTAGCCATCAGTTCCCTAGCGGACATGGAAGTTCTTTTCGACAAGATTCCGCTCGCCAACGTCACGACTTCCATGACCATCAACTCGCCGGCCGCGGCGATTTGGGCGATGTACCTGGCGGTGGCGGAAAAGCAGGGTGCGGATTGGAAAAAAATCTCGGGCACCCTGCAGAACGACATCCTGAAGGAGTACATCGCGCAGAAGGAATACATCTATCCACCCGAGCCTTCGATGCGGCTCGTGATTGATACTTTTGAATTTGGCGTCAAGAACACCCCGAAGTTCAACACGATTTCCATCAGCGGGTATCACATTCGTGAGGCCGGCTCGACGGCCATTCAGGAATTGGCGTTTACCTTGCGCGATGGGCTCGAGTACGTCGAATGGGGCATGCGCCGCGGCTTGGATGTAGATCAATTCGTGCCGCAACTTTCGTTTTTCTTCAACGCGCACAATGATTTCTTCGAAGAGATTGCTAAGTATCGAGCGGCGCGCCGCATTTGGCACAAGGCCATGGCCGCGCGTTACAAATCCAAGAACCCGCGTTCGTGGGTTCTGCGCTTCCACACGCAGACCGCGGGCTGCTCGCTGACCGCACAGCAGCCCTACAACAATGTCGTGCGCACCGCGATTCAGGCGTTGGCGGCGGTCATGGGTGGCACGCAATCGTTGCACACCAATTCCCTTGATGAGGCCTGGGCTTTGCCAACGGAATTCGCGGCGACGATCGCTTTGCGCACGCAGCAAATCATCGCGCATGAAACGGGCGTGACGAACACAGTCGATCCCCTTGGCGGATCGTACTTCGTGGAAACGCTCACCAACGAAGTCGAGCGTGGCGCGTGGGACTACATCGAGAAAATTGACGCGATGGGCGGAATGGTTGCGGCCATCGAGCGCGGCTATCCACAGCGCGAAATCGCGGAAGCTTCTTACCGTTACCAGGTGGCCGTGGACAAAAAGGAAAAAATCATTGTTGGCGTGAATGACTTCGTCTCCCAAGAAAAGCCGCTGGATATTTTGCAGATTGACGAAACGGTGGCGCACCGCCAGGCCGAACGGCTCCGCAAACTTCGCGCCGAGCGTTCTCAGGCGGAAGTGGATCGCCGGCTCTCCGCATTGCGCAAGGCCGCCAGGGGCAACGAGAATCTGATGCCGTTCATTTATGATGCGGTGAAGTCCTACGCGACGCTGGGAGAAATTTGCGACGCCATGCGCCACGTCTTCGGCACCTACGAAGAAGTCGCCATCACTTGATTTCTCGCTTTTCTTCTCGGTGTCCTCAGCGTGTTGGGCTTAGGTCTCTTTGCGAGTCTTTGCCTACCCTGCGCCTCTGCGTTATCGTTTCTCTGGCCTATTGACCATGCGAGATCTTGAGCTGACTCACGCCATTCACCGTACTCTATACGAGCGGCAAAAACCTGTCCCCTTGGTTTACAGGGACCTCAAGCTCGACTGCGGGTACCGTCCCGGTTCTCTCGTTGGCAAACGGATAGTCGTCGAAATTAAGTCCATCGAAGCAATCGCGCCGCTTCGTGAAACCGTCATGCTTGCCTACCTGAGGTTGTCCGAGATTCCCCTAGGACTGCTGATTCATTTCAATATGCCTTTCTTCAAAGACGGGATTCGACGTTATGTGTGGCCTGACAAAGAAAAGGACAACGCCGAGGCTCGCAGAGAGACCTAGATCGAGGAAATACGGCTTAAACAAGGAAAAGAGATCTAAGAGGATCATGCCGGAGAAGAAAATCAGAGTGTTGATTGCGAAGCCGGGGCTGGATGGGCACGACCGCGGTGCCAAGGTCATTGCGCGTGCGCTTCGCGATGCAGGCATGGAAGTGATTTACACGGGGCTGCGGCAGACGCCGGAGATGATTGCCTCCGCCGCGCTCCAGGAAGACGTCGACGTGATTGGCCTCTCTATTCTCTCCGGCGCGCACAACACGATTTGCCCGCAACTGATGCACTTGCTGCGCGAAAAGGGCATGACCGATGTCATCGTGCTAGTCGGCGGCATCATCCCGGAAGCGGACATCCCGGCTCTAAAGAAAGCAGGCATCGCGGAGATTTTCCTTCCGGGCACATCCACGCAGGAAATAGTGGATTTTATCCACAAGCGAGTTTCGCACGCTTAGCCTTTTTCCCTGTCGCGATACATTTTGCGCACGCTGCGCAGGAGCTGTTTCAGGCGCTGCTTTTCATTGCGCCTGGCTTCGGGGTCGATTTTTCGGCGAAGAAATTCCTGCTCCCGTTGGAGTTTGCGCCAGTTTGCGAGCCGATCCTCATCTAGGGCCCCCGAACGGATAGCTTTCCAAACGGCGCATCCGGGCTCGGTTTCATGACCGCAATTGGTGAATCGGCACTGCGCCGCAAATGCATCGATGTCCGCAAAAGCGTGCGAGATGCCTTCGTCGGCATCCCAGAGCTGCAATTCGCGCAGCCCGGGCGTATCCATCAGCAGCGGGCCGCCAGGCAAAACGAAAATCTGCCTTGCCGTGGTGGTGTGACGTCCGCGGCTGTCCGATTCGCGCACTTCCTCGACTTCTTGAATCGCATGGCCCATCAAGCGATTCAGGATGGTCGACTTCCCCACCCCAGAGGAACCGAGCAGCACAAGCGTTTGCCCTGGCGCAAAGTGGGCTTCCAGTTCGCTGAATCCCTGCCCGGTTTTCGCGCTGATAAGGCAAACGGGCACGCCCATCGCAACGTTCTCCGTTTGCTCCTCCTTTTCACGCAAATTTTCGCAGGCGTCCGCCTTGTTCAAGACAATTACGGGCTTCGCGCCGGATTGCCAACACTGCGCCAGGTACCTCTCGACGCGCCGTGGATTGAAATCGCCATCGAGCGCAGACACCAGCACCGCCGTGTCTACGTTGGCTGCGATCACCTGTTCCACAAGCTTCTTGCCCGCCATCTTACGTAGGAAACAGCTGCGGCGCGGCAGAACTTCTTGAATCACGGCAGCGCTGCCTCCGTCTCGCAGCTCTACTGCCACCCAATCACCAACGGCAGGCCAATCCCCGCCTTCGTCGGCGGCTAGGCGCAGTTTTCCCGACACCTCCGCCGAGCGTTCTTCGAAATCACCCTCAACGCGCCAAATTCCGCGGCCTTGCGCCACGACGCGTGCAGGCACGGTGTTTGCGCGCTCTGCATCTTTCCAAATTGCTTCGCAATACGCGTTCCATCCCCAACGAAGAATCGACACGAGAAGATCTCCCGCGGCCGTGACGAAACACACGGCCGCCGCTAGCGTCCAAAACAAAACTTCATGGAATGAAGGAAATGGTAAACGCGGGAGGGAGTGACGCGGCTAGCTTAGAGGAGCTGCGGAGGCACACCCGCCCGCGCAAACTTTGGTGAGCGTTCGCACAGGCGCCTCCTTGGCGAGATTGAGCCAACCTGCGCACTCGCGCAAGTTAGGCCCAGTTCGAATGCTAACCGGAGCGCCTTCTCCGGTCAATGGTCCCAGGTCTTTGAGGAGTCTTTGAGGACCCCGACTCATAGCAGGGGAATTTCGGTAGGCACAGGAGCGGTGCGAGCCATAAAAAAAAGTGGTAGTAGAGCCGCGCTTCGCTCAGGGTAAACGGCACTCCCCAGGATTCCGCCACAATGCGGCTTGCCCAGATGGGCACAAGAGGCATGACAAGCGATTCGAGCACGCATCAAGCGCTAGGGACAGGCTCCAGCTCCTGCAGAACTGCGCTAGCGAACGATTTTCCCTTCGGTATCGCGGATTTCCACTTTGCCGAGGTTGAGTTTTTTCATTTCGTCTTCGATTTTCGCGCGGTCACCGACGGTCAGCACGACAATTTTTTCGGGGTGAAGATACTTTTGGGCCATCGCCTGAGCCTGCTCCGGAGTCACGGAGTCGACCGCGTCCGGGAGTTTCGAAAAGTAATCCAGCGGCAAGTCGTAGATGAACAGTTCGGCAAAGTTTCCCGCGGCGTCGGTTCCGCGTTCGAAGCGCCCAGGCATGGAGCGCGTGATGGAGTCTTTCGAGAGCTTTATCTCCTCGGCAGTCATTTGCGTGTCACGCATCCTGCGAAGTTCGTTGAGCATTTCGGTCGTCGCGGGCGCGGTAACGTCTGTGCGCACGGCGGAATAGGCGACAAACGGTCCCGGTCTACGATGATACGCAAACGTTGACCCTGCTCCGTAGGTGTATCCATGAGCCTCGCGCAGATTCATGTTGATGCGGCTGGAGAACAATCCTCCCAGTTCTGTGTTCATCACTTCCAGCGGAACATAGTCGGGAGTTGAGCGGGAGGCGCCAAGTTCAAAACACTCGAGGGCCGTTTGCGGCGCGCCCGGGCGGTCAACGAAGATGAGGCGCGCATCCGTGCTTTCGGGCCCTCCCATGGCTGAGGCCGCCAGCCTTCCTTCCTTCCACGCGCCGAACGCTTTCTCCAACAAAGGCTTCAGTGTAGTTAGTTTGATGTTTCCCGCGACGATCAACGCCGCGTCATTGGGGAAATAATGCTCTTGCCAGAATTTCACCAAGTCTTCCCGCGAAATGGTTTTGAGCGAATCGGCCGTCCCCATGTCCGGATATCCGTAAGAACTGTGCGGACCGTAGAGCGCGGTGCGCAACACGCGCGTAGCAACGGAAAATGGATCATCCTTTTCCTGTACAAGAGCTGCTTCCCTTTCTCTCCGAACGCGCTCGATCTCCTGCTTTGGGAAACTCGGGTGCAGCGCAATATCCGCCAACAGGTCCAAGGCATCGGGGAAACTTCGTGTCAGCGCGCGCGTGCCAATCATGGAACTATCAATGGAGGATCGAGACCAAAGTTCAGCTCCCAAGTCGGCCGCGTGATCGGCGATTTGCAATGCGCTGCGCGTCGTTGTTCCTTGCTGGAGCATTCGTGACGTAAAGCTCGCGAGGCCAGGCTTGTCGGCCGGATTCGCGCCGCTTCCCGAACGCAGCACCAAGGCCGCCGCCACAAGGGGCAGGCCGGGACGTTCGTTGTAAAGCACGGTCAACCCGTTGGAAAGCTTGAACTCCTGCGGAACCGGCAGATGCAGCGGACTCGACGGGCCCGGCTTGGGAGGATCCTTGCGCCATTCTGCGTCCGCATTGACGGGCTCGCCGTCCATTTTTGCGGTGTCCTTTACTTCGGCCTTTGGAGTCGGCACCTCAGGGCCCAGATCCGGTTTGCCGGGCACGCCGTAGACCACAACGCGCTGATTGTTGCCGAGTTGCGTCTGCGCAAATGCTTTTAACGATTCGACGGATGCGTTTTCATAGCGCGCAATGTCGGCTGCGAGAAAATCCGGCGTTCCAAGATAATGGTTATAGCTGTTCAAGCGATCCGCGACGCCTCCAAATCCGCCAAGCGTCTCCAATCCCGAGATAATTCGCGATTCCAACACGTTGCATGCGCGGGTCAATTCTTCTTCCGTTGGACCGCTGGCGCGGAACGCGTCCAGCTCCGCATTGACGGCTTTCTCCAGGTCCTCGGGCTTCACACCAGGACGAGCCGTTGCCTGCACCAGAAACTCCGACCCCAGCATAAGGGATTGCTGACCTGCCACCACCTCCAACGCTATCTGTTTTTCATAGACAAGCTTCTTGTATAGGCGGCTGGACTTCCCGCCGCCCAGAACCGTAGCGGTGAGATCGGCTTCCGCGTCGCCCGGTTTGAAAATCGGGGAAGTCAGCCACGCTTCATATACCCGTGGCAGTTGCACGTTGTCTTGAATCACGGCACGCTTTTCCGTGGTGATCGGCGGAGTCTTTGCGGTAATTTTTGGCACCTCTTCACCGCGCTTCAGCGGGCCAAAATATTTCTCGACCAACTGCTTGGCGTGTTCAGGCTCGAAGTCTCCGACTATCGCCAGGCTGGCATTGTTCGGCGCGTAGTACAGCTTGAAAAAATTCCTTATGTCTTCGAGCTTCGCCGATTGAATGTCCTCGTGCGAACCCATGACGTCGGCGTAGTAGGGATGGCCCTTGGGATAGAGCAAGTGGAAGATTCCTTCTTCGACGATTCCGTAGGGCGCGTTCTCCATGTTTTGGCGCCGCTCGTTGCGAACAACGTCCTGCTGATTGGAAAGATTGGCTTGGTCCAGCTTGTCTGGGAGGTAACCCATGCGGTCGGATTCGAGCCATAGCGCAAGTTCCAATTGATTCGCAGGAAGTGTCTCGAAATAATTCGTGCGATCGAAATCCGTAGTCCCGTTGATGTCGGTGGCTCCGGCAGCCTCCAGCAGATGGAAGTGCGCGTTCCCCCGGACGTGGCGCGAGCCTTCGAACATCATGTGCTCGAAGAGATGGGCAAAGCCGGTTCGCGCTGGCGTTTCATAGGCGGGGCCCACATGGTACCAAAGACTCACCGCCACCATGGGCAAGCGGTGATCTTCGGAAAGGATTACGACTAGACCGTTTTGCAGTTTGTATTTTTCGAATTTGAGTTGCGGCACCTCGAGCGGCGCTCGTCTGGGCGAAGACTTCTGGGTTTGTGTCGCAGCGGGAGCTTTCTTCGCGCCTTGGGGCGACGCCTGCGGAGCAGTCCCTTGCTGGCCAGACGAAGCGACCGCAAAAATCAAAAATATTCCTGCTCTGAGCATCACGACACTCTTGTAATGCACCTTCATCCAAGTTTCCTTTCAGATCGGTACAGATTGATTCTAACCGCCGGACACGCTCGCAGGCTGCCTGAAGAACCCGCAAATAGCTTACCTGGCGGGCAATGAAGCGCAAGCGTTTTGGTTCAGACGATACTCTTGACGACCCAAACGGTAAGACGACTTTCCGTATCGAGCTTCCGCCTACATCTTCACTTCACTGATTTGGATAACTGGCTGGATGTTGGTGTAATTCGGAATGTCCGCCATGATTTCCTGTGCGTGCGGTCCGAAACTCGCCTGAAACACTTCGACCGAATCGAATTGCAGCTGTCCAATGGCCAGATAAGGAGCGGGAGAGCCGGGCGTCCCGCCGGAGATGCCCTGCTCGACCGCAACGCCTTTTAGCGCTGCTCCGAGCAGCCGCCGAACCAGCGGGATGTGCGTCTTGCAGTAATAAGCCATGTCAAATCGGCTTCCCGCGGTGTGGGGATACACGACTGTGACTTTGACCATTTTCGTTCTCCCCGCCAAGTGATCTCCGGTTTAGGGCAGCCATTAAACTGCCCGCAAATACCAGCCGTCAAGCACAACGGCGTGCCGCTGCTCAACTTATTTGCCAGAGGTTCGCGCAACTCGCATAAACCTCGTATACTGTGGACTGTGGCTGGCCAATGGTTTCTTTCCACCGAGAAAAGCGGCAGCTGGGCTGCCGCGCTCCAAATGAGCATGATTGATTATGACGATTTCGTGAGGGCCTAGCGTGTCCGCTTCCGTCCTGAAAACTGCCACAAACCGCAAATCTCCCGAATTCGAAAAGAACACACGCCGCATGATCGATCTCCTCACGGAAATTAAGAACGAAGAGGAACAAATTCGCCAAGGCGGCGGCGCGAAAGCGATGGAGTCGCAGCATCAAAAGGGCCGGCTGACGGCGCGCGAGCGCATCACCAAGCTCATCGATTCCGGATCACAATTCTTTGAGCTTGGGATTTATGCCGCGTTCGAAATGTACGAAGAATGGGGTGGCGCACCTTGCGCTGGCACGATCACGGGCCTCGCCACGGTTTGCGGCCGCACCTTCATGCTTATTGCTAACGACGCAACAGTGAAAGCCGGCGCGTTCTTCCCCATGACGGCAAAAAAAGTGATTCGGGCGCAGAATATCGCCATCGAGAATCACATTCCGACGATCTATTTGGTGGATTCGGCGGGCGTTTTTCTCCCTCTCCAGGAAGACGTTTTTCCGGACACCGACGACTTCGGCCGGGTTTTTCGCAATAACGCGGTCATGAGCGCCATGGGCATTCCGCAGATTACCGCCATCATGGGAATGTGCGTGGCAGGGGGCGCGTATCTGCCCGTGATGTGCGATCACATTCTCATGACGGAAGGCTCGGGACTATTCCTGGCCGGGCCCGCGCTCGTGCAGGCGGCCATTGGACAGAAGTCTTCCGCAGAAGAATTGGGCGGCGCGAAGGTGCACGCGCAAATCAGCGGCACGGTGGATTTTCGCGAACCGGATGATGAGGCGTGTCTCCACCGCATTCGCGCGTTGGTAGACAAGATGGGCGCACCCAGACCCTCGCCCTTCAGCCATGCCAAGCCGCGGGAGCCTCTTTTTCCCGCGGACGAAATCTACGGAATCTTTTCCAGCGACCCGGCCAAACAATATGACATGCGCGAAATCATCGCACGCATCGTGGATGCGGGCGAACTCGAGGAATATCGCTCGGAATACGGGAAAACGTTGCTCTGCGGCTATGCGCGGATCGAGGGATGGGCTGTGGGCATCGTTGCGAATCAGAAAAAACATGTACAGACGCTGGCCCGCGGCTCGGATCAGAAGCGCATCGAATTTGGAGGCGTAATTTACACCGAGTCTGCAGAAAAGGCAGCCCGCTTTATTTTGGATTGCAACCAGAACCGGATCCCGTTGGTGTTCCTGCACGACGTGAACGGTTTCATGGTGGGCAAAGACGCGGAGTGGAGCGGCATTATCCGCGCCGGCGCAAAAATGGTCAATGCCGTCGCTAACAGCGTGGTCCCTAAGATTTCCGTCGTTTGCGGGGGCAGCTTCGGCGCGGGTCATTACGCAATGTGCGGCAAGGCGTACGACCCGCGATTTATTTTTGCGTGGCCCACTGCAAGGTATGCCGTGATGAGCGGCGATTCTGCCGCGGCAACGCTGGTGGAAATTAAACTGAAGCAACTCGAGCGCGAAGGCAAAAAGGTCGACGAAAAGCAGAAGAAAGAATTATACGAGGCGGTTCGCGCAACCTATGAGCATCAAACCGATCCGCGTTACGCCGCTGCGCGCTTGTGGGTCGATGCCATCATCGATCCGGCCCATACGCGCGAGGCACTCAGGTGGGCGCTTGTGGCGGCGGCTTTGAATCCCGACGTCCCCGAATTCAAAACCGGGGTCCTGCAGACTTAACATGGAAACCGTAAAAGTGATCGAGTGCCCTCGAGATGCGTGGCAGGGATTGCAGGAATTCATTCCTACGGAGTACAAGGCAGAGTATCTCAAGCAACTTGCGCTTGCCGGATTCCGCCACATTGACGCGGTGAGTTTTGTTTCGCCAAAGCACGTCAAGCAGATGGCTGACAGCGAAGAAGTAATGGCAAAACTGAATGCTGCACTGCCTTCTTTGAGCCCCGAGCACCGGAATCGTGGGCAAGACACCGGCGCCACAATAGAACCGCTAGAAATCATCGGAATTGTTGTGAACGAAAAAGGATTGGAGCGCGCCCTGGCCACCCCGGGAGTGACAACCATCGGCTATCCGTACTCCATCTCGGCGTATTTTCGCCGCGCCAACGCCAATATGACGCGCGAGGAAACGCGTCAGCTCGTTGAGAAATTGAAGAAGCAAACCGCTGCGGCAAATCGGGGCCTGGTAGTTTATATTTCGATGGCCTTTGGAAACCCTTATGACGAACCCTGGGGACCGGAGATTGTCACCGATGCATTGGAGTGGCTCAAGGATATCCGGGTGCGGACGGTCTCCTTGGCCGACACCGTGGGCACAGCCACGCCCGAACTCGTTGGCAATTTGTACCGCGAGGTTAAAGACCACGTCGCCGGGATTGCGCTGGGCGTTCATCTGCACAGCCGCCCGGAGAATGCGGAAGAGAAAATTCTTGCCGCTTATGAAGCCGGATGCCGCCGATTTGACAGCGCACTCACCGGCCTTGGCGGTTGTCCTTTTGCTGGAGACAATCTGGTTGGCAATATCGCAACCGAAAACGTGCTGGCGGCGCTGGAAAAAGCCGGGGGCGACCCGGGGATCGACCCCGCACGGTTAGCCAAGACACTCGAAATGACCAACGAAATTCGCGCAAAATATGCTCATGCTCCACTCGTGAATTGAGAGGAGATTTGAATCATGTATTCGACGTTGATTCTTGAGACCACCGGGCAAATCACCACCATCACGCTGAACCGCCCGGACAAACGCAACGCGATGTCCGCGGCCATGATTGCCGAAATTCAGACGGCGCTCGACGAAATTGAAAAGAGTCATACGCGCGTGGTCATACTTACCGGCGCGGGCCGAGCGTTCTGCTCCGGCATGGACTTGGAAATGCTCGCCGCCATGGCGCAGCAATCCCCCGCCGAGAATCAAGAGGATTCACGCCGCATGGCGAAAATGTTCCGCCGGATCTGGAGTTTCTCTCGGCCCATGATTGCCGCGGTAAACGGCGCCGCGCTCGCGGGCGGCTGCGGGATTGCCACGTTGTGCGATTTCACGCTCGCGGCTCCCGAAGCCAAGTTCGGTTACACGGAAGTGAAAATCGGGTTTCTGCCGGCGCTTGTTTCCGTCTTTCTGGTTCGACAAATCGGGGAAAAGCGGACCCGGGATCTCTTGCTGACCGGACGGATCATGGAAGCGGCGGAAGCCAAGGAGATGGGACTGGTTAACGAAATCATCTCCGCGGAGAGTCTCCTAGCCCGCGCAAAGGAGCTCGCTGAGGTTCTGATTGCCGCGAGCCCGGCAAGCCTGGCGCGCGCGAAACGGCTGCTGACTTCGGCGGCGGCCGCCAGCGTGGATGCGGATTTGGAGCGCGCCATCCTGGAAAACGCTCGCATTCGCTGCACCTCCGACTTCAAGGAAGGCCTTGCTTCTTTCCTTGAAAAGCGCACACCCGTTTGGCAGGGCAAGCCGGAATAAACAGAGGATTGGAATGCTCGAATATCACGATGCAAACGTGCGCGTCCGCTACGCGGAGACGGACCAAATGGGCGTGGTATATCACGCGAACTTTTTTGTGTGGTTCGAAGTGGGCCGCGTGGAATTGATGCGTGCGCTGGGCCTGGAATATAAGAAGATGGAAAAAGAGGACGACTGCCACATTGTGGTAGCCGACGCGCGCTGCCGGTACCACCACTCGGCGCGCTACGACGAAGAGCTGCGCATCCGCACGCGTATTACCGAGTCTAAAAATCGCGTCGTGGTGTTTTCCTATGAGGTGATTCGCGATTCAGACGGAAAAGTCCTTGCGAACGGCGAAACGACGCACGTAATTTGCGGAGGCAACGGCCACCCGAAATTGCTGCCCGAAAAATACCGCAGGATTATGGTCGCAGCCGGCGTGCCCGAACCGCAACGGAGCCGCGCATGAGCGTTCTTCTGACAGGCAACGACCTCACCTTCGCGCAACTGGACGGCGTGGCGCTGCGAGGGGAGAGTGCAGGCCTGGCTCCGGTGGCGGTCGAAAGAATGAATGCTTCTCGCCGCATTGTGGAACACCTTGTGGCATCTGGATCGGCAGCTTATGGAATCAACACGGGCTTTGGCAAGCTGGCTTCGGTGCGCATTTCCCCCGAGCAGGTTCGGCAACTGCAACTGAATCTCGTGCGCTCGCACGCCAGCGGAGTCGGTGCCCCGCTAAGCGAAACTGAGACTCGCGCAATGATGCTGTTGCGCGCGAATGCGCTGGCAAAGGGACTAAGCGGTGTGCGGCCTGGCGTGGTGGAAACGCTGTGCCAGATGCTAAATGCAAGAGTACATCCTGTGATTCCCTCACAAGGGTCGGTCGGTGCATCTGGCGATCTTGCGCCGCTGGCGCACCTGGCGCAGGTGATGATCGGCGAGGGTCAAGCGATTTTTCACGGTGAAGCTTTGTCGGGCCGCGAAGCGATGAAGGGCGCGGGCATCGCTCCACTTGAGCTGGAAGCCAAAGAAGGGCTTTCGCTTCTGAACGGCACGCAAGCAATGCTGGCGCTGCTCAGCCTTGCGTTGCGCGAAGCCGACATTCTTGTGGACACCGCCGACGTTGCCGCTGCGCTCTCGCTGGATGCGCTGCGCGGCAGCCCCGGCGCTCTCGATGCGCGAATCATGCATGCGCGCGCCTATCCGGGTGCCGCGACGACCGCGCGCAACCTCGCACACCTGAACGATGGCAGCCAGATTCGCGAGTCGCACCGCGCTGCGGAGAAAGATCCGCGTGTGCAGGATGCTTACAGCCTACGCTGCACACCTCAAGTGCACGGCGCGGTGCGCGGTGCGCTGGCCCAAGCGCGAGAAATCGCTGCGGTCGAGTTGAACAGCGCAACCGACAATCCGCTGGTGTTCGTGCGCGATGGGGCGAACGGTGACATTGTCAGCGGCGGAAATTTTCACGGCCAGCCTTTGGCGATGGCAGCGGACCAAGTCGCCATTGCCTTGGCTTCGCTCGGCGGCATCGTCGAGCGGCGCGTGGAGCAGATGACCAATCCGCTGACCAGCATGCTGCCTGCGTTTCTCACGCCTGAACCAGGATTGAACTCGGGATTTATGATCGCGCAAGTCACCGCGGCCGCGCTGACCGGCGAGAACAAAGCGCTCGCGACGCCGCATTCCGTGGATTCGATTTCCACTTCCGGGAACCAGGAAGATTACGTCTCCATGGGAATGAGTGGAGCGCGGCGGCTTGATCGGATGCTGAAGAATCTGCGAAATACGATCGCCATTGAGTTGCTTTGCGCGTGCCAGGGGATTGATCTGCTTGCGCCGTTGAAGACGGGAAAGCTGGCCGCGAAAGCCTATGAAGCGGTCCGCGCAAAATCGCGCATGCTGTCGGTGGACCGGCCGCTCGCAGGGGATATAGAAGCGGTCTCCGCTTTGATCGCAGATGGAACGATTTCGACGATCCTGCATTGAAAAATAGTTACCCGGACTTGGCAGTGAGAAGCTCGAGTTCGTCGAGCGTGCGCGGCCAGTCCTCCCGGAGAAGGCGGGAGAGAGCGCGGTCGGCAAGGAGTTTCCCGCCCGTCTGGCAGGTTGGGCAATAGTTGGTTTCGTTCGAAGCGTAACGGATGCGCTGAATTTTCGCGCCACAGCGGGGGCAAGGCTGTTTGTAGCGCCCGTGAACGGCCATGCCTTCGCGGAACGCAGTCACGTTCTCGGGGAACTTGTTCCCGGCTTCGGCGCGCAGGTGCTCGATCCAATGGGTAAGGGTTGCGCGCGTCGCTTCGAAAAGACGATGAATCTCCGGCACACCGAGTTTTTGCGTAAGAGCAAGCGGCGAAAGCTTTGCTTGGAATAGGATTTCGTCAGAGTAGGCATTGCCGATGCCGCTAAAAAGGCGAGGATCGCTGAGAGCGCGCTTCAGCGTATGATTCGCGGAGAGAAGAGCCGCAGAAAAGCTGGACGCATCGGCTTCCATAACTTCCATGCCGCCGGGATCCAATTCACAAAGACCAGCTTCACCGGCGACTACATGGAGCGAGGCGCGCTTTTGCGAGCCCGCTTCGGTCCAAAGAAGCGAGCCACTTGGAAAATCGAACGCCGCGAGGCCGCGCGGCGGAGAAACCTTCACGCCGCGAGCACGCCAATGGAGGCGGCCGGCAATCATTAAGTGCAAGACAAGCCAAAGATCGTCTTCCAGGCCAATGCAGATGCGTTTGCCGAGGCGCCGCAAGCGAAAAACTTTTCTGCCGCCAGCCTCTGATACCGGCGGGGTCGCGGTGCGCAGCAGAAACGGGCTAACAATGCGGAGGCCTTCGAGCACTTGACCGAGAACACGTTTCTCGAGCGCTTCGATGTAAACCGTAATGTCTGGCAACTCCGGCATACATCCAGATTACCACTGGCGTTTTTCGATGCGGGGACGTTCGGCGCGACTCATGGCTTTGCGGGCGATCGCGGGATGTTTGAGGTCGCGCAGCTCATTTATGTTTTCACACACTTTGAGGACTGCGTTGGCAATGTCGTCTGCGTCTTTGCGCGACCCGAGGAAAAGATGGTGCGGGAGCCAGACCGCTTCTTCATAGGCGGCCCGCTCGGAGACAGGAGAGTGATAGAGCGATTTCAGGTTTAGCGGCTCGGGGCGGCCCCAACTCAGCGCGGGAAAATCGGTGGGGTCCACAGGAAAGAGCGCACTGCGATAGACGGGCTCGTAGAAGAGCCCGTCGCAAGGGATACCCTCCATTTCCAAAGCGCCGAGGAAGGCAGCACGGGGAATGCCGCCGAAGTTCTCAGGTACGTACTTGAAGACGTATTGATAGGCCGCGAGGCGCGTCACACGCTTATCGCGTTTCAGGAACGCTAGGCCGGGCGTGCCTCTTATACGCTTCTCGAAATGCTCCATGTTGGCTTGACGCGTCTTGGCCTGCTTGGGCATGCGTTCTAATTGCACCTCGAGGATCGCCGCTTGAAATTCTGTGATGCGATAGTTGAAACCGATGAGGCGATGACGGAACTCGTCGCTGACGCTGGCGCGACCGCAGTTCACATAGGACTGGGCGCACTCGTAGAATTCGAGGTTGCTGGTGATTACAGCGCCTCCCTCGCCGGCGGTGATGATCTTGCTGGACTGAAAACTGAAGCACCCAAGGTCCCCCGAGGCTCCCGCGCCCTTGCCGCGCCATTGACCGCCGTGAGCGTGCGCGCAGTCTTCGATGACGGCAATGTTTCGCGCGCGAGCAACGCGAAGAATTTCATCGAGGTCCGCGAAGTTCATGGCCAGGTGCACGGGAAGAATGGCGCGCGTTTTCGGAGTGATGGCCTTTTCAATGCGTCGTGCGTCGAGGCAATACGTGTGGGGATCAACGTCAACGAACACCGGGACAGCATTCAGCAACAGAACGGGGCCGACCGTGCCTTCCCAGGTGTAGGCGGGAACGATGACTTCGTCGCCCGGCTTGATGCCAATGGCTTTGAGAGCGACTTCGATGGCCACCGTACCATTGGCTAAGGCGATTCCATACTTCGCGCCGTGAGCTTTTGCAAATCTAGCAGCGAACGTGCTGGCGTGCGCGTTGGGAAATGGATAGCCTCCCCAGTTGCGGGAGCGTAGAACCCGCAAGAGCGCTCGGGCTTCCTGATTGGAATACGCGGGCCAAGCCGGGAAAGGCTTCCGCCGAACCGGCTTCCCTCCGACAATTGCGAGTTTGGCCATACGCCAAATTCCCTTCACACGGCCGAGCGATTCACCAGCTGATCCGTACGATGTTCGAATAAGCGGATTCGCCAGCGTCGTTAAAGGCGCGAACTCGATAACCCAAGGATTTTCCGCGCGGAGCGCTGGAATCGGTATATTCGGTGGCTGTCGCAGGAAGCTTCACAAGCCGCTGCCAATCTCTGCCGGAGCTGTCGAGAATTTGGCGCTCCACGATAATACCCTTACTCTGTTCGTGAACCTCCCAGGTAAGCCTCAGCGAATTGACGTTCGAAACGACGTTGAGGGAGCTAGGAGTTTCCGGAAGCACAGCCCAATCAAAATAGCTCTGGTCGGCGATAGCCATCACGCTATCGCGCATGGGGATCTCCCCGAGCGTGTCCGTTGTTCCTTTCGTCCACGCGAGGGGCTTGATCTCTCCCGAGACCACATCGATCAGGACCGGGTGCTCGATGCCCGAGTTCTTCAGCCTAACCGCTGAAGAAACCTGAGGAAACACATTGCCGGGAGAACTCTGGCCAGCAAGCCAGTACGCCACGATGGCTTTCCCGGAGTTGGAGCGAAAGCCGTAGGCAAGGAAAGGGTAATCGCCGCGCAAGCGCCCGGGTGGTTCGACGTGCGTCACCTCGATCTTAGGATCGAACTGCGTATCGGAAAAAAGAGCGTTTGTATTCTGGAGTGCCGCAAAGACGGGGCGCGGCATGAAATCATTTTCGTGATTCGTCAATCCGTGGACGATTCCGAAGTCGTCATATTCGTTGCCATCGGTTCCGGCCGTAAGGAGCCAAACAAAAGTCTTGACACCAGCCGCAAAATTGTAAAGCACGCCTCGAGGGACATACTTGGCCTGCACGGATTCGTCGGAACCCTTCCAAGACGGGATGGCATTGAACTCATCGTCAAAGAACGGAGTGTCGGCGCGAATTGCCGCATAATTTTTGACCAACTGCCGCAAGGCTCTGGGAGATTCCTTCTGATAGGCGCCGGAATCCATCGTCTCGGGATGCAAGTTCCTGCCGTAACCGGGATACGTGTGATAGGCATAGACGTCGATGCCAGAAGCGCATTGACAACTGTCCAGCGCTCGCTGAGTAAAGTCTCTGCTCGGATCCGCTTGCGCTCCATAGATGACTCTAGCTTGCTGATCCGTTTCATGTACAGTCTGCACAAAGGATTTCAGCAGCCGGCCATATTCTTCGGCGTTTGGAACAGGATTCCAATAATCGATGTCCTGTTCATTCCAAAGGGCCCAGTAGGAAACGCGCCCGCGAAAATGCTTCACCATCCATTGAGCGTATCGGTTGAACGCGGCGATTTGCTGCGGTGTCTTGGGAGGCCAAAAGATCGAATAGAGGCTACGGTCGGGGTTGTGAAAAGAACCCGGAGCGGGAACACTGACGTCCGGCAGTTTCCCCGAAGGCGAGGTATACATAGCATTGCCGTACAAGAGCTGCACCTGGATGAGAACGCCGTTATCAACCAGCGAGTCCACGTAGTCATCGACTTGCTGCGGCACAGAGAAGACGCCGCGCTTTTGCTCGACCCAATCCCAACTCGTCCAGTCGGAGCTGTTCTCGTATTGCCCGATGCGGACCCATTTAAAGCCTGCATCAAACAGCCGCGTCCACCAGCGCCGATTCCAAGGCAGGTACGGATCGCGGGGAAGGTCGGAGTTGATCCCAAAGCCATCTCCAATTTGCGAAGAACGCTTGGGAGGGACGTGCGACGGCAAGGAGCGCCTTTCCTCGTTAGCGGAAACCGCACCAGGGATTACGAGAGCTGCGAATACAAGGAACAACCAAAGAAGACCACGACGCAGCCGGCTATCACCAGCCCGACCCAATCCTAAAAAGCTCTTGCACGTGGCATCAAGCAAAGAGCCCATGGGAATCTCAAGCAGAGCCAAAGAATCGCGCGTATCCTATCACGAATCTCGCGCATGGCGCGTCACTGGCGGCGTTTCGCCCGGAAGTGCGGGAGAACCTTTTCGCCGAACAGGCGGGCTTGCTGGAGGCGATCGTCGCCCCATAGTTCCAGCATCATCTGCGTGCAACCCGCGGAGTGATATTCCTCGAGTCTTTCGATGCACTGCTTGGGAGAGCCAGCGACGGGGCAGACTTTGTCGAGCGTGGCATCGGAAACTGCGCGCGCCGCACCCTTGCGGCCGCTTTTTTCCATGGCGTCGGCGATGGGCTGAATTTCCTCGCGTGTCAGGCCGGCGCATTCGAGAAGCGTGTCCGCCGAACCCTTGATGTTCTGCACCTTGTTGGCGAGATACATGGCGGCCATTTCGCGCGCGCCTTCGCGAGACGTTCTTGGATCTTCACCAACGCTGCCAACGACTACGCACCCGAGATCGAGTTGCGAACCGGCTCGCCCCGCCTTTGTCGCTCCTTCTTCCATGACTCGGCGCGAATAAGTCGCAAATTTTGGAGTACTGATGCTGGCTGTGAGCAAGCCTTGGGTCATCGCTCCGGCAAGCCGTTGCAAGACGGGACCTGTCGCGCCAATGTAGATTGGCGGCTGCCATCTCGGCGCGTGAGCGTCGGACTTCAGGGCGGGAGCGAAAGCTTGAAACGCTTTGCCTTCATATTTCACCTCGTCGCCTGACAGCATGGCCTTGATGATTTCTATGCTTTCGCGCATCACCGTTGCGGGGCCGATTTCCCTGCCCTTCTCGCCTTCGCCGATTTCCTTCATGAAGATTTTGGACGCGCCGAGACCGAGAAGGAAGCGCCCTTCCCCGGCAGCCTCTTGAAGAATTCGAGCTTCCATAGCGATCTGTACAGGATGACGCGTGTAAGGCGAGATGATGCCCCAGCCAACCGCAATCCTTTTTGTTTCGCGAGCGATGATGGCCGTCGCCGCAGTGGAGGAGCGCGCTTCCATCGACTGCTTGCGCCACCATGGATAAGCCTCTGCCAGCCAATAGACATCGAAGCCCGCAGCATCGCATGCTTGTGCCATGTGCACGGTCTGGTTGAGCGGCTCCATGCTCAATTGCAGAACGCCGATCTTGAAGGGCAGTGTCATAGATTTGAGTTTCTCTGACTGCGGACCGTCTGGAAGGTTATGCGAGATATGCTCACGACGGATCGGTCCAAGAATGTTCGAGCCCTTTAATCAACTGCCACATCGCTCGATTGAGTGGGGTAGGCACGCCGGTCTTTTTTCCCCATTCCACGATTGCGCCATTCATGAAATCTACTTCGGTCTGGCGCTTGGCCAGCACGTCCTGCAACATACTGGCGTTGTGCTTGCCCGGGGCGTTGGCGCCTTTTTCAACGAGCACCCTGGGATCCCCGTGCAGCTGGATACCCAGCGCTTTGGCCACGGCTTCGCCTTCCGCGATGAGATCGTTGAACAGCGCCCCCGTCTGAGCAAGGCGCGTGGCCGCGCGATGGTCGAGCAGCGTCAGCGCGCCCACTGGATTCGTCGAAGCATTGAAGATGAGTTTCGTCCACTGCGCCCCGCGCGCATCTTTGAGCGGGATCACGCGCATCCCGCTGCGATTGAGTAGCACGGAGAGTCTTTCAACAAACTCATAGGGAGTGTTTGTTGGTTCGAACGGGCCAATCCACGTGTCGCCGTTGATGTCAAAGCCGACGTGTCCTGGCTCGATCAGATGGCCGGCAGGAAACGTTGTCCCGCGAATGACGTAGTTCACGTGCCCGGCGAGGATTTCCTCGTTCCCAACGCCGTTTTGAACGGAACAAACGGCGCTTGTGGCGCTGAAGATGTGCTTTGTTTGCTCGATGGCGGGGCTCGTGTGCGTGCTTTTTGTCGCGACAATCCCAAAATCGCATGCTGGAATCTGCGAGGCGTCTGAAGTCGCATGCAGGCGCGCGGTGAAGTCCGCTGCGCCGCTGATCCTCAATCCGCGTTCCCTGACGGCGCGAACGTGATCTCTGGAAACGTCGTAAGCGTGAACCTCCACGTCCTCCAGCCGCGCCAGATGGGCGGCAAAAATACTTCCGATTGCGCCGCAGCCCACAATGCATACCTTCACACTCATGCCGTCTTACTTGCCTCCGCGCCGGAGTAAAACTTCCACGGCAAGCTAGCCAGGCACTCGCCTTGTTTCCTGCCAATGCGGTAGGTGTCCTGGGTGTAGAGACACACTTGGCCGTCTTGATCGACGACTTGCGGATGGAAGCTGACGACCATGTTCTCCTTCAGCTCAATCTGCGTGTTTGCGCCGATGGCCGGGTGCTCGATCATCGTCAAACCGATGGAGTGACCGGTAAGATGGCCGAGAGCAAATCCGGCGCGTTGAAAAACATCCGCGGCGGCTTTGTGAACATCGCAAGCAAGGGCGCCCTCCCTCATTTTGAGCCGCGCCGCTTCCATCGCTTCAGGATAAACATCGCTCATCGCCAGCGTGCGGGCGCTCGGCTTTCCCTGGATGAGCGCGCGAGAGAATTCGACCCAGTAGCCCGCTTCGCCTGTGACTTCCAGGGAATAGAGCAACAGATCATCGGCGGCGACTCGGCGCAGAGAAGGAACTTTGAAATGTGCCTCGGCTTCGCCGTGCGTGCCGCTAAGGACAATGTTCATCATCCGCGGGCCTGCACCCCGCGCGAAAAAACGCTCCACGGCCGGAGCCATGATTTCAGCTTCGGTCTTTCCGGGACGATAAGCGCTCAAAAGCGCATCGAAGCCATCGAGGATGATGTCCATCGCGTCGCGCACGCCCGTCAGTTCTTCTTCGCTTTTCACCGCGCGTGCCATGTCGAACTGAAAATCAAACGGCACAAGATCGAAGGAGCCATGTTGCAATTCCCGGTAGTCGCGCACGGCCATAATGAAGTCCAGTCCATAGACGGCGACGCGTTTCCATTTTTTCTCTTCCATCTTCTCGCGCAGCCATTTTCCCGGAATTTCCGCCCACACCTGATCCCGCACCCAAGGCGCTTTCTTGTCGCCAATCCAGCGTGCTTCGCGAGGAAACACGAGCGTTGGCTCACCTGAGAGCGGAATCAGGACATAAACATAGCGATGCACGATTTCGAAGCCAGACACGTAGCGGATCGCGCCTTCGAAACCCGCATATTGATTGCCACCAACGATAAGACCGTCAATATTGTTGGCCGTCATCGCCGCGCGAATGTTGGTGTAACGGCGATCAATCTCTTTTTGCGTGGGCATCTTGTGCCTCTTCCATAGGTCGCTATCCGTGGTCTCCGCAGATTTCAGCGGCGGCTAGAGCATAAATTTTTGTGGTGTTGAGGAGCGTCTCGATGGCCACTTTCTCGCCCTCAGCATCGCGGGGACCGCTGGACGGACCATAGTTCAGCGTGTCGATGCCAAAGCGCGCCATGACGGAAGCGTCGGAATCCCACAAAACGGTCGCATGTTTCGCAGGCGTCCCCAGAACCTTGTGGTGACAGGCCTCCACCGTCTTGACTAGCGGATGGTCTTTCGAGATTTCCGCGCCGGGAACGGAAACAAAAGTTTCGTATTCCACGCCGTAGTCCGGATGCTTTTTGCGAAGCTCAAGAACGAGTTTCTTGACCGCAACCCGCACTTCCTTAAGTGGCATGGTGGGCGGCACGCGAACATCCAGGAAAACATCTGTGCGCTCAGGTGTCCGGCTAACGCGCCACGGAAAGCCGCCACGAATGCAGCCAACGTTAACGACCCCAGGCAAGCCGTCGTAGGTCGCTTTCTTTTCCCAGGCAGCGATCCAATCGTAAATCGCGGGCAGAATTTCTTTCATCCTGAAGACCGAACTCAAGTCCTGTTTGCCGCGCGTGAACCCCGTATGCACGTAGTGGCCATGCACAGACAAACGCACCCACACTGTGCCGTAATGTCCGAGGACCAACTGTAAGTCCGTGGGCTCGCCGAGAATGCACATGTCGGGCAAGACGCCGTGGTTGACGAGATGGTGCGTGCCCACGCCATAGCCGCGAAACTCCCTGCCCACAAATTCGTCGCTCCACTGCGTTTTTTCGATTTCACCAACGACCGCGGCAATCATCAGCTCACCTTCTAACTTCACGCCCGCGCGCTTCAGCGCTTTCACCGCCTGCGTGTAGCAGACCAGCGCACCCTTCATGTTGTAGATGCCGAGCCCGTAGATCAGCCCGTTCTTGACCATCGCTCTCGGCTTGTAGCCGATCCCCGTAAGAAATTCCTCGCGACCGGTGTTGGACGTGTCCATGTGGCCGTTGAACATCAAGCTTTTGCCGTTTCCTTCGCCTTCCCAGAGCCCCACGACATTCGCGCGGCCTTCCTCAACTTCCTGCCGGGAAACCGATAGGCCGATTTCTTCCAAAGCGCGCCGCATGTAGCCGCCCATTTCCAGCTCTTCGCCGGTGGGACTGGGGATGTTCACAACGTCGCAGCACATCGCCACCAATTCGTCTTCGCGAATCTGCGAAAGGATGGCCCTGGCCAAATCTTCCTTCATAGACTCACTCTGCCCTCGCGTTGACGGGGTTGCCATTTCGCCTCAAAAGCGAAAATCGTCCGGATAAGTGCAAAGCTTTTCGCAGCCGCTCTCGGTCACCAGAAAATTGTCTTCCAGGCGCAGCCCCCCACCGCCTTCCCAGTACACGCCTGGCTCGATGGCGAGTACCATCCCGGAGCGCATCCTACCCGGAGCGGCCTGATGAGAATACGGCGGTTCGTGCGCGCGAGCGCCCACGCCGTGCGCTACCGGGTGCGATGGCTGGCCGGGATACCCTGCAACGTCAATCCCCTTTCGCAGGATGCGGTCAATCTCCGCGAGAGGCGCGCCATCGTGAACGCACGCGACGCCGTCAGAGAAAATCTTCAGCAGTTGATCCAAAAGCCGGTTGTATTCGGGAGTCAGGCGGCCGGGGCAGATATTTTTCGTAAGGTCCGTCCAGTACCCGTCCGCACAAACCCAAATCTCAACCAGCGTCGGTTCGTTTTCAATCACCGGGCGATGACTTGTCGCTGTAAACGTTGCAATCCCCTTTCCCGACCAAACCAGAGTGAACGCGCGCGCCATTTCAACTTTGTCCCTGTAACCAACACCCGCAGCATGGATGTGGCCTTCAATCATGGCCGCGACTTCGCTTTCTTTCATCCCGGGTTTGACATTTTTGCGCGCATACTCCATACCGATCGCCGCCAATTCGTTCGCGAGCCGCATGCGTTCGATTTCCTGCTCTGTCTTGATCATGCGCACTTCCGCCAGCAGCGGCGCGGCGTCAACGACTTCCTGGCAGCTCGAGCGAAACGCGTCGTAATACCCTTGCCAGTAAACCGTCGGCTCTCCCACCATGCGATCGCAAATCTGCGAAAACTGCGAGAGTTCAACGCCCACACGGCCATCCAATTTTCGTTCGCGCAAAACGTCAACGGCCATTTCGGTCGAGCGCACCATAGGTGGGCGCGGATCTTTTGCGTCGTAGAAACGAAAGTAGCGGACGTCCTTGTTCCAAGCCGTGCGCTGCGCCTCGCGAAATTGCGGCTCGATAACCAAAAGCGTCGTCTCGCCTTCTCGGGGAAAAATGACGAGGTCATAGCCTTTCATCGTCCAATAGTTCGTCAAGTACAGGATATTGTCGGGCGCACGGGCGACTAAAACATCGAGATGATGGCGCTCCATGATTTCGCGCACGCGTTCGAGCTTCTTCTCGTCGACCGGATAGCTCACTTGGCAACCGCCTTTTCCCGGCCTTGGTACGTCCACGAAGCCTCTTTGGCCTTGATCAGACGATAGAGCGCAGTGTGAAGTGGCGCCGGGAGGCCCGCGCGTTGGGCTTCGCGGGCAATTGCTCCACCGAGAAAATCAACTTCAGTTTCGAGTTTGTGGCGGATGTCGTAAAGCATCGAAGGCGGATGATCCGTTTGCGCGCCGATCTTGTTCATCTCCCAGGGATCTTCGTAAAGCTTCACGCCGAGACCTTCCGCGACTCTCTTCCCTTCCTCGATCAAGGCATGCAGCAAATGACCAAGATCGCTGAATTGCTTTTCTTCCGCAAAATGAAAACTGTGCGGAAGCTCCGTAAGAGCTGCCACGGCGTTGACCGATGCGTTGAAGATGAGCTTCGACCATTGCGCCGGGCGTGCATCTTCGAGAGCCATCGCTTTGAGGCCCGAGGAGCTGATCAACGCGGCAGCCTCCTGTACCAGAGCGAATGGTGTCCTCGTCGGTTCGAACGGGCCCATCCACGTCGCGGTGTCGAGTTCATAGCGCACCTGCGTGTCGGCGACACGCGTGCCGCTCATGAACGTGGTTCCGCGCATGACGTAAGTGTCTGCAATTTCGGCGATGATTTCTTCGCTTCCCAGACCGTTTTGCGAAGACAAAATGGCGCCATTCTTGAAAAGATGCGCGACCGGAGCGACGGCGTCCGGTGTTTGCGTGGCCTTGCAGGAAACGATTCCGAAATCGAACTGTGGTAAAGCCGAAGGATCATTCGTGGCGCGCAGATTCGCGTGGAAATCATGCGTTCCGGAGACTCGGAGCCCCTGTTCATTGAGCGCCCGAGCGTGATCCGCGCGCCGCACGAACGCCCATACTTCCGCCACCCGCGCGAGATGCGCCGCATACAAGCTGCCGATGGACCCGCACCCGATGATGCAAACGCGCTTCATCTAAGCTTTCCTGACATTGCGGAGGCGATGGCGAATGGACTCGCTACCTGGCGGCACGGCGATGTTCGACACGCACCATTCCCTTATACGCGCCGCTCTCCGCCTTTTGCATCGTGTGGAACAGCGAGTCGCCGGTGTTGTGCGAATCATCGATGATTACCCCGCTCGAATACAGCGCATCCTGGAGCGCCGCGCAAATCGTGTGCACTGGAGCCGCCCCGCCTTCGCCCATGCCCTTCGCTCCGTTCAGCGTAAACGGCGAAGGGGATTCCATGTGCCCGTACAAAAGCTCCGGGATATTCACGGCCGTGATTGGCGTGTAATCGCTGAACGTTGCCGCGAGCAGGTTGCCGTCCGAATCGTACCCACAATTCTCTAGCAGCGCCGCGCCAATCCCGTGCGCCGCAGCTCCGTGCACCTGGCCTTCCACGATGCGCGGGTTCACCGCTTTCCCGCAATCATCCACGCAAGCGTAAGCGAGAATCTTTGGTTGAAATGTTTCGCGGTCCACCTCAACGACAGCAGCGTGAATTTGTGCGGCGTAGGTCAGCGTTAAGTTGCCGTACTTCCGCTTGACGTCGGGAATCTGAAAATTTGCATGAAACACGTGCCTGCAGTTCAAGGTGATGTCCCAAAGCGATTCCGGCATTCCGGCATTGTTCACGTTTACCAAATTCGCCAGCGCCCAATAATTGATCGCTTTCTGCCTCCCTTTGACGCGTACCTCCGGCCCTTGCGCGCCCACGCCAAACTCCAAATCCTTCTCCTTGGCTTGCAGTTTCCACGCGGCGAGGCGGCTCAATTCTTTGCGCAGCTTTATCGCCGCGCCGTGAATCGCCGACAGCCCCGTCACCGCAAACTGGCTCGCATACGTCCCCGTGTGTCCCGTGTACGCGTTGTGCGCCGTATCGAAGCCCGGCCGCACGTTTACAAGATCTGGCGTGATGTTGAGCGCATCGGCAACGACCTGCGCCGCCGCCGTCTCATGCCCCTGGCCCTGCGGCACAGAGCCCATGCTGACCACCACTTCGCCGTAGATATCCAGCTTCACGATGCCGACTTTGGATTGTCCGGAGAACGGCGCATCAGGATTAATAATCCGCGCTTGTCCAAAATTATTCGTTCCGGAGTCGAGCGTCGAGCCAATCCCCAGTCCAATCCAGCGTCCTTCTTTGCGCGCCGCGGCCTGCTTCTTCTTCCACTCGTCCCAGCCAACCAGTTTCTTCGCCATCGCCAGCATGCTCGCGTAATCGCCGGAGTCGTAGACGCACCCGTTCGGGGTTTTGTACGGCATCTCGTTTTTGCGAATGTAATTACGCACGCGCATCTCATCAGCCGGAATCCCCAGAGCTTGCCCGCAAATATCCATCACCCGTTCCATAAACCACAGGTGCTGCATCCGGGAGTAACCGCGATTCGGGCCAACGGGACACTTGTTGGTCACCACTTGGCGCATAGCAATGCGAATATTTTTCACACGATACGTCGCGGGAAGCACCTGCGCCCAGATCACGCACCCCAGCGGTTCGTACCGCGGAAACGCCCCGCAATCGTCCACATGTTTCGAATCGATTGCCAGAATGACGCCATTCTTGTCCAGCGCCACGCGCGTGTCCAGGAACGTGCGTTCGTTACCGTGGGCGCTCGCTTGCATATGTTCGATGCGCGTCTCGACCCATTTCACCGCGCGCCCGCCCGCCTTGCGCGAAGCCAGCGCGCACGCCGCCATGTACGGATAGCTTGTAATCTTGATCCCGAAGCCGCCGCCAATGTCGAAACTCTTCATGTGAATTTGATCGATGCGCACGCCCAGCGCCGGCGCCAGGAACTGCGACGCGAACGAAGGAAAAGTATTGTTGCAGTGATATTCGATGTCGCCCGAACGCGGATCCCAATTCGCCAAAATCACATTGCATTCCAGCGGCGTGCTCGAAAACCGATGAAAATGCAATCGTCCAATGTGCACGACGTGCGCCGCTTGTTGGAAAGCCTTTTCCACGTCGCCATATTCAAACACACCGTGCCAATTCCGGTTCGTGCCCATCGCGGGATGCAAAAGGCTTTCATCTTTCAGCGCGTCTTCCGCCGTAACCACCGGTGGCAAGGGCTCGTAGTCTGCCTCCACAAGTTCCGCGGCATCCTCGGCGGCAAACCTCGTTTCCGCAACGACCGCGGCGACCGGCTCACCCTGAAAAACAACTTTGTCCACGGCCATCGGGTAGTCAGCAATTTTCTGCGCGCCCCCCGGCCCAATCTCGATAAACGGCTGCACTTGCTTCTTGATTTCCGCGCCAGTCAGTGTGCAAACAACTCCAGGAAACTTTCCCGCCTTCGAAACATCAATCCGCGCGATCTTGGCGTGTGCGTAGGAAGACCGCACGAACCGAATGTGCAGCATCCCCGGCATCTTTTCGTCGTCGACGAAGATGCCCTTCCCGCTCACCAGCCGGTTCTCTTCTTTGCGGCGAATGGGTTGGCCCACCCATTTTGCAGCCGACGCTCTCGCTCCATTTGCGGAAAGCCTCGAAGAACCGCGCCCCGCCGCCTTCTTCCTCGTCACTTTGGTAATGGATTTTCCAGCCATCCGACCTATCTCATCTCTAGGCAAGCGCCTTCTGCAGCCCGTCAATCAGCTTCTGCACATTCTTTATCCCCAGCGGTTCGAGCAAGCCGCCGGCCAGAGAAATCACGCGTCCCAGCACCCTCGACTGGCCCGACCATGTAACGTTCGTCCCTCCGCCCGGCAATTCCTCAAGTTCAAACTGCGCGCGAATCGTGGCCGATCCTCCCGGAACTTCGCCTTTCCCCTCGTACACCGCTTTCCGCGCACGCTGATCCTCAACCAGCGTCATTTTCACCGCCGCCGTTCCCCGAATGTGCGAAATGCCCACGCTCAGCTTCACCAAGAAATTCTTCGGATCCAAAATCTCCATGCCCTGAAAGTCCGGCAGCAGCGGGCAAAACCGTTTTGGGTCCACCAGGAAGCTGTACACCTCCTCAGGCGACTTCTTCACCGTGAAATCGCCGGACAGCTTGATCTCCATCGCCTACCGCTTCTCCATTTCCGCAGACGCCATGCGAATGGACTTGAAAACATTTTGATAGCCGGTACACCGGCACGTGTTCCCCGCGATGCCCTTGCGGATCTGCGCATCCGTTGGCCGCGGATGTTTCCTCAGCAGTTGCAGCGTGGCAAGCAAAAGCCCTGGCGTGCAATAGCCGCACTGCAACCCGTGACACTCCGCAAAGGCTTCCTGAATCGCATGCAGCTTGCCGCCTTTCGCAAGTCCTTCGACAGTCGTGATTTCTCCTCCCTCGGCCATCGGCGCAAACAGCGTGCACGACTTCACCGTGCGGCCATTCAGGATCACCGTGCACGCGCCACAGTAGGACGTATCGCAGCCCACATGCGTGCCGGTCAGGTTCAGATGCTCGCGAAGGAACTCCACCAGCAGCGTCCGCGGCTCCACTTCCGCTTCCCGCGCCTCTCCATTCACGCGGGCACGCACAAGAATCTTCTTAGCGTCCGACATACTCATGCCCTGCTTCCACCGATTCACCCCGCGCCCTCCGTGCGGCGATCCCGATGGCGCGCTTCACCAGAGCGCCCGCCAGCATGCGCTTGTAATCCGCTGAGCCGCGCATGTCGCTCTGCGGATCCGCCGCGGCCCTCGCTGCTTCCACGGCAGCCCGGATATTCTTTTCGTCCAGCAATTTCCCTCGCAGCGCCGCTTCGGCTTCCTTCGCGCGAATCGCCGTCAACCCCACGCAGCCCAAAACGATGCGCACCTCTTTGCACCGGTTGTGATCTTCCAGTGTGAGCTGCGCCGACGCGCTCGCCGTCGGATACACCGGAGCGCTGCGCTTGAACGCCAGGTGCGCGCCCGCGCTGCCCTTTGGCGGCACCTTCACGTGCACTGCCGTCACAATCTCGTCGTGCGCCAGCGCGGTCGTGAACGCATCCTGGATGAACTCTTCCAGCGGCACGGTTCGCTGCCCGTCGGGTCCAAAGCAAACCACGGAAGTCTCGAGCGCCAGCAGCGCGGTCCCCCAATCGCCGCTCGGGTCCGCCTCGGCCAGCGAACCGCCAATCGTTCCCTGATCACGCACTTGCACATCCGCAATTCCGGCCGCGCAATCATGAATGATCGGCACAGTCGCGCCCGCCGCGGAGTGCTCCAGGTCGGCGTGCCGCACCAGCGCGCCAAACCGCAGCTCTCCTTTGGAGGTCTCAATTTCCCTCAGGCTGGAAATGGGATTGATGTCGACGAGAGCTGTCGGCCGCGCCATGCGCATTTTCATCAGCGGAATCAAGCTCTGCCCGCCAGCGATGACGCGGGCCTCTTCGCCTAGCTCCTGGAGCAGCTTCACCGCCTCCTGAACTGAGGTGGCCCGATGATAAGAAAACGGCGCCGCGTACACTTTAAATTCCGCTCTTCCTTCGACACCTGCTTCGGAACAATCGCGAAGCTAGCCGCAAGCTGCGCAGGCAGATGGCCAATTCCCGCGCCGTCATTCTAGTTCCCCCGAAACCTTGGAGCAAGGGAGCAAGTCCATCCAAACCTTTCGCTTTCGTTTTTCTTTTAAACTGCCCCGGCCGCCTACAAGTCTTCAGTCGCCCGTCCGAGCCCGCGCAAAACCCAGCGTCATTCCCGCTAGCGACACAATGACCAGCGCCGACCCCGCCACCGCCAGCGCCCGCGGCCCGGGCCCGTTGTTTAGCGTCTGCATCAGTACTCCCAGCGGAAAAAGCAGCGATCCCGCCATCAACCCAGCGGCTAGGAGCATTTGGACGCGCTCATCGAACGCGCGATCGATCGCCAATCCCAGGACAATCAGAATCATCGCGAGTCCGATCCAGTGTCCGTGCACGTCCACGTGCCGGTCGTAGGCGTACTTCAGTTCTTTGTATTCCTTTAAGGCCTCGCCGGCCGCCAGCGAATCTCGTTTTGCTGTCGCGCTGAAGCTCGTCGCGAGAGATTTGCCCATCCCGTCGAGTTCCTGATGTTCCGCAAAAACGGCGTACCACACGCCATAGATCATGCCCAGCAACGCCAGGCCGATTCCGCCGATGATAAGCAAGCGCCGCGCAGAGCTCATCCGCTTTTTCCTTCTTCCAAGAGCGCCATGGCGTCAAGCTCGCCGGTGTATCGCACGATCCCGATCCACATCGCCACCAACGCCACAATCACCAGCAACCCGCAAACGTCCGCGATCCCGCCCGCTACAAGCCCGAGCTTCAGCTCCAACAAAACGAACACCGGCAGCCCCAGCGAGCCCAGCAGAAGCGCCCACGCCCAATTTCGCTTCCACGAATGGCGCAGGCTCACGTAGGGCTGGAAAAACCCCACCAGTATCGCCAGCAGGCCAAACTCGATCGAGTGTGCGTGCGCCGCAATGTGCACCGCTTTTTCCCCTGCCAGTTGTCCATACTCGCCGAGAGCTGCATCAACCACCGCCGCATTCTTCGCCGTGGCCGCGATGCTCATCTCCGAAAGGAGCGCATAGTCGAGCGCCTCATGGCGATAGAGATCAGCTCCCGCGTAGTAGGCGCCGTGAAAAAAGCCCAGAAGCACCAGGGCCAGCCCGCCCGCCAATAAAATCCGGCCTGCGCTGCTACGGTCTTTGAGCAGGCTGTCTTCCATCTGAGCACGCCCGGGCTGCCGAAGGTGCCGCGCAATTCCAAGCAAATACAGAAGCGTGGCCGCGACCACCAGCGTGCCGCCGAAATCAGCACAAATGCTGGCCCACCCAATCGCCTCGAGCGGGCTGTAAGCCAGCCCCACGTAATGAATCAGAAAGACGCCAACGGGCAGAAGCCACGATCCGATAAGAAAAGTCCAAGCCACTTTTTTTCTCGTGCCCTCGCTGAGCGCCACCCACGGCTGCACAATCGCAAGCATCAGCGCCAGGTAACCAAACGCGATCATGTGGACGTGAGTGTCCACTTTCGTTCCGCGGTTCTCCAAAAAACTCCCGACGGCTTTAAAACTGCGGGCGACCGCATTCGCGTCTCCTGAGACTGCGGCGTGCGCGGCCCCCGACAAGCTCTCCCCCACCTTCGCCGCGTTCTGGTGCAAAACAAAAACCGCAAAAAGATCCCCTACCAGCATCCCCACCAGAATCAGCCCGATTCCGCCGAGCGCCAGCAACCTTCGCGCGCTCATCGCCGCAAACCCAGCTCCGGCCGCGCTTATCGACCTCGCGTTGCTAGTCGATTGGATGTCCGTCATCTGAAAAAATCCTTCGTTTTGCTGCCCCTCTCCGAAGAACGTCCGGCCCCGGTGCACTGGAGTTTCCGGACCAGCGAACGAGCCAGAGCCCCCCCTCACCTGGACACTTTAGGGGGTCGGAGCTTTAGATCCGACATTAAGTCCGTTTTTTTTCAAGAGGCTTCAGCCCCTGAAGCCTCGTTCTTTTTGCCGCGAACTAGCGGCCTAGGACACTAGAAATTGAACTTCAACGCTAGCTGAATCTGCCGCGGGTTGTTGACCGCTCTCGGTGTCCCATAGAGCGGGTTCGGTGAGCCCTCGCGGAATCCCGACGGAACCGCGGGGCACCCAAACGCCTTGGGCGTGCTGTTAAATGGACAAAAGTCCGCTGCGCCATACACGGTGTTAAAGAAGCGCACGTTCAAGGTATTCGAAAGGTTGAAGGCCTCGGCAAAAAACTCCGCGCTGCGCTTTTCCTGGAACCTAAACTTCCGCCCCACGCGCAGGTCGACCGACCGGAAATTGTCCCCCACGAAAGTATTGCGCGGCTCGATGCCCACCCGGTCGTTGTTGCCAAAAATGTCCCCGTTGGCGTCGAACCCGGCAAACTTGGAAAACCGCTGCGGCGATTGAATGGTGGCAATCAGCCCCAGTTCATAGTCGCGGGCATAAATATTCCAGCCGCTCGGCGTGGTTACCGTTCCGTTCAGCACCAGGCGGTTCCGCACGTCATCCGAAGACAGCGCACGTTCTTCCCGGAAATTCCCGCTGTCCTGTGGAATCAGCACGAAGCTCGGATTCGGGCCGTCGTCAGTCGTTTTCGACCACGTGTAGCTCAGGCCATAGGAGATATTCCGCGTCAACCGTTTGTTCAAATTGATCAGCAAGCCGTCATACTGCGAATCCCACCGCGACGTCGCCTCGAAATAAACCGCAATCGGAAATGTGCGCACGCCGGGGCTGTAAGGGCATGGCAAAGCCGAGCAGTAGATATTCTTCGGTCCCGCGCGTCCCTGCGAATCGTGGAGCATCTGTGGCCCAAGAACCGTGTTGGGATCGGGCTGATTCACGTTGAAAAAGCTTCCCAAATGCACGCCGCGAACGTGCAGTCCGCTGATGCTCACTGTCGCATCGGGCAGCGGCTCGAATTCCAAAGCAAGGCTGGCCTGAATCCCATACGGATTCTGATGATTTTGCACGAACCGCACAATCACGGAAGGGCCGAAGAATCCGCACTGTGCCAACGTTGTCTCACCTGGGAAGCAAACGTTGGGAAAAGGAACGGCATCCGGATAAGTGCCGTTTGTTAGGAGCTGATTGAGCGCGAAGGCAGTGATACCGGTACCGCTCGCAAACGCAAACAGCTCCGTCTTGGCATTCAAACTGTCCTCGAACGGCCGCCCAGGATATTTGCCGTTATTGAGCTGAGAAATGTTGGGCGTGCCCCCGCAGGACGGAATCTGGCACGCCAGCAAAGGCGCCGGAATAATCCCGTGGAAGAGTCCGAACCCGCCGCGCAGCACCACATTTTTCCTGGTCCCGACTTTGTAAGCCGTGCCAAGCCGCGGATCAAAGTTCTTCCACTGCGTGTTCAACGCGTTGCTCGGCCACGTCTCCCATTCCCAGCGAATCCCGCCGTTCAGCGTGAGATTGCTTGTAACTCGCCATTTATCTTCAATATAGAGGCCGTCGTAGGTGTGATTCATGGATCCCTCGGCCGCATTGCGAATCGCCGAGCTGATGCGTCCTCCCGCATAAATAGAAGCAAAATTGGCCAGGGCTGGTTCATTGTAATTCGGCGCCTGGAAGCGCTCGAAGAAAACCACGTTCGGATACTGGCATCCCGCCGGCCCCGGCCCGCCGGGATCGCCCGCCGGCGAAACGCAGTTCGCCCCATTCGTGCGGTCATTTCCAAGATAAGCGCCCAGGCTCGGAAAATCCGCTTCGAACGGATAAAAAAGCGGGAACGATTCGGTCGTCTTCACAAAGTTGTAGTTCCCGCCAAAGCTCACCGTGTGCTTGTCCAGGTTGTGCGTCACGTTGTCCACCAACTCAAACCGCGATTCCCGGTAAAAATCCGGATTGCCGCGATTCACGCCCAGCGTGAAGGTATTCGAAAGTTCCAGGTGCGGCTGTGTCGTCACCGTCGGAAAATCGAATGACCGCCGTGCGAATTGCATGCGCAATTCGTTCACCAGCTTCGGATGGATTACCGAAGCCAGCGTGCTCGCAACCGACTGGTCCCGGTAAAAGTTGTTCTTAAACGCCGACGGCAGGTCGAATCCGTCATTTAACGGCGACTGGTTCAGCAAACGTCCGTCGTTGATGAAGTAGCGCACAAACAACTGCTGGTTGGCATTGAAGCTGTGGTCCACGCGCACAAATCCGTTGTCCGTATCGTTGGTTCGCAAAACTCCACCGAGACTCGGCTCTGCCGGTAGGCCGTACACGTTGGTCTTCAACTCGTTGATGAACTTGATGTTCGCCAGCACCGCGGAATTGTAAAAGGGGGACTCCCCGCGCCGCTGCACCTCGTAATTGCCGTACAAAAAGGTTTTGTCTTTTTCGATCGGCCCGCCCATCGTCCCGCCGAATTGATTTTGCCGCAGCGTGTGCGCGCCGGTGGCTTGCAGCAAATTGATCGCATCCATTCTGTCGTTGCGGAAATATTCGTACAAACTTCCGTGCCAGTCGTTTGTGCCGCTGCGCGTGATGATGTTTACGATCCCGCCCACCGCGCGGCCGAATTCCGTCGAGTAATCCGTGTTAATCACGCGGAATTCCTGCACCGATTCCTGCGGCGGCGTTCCGCGCTGGATTCCTGACGCCGTCGAAACGTCGTCCGCGCCATCCACCGCGATAAAGTTGTAGTGAATGTTTTGCCCCGCGAACGAAAGTTTTGTCACTGGTTCCACGATGACGTCCGTGCTGCCCGACGTCGTGTCTCCGATTTGCACCGCCGGCGACAGCAGCGCGAAATCAATGAACTCGCGACCGTTCACGGGCAAGTCCACGATCTGGTTCTGCGTGATCACCGTGCTGACCTGCGTTCGGGTCGGCTCCTGCAGCTCCGAAGTCGCCTCCACTTCCACTTTTTCCGCGACGCTTCCCGGCGTGAGGCTGAAATCCAATTCCGCGGCTTGCCCGACTTGCAGGGTGATGGCCTTGGTCTGCTTGCCGAATCCCGTGAAAATCGCGGCTACGGCGTACTCACCCGCGGGCAGCGCGGGAATCGTGTACTCGCCGCCGTCGGACGCCTGCACGGAACGCGAGAATCCTGTCGCCGTGTTCGTCGCCGTCACTGCGGCCTTGGCAATGCTTCCGCCAGATGCGTCGACAATTTTTCCGGAAAGCGTGGCATTCACGGCCTGCCCGTGGGCATTCGAAGCAGGGAAGAACGCGAAACTCAAAACCACGAAGGCAAACAAAGCCTGCAGACAGACGAATTGTTTCCTACTCACTCCACACCCCCTGCGGAAGGAAAGCCTGCGTGCAGCCTATTCCGTGCGAGAGGTCGTGTCAAGACATTGGCGCTTGCAAAGCGTGCCGCCTCAAGAATCTCCGCTTCAAAAAATCAGCCAGACCCACTAGATTGTGAGCTGTTCCCCTTTGGCGTGCAGTGGTAGGGGCCGCTTTCGCGTTTTTTGCCCCCGGTGCTTTCCACCGGGAAGCGCGTCCCCATTCAACACGTGCCCGCTCGTGTGCAACACCAGCCATCAGCGGAGATGGATGAACCATGAGCAGAAAAATTGGAATTCTCGGCGGGACCGGCCCGGAAGGTTCGGGGCTCGCAGCGCGTTGGGCCGCTGCCGGCGAGCAAATCGTCATCGGTTCGCGCGACACGAACCGCGCCGCCGAAACCGCGAAAATTCTTCGCGCGCGCCTCGGTTCCAACGCAAAGATTGAAGGCGCGGACAACGCCTCCGCCCTCGCGCAGTGCGAAGTCATCGTACTGACAGTTCCCTTTTCCGGTCAGGCGGCGCTCCTGAAACAACTCAAGCCGCACTGGAAGCCGGGACAAATCCTCATTGACACGACCGTGCCCCTCGCCGCAGCCGTCGGCGGCGCGCCATCGCGGATGCTCCACGTTTGGCAAGGTTCCGCGGCACAGCAGGCGCGCGAACTTGTCCCGGCATCCGTGGTAGTCGCGGCGGCGTTTCACAACCTGGGCGCCGAATTGCTCGCGCAAACGGGGCCGGTCGACTGCGATATCCTGGTCTGCAGCGATGATGACGAAGCAAAACGCGTCGCCACCGAATTAGCCGGAAAAATTCCCGGCGCGCGCGCGCTCAACGGCGGAAAACTCGAAAACGCGCGCATCGTCGAATCCATCACCGCGCTGCTGATTGGCCTCAACGCGCGCTACAAAGTTCACACCGCCGGCATCCGCTTCACCGGTTTACCCTTAGCCTCGAAGGGCCCGCCAATAAAGTAAGTGTGGTCCGCCCGCAATTCAGAACAAATATCCTCGTTCAAAACGATCGACCATAGTCATCCCGAGCGAAGCGAGGGTTCTGCGTTTCGTCGCCCGAAGCAAAAGCACATTCCTCGTCGCCCCGCTCCTTGGAATGACAGATTCAAGGCGCTTCGACTCCTCCTCGGCTTGCGAAGCCGTCGGCGGCGGCGAGGGCGCCGATTTTTCCGCGGACGCGCGGCGAAACAAATTTGTCGCGCGCAACAAACTCCGGATAGATCGCGAGCCTTTCGCGCAATAGGAAGCCGCGGGCTTCAGTTTCTTTCTGCAGACGCGAAATTTGCGGCCACGCCGCTTCCGGATTAATAAAATCTTTAGTCACCGGAGAGATTCCGCCCCAATCGTTGATGCCCGCATCCAGCAGGCGCGGAAAATCGTCATAACTCAGATTTGGCGGCGCCTGCAGATTCACGCGCGCGCCCAGAATCAGCCGCGCCACGGCAAGCGTCCGCAGCATTTCTTCAAGCGAAGGTTCGGCGTGATGCGCCATCGGAATGTCCGGCTTGGCGCGAAAATTCTGCACAATCACTTCCTGGATGTGCCCGTATTTTTCGTGCATCGCGCGGATCGCCAGCAGCGAATCGACGCGCTCTTCCATCGTTTCGCCAATGCCGATCAAGATGCCGGTAGTAAACGCCATCGAGCGCTTCCCCGCTTCTTCCATCGTGCGCAGGCGCAACGCGGGAACTTTGTCCGGTGCGTTCGCGTGCGGCAAGCCTTCGCGCATCAGCCGCACACTGACGTTTTCCAGCATCAGCCCGACGCTGGCGTTCGACCCTTTCAGCTTGTCGAGCAGCGCGCCGTCCATCACGCCGGGATTCGCGTGCGGCAGAAGACCCGTGCGCTCCAGCACCAACTCGCACATCGCCGCAAGATAATCCAGCGTGCACGCGTAACCTTGCCGGCGCAGAAATTCCCGCGCTTCCGGAAAAATCCGTTCCGGCTGATCGCCCAGGCTAAACAGCGCTTCCTTGCAGCCGGCGCGGCGTCCCTGTTCCGCCAGCGCCAGCACTTCGTCCGGCGTCATGAAGTGCGCGCCAGGCTGTCCCGGATCTTTACGAAACGTGCAGTAGGAGCAATAGTCGCGGCACAGCGTCGTCAGCGGAATAAAAACCTTCTTCGAGAAGGTGACCGTCTTGCCCTTTCCCTGCTGGCGCACCTGGCTCGCTGCTCCCAGCAATTCGTCGAGCGGCACTGGCTCTGGCTGCCCGTTGCGGCAAGCCAGCACCAGCGCCTCTTCGCGACTCATACGCTGCCCTCGCCCCGCCTGTTCCAACGCCGTCTCGGCCTTTGTGCTGGCAATCCTTTTCCTCATCTCAGATCCCGATTATACTGGAGCGGGATGCGTAGGCCACCCGCCAAATCAAGCGGCATTCTGTAGCTGGGAGCCTTGCTTCCCAAGTAGGCAACCATTAGCGAGGCTATCAGTGTGATCCAGTATTTTTGATTCTCAGTCATGCTAATAGTGTAATTTCCTCCAGCGACCAGACGTGATCGGATAGGCCAGCGGCCATCGCGGGCGTGATCCTGAGCGTCTTGTGAATTCTGGCGAAATTGTAGTACAGGAAATGAATCGCCACCATTGCCGCGTGATTCTCGACTTTCTTAGAAAAGGCATTAGTTAGCCGCGTGAATCGGCGCATGCCCATTCTCATTGTTAGATTCTGACGCTCGACAAAGCTAGTGCTTACGTGCTTTGGGTCGGGGTCGCCGCTGACTACTTTCAGGTCACAGCCAATGCATTGTGCCGGGGAATAGCGGGTAACGTTTTCCTCGACAGCGCCGTAAATCTTCTGCAATTGCGCGTAGTCCCCATCTGCTCCGAAAGCATCCTCGACGGCATCCATATAAACGCGATGGCCGTCCGTAGGAATTTGGATGCGCTCCTTCACGCGCTTGGCGCAGTCATTCATAAACTCTCGCGCCCACCATCCATCACGTCCACCAACCAAATAGCTGCACAAAGAAGAAGGCAGAAAGAGGAAAAGAAAGAAGGCCTCTGCGGCTAATCCAGTTCGGAGAGCGCTGCGGTTAGGACGGTTCGGTGAGGGATTGGAGGGGGACGAGGGCGGTTTTGCCGTAATGCTCGCCTTCGAGAATGCGCACCAGACAACGGGAAACCGTTTCGTGGACTTCGAGTATCCTCACCGGGGTTCCGTCTGCAACTAGAAAGAGCTTTTGGGCCGCGATGAGGAGCGACAATCCGACGTCGTCATTGGCGGCATCGAGCTTTTCTCTTTCCGCCGCGGAGGCTTGGTCGGCAGAGACCAGAGCGAAGTCACTTTGGCCGTCAGCAGAGAGTTTGGCGACGCGCCCAACCCAGGAGGACGCCGGCTTTGTTGGGGACGGGCTTGTGAGCCGGGCTGAAGCCCGGCCTCTGCAGGGGGATTCGCGCGTGGCCGCCACTGGCAGGTTCGCGGTCTCCTGCAGTGTGCCGATGAAACGGTAACCGCGCTTGGGTAGCGTTTCGATGAATCGCGGATTCTTCTTGTCGTCGGACAGCGCCAGGCGCAGCTTCTTGATCGCGGTGTTCAGGCTGTGGTCGAAGTCCACAAAGGTGTCCGCGGGCCAGAGCCGTCGCTGGAGGTCTTCGCGGGCGACGACTTCGCCGGGATGCTCCAGGAGCATCGCAAGAACATGAAAGGGCTGGAGTTGCAGCTTGATCTTGCGGCCGGCCCGGTAGAGTTCTCCGCCGCGCAGATGCACTTCGTAGCTGCCAAACCGCACAACATCCGAGGACTGGCCGCCCTGGGTCATCCCAATCCCTCTGCTTGGGACGAATATACCACTAGGATGCACGGCCGGGCCTTCCGCTCGAGTAGGTCCGCCTTCCCTCATGATTGTGTAGTGTCGTCGGTCGCTCGTTCGCTACAGAGAAATGTGGGTTCCGGGGTGAAGATCCAGATTTCAAAAAACGAAACCTGGGCACTCATAGGTCCCTCCGGCCTGAGCTACAGCACGGGGTAATACCTAACGGCGCTCTTCGCCGAGCTGCTAAGTCGGCCTTCGTCGGGCGACTTGGCAGTTCACTTAAAGTGGGTTTTCAGTTCACCTGCTGTGCATTGTCATTGCTCTAGGAATGCGCGAGAGTGCGGGACAACAGCGCGGCTCAAGTGAAAGGGGCGCAAGCTGGGTGATCTTGAACGGCGCTGAAATTGGCAAACTGGAGGATTCCATGAACAAAGCCCTTTTCCGAATCACAATGACAGGAATGTTTGCGCTGGCGATGCTCGCAGTGAGCCAGCCAGTGAGAGCGCAGGAACGCCTGATCGCGGATATTCCCTTTGTGTTTACCGCAGGGAAAATGACGCTTCCGGCAGGCGAGTACCGCGTGGAGAAACTGGCAGATGACTCTGCCGCCTTGCTGATCCAACGAACGGACGGAAGCGCAGCGATGGCGGTGATCACGTTCACCGCGTCGTCCAACGCACCGCAAGCCAAATCGAAGCTGGTCTTCCACCGCTATGCCGACCGCTATTTCCTGTCGCAGATCTGGGTAGCGGGGAATACGCGCGGCAGGCAGCTCCAGAAATCACCGCAAGAAAAGGAGCAAACCTCCTTGTTAGCGCGCAACGGGAAGCCGGACCAGGTTACGATAGTTGCCAGCCTCTATTCGCCCAAGCCCTAGCGCACCCCGCCACTTCCGAGGTGGCAACCCCGCGGGAACCCGGAGAGCCCCCTCCGGGTTTCCGCCGTTTTTTTTTGTGAGCTTCTCCCGGAAAGTTTGAATCTGCCGCGGCCGACAACCGGGCTGGAGTTCGGTAAATTACCCGCAGGGGGTTTGCAGTCTCCCACGGCTTTTCAGCGGAAGCAGGAAAGTGGTAACCACCACTGTGGTCTCCAGCACGTAGCACACGGGAACGAGGTGGTCTTCCGAAGGTGGCAAATCATCCACTGGCGCACACCTTTCCCCAGCACCGTAACCTCCATGTCAAATGGGCGATCTGAAAGGCGAATCGCAAGAACGGTAAAGCTCGAGGTTTCCCTGCTCGACAATCCAACGCAGAAGGAAAGGACGCGGACTGAAAACGTGAGCGCCCACGGCGCCCGGGTGCTGATGCAGCGCAAGCTGCAGCCACTTCAGCAAGCTGTGGTTACCTCTCCCAATGAAGGGCTATGGGCGTCGGCCAGGGTGATTTACTGCCAGCCTGTGGGCGATAATAGCTTCGCTGTCGGCTTGGAACTTGCGAGCAGGGTGGATTCCTGGTCTGGGCCCTACTAACTGGAAAACCCAGTGGATCCCCAAAAAACTCCTGCGAATAAAAACGGGTCAGGCCTCTGCCTTCCTCTCTAACTCGTTCGAGGCCCCTTCATTCGTCCAGCTGGCGACGCATTCAGGGCATTTCCAGAGCCGATAACTTTTGGTCCTGGTTTGAGATTCGGCAAGGTACATGGGGCTTTTGTCCACAGAACAGCTAACGCGCGGCAGGATTTCTTGTTCCAAAGTTGTCTTATCCTGAGTGTCGAGGAAGTAGCCCTGCGAAGTGTCGTAACGGATCAGGCAGCCCGGCTCACAGCAACGAAATGGCGCGTTCTCCGACCCACTCTGGAATTCCAGACTCATCTTCCGATGATGTTGATAGCAAAGTACGTGAAGGTCTTTTCTCGTACTCGAACCCACGACCGTCCCTCCTGATTTGCCTCATGCGGTGTAAGGAGAATGTAAAGAGAAAATTTCCGCGTAACGTCTTTGAGCAAATTGCTGTCCAACAAGTTCACGATGCTATCTTGCTTATGACACAGCACTTAGCGAGTTCAGGAAAGGGTTGGCCATTAGTCGCTATCCAGAATATTGCCAAAGTCAGGAAGCGGCCTTCTCTTGCACTCGCCATTCTGCTTTCCTAGATACGGTCTCCTTCACTTCACCGTGGATCTTTTTCCAGCGTGTGTCGGTTCCCAAGTCCCACAATTCGTGAACTCCAGCTTCCCAGGGAATCCTCGGAGGCGTAAGCTGTGGCCTCACAAATGGATGAAGAGAGAGATTCCTTACGTCCGCCGGCCGACGCATTCGCGGGAGCGAACGCGGGGAGAAACGTCGGCCTGCTCCGTTCGGAATGACCGTTGGTTGCATGGCTGGGAGGTAGTTATGAACCGAAATTGGAGGACGATTCTTGGTATCGGCGCAGTTGGGGCATTCGTTGCGGTATGTGCAGCAGGGGTGGTCATTGCCTCGCGAAGCGCACAAGGGATTCAAGCGCAACAGTTGGGGGCAAGACCTGCTTCGGAGCCGAGCAAGAACTTTCCGCCGGAGCTGGCCGTAAGCGACTTGCACGCGAGCATCAAGGAGTGGGACGTGCCGACAAAGGGCGCGCATCCGCATGACCCAGCCGTGGGCCTGGACGGTGCGCTATGGTTCACCGAACAGATGCAAAACAAGATTGGACGCGTGGACCCGTCCACGGGCTCCTTCAAAGAGTTTCCGCTGAAGGTCGACGATTCCGGCCCCCACGGGCTGGTGGCGGACTCCGAGGGAAATATCTGGTTCACGGGGAATTTCCGGGGATACATCGGCAAGCTCGACGTGAAGACGGGCGAGGTGAAGGAATACAAGATGCCGGACGCAAAAGCCGAAGATCCACATTCGCTGGTGTTTGACACGGATGGCATGTTGTGGTTCACCGTGCAAGTGGGTAACTACGTCGGACGGCTGGATCCCCGGAACGGCCACATAGACCTGCGCCGGGTTGGGCAAGTCCATGCGCATCCCTATGGCATACAAGTCAACAGCCAGGGAGCGCCTTTCTTTTGCATGTTTTTCACCAATAAGCTGGGAAGCATTAATCCTAAAACCATGGACATCCAAGAGTATCTCCTGCCGACCGGCGTGCGCCCTCGGCGGCTGGCGATCGATGGGCATGACCTGGTGTACTTCACCGACTTTGAGGGCGGCAACCTCGGCCGGCTCGATCCAAAAACCGGCGAAGTGAAGGTGTGGCCGTCGCCCGGAGGCGCGAAATCCCAGCCGTACGGCATGGCCATCACGCCGGACGGGATGGTGTGGTACAGCGAGTCCGGCGTGATGCCGAACACGCTGGTGCGCTTTGATCCCAAGACGGAGGCCATGGCGCGCGAAAATATTCCTTCCGGAGGCGGAACCGTGCGCAATATGGCTGCAACGGCGGACGGACGGGTGTATATTGCGTGCAGCGGAGTGAACAAAGTGGGTGTCGTGGTACCTGCCCGCTGACCCCCTTCCAAGGCAGCAACGCAGTTGCCGAGGAGGAACCGATGTCCGGACCAGCCGTCAAGCCTCAAGAACAAACATGCCAGGGAGTCTCGCGCATGGATGAACCCTGCGATAAAGGCGCTCAGCAGTATTGCGAGCGCTGCGGGCAGTGGTTCTGCCGCGGGCATTACCCCGACCCGGAATGGCATGCCTGCGCCCCCGAGCAGGGCCACGTCTGAAGATCCCACGGATTTGCTGGCACGCCACCGACGTTTGCGGATTGCACAGCAGAGACTGTGTGAATTCTTGACGGAGACGCTTGCCTCCGTTAGCGTCAGAAGACGCGGTGCGAGCGCGCTCCGCGTGCGCAGACTGCACTTTTTTTGCAGGGGTGGTCTTGCGCAACTTTCGCTGACCAGAGAGAGACTTGGCCAACGCGATCATTACGCTCACGACGGACTACGGCACGAACGACCACCTGGTCGGGACGCTGAAGGGTGTCATTCTGAAGATCAATCCCGACGTGACCATCGTGGACATCACGCACAACGTCACGCCGTTTGATTTGCTGGATGGCGCGCTGGCCATTGGTTCGGCGTATTCTTATTTTCCGCCGAAGACGGTTCATGTCGTAGTGGTGGATCCCGGAGTGGGCACCGAGCGGCGGCCATTGCTGGTGAGTGCGGGCAATCAATATTTTGTCGCGCCGGACAATGGCCTGCTTTCGGTAGTGTACGAGCGCGAAGCCGAGAGCCTCATGGTGCGGCACGCCAATGCGGAACACTATTACTTGCAGCCGGTTAGCAAGACATTTCATGGCCGGGACATCTTTGCGCCGATCGCCGCTTGGTTTACGAAGAGTTGGCAGAGTTCCGGCTTCGGTGACCAAATTGAGGACTTCAAGCGGTTCGCGCTTCCCCGCCCCAAGGAAGCCGACGGCGTGGTCAAGGGAGTGATTCTGAGGGCGGATTCGTTTGGCAACTTGATTACAAATTTCCGCCAGGAAGATTTGCCGGAAGGCGTTGCGAAAGACGGCGCGATCCAGCTGCAAGTCGGAACGCAGTCCGTGACGCGGTTTGTGGAAACGTTCGCGCAGGGGAATGGCGCGGAGCCGTTTGCCTATGTGGGCTCGAGCGGCTTCTTGGAAATTGGCGTGAACAAGGGCAGCGCAGCGCGCACTCTCGGACTGAATCGGGGGACCGCTGTCGTCCTCACGAAGGAGCCCGGGTAGCTTTCGCCGCCCCCGAGATGCTTCTGCCCAAGTTGCCAAATCTCAGAAGCAATTTCCTGGTATCGATCTGCTGAACCGGCAGCGGCGAGGTCAAACCAGCGAACAAATTCTTCGTACACTACGTTGTGGACATCGTCGGCCGAGCGGCAACTTCGCAATCGCGGCAAAATGGTTTCAGCCTCGGGCTTGTACTCATCCGGGTCGTCTTCAAAATTCATTCCCATTGGGTCATGTCGAGGAGCGCGGAGACGGAGTCGAACAATGCCCATACTCCGCTCTGAGGCGACGGCCGTTTTCGAAGATTTCATCTGGTGTTTTGGACATGCCTTCAGGCTGACGGGTGCTTGAGAATTTCTGCCAAGGCGTGCAGGCGTGTCGCATCCGCATGGCTCTTCGCTGTGGTGGCGCTTTGTTCGAGCGACGGGGCCATGGTCTTCAGCTTTGCCACTTTGCCCTTGTTCATGCGAGAAGATTCTGCATCCTGGATCGCCTTTCGCAGAGCGGAGATACGTTCGGCGGGCAAGGCCTGCGCGCGCTCTAACTGGTCGAGGTACGCCTTCGCGACGGCCAATTTTGCGGGCCACTCTATTTTTTGCTGATTTTGCACATTCAGCTCGGGGAGGTGAACGGTTTTCGCGGCGTCGATTTCGTTCTGCGTTAGAAATTTGGTCGGGGTCAGTTCGAACACGTCCAAGCCGCGCGCAATTTCCGAGCCGTAAATGTAGCCGTTGTACCAGTAGGCCGACCACTCGCCGCCGAGCACGAGCAACTTCGGATCGATGGGCCCGCGGTCGAAGTAAGCAATCTCTACAGGACGGTCTGCGTCGGTGAAGTCCATCACGGAGACGCCGCCCTGATACCAGGCCTGCACTTCGATGTCGCGGCCAGGAACGGGAACCAGCGAGCCGTTGTGCGCCACGCAGTTTTCCGTGTCACCCTGCGCGGCGGGCATTTTGTAATAATTTGCGAACCTCAGCTTGTTGTCATTCAGGTGGAAGATGGCGTCCGCGCCCCACTTGTTCGGGTCATTCGGACGGCAGCGCGCGCCCAGGCCCCCACCCCACTCGTCGGTGAACACAACTTTGTCGCCATTGTTCGAAAACGAAGCGGAGTGCCAATAGGAATAGTTGGGATCATTCACCGCATCGAGACGCTTTGGATGCACCGGGTCTTTGACGTCTAGGATAATTCCATTTCCAGAGCACGCGCCCGCGGCCAGCCCGATCGCCGAGTAGACCGTGATGTCGTGACACTGGTCCGATTCCTTCGGCTTCTCCGAGCCTTTCTTGCCGTGGGTGCCGCCGTTGGTCAGGCTGTTTAGTGCGCCAGTTCGCGGATCGATGAATAAGCGCGGGCTGGACACGATCTTTGCGTCCTGCGGCGCAGCCAAGGAAACTTGGATCACTTCGATACGAAACAGCGCGGTGTTCGGGTCCTTGTCCGGCGCTTCGCCTGAGCATCCGGGGAGTTCTTCCGGCTGACGGACAAACGATGTGCCCGAGACGTAGATGTAGGCGTTGTCCTTGTCGTTGGGATCGAGCACCAGAGTGTGCGTGTGCGAGCCGCGGCAGGTCTGCACCGCGGCAACTTGCTTCGGATTCTTGATGTCAGCAATGTCGAAGATTCGCACCCCGCGGAAACGGTCTTTTTGTGCTGCTGGTATGCGGCGTTTTTTCTCTTTGTCTTTCTCCTGGTCTGCGGGCGCGGGAGGCTCCGCAGGAAATCCTTGCGTGCCGCAGTCCAAGCGCCCATTCGGCATCTCGACGGACATGAACATCAGATTCTTGTACACCGACACGTCGCCCTGTCCGCCGGGGCAGACCATCGAAGTCAGCAATTTGGCGTTCGCGGGATTGGAGATGTCAAAGATATTCACGCCATAAAAATTTCCCAGGAACAGGTGATTGCCCTGGAACGCCATGTCCGAGTCCGCGAAACCTAGCTGCGCGATCGCTACATGCAGCTCCTTCGGAAGCTTTGCCGCCATGTTGCCGATGCCGAGCTGGCCAATGGCCTTCTGCACTTTTGGATCATCGGGATCCGAAGCACCCAATTGAAATGCGCCGGGCTTCTTGACCAGAGCGATATGCTTGATGCCCATCGCCGCTTCGCCCGCGTCATATAGACCGGGCGTCAGCTTGGCGCGCGGATCGTTTGGATCTGAACCCGTCATTCCCGGAGGAAGCGCCGTCGCGGGCTCCGGGGCAAAGGGATTCGAATCCTCGTCGTCCTTCTCTTTGTCCACGTCCGCATTCGTCGCCTTGTCCTTGTCCGCGGCTTGCAGCGCTCCTGTCTGAGCAGGCGGAGGCGTTGCAGGCGTTTGTGCTGGTGCCTGGGCATTCACGCGGCTCACTCCAAAACACAGAAATAACGCTGCTACGACGATACCTAAAGCAAAATCGGCCACTCGCTTCATGGCTTGTCCTCTTTCGTGTTTCCTGGCGCTTCTTTCTCCGACATTCCTTGCATGATCCTGATCTCGGCCCGTTGCCCCGTGTCCACATCCGTTGCGAAGCTGAAAAGTTCGGCATCCTGCCCCGCGCCCGCCGTAGCGAACAAATCCTTCACCATGATCAGCGCGCCATGGTGGTGCTGAATCATTCCGGTCAGAAACAAACGGTCGAACTCGGCACCGTTGGCGTTGCGCAGCGCTTCCATCTGCTCGGGAGTGAGCATCCCGGGCATAAGATGCATCGGTTCGTGCGACATATCCATGGGGTGGTCCAGGTCCGCCATTTTCGGCTCAGACATGGAAATCGGCTCTCCCCTTGCGGCCAGCCACCGCTTCATAAACCTGATTTCGTCGGATTGCGAGTGGCTAATGCGCGCCCCGAGCAAGCGGAGCTCCTTGTTTTTCGTGTGCGAGGCAATCAGCGCCGTCATCTCGACCGCTTGAGCATGATGCATGATCATGCCCTGCATGAACTCCACGTCCGCCCGGGACCGCGGCGGCAGCGCACCCTTCGTCGACGGTGGCAGCGTCCGGCTCGGATTGCCGGGCGCGCCGGGCTGCACCACAATCGGCTTCGACCGATCTGTCCGCTGCGCGTGCACCCCATGCCCCCAAAGCATGGCCGCAGACAAAAAGCCGCCCACGTGGAGGAGAGTGGGGCGAACGAGTCCGGCATTGCGGAAAAATGCGGTTGTCAGCTTCACGACTGGTATGGACGCAGCATAGACCAGGAACGCGGGTAATAGCAACGTTGGACCGATGTATCTGGTTCCCGCGTCTGCCTCTGGTGGGGAGAGGTCGGCTCGGTTTACTTGACCTCGGTGAGGAGTCGGATAATTTGATAATCAGATTATGAAAAAAACGAGTATAAAGCGTAACCGAAGCGGCGCCCAATTTCTCCGATTGCATCAATCGGGTCAATCGCGTGCACGATCAAAACATGACGTTTGAGCTTCTGAAGAACGGGCAACCCTTTGCTTGCCTGGTGCCGGCGAAAAAGAAAATTTGCCGCGGCCACGACTTGGCGGAAGCCCTGGCTAAAACCGAGTTACCAGAGCAAGAAGCAAAAGCGTGGTGCCGCGATCGGCGAAAGGCACGCCAAAATTCAACAAACGGCGGTTCTCTCGAAGCAAAGGGCAGCGTCGTAGAACCAACGTAGTTCCCTCGCAAAGGCCACGCCTGCCGCGCGGAGTCAGCGGGAGAGGTGGGCGACTTCGAGTTCAGCGCGGGTGCGCGGGTCGAGCCAGTCGCGCCAGGCGTCGCCGAGCAAGTTGAAGGAAAGAACGGCGACCATGACCGCGAGCGCGGGAAAAACGACCATGTGCGGCGCGTCGAAGAGGTGCCCACGGGCATCGTTGAGCATGGCGCCCCAACTAGGTACGGGCGCGAGGACGCCGAGGCCCAGGAAACTCAGCGTGGATTCGGCAAGAATTGCGCCGGCAATGCCGATGGCGGCCTGAATGAGCACGGGCTGCACAATGTTCGGGAGCAGGTGGCGCAGCAGGATGCGCAAACGCGAGGCGCCAAGCGACTGCGCCGCCAGAATGAATTCCAGCTCCTTGACCTTGAGCACTTGCGCGCGGGCCAAGCGCGCGTAGCCAGCCCAGCCGGTGATGATGAGCGCGAGAATCACCTTGCCGATGCCGGGACCGAAGAAGGCCGCAAAGGCAATCGCGAGCAGAATTCCCGGAAAAGAGAGAAAGGCGTTGATGAGCAGCAGGTTGATCACGCCATCGAACCAGCCACCAAGGTAGCCCGCCAGCATTCCCAGTGTGAGGCCGATGAGGCCGCAGCCGCAAACGACGCAGACGGAGACGGTTAACGAGACGCGCGCGCCGTAGAGGGTGCGCGAGAGGAGGTCGCGGCCAAGCTCGTCGGTGCCCATCCAATGCGCGAATGAAGGAGGGGCGAGGCGGGCGGGCAGATTTTGCGCGGCGGGGTCGGCGGGAGCAATCCAGGGAGCTAGAAGCGCGGCGAGCAAGAGGATGAATGCGCTGGCGAAGCCAATTTTGGCAAGCCAACTTTGTTTTAGGAAATCACCAAGCGGACCGAGAGAGGTCATGACAACCTCACACGCGGGTCAATGACGGAATAGAGCAGGTCCGTGAGCAAGTTGACGGCCACATAAGAGATGACGATGACGAGAATGCAGCCTTGGAGCAGAGGATAGTCGCGGGCGGAGATGGCCTGGACGGTGAGGCGGCCGATGCCGGGCCAGGAAAAAATGGTTTCGGTCACAATGGTCCCGGCGAGTAGCGTGCCGAATTGCAGGCCGAGGATGGTGATGATAGGAATGAGCGCGTTGCGAAAAGCGTGGCGGAGGAGAACGGCGCGTGTCGAAAGTCCTTTCGCGCGAGCCGTGCGGACATAGTCGCTCGAGAGTTCTTCAAGCATGGCGCCGCGCACCATGCGCGTGAGAATCGCGGCGAGCGCCGCGCCGAGCGTGGCGGCGGGCAAAAGGTAGTTGAGCGGGCCACCGCGGCCGGAAACGGGCAAGAGGCCGAGTTCGATGGAAAAGACGAGAATCAGAACCGGACCAAGAGCGAAATTTGGAAAGGCCAAGCCGAAGAGCGTGAAAAGGCCGACGGCGCGGTCGGGTGACTGACCGCGGCGATAGGCCGCGAGCATGCCTGACGGGATGGCGATGGCCGCGCAAACGACGAGCGCAAGAAAAGCAAGCTGCAACGTAGCGGGGTAGCGCTCGAAGATGACGCGGCCGACCGGTGCCTGAAACTTGAAGGACTGACCCAAATCGCCGTGGGCGAGAAGCCAGAAATAACGCGCGTATTGTTTGTGCCACGGGCGGTCCAAGCCGAGTGCGTGACGCAGTTGCGCCGCTTGGCCGGGAGCGGCGCCTTCGCCGAGCATCTGCTCGACGGGGTCGCCGGGGACGATGTGGATCATCAGGAAAACGAGCGTGAGAACGAGCCAGAGCGCGGGAAGGGCAAGCAGGATGCGTTTGAGAATGTAGCGCGTCATGGAATGGGAAGGGACAAGAGAATGGTGGATTGCAGGCGACAATTCTGTTTGAGAGAGCTGCCTGCGTTGAAATCTTGCCCGGTTTCCTCGCTTCGCTCGGAATGACAATTCTTCAGAGTTTTAGCCAATTACTAAGAATCTCCCCGTGAGGATTTGGAGCCTTTGGCCAGCTGGACCATGGCATCGACGGCGTTTGAAGGCTTGCCATCTGTTTTAAGTTCTGCTTCCGGCGGGCGCACCCGCTGAATTTTTACGCGGGCAACGCGCTTGCCATCCATTTCGATGACTGTGAAATGATAATTGCCAAAGTCAAAACTTTCGCCGCCTTTGGGAATGAAGCCGAGTTGATCGAGAACAAAACCGCCGACGGTGGCATAAGCGGGATCTTCCGGCAAGGTTATGTTGTACTGCGCGTCGAGGTCGCGGACGTTGGAGGCGCCATCAAAAATCATGGCGCCATCGGCGAGCGGGAGCGGTTTTTCGACGACGTCAAATTCGTCGTGAATCTCGCCGACCATTTGTTCGACGATGTCTTCGATGGTCACAAGACCGAGAATGCTGCCGAATTCGTCGAGCACCATGGCCAAGCCGACACGGCGGGTGCGGAGTTCCAGGAGCAATTCGCTGGCGGGCTTGGTTTCAGGGACGATGAGAACTTCGCGCAACACGCGACGAAGATCAAAGGGCGGTGCGGGCACGTTTTCTTCGAGACGGCGCTCGCGATCGAGAAGGACCCACATCATGTCTTTGATATGCACGAAACCAACAACGTGATCCAGGGAGCCGCGATAAACCGGGAGCCGCGAGCGTTGCGTCGTGGCGAAGGCGCGCATCACGTCATCGAGGCTGGACTCGATGGGAAGCGTATGCATGTCCGGGCGAGGGACCATGATTTCCCGGACTTGGATTTGCGAAAGTTCGATGGCGCTGAGGATGAATTTCTCTTCGCCGGGCGCGAGCAGGCCGCGTTCGCGCGCCTGCTGAATCTGGATTTGCAGCTCTTCGGTGGAATGCGCGACGCCGTGCGTTGGCGCAACGGAAACTCCGAGAGCTTTGACGATGGCGCTCGACGCGCCGTCGAGGACGTTGATCGCCAGGCGGAAAGTGTTGAGGAACCAGCGGAACGGGACGGCCACCAACAAGGCGATGCGCTCGGGGCGGGCGAGGCTGATGGTTTTGGGAACGAGTTCGCCAATGACCACGTGCAGCGCGCTCAGCAGAGCGAGGGCGCAGGCCAAGGCGATTCCGTGAATCAGAAAAACGGCGCGCATCCCGGAGTGGGCGGGCAACAGGGATTGGATGGCCTTCGCGAGAGTGACTTCGCCGAGAGCGCCGATGGCCAGGCTGGTGAGCGTAATGCCTAGCTGAACGCCGGAGACGACACGGTGCAAGTCGCCGAGCAAACCTTCGACGACGCGGGCGCGTACGCTGCCTTTCGCCACGAGTTGGCGGATGCGCGACAAGCGCACCGCGACGAGCGAGAATTCCGTCGCGGCGAAGAAACCGTTGAGCGCGACCAGCGCCAACACGCCAATGAGACGCACTACGAACATGGCTCAGCTTCTCTTCCTGACTCCTTGTGGCCCCTGCTGCGATTGTAGCAGGACAAGCGGGGGATACTTGCCCAGCGTGTCGCCAGAGAAACTGGACACGAAAACCCGCAAGGTTTTCGCAGGCAGCTTTTTCCAGAAAAACGCAATCAGAGAGAATGAGGGAAAATGAGGAGGGTTGACAGGCGGCTTGCCAAGTTCTTAGGATTATGGTTTCACTGCAACGCAATCAGTGAAAGCACTCGGCCGTTTCGGGTTTTGACGTTTTCTCCAAATTGAAAAAATTATGATCAAAGTCAGCGAGCTTACAAAGAAGTACGCACGCACTACGGCTGTGGATCACATCTCGTTTGAGGTGGAGAAAGGCCAGATCGTGGGCTTTCTCGGGCCAAACGGCGCGGGAAAGACAACCACGATGCGCATGCTGACCTGCTTTCTCCCGCCCACGTCAGGGACAGCGACAGTGGCGGGGTTCGACGTACTCGAACAGCCGATGGAAGTGAAAAAGCGCATCGGCTATTTGCCGGAAATGCCGCCCCTGTACCAAGAGATGCGTGCGACGGAATACTTGATGTTTGTGGGGAAGCTAAAAGGCTTGTCAGGAGCGGAACTCAAGCAGCGGGTGGACACGGCGTGCGAACGCTGCGCGATTACCGACGTGAAAAACAGGTTGCTGGGAAAGCTTTCCAAAGGCTACCGCCAGCGCGTGGGCCTGGCGCAGGCGATGCTGCACAATCCGGATGTGCTGATTCTGGACGAACCGACGGCCGGACTGGACCCCAAGCAAATCAACGAGACGCGCGACCTGATCAAGAGCCTTGCGGGCGATCACACCATTATTTTGAGCACGCACATCCTGCCGGAAGTGGAACAAACTTGCGAACAAGTCATCATCATCAGCAAAGGGAAAGTGGTGGCGACGGACTCGGTGAGTAATCTGCGAGCGCGCGGGCGAGGCGCGGAGTCGATGCTGGTGGAAGTGGCGTCGCGAGACGGCGCGCTCGATACGGCGGCGGTGCGGGAACGGCTCGAAAACGTTGCCGGGGTGAGCCGAGTCACGTTCAAAGAAAAACGGCAGAACGGAAGCGCTTTTGAAGTGGAGAACCGCAGGGGCAATTTCGTGCGCGGGGACCTGGCGCGCGCCGTAGTGCAGGCGGGCTGGGACTTGAATGAAATGCGGCCAGCGTCGGTGAGTTTGGAGGAGATTTTCTTGCAACTTACAGGCGGTCAAGCGGAAGCTGCGACGGAAACGCCAAAAGTAAAGGAAGCGGCGCAATGAGAAATATTTGGATCATTTGCCAGAAAGAGCTACGGAGTTATTTCGTTTCGCCGATTGCGTACATCCTGTTCATCATCTACGCGGTGATTTTTGGCTTCTTCTTCTGGAACATGGTGGGAGCGTTCATTTACTACAGCATGGAAGCGCAAATGCGAGGGGACATGTTCCCGATGAACATTAACGACCAGGTTGTGCGGCAGTTGTTTGGCAACATCAATGTCATCAACCTGCTATTGATCCCCCTTATTTCCATGCGGCTTTTTGCCGAAGAAAAACGCAATGGAACGATCGAATTGCTTGCCACGTCACCCATCCGGGACGGGGAGGTCATTCTTGGAAAGTGGCTGGCTTCCCTCCTTGTCTATGCGGCCATGCTGCTGATCGCGTGCCTGAACTTTCTTTTTCTGTTCAAGTATGGGAACCCGGATTGGAAGCCGATGGCCATTGCCTGTTTGGGTGTGCTTCTGCAGGCGGCTGCTTTGCTGGCGATTGGCATTTTCATTTCCACGTTTACGAAGAACCAGATCATCGCCGGCGCGGTCACCTTTGCGGTGTGCCTGCTCATCTTCGTGTTGGGATGGGTGGGCAGCTTTCAGTATTCCACGTGGGCCCGGGTGATGACCTACATTTCGACAACCACGCACATGGAATCGTTCCTTAAAGGGGTGATCGATACGAAAGACGCGATTTATTACCTGAGCGCGATTTTTCTGGGGCTTTTTTTAACGGCACGCTCGCTCGAATCTCTGCGGTGGAGGGCGTAAATGAAGCTTCCACTGCTGCTCAAAGCCAGGCAAACAAAGTACGCGGCCTATGTGACCCTCTACATGGCCGTGGTGCTTGCCGTAATCACGGTGGCCAATGTGCTGGGCGATCGATACAACAAGACGTATGACTCGACCGCCAACAAGCGCTACAGCCTCTCCGACCAGACTGCAAAAATCGTGAAGGGCCTCAAAGCACCGGCGACGATTTACTATTACGACCGGCCGACCGGATTCAAGCAAGCCCAAGACACCCTGGATCAATACGTCAATCTCTCTCCTAAGGTCCGCGTGGAGTATGTGGACTTGGAGAAGAATCCGCTGGCCGCGCGGGAAGCCGGCGTCAAAAGCCTTGGTACCGCCATCGTGCAGATTGGAACGAGAAAAGAAGAAGCCAAGAGCTTGACGGAAGAAGGTATCACGGGAGCGTTTATTCGGGACCTGAAGTCGAACACGCGTACGGTGTGTTTCGTCACGGGAAGCGGCGAACATCAGGTTGACGAGACGGGCGGCGACGGACTATCGCGATTTAAGAGCTTGCTCGAGAAAGATGGGTACGAAAGCAAGTCCATTGACCTGCTGATGAAGGCAGAGATCCCGAGCGATTGCACCGTGGTCGCGGTCGCCGGTCCGAAGGGCGATTACCAACAACCGGAAGTGGATGCGATCAAGAAATACGTTGAGGACGGCGGGCGAGCACTGTTTTTGCTCAATCCTCCATTGAAGATGGGCCGGGAGGAAATTGCGGATAACGAGGCGCTCTCGAAGCTCCTGGAAGCTTGGGGAGTCACGCCGGACAAGGATTTGATCCTGGATCTGAACCCCATTGGACAACTCGCTGGGCTTGGCTACCAGGACGCACTGGTGACGCGGTACGACTCGCACCAAATCGTCAATGAAATGAAGGGTACGGCCACGGCATTCCCCTATTCGCGTTCGCTCGAAATCAAGAACGCTGACAAAACGACCGTCGACAAGTTGTTCGAATCCTCCGCGTCCAGCCTCGCAACCGAAAAGCTGGATACTCCGCGCATCAACGCGAACGACCCGAAGAACAAAAAGGGACCATTGACGATGGCTGCCGCCGGCACTTACAGGACCGGGAAAGAAAATACGCAGGGGCGGTTTGTCGTAGTTGGCAGCTCGGACTGGGTTGCCAATGGGTTCATTCCATTCAACGGGAATCGCGACCTGGCAATGAACGCCATCAACTGGCTGGCCTCGGATGAAGAACTGATTTCCATCCGCCCAAAGGATCGCGACGACCGGCGAATTACCATGACCCGCGCGCAACTGAATTGGTTAGGCATCACGAGTCTTGGCATTCTGCCCCTCGCGGTGGTGCTTGCTGGCGTGACGGTGTGGTGGCGGCGAAGATAAGCCGCGCCACTTCGCGCGCTTGAAAACTCCGAGGAAGATCCTTATGAAAGGCAGAGGACTGCTTGTTGCTGCGATGGTGCTCGCGGTTTTGACCGGAACGCTGTATTGGTCTAACCATCGGAAACCGGCGGCCAGTACCACGCTTTCGCCGGCGGAAACGTCTCCGAAGATTTTGGACTTAAAGCCCGCTGACGCGACCAGGATCGAGATTTCCAAACGAGGCGCCGAGGATTTGAAACTCGGCAAAAACGATGCCGGTAAGTGGCAAATCACGTCGCCAAAGCCGTTACCCGCGGACCAGGATTCCGTTTCGAGCCTGCTTTCGACGCTTTCGCCGCTCGACTCCGACCGCGTGGTCGAAGATAAGGCGGCCAACTTGGGGACGTATGGCTTAGCGAAACCGTCGCTAGAAATCAGCATCGCAGAGAAGAACCAAAAAACTGAGGTGGTGCTTCTGGGTGATGACACGCCGACTAGCTCCGGCGTGTACGCCGCCGTGAAGGGCGACCCGCGGGTGTTTGTCGTTGCGAGCTATCACAAATCCAGCCTGGACAAGGGTTTGAATGATTTGCGGGACAAGCGGCTGCTCACATTTGACTCGGAAAAGCTGAGCCGCGTGGAACTGACGGCCAAAAAGCAGACCATCGAGTTTGGGCGCAACAAAGACCAGTGGCAAATCCTGAAGCCCAAGCCGGCGCGGGCGGACCAGTCCGCGGTGGAAGACCTGGTGCGCTCGCTGCGCGACGCGAAAATGGAGCTGAGTGCAACCGAAGACGAGAAAAAGGACATGAGCGCGTTCAATTCTGGCACGCCGGTTGCAACCGCGAAGCTAACCGATGTTGCCAGCGCGCAAGAGCTGCAGGTACGGAAGAACAAAGACGATTATTACGCAAAATCAAGCGCCGTCGCTGGCGTGTACAAGGTCTTGTCCTCCGTCGGCACTTCGATGAACAAGGGCCTCGACGATTTTCGCAACAAGAAGCTGTTCGATTTCGGATTTGCCGATCCGGACAAAATCGAAATTCACGATGGAGCGAAGAGCACGTTCCTTACGCGCAGCGGTTCGGATTGGTGGTCGAACGGCGTGAAAATGGACGAAGGAAACCTGAGCACCTTGGTGGCGGACATCCGCGGGTTAACCGCGACAAAATTTCCGGACAGCGGCTTCACCACGCCCGCGATGGAGATAACGGTTACCTCGGATGACGGGAAGCGCGTGGAGAAAGTGCTCGTCGCCAAGAAGGGCGACGATTACTTTGCCAAACGTGAAAACGAGCCTGCGCTCTATGAGTTGAGTTCCTCCGCGATTACGGACCTGCAAAGCGCCGAGGCTGGCCTCAAGCCTGCCCCTCCGCCTGCACCAGCGCCCAAGAAAAAATAGACAGCCCTTTTTGGCAAGAGCGACCGGCTAATCCCGCTACCGCCTTGGCAGTACGTTACAACGCTTTGCCGCGCGGTTGCACGGGCGCAATGGCTCCTCTAAACTGATTTTTTCACTTTGCCCAGGAGTGCCATTGCCAACCTTCGTCCGAGTCTTCTTCTGGATTCTTGGGTTCCTTATTGTTTTTGCCGGGGCAATGGTTTGGTGGTTCGTTTACCGCCCTTTGCCGCAGCTTGATGGAACCATTTCCCTTCCCGGCCTCGAGCAACCAGTCATGGTGGATCGCGACGGCTGGGGTGTACCGCACATCCGGGCTGCCTCGGAGGAAGACCTCGCCGAGGCGCAAGGATACGCCATGGCACAGGACCGGCTGTGGCAAATGGATTTGCTGCGGCGGGTGGCGCGAGGGCAGCTCTCGGAGATTCTGGGAGCGCGGACGCTGCAAATTGATAAGGACTTTCGAACGCTGGGACTTGGCCGAGTGGCGGAGGGAGAGGCTGCAGCTCTTGAGCCAGAGCCGCGCCAGATTCTCGAAGCTTATGCACGGGGCGTGAATCGGTTCATCGAGCAACACGCGAGCAACCTGCCGGTTGAATTCTCGCTCCTTCGTTATAAGCCGCAGCCGTGGCAGCCAGGGGATACGCTGGCGATTTCCGGCTACATGTACCGGACTTTGGCGGATACGCGCGAGCGCGAGTTGAACCGCGCTAAAGTTACGGAACGCGCGGGGCCAGAGCGCGCCAAGGATTTGTTTTCTCCCGAATCACCGTTGGATCACTTTGTCGTGGGCGACCCCAACGTGCCCAACGACAGCTCGCAACGAACTGCAAGCGATCCGCACGAGGAGGACGATGATGATGACGACATGCAGCCAGACTCGGTTCTCAAGGCTGACTTGGCGGGAGCGAAGGGTGGCGTTTCGGAAGGAGACGCGGCTGACTTGACATCGGCGCTAGCTCTATCGGTTCAGAAGTTTCTCACTGCATCGCGTGCTGAAATTCGCGCAGGACTCGGCAGCAACGATTGGGTCGTCAGCGGCGTGCATACGGCCACAGGAAAACCTCTTCTGGCGAACGACACCCATCTCGAGCTGATGATGCCTTCCATCTGGTATGAAGTGCACCTCACGGCCCCCGGATGGAACGTCAAAGGTCTGACCTTGCCTGGCGCGCCGATGGTGATTATCGGCCACAACGACCGCATTGCGTGGGGATTCACCAACAACGGCGCGGACGTGCAGGACCTTTACATCGAGACGTTCAATCCGGCGGCTCCCGATGAGTATCGCGTCAAGCGGAAGTGGGTGAAGGCGCAAACCATAGACGAGACCATACGTGTCAAGGGGCGTCCTGACGAACATCTGCCAGTCACCATCACGCGCCACGGCCCCGTCGTGCGTCGCCAAGGAGATAAGGGCTACGCGATGCGCTGGACAGCCACGGAACCCGGCGCGTTGGTCAACAGCTACAACTGGCTTGGCAAAGCGCGCAACTGGAAAGAGTTTCGCGAGACGATCAAGCGCGTTTGGGGACCCGCACAGAACGCGGTTTATGCCGACGTTGAGGGAAACATCGGCTACATGATGGCGGCGCGCGTGCCGATTCGAAAGAAGGGCCACGGCGAAGTGCCCGTTCCCGGAGACACCGACGATTACGAGTGGACGGGCTATCTTCCCTTTGAGCAACTGCCGCAAGCTCTCAATCCCGATAGCGGATTCATCGCCACGGCGAACGCGCGCGTAGTGGGACCAAATTACAAGCCCTATTTGACGGACCGCTGGGAAGAGCCGTATCGCACCGCGCGCATTTACGATTTGCTGCATGACCGCCGCGATTTGCGTGTCGAAGACATGCTGAAGGTGCAGACCGATACGTACAGCTACCCGCACGTGTTTCTTTCCGACCAACTTTTGGCCGCAGCGAAAACGGCGAAGCCGAAAGATCCGCGTGCGCAACAACTGATTGACGGCTTGAAGGATTGGAACGGCATTGCCGACGCCAATTCGCCGGAGATTTCCTTCCTTTCTGCTGTGCGACGCGCGGCGCTGGAGTTGGTGTTAGAGCCGGTTCTTGGGGACCAAACGAATCTCTACCAATGGCGCAGTATGACCTTCCTCCAGAGGACGCTGGCGGATCGGCCGTCCAAATGGCTGCCGCGCGCGTACAAGAATTATGACGAACTGCTGCTTGCGGCGGCCGATGCCGCGGTGAAAAGGCTCGCGCAGGACAGCCAGAGCCAACGCGTTGCGGACTGGTCGTGGAGGAATTTCAATTCGCTGGACATGCTTCACCCGCTAGGGCATGAAGGCTTTTTGAAGACAGTTTTCAGCATTACGGGAAAGCCGCAGTCTGGCACCGTTTACAGCGTCCGTGCGGCGACAAAGACTCACGGGCCGGCCATGCGCTTCGTGGCCAATCCCGCGAACTGGGACGAGTCCATTCTGCTGATTACCTCGGGCGAATCGGGGCAGCCGGGCAGCCGTCACTACGCCGACCAGTTTTCCTATTGGAATGAAGGCAGGCCGATTCTTGCGCCGTTCAGCGATGCTGCCGAAGCCAAGGCAAGGAAACATACGCTGACGCTCAAGCCGGGTTCTTGACCTTCTCTGGGTCACTCCACGCGCCGATGCCGGAACTCCCTGAGGTGGAAGCTGTAGTGCGCACGCTGCACCCGTTGGTGCAAGGGCAGCGCATCCGCTGCGTACACGTACTTCATCCAATAGCCGTCAAGCCACAGCCGCTGTCACGCTTGGCCGATCTGGCAAGAAACCGGCGCATTCAGCGCGCGGATCGAAAGGGCAAATACGTGCTGCTTCGGCTGGACCGCGGGCTAGTCACGTTGCATTTCAAACTGGACGGCCGGCTGGTTTGGTTTTCAAATGCGAGAGAATTGCGGGAACGCGCCAACGCGCAGGAAAATGGCGTTCATGTGGACGTCGCGTTCGAATTGGAGAAGGGCGTACTGGGCTTTTCCGACCGGCGACATTTCGGGCGCGTCTATGCGTGGGATCGCTTTGAGGACAGCTCTGGATTAGCCTCGCTTGGAATCGATGCGCTTTCAAGAGATTTCAAGGCAGCGCGATTCCGCGAGATGCTCGCCGGCTCCAAGCGTCCGCTGAAAGACTTTCTAATGGACCAAACACGCGTTGCGGGATTGGGAAACATTTATTCCGGCGAGTCACTTTGGCATGCACGTCTGGATCCGCGGCGACGAGCGAAATCCCTGGAGCCGGAAGAAGCGCGGCGCCTGCACAAAGCAATTGTGTCGGTTCTCGCGCGTGCCTTAGAATGCTGCCTACACCCGGCGCCGGACTTTCGCGATTCGCAATGGTGGTTTCAGGGACTGGAGAAGATTTTGCGCGTTTACGGCCGCGAAGGGGAGCCCTGCCGCCGATGCGACGGGACGATTCAGCGGATCGAACAGGGCGGCCGATCAACCTATTTTTGCCGCCGGTGCCAGAAATAGGCCTGGCGATGGATCTAAGGTGTGCTTTGTGAATACACCCGCACAGAAAAAACCGGAAGCGCCTAAGAAGCCGGACTTCGAGCGCTCGCTCGCGCGGCTGGAGGAAGTCGTGCGTCGTCTGGAGAGCCCGCAGCTTTCGCTGGACGACGCCATGAAACTTTTTGAGGAAGGCGTCGCGCTTTCACGGGAATGCCAAAAGCAGCTCGAAGAGGCGGAAGGCCGCGTGGAAATTCTTCTCAAAAAGGCCGACGGAAAGCTGGCGGCGGAACCGTTTGATCCCGAACGGGAGCCGGAAACGTGAAGTGCCGTACCGGGCAGCATCGTCGGACGGCCTCCATCCCACAATGAAACTCCCTTCTTTCTTTGAAGACGACCGCCTCGCCGTCGATGCCGCTCTCGAGAAACTTCTGCCGGCGGAGAACACGCCGCCAACTTCCATCCACACCGCGATGAGGTACAGCGTGTTTGCCGGTGGCAAGCGGATTCGGCCGATCTTGTGCCTGGAGACGGCGCGCACTTTCTCGAGCGACGTTATTCCGGCGTTACACCCCGCGTGCGCCTTGGAATTCATTCACACCTATTCCCTGATTCACGACGATTTGCCTGCGCTCGATAATGACGATTTGCGTCGCGGGAAGCCCACTTGCCACAAGAAGTTCGGCGAGGCCTTGGCCATTCTTGCGGGAGATGGGCTACTGACGCTAGCGTTCGAAACGATTGGCGAGACTCCCGTTCCCGCCGAACGGCGCGCCGCGATACTCACCGAAGTCGCGGGTGCCGCTGGTACGGTCAACGGCATGGTGGGCGGCCAGGTGGCGGACATCGAAGCCGAACACAAGCCCCTTGATGCAAGGATGCTCGAATACATCCACCGGTCGAAGACCGCGGCGCTGATTCGAGCGTCGGTCACTGCCGGGGCGTTGTGTGCCGGAGCAAGTTCCGAGGATGTGGCGCGCTTGCGCCGCTTTGGCGAGACCATCGGCTGGGCTTTCCAGGTGACCGATGACATCCTTGACGTGGAAGAATCCTCCGCCGCCCTCGGCAAAACGGCGGGAAAAGACTTCGCGCAGCAAAAGGCGACGTATCCTGCCGTCTACGGACTCGAACGCTCGCATCAAATCGCCAACGAACTTGCAACGAAAGCCATCGCTGAACTTTCTCCTTACGACGACCGCGCTTCGCGCCTCCGCGAAATCGCCGAATTTCTCGTCCTGCGTAGAACCTGAGCGGACTCGGGGCCCAAATGAAGAGAAAGCCAGTTCGCCAGCGCCTGGACCTCATTCTTGTGGAGCGCAAGCTTGCCGAAACTCCGGAAAAAGCGGTGGCCATGATTCTTGCCGGCGAAGTCCAGGTTGATGGTAGGCTAGCCGACAAGCCCGGCGTGGCGATAGCCGACAATGCGAAAATTGTAGTTGCCAGCCGCCACCAGAAATATGTCAGCAGAGGTGGATTCAAACTCGAAGGCGCGCTCAAAGATTTTTCCATCGATCCCAAAGGCCGAGTTTGCCTGGACGTTGGCTCGTCCCACGGCGGTTTTACGGATTGTCTTCTCCAACGAGGAGCCGCACGCGTCTATGCGGTGGATGTCAACATCGAACAGCTGGACTGGAAACTGCGGCAGGATGCGCGCGTCGTTCCGCTCAGGCGCAATGCCCGCGAACTACAACCACAGGATATTCCGGAACCGGCGGACCTAGTGGTTATCGATGTTTCGTTTATTTCTGTCGAGAAGGTTGCCGCGCCCGTGGCACAGCTCGCAAAGTCCGGTGCCTTGTTCGTCATGCTCATCAAGCCGCAGTTCGAATTGCCTCGCAACCAGGTTGGCCCCGGTGGAATCGTGAGGCAGAAGAGGCTGCGTGAAAAAGCCATTTTGTCTGTGCGCAAATACGTGGGCTCGGTGGGCTTCAAGGTGCTTAAAGTCCGTCCCAGTCGCGTAACCGGCGCCGAAGGCAATCAAGAGTATTTTCTGTACGCGCGGAAAAAGTCCATGGAGTAGAATCGCAACACCCATGCCTGGAAAAACCTTTCAAACCATTGGCATCCTTTCCCGCCCGCGCCGCGAACAGCTTTCCGCCGTTGTCCCTCCTTTGTTGAAATGGCTCGAGGCTCGCGGTGTCAAGGCCGCCCTGGATGAAAAGACAGCGGCTGCCTTACCGGTTGGCACGAAGGGCATGTCGCAACCGCTCGTGGCTGACGCTTCTCAGCTGCTACTTGTTCTCGGCGGTGATGGAACGATGCTCGCCGCGGCCCGCCTCGCAGCCCCGCGCCGAATTCCAATATTACCGGTCAATATGGGCCGTCTCGGTTTTCTCACTAGTTTTACGCTGGACGAACTCTATCCCGCGCTCGAGGAAACCCTTGCAGGTCGCGCGTCCATTAGCCAGCGCGTGATGTTGCAGGCCGAACTCGTCCGCGGCGGTTCCGTTATCGAAGCACAATGCGCGCTTAACGAGGCGGTTATCCACAAAGGCGCGTTTGCTCGGATGATTCAACTCGAACTCGGCATAAATTCTGACTTTGTCTGTCGCTATCGTGCGGACGGGCTGATCGTGTCCAGCCCCACGGGCTCGACCGCATATTCCCTTTCCGCCGGTGGTCCCATTGTTCATCCCCATGTGGAAGCCTTCGTGATTACGCCCATTTGTCCCCACATGCTAAGCGACCGTCCGCTGGTAGTCCGCGATTCTTCCATGGTTGAGATCCAACTCACCGGTGAGACAGACTCCGTTTATCTGACGCTGGATGGCCAGCTCGGCATCCCCTTACAAGCCACTGACACCGTACGCGTGCTACGCGCCAAGGAAGAATTGCAGTTGATTCAACCGCCCCAAAAGCCGTATTTCGAAATTCTGCGCAACAAGCTAAAATGGGGCGAAGCTTGATCTCCGAACCGACTTTCCCCTTCCATTTCACTGTTAAATTCATCCGGAGCCACTTATGAGACTTGTCATGGCGCTAGCAATGGTTTCCCTGTTCGCGTGTGCCAGCGTGAGCGCTCAGGAGTCTCCTTTCGCGGACTTGGCTATCGTTCATGGACGAGTTTGGACGGTGGACGCCCAGCATCCGCGCGCCGAAGCAGTTGCTATCCGCGGCGACCGCATTGTCGCAGTGGGTTCGGATGCGGAAATCGCGAAATGGATTGGCCCCGCAACGAGCAAGATCGATGCGCAAAGCAAGAGCGTCCTTCCCGGGTTTATTGACGCCCATGTTCATTTCAGCAGCGGCGGAGGCGAAATCAGCGGCGTGCAGCTGCGCGACGCAAAAACGCCCCAAGAATTTGCCCGCCGCATTGGCGAACACGCCAAGAGACTTCCCAAGGGCGAGTGGATGCTCGGTGGCACCTGGGACCACGAACTCTGGGGCGGGACGCCTCTTCCCTCCCACGATTGGGTGGACACGGTGACACCCGACACGCCCGTATTTGTCAGCCGCTATGACGGCCACATGGCCATGGCCAACGCCTTGGCCCTGCGGCTCGCCGGAATCACCCGCGAGACGAAAGATCCGCCAGGAGGTACCATTGTTCGGGACAAAGACGGCAACCCAACGGGGCTGCTGAAAGACGCGGCCCTGGGCCTGGTCTTCCGCGTTATTCCGCCGCCCTCCGCGGAGCAGCTCCTCCGCATGATTCACGCGGGAATGGAGGAAGCCCGCCGTTTTGGCCTGACCGGCATCCACGACATCAGCTCAACGGAAGACGTCCGCGCTTACCAAATACTTGCCGCTCGGGGCGAATTGACGCTGCGCATCTACTGCATCACGCCACTTCCGCAGTGGGAGGGTCCAGCCACGGCAGGCCTTCGCGCCGGTTTTGGCAACGACTGGATTCACCTCGGCGCGCTCAAGGGATTTGCCGATGGCTCGCTGGGGTCGACTACGGCGCTTTTTGAGAAGCCGTATAACGACGCTCCGGAAACCTCAGGCTTGCCCAACGAAATGATGCTGCCCGAAGGGAACATGCTGAAGATGGCGCTGGGCGCCGACAAGGCCGGTTTGCAAATCGCCGTTCATGCCATCGGCGACAAAGCCAATCGCATCATGCTGGATGTTTACACGGAAGTTGCCAAGCAGAACGGCGCGCGCAGCGACCGTCGGTGGCGCATCGAACACGCCCAGCATGTGCGTCCGGAAGATTTCGCGCGCTTTGCGCAACTTGGCGTCATCGCTTCCATGCAGCCCTATCACGCCATTGACGACGGCCGCTGGGCCGAAAAGCGTATTGGCCACGAACGCGCGAAATCGTCGTATGCATGGCGAACTTTTCTCGACCACGGCGTGCGGCTCGCGTTTGGAAGCGATTGGACGGTTGCTCCCCTGAATCCCATGACTGGTCTTTATGCCGCGGTAACCAGGGCGACGCTTGAGGGGAAAAATCCCGGCGGATGGTTCCCGGAGCAGAAGCTAACACTCGAAGAAGCTATCCAGGCTTACACGATGGGTTCGGCTTTTGCGGAATTTCGCGAGCAAGAAAAAGGCTCGCTGACACCTGGCAAACTAGCTGACGTCGTCGTGCTCGACAGCGATTTGTTTTCGATGGCTGCTGAGAAGATTAAGGAGGTAGCCGCGCGCTACACCATTGTGGGCGGCAAAGTTGTTTACGAAGCGGGAAAGAATTAGCCGCCCGAGCTTGCTTGGCCCCAGGAAGTAGCTCTCATTCGAAAATTAGCTCAGACGGCAAGCGCTAGCCAGGAGCTAGGTTACGGGTGCCCCAAGTCTTCGCTGGAACTCCGCCGTTGAAAGTGTACTCGTTTAGAATGAACAGGTTAAGCTGGCCTTGCAAAAGCCCCCCGAGTCCAGAGTATCGGTTCGCTGCAAGTCTTCCTGGGTTTCGCGGCGGCGAATCAGCCGGAAGCTGTGGCCTTCGACGATCACCTCCGCCGGCCGACATCGCGCATTGTAATTGGACGCCAGCGCCATTCCATAGGCGCCAGCTCCCCAAATCGCAAGCAGGTCTCCCGCTTGCACTTCCCCAAGCGGCCAGTCGTGCAAAAAGCAATCACCCGTCTCGCACACGGGACCAACGATGTCCGCGCGTTGCCGCTTGGCCCTCTGTTCCCTACCGTCGCGCGTCACTTTGGTGATCGGATGAATCGCGCCGTAGAGCGAGGGCCGCATCAGGTCGTTCATTGCGCCGTCCACAATCACAAAGCGCTTGCCGCGATTGGTTTTCGTGTACGCGACGCGCGTAAGCAGCACGGCGGACTGCGCAATAATGGAACGCCCCGGTTCCAAAAGAACTTCCACATCGGTCTGGCGTACGAGTTCCTTGATGAGCGTCGCGTACCCCGCCCGTTTCGGCGGTTTTTGATCCGAGTAGCGCACTCCCAGGCCGCCGCCGACGTCGAGATAACGCAATGGAATGTCGTGCAACTTCAACTCTTTGACGTAGCCGACCAGGCGTTTCACCGCGCGTCGAAATGGCTCGAGCGTGGTGATTTGCGAACCGATGTGCGCGCTCAAGCCAGCCCAGCGAATCCATTTCGAATCACGGTGCGCAAGATACAGCCGTTTTGCTTCTTTCCAATCGAGGCCGAACTTGTGTTCGTGACGTCCGGTAGCGATATGCGGATGGCCGCCGGCAAGCACATCCGGATTCACGCGGACGGCGGTTGCCGGCGACTTTCCGCCCTTCTGAACGATCCGCGCCGCCTCTTCGGTTAGAATTTCCAGTTCTGCTTCCGACTCCACATTGAAAAACAGAATTCCTGAATCGCGATCCCGTGCTCCAAGGCGGTAATTCAGGGCTTCCCGAATCTCCTCGCGGCTCTTCCCTACTCCAGAGAAAACAATGCGGCTGCCGCTCACGCCAATGTGCTGAAGCAGCCTCAGCTCGCCGCCGGACACGATGTCGAAGCCGCTGCCAAGTCGGGCCAAGTGTTGCAAGATGGAAAGATTGCCGTTGGATTTCACCGCAAAGCAGATCAAGTGGCCGATGCCGCTCAGCCCCTGCTGAAATTCCCGGTACGCATCTTCAACGGCTGCACTGCTATATACATAGGTTGGCGTCGAGAATTTGTCGGCTACTGCCGACAGCGACACGCCTTCGCAGAACACTTGTTCGCCGGACGCCGCGGAAGAAACCCTCTTCCAAGCAAAATGCGGCGTGAACGCAACGGGATCAACATATTTCAGTTTGCCGGAAGACCCGGAGTTCAAATGGCTCATCGGACTTTCGTCACCACCAGCGTCCGGTCATCCGACAGCGGCGCGCTTTGCGAGAACCAATCCACTTCACTCAAAATCCTGTCGGCCAACTCAGCTGCCGTCAGCTCATGGTGTTTTTCAATGACTTCGCGCAACCTGGTCGTGCCGAAGAACTGCCCCTCGCTATTGGCGGTTTCCGCGATGCCGTCCGAGTGAAACACCAGAATATTTCCCTGTTCCAACGTGACACCCCATTCGTCGTAGGTCACGTCTTCGTAGATTCCCAGCGGAAATCCCGTCAGTTCGATTTTGCCGCAGCGATTGTCCTTGTACAACAACGGTTGCGACTGTCCTGCGTTGGCTACGCGCAGTTTCTGCCGGCCCTTTTGCCAGGTCGCAAAGCACGCGGTCATGAACCGCCCTTCGATGCGGCGTTCGCCCACGAGCTGGTTCATTTGCTTCAACATTTCCGCCGGCTGAAGTTTTTGCGGCGCCAGGCTGCGCATGATGCCGATCGCCACTGCGCCATAAAGCGCGGCGGCGGTTCCTTTCCCGCTCACGTCACCAAGCGCAATACCCAGTTGCTGGGGCCCATAGCGCAGAAAATCGTACAAGTCGCCGCAAACTTCGCGAGCCGATAAATACCGCGCGGCGATATCCACGCCGTAATCTTCAGTGGGCACAGCTCGAAGAAGCGCGCCTTGAATTCTTCTTGCCGCTTGGAGGTCACGCTCCAGCCGCGCTTCTTCCTTCGCTAACTGTTCATAAAGACGCGCGTTTTCCAACGACACTGCCAGATTCGCTGCGAGAATCGAAAGTGTCTGTATGTGATCCGGCGTGAAGTAATTCGGTATGGGGCTTTCCAAGTCCAGCACGCCGATGACTTTGCCTTTGTGGACCATGGGAATCGCGAGTTCCGACCGTGTTTCCGGATTCACCATGATGTAGCGCGGGTCCACGGTGACATCCGGCACCAGGACCGGCTCCTTCAAGGTCGCGGCGGCGCCTACGATGCCTTCGCTCGCCGTCGCGCGAAGCCTTCCTTGCACGCTCCGCCCGTGTTTCACGTCCACGCGATGCCGGAAGACCTTTTGCTCCTCGTCATAGAGCATGATGCTCAAAATCTGATAATCGATGACGCGCTTGGTCTGTTCGGCGGCTCCCCGGAGCAATTCTTCCACATCCAAAATCGCGCTGGTTTCGCGGCCCACTTCGCTCAGTAGAAGGAGGGTGTCCGCCTGCGCCTTCACTTGCTCAAACAAACGCGCATTTTCAATGGCAATCGCCAGGCGGCTTCCCAAAAGCGTCAAAATGTTTTGTTGGTCGGGTGTGAAGTAATCGAGGTGCCGGCTTTGAATGTCCAGCACTCCCACGCATTTCCCCCGCACGACCAGAGGTACGGCCAACTCGGAGCGCACGCTGTCAATGGCGTTGATGTAGCGCGGATCTTTGGAAGTATCGCTCACGCGCACGGAATGCCCGGTGGCGGCGGCCGTTCCGGTGATTCCCTGCCCCCTTGGAATTCGCAGATTTTCAGCCAACTCCCGCGGATAGCCAATGGCGAACCGGTGCCGAAGATAGCTTCCGTCTCCTTCAATCATCAGCACGCCGAAAATTTCGTAGTCAATGTGACGCTTGATTAGCGCCGCCGCGCGCGCCAACACTTCATCCAAGTCCAGCGAGGCGTTCACTTCCTCGCCGATTTCGGCAAGAGTCGCCAGCACTTCGGTAGAGATTTCCGAGCCGCCGTTTAGGGCCGCGGTAACAATGTGTTCTTCGGTTGGATTCATGAAGTGGAACTAGTATAGCAGGTGGCGAACGAAGGGCCGGTTTTGCGACCTCGAATCAGCAATTAGCCTGCAGTCCGCATTGGCATGTGCACAGTTTACTTCATAACGCTCATCGACAAGACTCTAGGCACTTGCTATCCTTTTCGCGGCTTTTGCTCCGCTCCCCAACTTCAAGATGCCCACATACGGCAAGTTACGGTAGCGCTCGGAATAATCCAGCCCATATCCGACGACAAATTCGTTGGGAATCGTGAAACCCACGTAATCCGCGCGCACCGCGGCAATGCGCCGCTCCGGCTTATCCAGCAGCACCGCCACTCTCAAATGCTTCGGCTTGCGCTGTTGAAAGAGTCGTAACAAATACTGCAACGTCATTCCGGTATCCAGAATGTCCTCCACCACGATGACAGTTCGGCCCTCGATGCTGGAGTCCAGGTCCCGCGTCAGGCGCACTTGCCCCGACGAATGCGTGTTCTGTCCGTAGCTAGAGACGGCGATAAAGTCGAAGGAAACTTCTCCGGGAATGCTGCGTGCGAGGTCTGTCAGAAAAAAGACTCCGCCCTTCAGCACGCTTACTAGATGCAGCCGTTCGCCAGGAAAATCTTTGCGAATCTCTTTGGCCAACGCCTGGATTCTTTTTTGAATTCGCCCTGCCGTGATCAGCGGCCGTATGCTCTCTTTTTGTTTCCTTTGTCTGCTTCGCGTGGAATCTTTCCGCTCCATTCGGGGTTCCTCGACCGCGGACTCTAACGTACCGCCGCCCGGAAGACAACACCGCTTCCCAAACCATCCGGTCTCCAACCTAAGGGAAATCGGTAGAGGTCTTGAATTTCTTGAAACCTTCGCGCTTTTTGCTTTTATTAACCCAGATTTTTCACCCGAGTAATCCATTTTGGGCCAAGCCGGAATAGTCTTCCGCCCTGGTTCTTACTAGCCGCCACACAGTTCCGTTGAGGAGGTTTCTGTGAACGCGAATTACCAAGAGGTAGGAAATATTGCTTTCCGAGCATCCCAGAAAGAAGGTTCAAATCACCGGCACTTTACGTCGAGCGGTCGCTCTGATGTTTCCGCTGATCCTACCTATAGCCCCTTGACTACCGAGGGAAAGAACGCCCCGGCCCTTGGGTGCCTTTCACACGCGCGGGCTGCAACCTCGGGGCCGTGTCCATCGCGAATATGGAACTGGAAAATGTGAGCAGCGATCTAAGAACCGTTTTCGCGAGCGACCCGACTGAATTAGCTGCGGCTCTCAATGAGGCAAGCACGAATCGCGCGCAAGCGATTGCGGACTTCGAGGGCATTGCAATGCACTGCGCCGCCGGCAATGCCGTCTGCTCCACCCCAAATCATGGCGAGCCTGATGTGCTTCCCCAAGAGCCGAACGGCTACTCTGGATTTAGCGCCTTAAGCGGCCACAAATTTCGTCGCACCCGTCATCGCCCCCAACGGCCTTGCCGGAAATCCCATCACCGGTTTTCCCGGATTTGGCGGCATCTCTGCATACCAGACGCTCGCCTATGTCGCCGCCATGCTCGAAGACGGTGTGCCCGTGGTGTACTCATATACCTCCGACGCACACGATAAGCATTCTTTCCCTTCGCGCGCTTACGGCCCCGGCGAACTCGGCTACGCCCCAGCAGCTCGCCGCTTACGACGATGCCTTCAACAAGTTCTTTACGCGGCTTGCCAATGACGGTATCACTCCACAGAACACGCTCTTTGTTGTCATTGGCCGATGAGAACGATCGCTTTGCCGGCGGCCCGCCAACCAACACCGGTTGCGGCGGCGTCAATGTGCCATGCACGTATACGAGCGGCACGACCGGCCCCAACACCATCGGCGAACTTCCTATCCAATCGCTCCTAGCAGCTAGGAAAAGAAGATCCCACGCTGAACTTTGCAAACCTTCCTTTCGACATCCAACCATCCTGTCCTTGGTCGGCCTCGCTGACGACTATCCGCACGAAGGGCGGGCGCTCACGGAGACGTTTACCGGCTGGTCCACGCCCTCGGCCGTTCGAAAGAGCGCCTACTTCGTTCCCGCTTGAGCAGGCCTTTAAGCAGATCAACGCCCCTGTTGGCGCCTTGGGTCTGGCCAGCTTGCAAGCTTCCACTGCCGGGCTCGAGAGCAACGACGCGGGAGATTCTACCTATAACTTGGTGGAGGGACAGCTCGCTACCTTCACGAGCCAGCGCGACGCTCTGGCCGGGCAAATGCTCAATTTGAGGGAAGGGGCGGCTTTCAATAACCAGCCCATACCCGATCAACAGGCAATCCAACTTATTCAGCAGGCCCAAGCGCTATTGCATAGCGTCCGGAACTTAGCCAATAACCCTTAATTCGAAAGACACTTTTCCATCTGTCGGCGCGGCGGGAACCCCCACACCCGGACTCCCGCCGCGAAGAATTCCCCTAGCCAGCTGCGGCTTTCCCCCGCTTACTCCACCCAATCCGCCAAGAAGATATTCGTTTCGTGCGGGGCGGTTCCATTGCGGTTCGAGGCCCAAACCAGCTTCTTCCCGTCGGAGCTAAACATGGGAAACCCATCGAAACCGGGGTGATAGGTGACCCGTTCGAGCCCGGTCCCATCTTCGTTAATCACGTACAAATCAAAGTCACGGCCGTTTTTGGGATCCGCCATATTCGACGCAAAAATAATCCCCTTGCCGTCTGGAAGCCAATACGGAGCGAAATTTGCCGCCCCATTGTGCGTCACTTGATGCTTACGGCCTCCGTCCGCGTCCATTACCCAGAGCTCCAGATTCCCCGGCCGAATCAGATTTTTCGCCAGCAAGTCTTTGTAATTGGAGATTTCCTCCGGCGTCTTGGGATGCTCGGCCCGGTACACGATCTTTTTTCCGTCGTACGACCAGAACGGCCCGCCATCGTATCCCAACTCGTGAGTCAATTGCTTCACGTCGCTGCCGTCGGCGTTCATGGTGAAGATGTCGAGGTCGCCGTTTCGCGTGGAAGTAAAAACAATTCTCTTGCCGTCGCGCGTGATGGTCGCTTCCGCGTTGTAACCCGGCGCATTCGTCAGTTGCTTTAGGTCGCTCCCGTCCGGTTTCGCGGTGTAGATTTGATAGGTGTTGTAGATGGGCCAGATGTATCCGTGAGAGTAATCGGGTTTCGGCGGGCAATCAGCGCTCGCCGCGTGCGTCGAAGAAAACAGAATCCGGTCGCCCGCAGGAAAGAAATAGCTGCACGTCGTTCTTCCTTTCCCCGTGCTCACGAGCTTCGGCGTCGCTGGCTTTCCATCGGGCGTGTCCGTCGGCATGGTGTAAATCTGATCGCAGGGGACATCCGCTCCCAGGTGCTGAAAAATGAGCTGTTTGTCATCCCAAGAAAAATAGGCCTCGGCATTCTGCCCGCCAAAGGTAAGCTGGCGCACGTTTCTCAGGTGTTTTTGCTCCTCCGGTGTCAGGAGAGCCGTTCCGCTCCGCGAAGTCCCAGGGGATTGCCGCCCGGAAACGAAGCCCGCCAGGCCGGCGAACACCGCGAAAGTCATCCCTAGTGCTGTGAAGAACTCTTTCCTTCTCATAGTTCCGCCGCTCTCCGAACCTGCTTTATCGCCCTTACCTTCTCTGCTCCAGCTTCACGCTCGCGGTCACCGGCTTTCCATCCCGGAGAACCGTGACCTCCACGACGTCACCCACTTTGCTGCGCCGCAATGCATCCGTGAAGTCATACAAATTCTTGATCGGCTTGTCGCCGAACTGTACGAGAACGTCTCCCGCTTTGAATCCGGCCTTCGCTGCAGGCGAACCCGGCTTCACATCGGAAAACTTCACGCCATTCTCGGTTTGGCCAAAATCCGGAATCGACCCGAAATACGGCCCGTACCCGCCGCCACCCGTGCTCGGCGTACCGGCGTGTGGATTTGGGCTTTCGGCAACCTCCACAAAAGCGGGCTTCGCCGCCGCACTCGCAAGCTCCAGCTCGGCGCTTGAAACTACGTCCAAGAGTCGCGCCGCGGAATCGGCATTGATTTTTTCCCAGGTATCCGACGGTTTGTGATAATCGCTGTGCAGCCCGGAGAAGAAAAAGAGCACGGGAATGCGTTTCGTCACGAACGAAGTGTGATCGCTCGACGAATAACCGCCGGAAGAGTTTTCATACTTGAACGCCGCTCTGCTTTCTGCTTGATTCAGAATTGCCTGAAAAGTCGAGCCTGTCCCAACCCCCCCGACGTAAACCTTGTCATCTTTGATTCGCCCGATCATGTCCATGTTTACCATGGCCACGGCCTTGTCGAGCGGCCGCGTTGGTTCTTTCACCCATTCCGCGGAGCCGAGCAGACCCAATTCCTCCCCCGCAAAATTTATGAATAGAATTCCCCGCTGCAGTTGTCCCTTCAACGGCGCAAACAGCCGGGCCAGTTCAAGCACGCCCGCCGTTCCCGAAGCATTATCGTCGGCACCGGGATGAATCTGGCCAATTTGGGATGGTGCCAGCGAGTCATAGTTTCCGCGGCCCAGGTGATCGTAGTGCGCGCCGAGAATCACGTATTCATCGGTTCTTCCCGGCAGGTAAGCGAGAACGTTGCTTACCGTTGCCCGCGTGCTTTCGACACCTACGTCTAGGGCGACGTGGAGCGTTTCTGGAAACTCGAAAGAATCAGGTTTCGTAGATTGGTTAATCTCGTTTTGCACGCCAGACAGAGATTTTCCCGCCGATTTAAACCAATCCTCGGCGACTGCGTTTTTCACATGTACGATGCAAATGCCAACATTCTCCGGGCCGCTGACGCTGCCAAAACGAGTCAATAGATCTTCCTCGCCATCCCCGAGCTTTCCATTTGCCAGCACGACGGCCTTAGCCCCGCGGTTTCGGGCATTAATGGCTTTCGTAACCAGTTGAGAATGAATCGTCAAACCGTTGTTGCCGCTCTTTGCGGCAAAGCCGGTGGGTTCGTACCGCAAAACGACGACAATCTTGTCTTGCACATCTATGCCAGCGTAATCGTCGTATCCGAATTCACTCGCGGAAGCCCCATAACCGACAAAAACGAGTCGGCCGGCAACTGAACCGCTGGCAGAAAAACTGAATGGCACAAAGTCCTGGTTTAGCTTGAGCGCGGACTTTCTACTTCCAGACTGCGCTACCAAATCATTCTTCCCCTTCAGTTTTGCCCCAGTGATCAGGCGGAAAGGCTGGAGATATCCATTAGTCCCTGCAGGCTGGAGACCTAGCGATTTGTAGCGCTGCTCAAGCAGCCTTGCGGCGCGCGTAAGTCCCTTTGAGCCGTCCCCGCGGCCTTCCATTGCCGGAGCCGTCAGTGACTTGATGTCCTCCAGGAATCGATGCGCATCGGAGGCAGGCACGGAGGGTGCCGTATCCGCCGCCACGACGGCCGCCGCGAGCAAAATCGAAGCCAACCGCGCCGGGAATTTTAGATTGGGAATGAGGTGATGCGATTGGGGGACCCTTCGGACGTTTGAGGACATAGCAAAAATCGTATGTCCTCTGGATTTGGGCTGTCAACCGGGAGAAGGAAGGAGTTGCGCCCGCAGGACGCTGCTGGTTATTTGCTTTTACTTTGTTTCGCTATACTGTCGCCTCGGAGAAACGGCTTGCTGGAAACCGCCAAGCACATCTTGCTTATCCTGAGCGCGCTTTTCCCCATCGTCAACCCGCTTGGCGGCAGCCCGGTTTTTCTGGCGCTGACGCGCCACTATCCGGCCTCGGCACGACGAGCTCTGGCGCGCAAAGTGGCCATGAACAGCTTCGTCTTGCTCATCGCTTCTTTCTTAGTTGGCACGCACATCCTGCACTTCTTCGGCATTTCTATTCCTGTGGTGCAAGTCGGCGGCGGCCTGGTCGTGATTTCCAACGGGTGGGCCATGCTGAAGCAAAAGGAAGAGCCGGACCGTGGGCGCGATGTCCAGAAAAAGGTGGACCTGGAAGATATTTTCCGTAATGCATTTTATCCCCTCACCTTGCCGCTCACCGTCGGTCCAGGCTCTGTCTCGATTGCCATCACTCTCGGCGCCAACCTGCCGCGCCACCTGGGACCCAACCTCCGCGCGATAGTTGCCGCAGTGCTTGGCTCCGCGATTGTTTCAGCCAGCATCTATCTCTGCTACGCCTTTGCTGACCGCATGGCTGCCGTCATTGGAGAAAGCGGTATGATCATTACCCTGCGGCTCTCGTCGTTTCTTCTGGTCTGCATTGGCGTGCAAATCATGTGGAATGGCGTGAGCGCCCTCGTGCACGCTTTCGCAGCTGGAGGCCATTGATTTCCCGAGTTCCCGCCTCAAGGCGGGGTCCCATTGCCAGCGCAAAAACTGCTCGGCGCGTGGCGTCTTCGATTGCGGCCAAGCCGGTACACCAGATAAACTTCCAGGGAGCGGAATTCCTGAAATTGCTGGTCATGCTGCGCCAAACGTCGCGCAAACCGGAGGGGTGCTGAGCGTTGTGCGGGATTGCCGGGTTCACCACTAAAAACTGGAGTGCGCCGCCGGAAAGAATCCGCCAGGCCACCGCCACGCTGATTCATCGCGGACCCGATCAGCAGGGCGTGTTCCAATCTAATCTTTTCTCCTTGGGCGCGGCGCGCCTGAAAATCATCGACCTCGAGCAAGGCAACCAGCCCCTCCACACCGACGATGGGGACGGCGGCATCGTTTTCAACGGGGAGATTTACAACCACCTTGCGTTGCGCGCCGAACTGGAAAAGTTGGGCCATCGCTTTGAATCGCACTCCGACACGGAAACCGTCCTGCGCGCGTTCCTGCAATGGGACAAAGACTGTTTCGAGAGACTAAGGGGAATGTTTGCGGTCGCGCTTTGGAGCAAGTCGCGCAAGCGTATCGTGCTTGCTCGCGACCGTATGGGGATCAAGCCTTTGTATATTGCGCGGCAGGACGAAGATTTGTTTTTCGCCTCCGAGCTGAAAGCTCTCTTTGTCCATCCGGAAATTGGCCGCCGGCTCAGCCTCGCGGGACTCGATTGCTACCTCGCCCTGAACTACATCCCGTCTCCGTGGACGCTCGTCGACGGTATCGAAAAGCTCGCCCCCGGAGACTGGCTGGAGTGGCGAGACGGCCAAGTTTCCGCCGGATCCTACTGGCGGCTTCCCTTCGGTGTTTCGAACGCGTACCCGCTCGATTCCGCCAAAGAAGAACTCGATGCGCTGATCGAAGACGCCGTCCGCGAGCATTTGATCTCGGACGTCCCGCTCGGCGTTTGGCTCAGCGGCGGGATGGATTCGACGACCATTCTTCACTATGCGGCGAAAGCTTCCAACTCCCAACTAAAAACCTTTTCCATTTCGTTTCGCGGGCGCAGCTTTGACGAAACGCAATACATCCACCGGGCGGTAAAACAATACGAAACCGATCACACCGAGCTGGACCTGACTCCCATCGAAGATCTGCGCGGAGCCATTGAACAATTTGCTTATTATTCGGACGAGCCGAGCGCCGACGCGGGCGCGCTCCCGGTATGGTTTTTATCGAAGCTCTGCAAAACGAAGACCACCGTAGCGCTGAGCGGAGAAGGTGCGGATGAACTCTTCGGCGGTTATTTGACGTACCCCGCAAACCGTCTCGCGGACAAGGTTCGCAACCTCCCGCGTTCTCTTGTCCGAGCGGCTTTGGGAGCAGTTCACTATTGGCCGGTCTCCGACGACAAGATCAGTCTCGAATACAAAGTCAAGCGTTTCCTGGAAGGCGCGCTGATGTCCCCTGCACGCGGTCACGTCTACTGGAACGGCACTTTTTCCGATGCGGAGAAGCAATCGCTTGTGAAGCAGCCTCTCCCCTCTTCGCTGAATCAAATTCTGAACCAACTGAACGGGCTGCCAGCGACTTCCGATGACTTGGCGCCTTATCTCTGGCTGGATCAGAAATACTATTTGGCCGACGACATTCTGACCAAGAGCGACCGCATGAGTATGGCGCATTCCGTGGAAGTTCGGCCGCCCTTTCTGGATCATCGCATTGTGGAGTTTGCCGCCAAGCTTCCCGCCTCGCTAAAGATTCGCGGCGCACAGCAAAAAGTCATCCTGAAGGAATTGATGAAAGGGCGGTTGCCGCCAGCCATTCTCCAGCGGCCGAAAATTGGGTTTGATATTCCCGCGCACGAATGGCTGCGCGGGCCGCTGCTCCCTCTCTTAACTGACGCGTTGCATTATGGCGCGACCGAGTACGGCGAAATATTTCGCACCGATGTCATGGACAAATTCCTTCAGCTCCATTTGGAACGGAAAGCCAATGTTGGATACCACTTGTGGGGGCTGCTGATCCTCTTTCTATGGATGAAAAAATGGCGAATTCAGGCGGCCTCGGAGACGCCGGGGGTTTTATCACAAGCCAGAGCTGGCGCGTCTATCTGACCGTCCTGCTCGTTTCCGGAATCATTTATCTAGGCTGCGTCGTTTCCACGCCAGGGTTGATGGACGACGTGGATGCGATTCAGGCGCAGATTGCGCGAAACATGCTGACGTCCGGCGACTGGGTCACTGCAAGGCTGGACCACGTCGGCTACCTCGAAAAAGCGCCGCTCGTCTATTGGATCATCGCCATATTTTTCAAGATCTTCGGCGTTCGCGACTGGGTGGCGCGCATTCCCATTGCGCTTTCGGCGATGGCGCTGGCTTGGCTCACCGCCGCGTTTGGGACTTGGGCCTTTGGCCGCCGTGCTGGACTTTATGCGGGCTTGTGCGCCGGCACATGCGTGGGGCTCTTTCTCTTTACGCGAATCCTAATCCCGGATGTAATGCTGACGCTTGCCATTGCGCTGGCGATGTGGGCCTTCCTGCGTGCGCTCGATGAAGAAGAACTACATCCGCGGATTTGGGCGTTCCTATTGGCGGCGAGCCTAGGCACTGGCCTGCTGCTGAAAAGTTTGATCGCTCTCGCATTTCCGGTTGCCGCGGGTGTGATTTACCTGATCGCGACGAAGCAGTTTCTTCTGCGCCGCACCTGGCAACGCTTGCGGCCCATCAGCGGCTTCTTCCTCGTCCTGCTCATCGCCGCTCCCTGGCACGTTTTGGCCACGCTCAGAAACCCGCCTTATTTTTCTTTTGCCCTTCACGGCGGGCCGGGACAGTACCACGGCTTCCTCTGGTTTTATTTCATCAACGAACAATTCTTGCGTTTTCTCAACCTGCGTTATCCGCGCGATTACAATACGGTTCCGCGCTTGTGGTTCTGGCTATTTCATCTGCTGTGGCTGTTTCCTTGGAGCGTCTACTTACCCGCTCTCGTGAAGGTCTCTTACAGGCCGCTGGACCGCGCCGGGCGGACGCGCCTGCTGGCGCTGTGCTGGATAGGATTCGTCCTCGTTTTTTTCACGCTTTCGACAACGCAGGAATACTATTCCATGCCCTGTTATCCGGCGCTGGCGCTGCTGCTCGGCTCCGCCATGGCCATGGGCGGAGATTGGATTCGCCGCGGGACTCGTGTTCTTTGCGCCATAGCGGTTCTCGCAACCATCACAACTCTGGGCATATTTGTTGCTGTGCGGCACCTGCCTGCGCCGGGCGACATTTCTCAAGCGCTTAGCCATCATCCCAGCGCTTACACTCTTTCGCTCGGCCACATGATGGACCTCACCTTCGACTCCTTCGCCTATTTGCGGTTCCCATTGGTTGTGGCTTCGCTTTCTTGTGTGGTTGGCGCAGTAGGAACGTTCCGCGGGCTCGGCCAACGCGCGTTTTTAGCTATCGCTCTGATGATGATTGTGTTTTTTCATGCAGCGCGGCTGGCTCTGGGCGTGTTCGATCCGTTTTTGGGATCACGCCCTCTCGCCGAGGCCATCTTGCGGTCGCCCGACGGAACCCTGATCAACCATCGCAATTACTACGAGTTTTCCTCGACCACCTTTTATACCAATCGCGACGCCCTCATTCTCAATGGCCGATATTACAATCTGGAATACGGCTCTTACGCACCCGGAGCGCCCAACGTCTTCATCGACGATGCGCGTTTCAAGCAATTGTGGCTCGAACCCCAGCGCTATTATTTGCTGGCCTACAACTCTCGCCTCGGCGATTTCGAAAAACTAGTAGGCGCGGATAGGCTTACGGTCGTGGCCTCCAGCGGCGGGAAAATGGTCCTCACGAACCATCCGCTGGATGCCAAAGAGCGGTCGGCCCGCGCCCCGTAACGCAGGGCCAAGCATCCGGGGATGGGCTGCGAGCCGCTTTGCATCCTCGTACCCACGACACAAAAAGCTGCTTGCAAAGGCCGTGGCATACGGGTAAAAAAAGAAGTCCCGGTCGAAATAGTGCTTTTCTCACGTCTCTTTGTGCTGGGTGCCATGCAATCTTTGGGGAGCCCCGGCACCAATGGCCTCGGACATTCGGTAGACATTTGAAAGATAGACAACCTGGAGGAGGGTTCATGAAGATTGCCGTGCTCGGAGGGGACGGCTATTGCGGTTGGGCGACGGCGCTCTATCTTTCACAAAAAGGCCAGGCCGTCGCCATTGTGGATAATTACGTGCGCCGACTGTGGGATCACGAATTGGGCGCGCAAACGCTCACGCCGATTCGTCCGCTGACCGACCGCTTGCGCGTGTGGCAGAACCTGACCGGCAAGACCATTGAAATGTTTGTCGGCGACGTCACCGACTACGACTTTCTCTCTTCCGCGTTTCGATCGTTCGAACCGGAAGCCATCGTGCACTTCGCCGAGCAGCGCTCTGCTCCGTATTCGATGATCGACCGGAAACACGCCGTGTTTACGCAAGTAAACAACGTCGTGGGCACACTAAACGTCCTCTTTGCCATGCGGGAATTCCTGCCCGATTGTCACCTCGTCAAGCTCGGCACGATGGGCGAATACGGCACACCCAATATCGACATCGAAGAAGGCTACATCACCGTCGAGCACAACGGGCGCAGGGATACCGTTCCTTTTCCGAAGCAGCCAGGATCTTTCTATCACCTTTCGAAAGTGCACGACAGCCACAACATCATGTTCACCTGCAAGATTTGGGGCCTTCGCGCCACAGATCTGAATCAGGGCGTTGTCTACGGAACAATGACCGACGAAACCGCCCTCGACGAAGCGCTTATCAACCGCTTCGATTACGACGATGTATTCGGCACGGTGCTGAACCGCTTCTGCCTACAGGCGGCCATCGGCCAGCCGCTCACTGTTTACGGCAAAGGCGGACAGACCCGCGGCTTCCTGGACATTCGCGACACGGTTCGCTGCATCGAGATCGCCTGCCACAATCCAGCTGCGCGAGGCGAATGCCGCGTCTACAACCAGTTCACCGAGCAGTTCTCCATCATGGATCTCGTGCGCCTTGTGGAAGCTGCCGCCAAAAAAATGGGCGTCCCTGTCGAGGTCGACCACATCCCCGACCCGCGCGTCGAGGCGGAACAGCACTACTACAACGCGAAACATTCGAAGCTGATCGACCTGGGCCTTGAGCCGCACTATCTCTCGGATTCGCTGCTCGATTCCCTGATGAATATCGCCCTCAAATACCGCGACCGTGTGGACGCTTCATTGATGCTTCCTCAGGTGAATTGGCGCGAACCGAAGAACGAACGGCGGCTGCAGATGAGCATGCCCGCAAGGCCGTCTTCGGTTGAGACACGGGCGGAAGCCAAAGCAAAGAAGGCTTAACGAGAATTACACCGGGCTTTGGGACTTGTACGCGCTGAGTTGATTCGCAACCCGCAACGCAAAATTCAAATCGAGGGGAAAGGTCGCACTATCCAGTGCGGCCTCTACTTTTTTCATGAAGTCCTGAATAATTCGTTCGCTGCCCTTGAGCAGGTCAATGGAGGCAATCTGCTCGCCCTCTCGTTCGAGCCATACAAAACGTTTGCCCGGACGTTCGTACGCGCATCGAAGATCACAGATTTCCGATGCCGGCGCGGCAAACTCGTGGATTGCCATAAGATGGCAGCCCAGGTTGTGAATCGCAGGAATGCCTATATGGTCAGCCCGGCCAAGAAAGAAATGCCCGCCAAAATGCAGACCGGCGCCCGGATGGAAGCTGTTTCTCCAATACTCGACTTCGCGATGAACCAGGTATTCGAAGTGCATGGCCAGGACTCTACGCTTCGCGCGAGCAAGACTTTGCAAGCGCTCGGTATCGATTGCTGAACCATACCAAGGTTTCTCCACGATGACGTGCAATCCCGCTTCGAGCGCTGCCTGCGCCATGAGCGATACGTGCGGGCCTGGCGAGACACAAAGCCACGCGATCTGCGCTCGGCTCGCGTTCATGGCTTCCGCGAGGCGGGATACATAGCTTGGCCCGCTCTCCGACCATCGCTGCCGCGTCTCCTCCATCGCAGCGACAGTTCTTCCTTCCGAGGCGATAATCGGCTGCATCTTTTTCGCCCAACGGCCGCGCCCAAGGACGACATACGCGGGCCTTTCAGCCATTGCTGGCAATCCTCTCGCAAACTAGCCGCGCCGCCTTTACTGCGCCCACGACTTTGCCGGAAAAAATGTGGATCTCCCCGGGTGCTCCCTCTTGCAGATAAAGGATCCGGCGGTCGTGTTCCGGATTGTCCTCAACCACGCGGATTGTAAATCGCGAACCAATGTACTTGGCGTTCTTGGCACCGGGCACAGATTCGCAGCAATCCTGCCGCATCGCTTCAAACCGCGTAAAGGGCACAGGCCGGAATTCCGACTCGTTCAGAATTCCAGCGTATGGTTCGGGAACCGGCTCGTCAGGATCGGTGGTCGTCCATTGATTCGTATTCTTTGCGGAACCAAAAAGCGAACGGCTCGAACTTCCGTACGGGTCAAACCCAGTAAAGGGGCCATCCACAACAACCAGCGCGATATGTTGCAGCGCGGGAGGCAATTCGATGAGCATCTTCTCCGCAACTTGGAATTTGGCAATTTTGAACGCTCGGCGGCTCGCGCCCAGGCCATACGTGGCCCAAACCACAAAGTCAAACTCCGGTCGCATGGCCGCTGTGAATTCCCCTCTTTCAAACGGGATGCCCAGCGAATGAATCCGTTTCTCGAGCAAACCCCGCAGCACATCAGGATCGTAAATGTGCTCGGTGACTTCGTAGCACTGCTCGATGAAGTCAAAGTTCATCCAATCTGGCCGGCAAGGCTTAAGCGGAAGCCCCTGCCCTTTCATCACCCGCTCGTACATATCCGGCGGCGTGCGGGAACCCTCCTTCGGAATCGCGTAGTAGTGGCAGCTGTTTCGGACGATGGCCGGTTCGAAGGCGCGGATAAATTCGGCGCGGGCTTCCAGCGTCTCTTGAATCGTTTCCAGGCTGCGGGGATAGTGATATCCCCCATGAACGCGATACTGATTGATCGCCGAAGCGGCCCGCAGAATGCCGAGCGGATCGAACAAGCGCACATTGTGGCCTTGTTCCGCCAACCGAATGGCCACCGTTGCACCGTAAATCCCCGCGCCCGCAACTGCAACCTTCGCACCCATCTTCACCTTGCCGGAAAAAGCGCTTCGTGCCCAGACTCTATCGCCAGGAATTCGGGGCCGGATTCGGCGTCACAGGAACAAGCATGCCGTCGCGAATCCGGTAGTCCACATTGCGCCAGCGAATGCGTCTCCGGCCAAACGTCAGCAGCCAGATAACGAACGCCATCGCATCCCAAACCACAATGAGCGGCATCTTCTTCCACAATCCGCGCTGCTTCAGCCCCCACACTCCAACAAGCCAGGTGATGACCAATCGAAACAGCAGGTAAGCACCGGCGTAGGCGGCGCCAATGCCGTCGGATGGATGAACCAAAAGCACGGCCAGGCACCAAGGCAAGCCCTGTGTAAACGTCAGCCCAATATGTCCCCAGGGTCGCATGTGCCGCATCACGGTCAGCCAGCGCAGGCGCTTGATGAACAGACTTTGGAAGGAATCGTAATCGGGAACGGTCCTGACGGCATATGGAAGAAGCTCCACTTCGTAGCCCTGCTGCGCGATGTACCGGCCAACAAGCAGATCGTCGGCCGGACGGTTTTCAATCGCTTCGTACCCTCCAAACGCTTTCAGGCATGCGCGCGTGGTGACGATGGTTTGACCGAAGGCAAACTTAATGCCATCGAGTTGCCGCGCCACGAAAATTCCAGGAAAAAAATCGCAAATCATGCCGATGGATTGCAGATGCTGCGTGAAGGTTTTGTCTTCCGTGGAAAGGTATAGGCAGGTCACGCCCCGGACTTTCGGGTTCCGCAACGGCGCAACGACCGTGCGCAAATAATTCGGCCCTACCCGCACGTCGCTGTCGTTGATAACCAGGACCTCGTGGCGCGCTTCGTTCACCATGCGCACCAGCTTGGCCACTTTGTCATTGATGGCGTTGCGGCCCGAACCGAACAGAATCCGAATCTGCCGGTCCGGGAAATCCCGCTTCAACTTTTCCAGAACCGGCACGGAGGGATCGCTCTCATCTCCGACGCAAAAAATCAATTCATATTCCGGATAGTCCTGCCGGCAGTAACTGGAAAGGTTTTCGTAAGCCTCGGGATCCACCCCGCGAAGGGGCTTGAGGTTGCTGACGGGCGGGGTAAACCCTCGATCCGTGGACAACCGCTTGTCGGCGTCTCCAAAGAACCGCCACGTGCTGAACAACACAAGCAAGTAATAAATAAAAGGCGTGGCTGCGAGGATGAGAAAAAGACAACCGGCAGCCTGTGACTTCATTGCACCCCTTGCGCCTGGATATTGCGTTCTGCCAAACGCTTCCGTTCCATGAAAGAGAATAGCAAAAAGCGAACTCTTTCGCCCGGACAGGCTTTAGGTATAAGCCGACATCCAGTAGAATAATCAAGCCGCGTTTCCAAGAACAAAGGGGACGATCTTACCGAGGGGCCCGTGTCCAATTCCATAAAAAGCCGTCCCGGTGTGCATCTGAAAACCTTCATTTTCCTTTTGTTCATCGCTTTCTTTGCCCCTGTTGGAAACGTCATGCTCAGCAAGGGCATGAAAGGCATCGGCTCCGCGCGAACCTGGGAGCCAGCGGGGTTCCTTCACATTCTCGTCCGCATTCTCACCTCAGCCTACATTTGGATGGGCATCGCGTGCTTGCTGGCTTTTTTTGTCGCCTACATGCTGGTCCTCACTTGGGCGGATTACAGTTATGTGCAGCCTGCGTCCGCCTTTTCTTATGCCGTTGTGGCCTTTCTTGGATTTTTTCTTCTTAACGAAACCGTGAACCTGGTCCGCTGGTCCGGCATCGCGGTCATTTGCCTGGGGGTTGTCATTGTCGGGCACACCCACCCGCGAACCACGGAGAAAAGCTAAAAGTGCTGGAGCTCATTTTTTTGTTTTTCATTATCGGGGCCGGAACTGGCGGAGAACTCTGCATCTCACACGCCATGAAGGCCCTTGGCGAGGTTCACGATTTTCGTCCTGCCGCGCTTCTGCAATTCGCCTGGCGCGCCGCCCGCGTAGGATGGATGTGGGTCGGCATCGGGCTCATGACGCTGGCCTTTTTCTCCTTGCTCGCCATGCTTTCCATGGAAAACGTGAGTTTCGTTGTCCCGGTGACCGCGCTAAGTTACGCGGCTGGTGCCGTTGGCGCGGCTGTGTTTCTCCGTGAAAAAATCAGCCCGCAACGCTGGCTCGGCGTCCTGGTCGTCTGCCTCGGCGTTACGCTCGTTTGGCTCAGCCGCCGCTAAAGCCCCTTCCCTCTAAGACGTTACTGCGGCGGCTTCTGCGGATCGATCTGCGTGGCGGTGCCGATCTTGATCGTCGAGGTGAACCGCTTGTAGTTCGAATAGTGTACGGCGATGCGCACGTGCACGTCGTCGCCATATTTGAAATGCAGCACGTCGTCCGCGCGCGTATACGTCGGAAACCAAAAATGTCCCGCGATGTTCTCTCGGTAGTTCTCAAAATGCGGAAACGCCTGGTCTTCCTTCTTCTTCAGCAAACCCGTTGAGGTTCCCGCTGTCTTAACGATCTGCAGGTCTTTGTCGTCTACCCACACTCGTCCCCGAAAGTATCGCTCCCCCTTTTCCAGTTTCTTCGGTTCGATGTCAAAGACATAGGTGTTCAGCTCGTCGACGTGCTCGCGGCCCACGTATTTCACGTCGTATTTCGGCAGTTCGGCGGGCGTCATGACGAAGGGCCACACCTTTTCGATATCGGCAAAGTCCTGTTGCGTCATGATCAGGCGCCGGATTGTCGTCACCGGAGCAAACGTGACCTTATCGAAGCGCTTCCCATCCGGCGTAAAAAGAATGTCGCGGACTTCGTGGAATTCCCCGTCCACCTGGCCATCTTCGTCGATCGTTTGAAACGTAACGTCCTGCGTGTATGTAAAATTGTCGCGCTCTTTTCGGAATTCTTCTTCGCGCTGCGTGAATTTCTGGATGATTTCGTCCACCGGCATCGAGGGCGGCTCATTGGTGATATGCGAACCGCGTTCGCGAGGCCCCGCTTGAGACGGCTCGGCCGATGCTTGCGAAGTCGACGCGGAAGGCGTCACTGTTCCCGAGGGCGGTGGCGGCAGAGGTCCGCGGATTTGCGCTGCCGTCGGCAGGGCAAAGCCTGCAACCGCGGCACCAAAAGCGAAGAAAACCGCCGCGCTTTTCCAAAGAGATTTACTTGTGTAGGCCGGGCATTCCAACATTCTCGGCTTCTCCTTACAATGCTTCCTTTTATTGTACTAAGGTTCGATGCGATAACTGGTTCCCGCGTCGCCAGTGTTTCTCTCCCCGCTTTCAGCCTCAGTTCTGGCAAACGGTCTATTTAACAATACTTGATACGCCATTCCGGCGTCTGGCATTACAATCCATTGCCACAAATCACGGTTCCCGGGATAGAGGAATGGAATTCATACGCGAGCGCCCATGGGCCATCCACTTCTTGACCTGAAGGACAAAACCGCGGTGGTGATCGGAGGAACCAGTGGCATTGGCCTAGCCCTCGCCCGCGGGCTGGCGCAGGCCGGCGCCAACGTTGTCCCGACCGGCCGCCGCGAGGAACTGGTCCGCAAAGCGGCCTCGGAAATTCAGGCGGTGGGCCGCCGCTCCCTCGCGCAAACCTGCGACGTCACCGACATCGCCAGCATCGAGCGGCTGCGCGAATCCCTCTGCAGGGAATTCGGCAGCGTTCAAGTACTCGTGAATTGCGCCGGCCGCACCAAGAAAATGCCCACGCTCGATTTTCCGGAATCCGAGTGGGACGCCATCTTTGAGACCAATTTGAAAGGGACGCTTCGCGCCTGCCGCGTCTTCGGCCGCCACATGATCGAGCGCCGCTACGGCCGCATCATCAACATCGGCTCGCTTTCTTCGCTCGTCGGCCTGTTCGAGGTTGCCGCTTACGGAGCCAGCAAGGCCGCCGTTGCTTCTCTCACCAAAACGCTCGCCATCGAATGGGCGCCCCACGGAGTTTGTGTCAACGCGCTCGTTCCCGGCGTGCTGCGCACGGACTTGAACGCAGCCTTGCTCGACGGCACGGAGCGTGGCAAAGAATTCCTGCTTCGCACGCCGATGCGCCGCTTTGGCAAACTCGAAGAACTTGTCGGCGCCGCGGTCTTTCTCGCATCAGATGCCGCCAGCTTCGTCACCGGTCATCTATTGGTCGTCGATGGCGGCATCCTGGCCAGCGGCGTCAATCAATAGGTTTTTCTAGTGGCTACTTTTGGCGAGCGCTTTTGCCGACGCGATTCTTTCTCGCGCCTGATTCACAATCGCCAGAAACTTCTTGGCGTTCTCAACAATAATTTCCGGTTTGTTGGCTTTCAAAGCCTCCGCCTGAACACACTCCCCGCCCACTCCCAGCGCTACCGCACCCGCCTCGATAAATTCTGCCGCCGTTAGGAGACTGACACCACCGGTTGGTACCAGCGGAATTTGCGGGAAAGGGCCTTGCAATGCTTTGATGTATTTTGCCCCTCCCACTTGTCCGCACGGAAACACCTTCACAAAATCCGAACCTGCCTCCCACGCCGTGATCACCTCCGTCGGCGTCAACGCCCCAGCCATCATCAACTTTCCTTCCGTTCCGGCGAGCTTGACCACTTCAAGATTCAGTCCTGGGCTTACCAGAAACTGTGCACCCGCATCGAGGCATTTCCTCGCTGCCTCTACATTGAGAACTGTGCCGGCACCAATCAGAACATCGCCGGAACTACTCTTTGTAAGCTCGCGAATAACATCCACTGCGCCGGGCACGGTCATGGTAATCTCTACGATCGGAATCCCGGCTTGGCAAACGGCGTCCGCCGCCAACCGCGCCTCCCGCGCCGATGACGCGCGTACCACGGGCACTACGCCAATCTTGAGAATTCTTTCGCGTGCTCTCTGTTTATCCATTTTTGCGCCGTCCCGCAAGACTGTTTGTTTCCCTTCCACTTCCATCATTCCCTCATCGCGCGATGCGCGCTCCCACTCCCTTCATCACCTGCATCACCTCCTGGAACGCCACCATCGAGGTGTCCCCTGGAGTCGTCATCGCCAGAGCTCCGTGCGCCGCGCCGCACTCCACACACCATTGCGGCTCCTGTCCCGCCAAAAACCCGTAGATCAAACCCGAAGCAAACGAGTCGCCTCCGCCCACGCGGTCAAAAATCTCCAGATTCTCTCGATTTTTCGCCTGATAAAATTTCCCATCGCAATAACAAATCGCTCCCCAATCATTCAGCGTCGCCGTTTTAGCTTTGCGCAGCGTCGTCGCCACCACTTTGAAGGGATAGTCCTTCACCACTTTTCCAATCATCTGCTTGAAGCCTTCTGCCTCGAACGCCGACAGCTGCTCGTCCATCCCCGGGACTTCATACCCCAGCGCCGCCGAAAAATCCTCTTCATTCCCCAGCATCACGTCCACGTGCGGCGCAATCCGCCGGTTGACTTCTTGCGCCCGCTTCTTGCCTCCCAGCGATTTCCAGAGCGACGCTCGATAGTTCAAATCGTACGAAACAAGGGTCCCGTTCTTTCGCGCCGCTTGCATCGCCTCTAACGCCACTTCCGGTGTCGTCTCCGAAAGCGCGCAAAAAATCCCTCCGGTGTGAAACCATCGCGCCCCGTATTTTCCGAAAATCTCATTCCAATCGATCTCTCCCGGATTCAGTTGCGACACGGCAGTGTGCCCGCGGTCGTAGCTTCCCAGCGCCGCTCTCACTCCGAATCCACGCTCCGTAAAATTCAACCCGTTGCGCGCCGCGCGCCCTACTCCGTCGTGTTCCACCCATCGCACCAACGACTGGTCCACGCCTCCCTGATAAATCAAGTCCTCGAGCAGCCGTCCCACCGGGTCATCGACAAACGCCGTGACCACCGCCGTGTCGAGCCCGAAGCAGCGCTTCAGCCCGCGCGCCACGTTGTATTCCCCGCCGCCCTCGCACACTTCAAACGACCGCGCCGTGGCGATCCGCCGCTCGCCCGGGTCGAACCGCACCATCACTTCGCCCAGGCTCAGCAGGTCCCACCGGCACTCTTTTTTCGGCTTAATCGTCAGCGCATTCGCTTTCCTCAACTCAAACCATCTCCTAAGTTCCGAGCGTCAGCGCCCGCTTCGTCAGGGCGCGCCCTTCTGCTTTCTGCTTTTCACTCGATTCTTGCCGGCTCCAACCTTGGCGCAAGCAAGTGAATCACCCCCAGCGCCACCAAGTACGCCAGCCCCGCCATCGCGAACGGAATCATGTAGCTTCCCGTCCACTGCAGCACATGACCCACGACTCCCGCAATGAGCCATCCTCCTATCGCTCCCGCCATGCCCCCGATTCCCGTGACCGAGCCCACTGCCCGCGCCGGAAACATATCGGAAGTTATGGTGTACAGGTTCGCGGAAAATCCTTGATGGCAAGCCGCGGCTAGCCCGATCAACACCACCGCAGACCATGTGCTTTGCACTCGATACGCGAACACCACTGGGATCACGCCGACCGCGCAAAGCAACATCGCCGTCTTTCGCGCTGAGTTGACGCTTCGTCCGCGCTTGATCAGCGACGAGGAAATCCATCCTCCCCCAACGCTCCCCACATCCGAAATCAAGTAGATGACCACGATCGGAATCCCCATCCCCGTCAATGTCAACCCGTGTTTCGCTTGCAGGAATCCCGGCACCCAAAAAAGATAAAACCACCAAATCGGGTCGGTCAGAAATTTTCCCAGCGCAAACGCCCAGGTCTGCCGCAGCGGAACCAGCAGCGTCCAACTCGTTTTGCCGGCGGCCGCCTGCCCGTCGCTTCGTATGTACTCCAGCTCCGCCTTCGACACCCGGCCATGTTCCTCCGGTTTGCGATAAATCAGCAGCCACACCGCCAGCCACACAAAGCCAATCGCCCCAATCCCCACAAACGCCCCTCGCCAGCCCCAATGAATCACAATCCACGGCACAATCAAGGGCGTAATGATCGCGCCTACATTGGTTCCGGCGTTAAAAATCCCCGTCGCCAGCGCTCGCTCTCTCTTCGGAAACCATTCTGCCACCGCTTTGATGCTCGCGGGGAAAACAGCAGCCTCTCCAAATCCCAGCGCATAACGGGACAACTGGAAGCCGCCCAGTGAATTCGCCAGCGCGGTCCCCATCGACGCGAGGCTCCAGAAAATCATTGCCAGCGCATAGCCCAGGCGCGTTCCCATGCGATCGATGAGCCAGCCCATCGCCAGCATACCGGCCGCATAAGCGGCCTGAAACGCCGACACCAAATTCCCGTAGGCAATCTCGTTCCAGCCAAAACCGTGCTGCAAGGTGACTTTGAGGACTCCAAGCACTTGCCGGTCCATGTAGTTCTTAGTCACACCGAACAGCAGCAACGCGCAGATGATCCACCGGAAGTAGCCCATGCGCGAAAAAGCCTTCGCTCGCGACGCTTCCTCGGCCATTGCATTCTCAGCCGTTGACGCCAGGATTCCGGGGGTTGGGTTGGGAGGCACTGGATCCATGTGTTGGATGGAGCTTCCAGTTCCTGGCCAGCTCAGTCCAGAATTCACTATAAAAATGATGGGCAGCCGCGTCAAACGCTAAAAAACTGCTCTCGAGCTTCAGCGCCACTCAACAAATCGCTCGGCCGGTACGCTATCGAACAGTTCCATTTTCGATTTTCTCTTTTCCATTGTCTGGCCCTCTGTGCACCATGAGTTCCAGCTACCAACTATGCATCGTGCCGTCCAGCTTGCGATTCACCGGCAAATACGCTCGTTGATACGGGTAGTTCGCCGCTAGCTTCTCGTCGATATCAACTCCCAGGCCTGGCTTATCGCCTGGATGCATCATGCCCAGGGAAAAACTGTACGCGTGCGGGAACACGCGGTCGGTTTCCTCCAGGTGCCGCATATATTCCTGGATTCCGAAATTGTGCACGCTCAAATCAAAATGCAGCGCCGCCGCCATGCACACCGGGCTCATGTCCGTTGCGCCGTGACAGCCCGTTCGCACGTGATACAACTCCGCCAGGCTGGCGATCTTTCGCACATGCGAAATCCCGCCCGCATGCACGACCGCCGTTCGGATGTAATCAATCAACTGCTCCCGAATGAGCTGCTGGCAATCGTAAATGGAATTAAAAACTTCACCCACTGCAATGGGGGTCGTCGTGTGCTGCCGGATCAGCCGAAAACCTTCTTGCAGCTCCGCCGGAGCCGGATCCTCCAGCCAGAACAAATGATACGGCTCTAGACTCTTTCCCACGCGCGCCGCTTCCATGGGCGTGAGACGGTGATGCACGTCGTGCAGCAACGGCACATCTTCTCCAAATTCCTTCCGCAACCGCGAAAATAATTGCGGCACAAAATTCATATAAAGTTCCGAGCTCCAAACCTCTTCTGGCGGCGCATCTTTCGCCGCCGGCTCGTAGTACATTTCCCCGCGCCCCACTCCGTAGGTGCTCGGTATTCCCGGAATCCCGCTTTGCGCGCGAATCGCCTTGTATCCCAGTTTCATGTACTCGGCCACGGCTTTGACGGTTTCCTCTATGTCTTTGCCGCTCGCGTGTCCATACACCAGGACGCCTTCGCGCGACGCGCCTCCCAGCAATTGATACACCGGCGCGTTCAGCGCCTTGCCCTTAATGTCCCACAGCGCCATGTCCACGGCCGAAATCGCGCACATCGTCACTGGCCCGCGGCGCCAGTACGCCCCTTTGTAAAGGTATTGCCACGCGTCCTCGATGCGCCGCGCGTCGCGTCCGATGAGCAGCGGAATCACGTGGTTGGTCAGGTAGCTGGCCACCGCCAGCTCCCTTCCGTTCAGCGTTGCGTCCCCCAGCCCGTAAATCCCGTCTTCCGTCGTGATCTTCAGCGTTACGAAGTTCCGTCCTGGGCTGCACACAATCACCTTCGCATCTAGAATCTTCATCGCTCTCCCTGCATTCCCGCCGCGCTCACAGGCCTCGAGGTTTTCATGCCGCGCGGCCCCCTTGCCGCGCCGAAACGAAGGGTCAGGGCGGCATGTTCATCCTCTCCGTGCTTTTTTGTGCGCTGTGCGCCTATGCGGCCTCTGCGTTAGTCGTTTGAGTTTACCTTGGAAGGTAGGTTCCGCGCTTGGAAGAGGGCCGGGTCAGCCTCCGCAGTCAGGCTCTCTGCCTTCTGTCCTGGCCGCGATGCGGTTTGCCTCCAAAAAGTTATGCGCGCGCGAAAAAATTTACCCGCAAAAATGTGATAGGTGTCCTCGATTCTTTGCGGGCTCCGCGGCGTTACTTTTCTCCGCCCGCAGCGTCCTACCTGGTGTAACCGTTTTGAGGACGATTGTTGCAACCTTGGTCCCGTAACCGCCGCTCGAGGAATACCAGTCCAAGCGCCGTTTACCCCGCAACGATGCCGAAACGTTCAAAGGAGAAACTGTGAACAAACTATTCGTGCGTATTGCCTTGGTACTGGCCGGTTTCGCCGGCCTCACCATTCCTGCGAAGGCCCAATCTGTAGATGGGCTCGTCGTGAAAATTCCTTTCGAGTTCGTGGCCGCCGGCCAAACGCTTCCCGCCGGCGAATACAAAATTACGCGTCTCCGCGATGACAAACCACGAGTCCTGCTGCTAACCAGTCTGGACAATCGCAACCAGAGCGTTCTGCTTGTTCCCGTAACGGACGCTACTTCCCAGGACAAACCACAACTCGGCTTCACGACCGTCGGTGATCAGCGTGTGCTTAGCCGCGTTGAGACGGGCGTCTACGCTTACACGCTCGCGCTGCCTCGTGCCGAGGCGCTTCTGGCCGCAGCACCCAGCAAGCGTCCCGCTGCCTCTTCCGCCTCCGGAAGCAACTAACCCGTTGCGCATCAGCCCTCGCTCGATGGCGTCCAGGCAGAGCAGCCCAACCTGCTCCCGCCTGGACGCAGGATCGCTTGCAGGGTGCGTTGCGAGTGTTGATACTGGAGGGCCTAGGAAAGGAAGGCCCGAGAAGGGAGACATCGGATGAGGCCGTATTGACGAAGGATCGCAATCCCCACACACAAAACTCACAAAACAGTGGTAGAGAGCCCCCAGTTTGGGCTTTTCACTGGCCAACGGCGTGCGCCGCCAAAACCGGAACTAGCCTTTGGCTCCGTTATCTCTCGACTGCTGTTTGCGAAGCCGGTTCACCAAGACGTCCAAGCGCAACTTGTCCTCATCGCTCATATCGGTGAACTTCAACGCCAACCCAGTGTTAGGCTCTGCGCGCCGGACGATAGCATCCGCGCTGATCTGTCCCTCTTGAACAAGAAAATCAAGCCGCAACGTCGAATCCACTTTTTTTGACGCTGACGTTTCCAGGAACAGACCACCCAGGCTCAAATTGCGAACTCTTGAAGTGTCCTCACGTCCATCAGCGCTCCAATACACCCAGACACCGTCGGGCGTCTCGATTCGCGAAGTGAACCTCCTAGAATGGACCACGGGTTGCTGCATCATTAGAACCTCCCTCGGGCCAGCGGCTTCCACCGCGGCGGGGACGCAGAAGCATGCGGGACGTTCTGCCCTCAGGGGCGTCAGTCTGCGAAGCTTAGGTCAACCCTGCAATCCGGTAAACACCCGTTAACCGCCCGGACAAGTCCTGAGTTTGCTATAAAGTCTATCGCCAACATCCGATTTTGAAGTACTAGAAATTGAACAACCGAGAGCATCCAACGCCAGCTAGGCGCCCTTCTGCCCTTCTTTTCCCTTCGGTCTTCTTCTTTCTGCCTTTCCGTAGCTATCGTTCGAGTCTGAAAATTCGTTCCATTCGCTGCCACTTTTCGCCGGGCTTGGCGCCGGGCAGCGGCTTTTGGAACTTCCACATCAGCTCTTCCCATTCGCGGACCTTGGGATTCGCGGCGTCGGCTTTCGTTTTGGCTTCAAACGAAAATTTGTCGTTTGCTTCCATGATCATGAACAGGCGCGTCCCGAAGAGATAGATTTCCATGTCTTCGATGCCCGCGTCGCGAATGCTCCGGGTGATTTCCGGCCAGATTTTTTGGTGGTAGCGCCGGTATTCGGCTACGAGTTGAGGATCGTCCCGCAAGTCCAGGGTGAGGCAGTAGCGGGTGGTCATAGACACACTCCAAAAAGACCGAAGAGCCGGGCCGAAGCCCGGCCTATGCAAAGGCCACCGAACGGCCCGCTTCAAAAAGCGGCGGCTACAACTCGGCGGGCGCGGCTTCCGCCGTCAAAGCAGGCTTTGGCCTGTAGCCTACTACGGCAAAGTATAAAACGTAGGCGTAGCACAGCAAGGGGACCCAAAAGGCGCGCTGGATGTTCGACAGGTCGGAGATTTTGCCCATGACAGGCGGCACCACGGCGGCTCCGATGATGGCCATGACCAGCAGCGACGAGCCGCGCTTGGTGAAGGGACCCAGATTTTTGATGCCCAAGGCAAAAATCGTGGGAAACATGATGGAGTGAAAGAAGCCGATGAGGACCACGGCGTAAATCGGGATAGCGCCGGCGGTGGACGTGGCGACCACGGCGCAAATCAGCGCGCCAAAGGCGAAAACGGCCAGCAGCCCCGAGGCGCTAGTCCACTTCATCAGCGCGGACCCGGCAAAGCGCCCAATCATGAAGCCCACCGCGTGAAGCACCAAATATCTTGCGGCGCCGCGCGGCCCGAGAAGCGGCTGCACGTGCATCACAAAGCGAATAACGAAGCTGCCGACGCCAACCTGGGCACCTACGTAGAGGAATTGGGCGACCACGCTGCGCACCAGATGTTTGTGAGCGAGAACCCCTTCCCAGCTTGCGGAAGCGCCGGCTTCCTCGGGCGTGGCGGCTTCGCGGATTTCCGGGAGGTGCGCGAAGTAAATGACCGCGGCGACCACCAGAAAAATGCCGCCGATGACCAGGTAGGGAATGCGGACCGTGGCCGTTTGCGACGCGCGATAGGCCTGCAAGACAGCGGGGCTGAGACGCGCGAGATCCTCGGCGCTTGGCACGGTCGCAGAAAGGATCATGGGGCCGACGACGTACAGCGCGACGACGTAGCCGACGCCATTGAACGACTGCGCCAGATTCAGGCGGCGCTCGCTGCTTTCCGGCGCGCCAAGAATCGCCGCGTAGGGATTCGCGGCGACTTCGAGGAAGCTCTGGCCGCACGCCAGCACGAACGATGAAAACAGGAACAGGCCGTAAACGCCGAGCGAACCGGCGGGGACAAACAAGAGCGCTCCCGAGGCGCAGAGGAACAGGCCGCTGAGAATTCCGCGCTTGTACCCGATGCGTTCCATCAAGCGGCCGGCGACGAGCGCGGCAAGGAAGTAGCCGCCAAAGAAGGCCACTTGAAGGAAGGAGGATTGAAAGTCGCTCAGGCTGAAGGCGGATTTGAAGTGCGGAATGAGGACGTCGTTGAGGTTGACGCCGAAGGCCCAAAGAAAAAAGAGGCTGGTAATCAGGATGAAAGGCAGAATGTATTTTCGTTCCGTGAAAGGGGCGGGTTGTGGGGGCAAGTTTCCTCCGTTTCCGTTTTCTTGCCTGTCTTTTCTCCTCATCCCGAGCGCAGCGAGGGATCCTGGCTTCGATTCCGCGCCATCTGGGCCGAGGTGAGCAACCCGGCCAGGATTCCTCGTCGCTTTGCAAAGCCAGCCGGTGCGCAAAAAGCGCGCTTCGCTCCTCGGAAAGATAGAAAGAGCGTCACGTCAAGGCGCGGTCGAGATGCACGTAACCGCCGTCCACCAAAACGTGCTGGCCGGTGATGTGGCTGGCCTGCGGCGAAATGAGAAACAACACCATCGCCGCGATTTCTTCCGGCTGCGTCATCCTGTTGCCGAGAGGAATTTTCGAAACGATGTGCTTGAGTTTTTCTTCCGGATTCGGAAACGTGTTGAGCCACCACTGATAAAGGGGAGTCATGACTTCGGCGGGCACGATGGCGTTCACGCGCATGCCGTAAGGCAACAATTCGCAAGCCCAGTCGCGCGTCAGAGAGAGGATCGCGCCTTTCGCGGAGGTGTAGCCGGAAGTCTTGCCCTGGCCGGTCATGGCGACTTTGGAGGCCACGTTCACGATGCAACCCTGCGTTTTTTTCAGCGCCGGCAAGGCATAGTGCGCCATGTTGTAGTAGTGGAGCAAATTCAACTGCAGCGACTTGACGTATTTTTCGGGGGAGCCGTGTTCGAGACCAACGTTGTCGTTGATGCCGACGTTGTTGACAAGCACGTCCAGGCGCTGGAACTCGCCCAGCGTCTGCTCGACAGAAGCGGCGCAGTTTTCCGGGGGCACGAGATCGGCATAGATGAAGCTGCATTTCGCGCCGTTGTTAGACAAGTCGGTCCTGAGCTGCTTCCCCGCTTCGGCGTCCTTGTCAATGAAAACGGCAATCGCGCCTTCGCGGGCGCAGCCGCGAGCGATCGCGGCGCCGATGCCTTTTGCGCCGCCGGTGATGAGAACCACTTTATCCTTGAGCAGCAAGTCCATGTTGCTCGTCGCTTCCGGGGCTTTTCGCGATTTTCAAACGATAAAAGTGTGCCGCGTTGCCGCCGAAGATGTTTTCTCTCATGTTGGCCGGGCAATCGCGCAGATACTCTTCAAGAATCTCCACGACCTGCCGATAGCTGGCGGCCAGCAGGCACACGGGCCAGTCCGACCCAAACATCAAGCGGTCAGGGCCAAACGCATCAAAGACTACATCCAAATAGGGGCGAAAATCTTCTTTCTTCCACTGCTGCCAGTCGGCTTCGGTCGCCAGACCGGAGAGCTTGCAATAAACGTTTGGGTGGGCGGCAATTTTTTGCATCAAAACGGCCCAGCCGGCGCGATGGCGGAGTTTGATCTCGGGTTTGGCGAGATGGTCGATGACGAACGGTTGTTCAGGAAAGCGCCCGACGAGTTCGAGCGCCGCGTGCAACTGTTTCGGATAGATGAGAATGTCGTAGGTGAAGCCGAAATGGCCCAGGCAGGCGATGCCGCGGAGGAACTCTTCGCGGACGAGGAACCGATTGTCGGGCTCGGACTGGGCGAGGTGGCGAAAACCGCAGAGCTTTTCAAATTGCGAAAAGAAATGCATTCGCTCGGCGACTTGCGGAGAGCACAAATCAATCCAGCCGACTACGCCGGCGATGCTTGCATTGCTCTCGGCAAGTTGCAGCAAGAACAAGGTTTCGTCCTCCGATTGGTCGGCCTGGACGACGATGGTGGCGTCGATGTTGTTTGCATGGCGCTCCGGGTCGAGATGTTCGGGGAGATAATCGCGTTTCAAGACGGCCATTTCGTCGGTGATCCAAGAGTCGCGCGAGGGATTGTAATTCCAGAAGTGCTGGTGCGAATCGATTCTCATTGGCAGAAATTGATTGTGATTAGCGTGCATTTCTCCAAGCGCTTACGAAAGCAGCTCCCTCGCACCGCCTGCCTGCGGCGGCGGGCTCGGGATGACACGACAGCGTCTTGCATCGAGGGCGGCCTGCAGAGTATACGCCAGCGAGCCTCGGAAAGCGGCAGCAGGACTGCCCCCACTCCTTAGAGCGGCGCCGGCTCGCGCAACATTATGCGAGACGTTACAGCGAGACGCCGCGCTTCCAGGGGATGAAATCGTCCTGAGACAGAATTTCCGCTTTGGTGCGCACCTCGCCGCTGGCAACTTGAATCACCCGGTCGAGAATCGCCTCGCCCATTTGATCGATGGTCGTTTCGCCCGAGACGATGCCGCCGGCGTCAATGTCGATGATGTCGCCCATGCGCCGGGCGAGATTCGAATTGGTGGAGATTTTCAGGACAGGCGCAATGGGATTTCCCGTGGGCGTGCCCAGTCCCGTCGTGAACAAGACCACGTTTGCGCCGGCGCCTACCTGCGCGGTGACGCACTCGACGTCGTTCCCAGGCGTGCACTGGAGATGGAGGCCGGGCACGCTGGAATACTCGGGATAGTCCAGAACCGCCGTGACGGGCGACGTGCCGCCTTTTTTGGCCGCGCCGGCGGACTTCATCGCGTCGGTGAGCAGGCCGTCGCGAATATTTCCAGGCGAGGGATTCATTTCGAAACCGGAGCGAACGGCTTTCGCACGGGCAGCGTAGTCGCGCATGAGTTGAACGAAGCGGTCGGCGACTTCTTTCCCCATGCAGCGGTCGATGAGCTCTTGTTCTGCCCCGCAGAGTTCGGGGAATTCGGAGAGGATGCCTGTGCCGCCGAGCGCGGCGAGCAGGTCGGCGGTGTGGCCGATGGCGGGATTCGCGGAGAGGCCGGAAAAGCCGTCGGAGCCGCCGCATTTCAGGCCGAGAGTGAGTTGCGAAAGAGGCGCGGGCTTGCGTTCCGCCTTGTCGGCTTCGACAAGACCGAGGAAGGTTTGGCGAATGGCTTGCGAAAGCATTGCCGCCTCGGAAGCGCTTTTCTGCTGTTCGAAAATCAAAAGCGGTTTGCTGAAATTCGGGTCGCGGCGCTTGATTTGCTCGAGGAGGATGGGAACTTGCGCGTTCTGGCAACCGAGGCTAAGAACCGTGGCGCCAGCAACGTTGGGATGATGAATGTAGCCTGCGAGCAAGCCACAGAGATTGTGCGCGTCTTCGCGAGTGCCGCCGCAGCCGCCTTCGTGCATAAGAAATTTGATTCCGTCGACGTTGCCAAAGAGTTTCGGAGAAGGCGTTCCCGGCTGCACCGCGTTGAAGGCGAAAGTCTTTAGTTCATCGGATTTGCCTTCGCGGTGGAGGCGAGCCAGCTCGGCGACTTGGCGGCGATAGACTTGCGGAGCGGCGAAGCCGAGCTCCTCTTCAAAGGCTTGCTTGAGGACGGCAAGATTGCGGTTTTCACAGAAAACCAAAGGAAGCACGATCCAATAATTTCGCGTACCGACCTGGCCATCGGCACGGTGGTAGCCGGCGAAGCTTTTGCTTCGCCAGGCGGAAACGTCGGGCGGCTTCCAGGGACGGGCGACTTTTTCTGTTTCGTGAAAGTCCGCCGCGGCATGCCGAATGTTGCGGGTGGAAAGCAAGTCTCCGGGACAAAGGGCCTGGGTGGCTTTGCCAACCAGGACGCCGTACATGATGATTTCAGCGCCGGGCGCGAGGTCTTGCGTAACGAACTTCTGTTTGGCGGGAACGTCCGATGACAGGGCATATTCTTGTCCTGCAAAACTGATGCGCTCACCCTGGCGCAGGTCGGTCAGAGCCACGAGAACATTGTCTCGCGGGTCGAGCCTCAAGACCCTGCTTTGCGCTGTTGTGATGGTTGCCATGCTTGTCTGGGCTCTCTCGATGATCATTCTAGCCGCACTGATTCCCGGAGGCTAGCGATGGATATGGACAGCTTTTGCCCTTCCCCCGGACTCAGGGATAGGATATGTACCTCGCTTTCTCTCCGGGTCCCGAAAGTATGCTTCCCGAGGAAGGATCTCCCCGATGACCCTCTTTGCTAGCCTGAAGCTCACTTTCCTGTTGTTGCTGCCTGCCTTGGTCCTTGCGGCGAGCACCTTGGCCCAGAATACGGACCAGGCACCCAGAGTTGCCTTGCAGCCTCTGGCGCAGCAGGTTCGCCAGATGGAAGAGGCGCTGAGTTTCTTGGGCCAACCTTTGCCCGCGGCGGACGCACAGCGAATAAGGGCGGCGCTGGGACAACCGGACGAAGCAGCCGCAGTGGCCGAACTGGGGCGTGTGCTGGATCAGTATGCGCTGGCGATTGTGACCATCAATGCTGAGAGCCGGGTAAAAGTAGAAGTCGGACCGGCGAAGCCGGAACTGGAGCAAGAAGGAACGCGCCTTTTTCTGGTCAAGGTCGTTAACGGAGCTGGAGTGACCGCGAAGTTGCAAGTGCAAAGCGAAAACAGCGGGGCGGTATACACCCCATCGGATTCCAGCGCCGAACCTGCGATGAAGTTGACGCCAGAAGAACTGAGGCAGAGATGGGCGGACATTTCTCTCTATGACAAGAACCCCATGTCGGAACGTCTCTCGGGGCTCGGGCTGGAGTACCGGATTGTTGCGATCTACAGCCGGGATGCGGGGGAGCGTTCCGCGAAATTGAGCTTCAACGTTGGCCAAGGAACCCAGGACATCGGCTTTCGAAACGAAGCAACCGTTCTTTTTAAGATTCTACCCGCGAACAAGCTGAGTCTGGGTGTTCTGGATGAAAACAAGTCTCCCACCATCGCGGCATTCACGATTCGCGATGCCCAGGGCCGGATTTATCCCCATCCCTCGAAGCGACTTGCGCCGGATTTCTTCTTTCAGCCGCAGGTTTACCGGCACAATGGCGAATCCGTTGCGCTGGCAAAGGGAAGCTACACGGTGACGTGCACCCTCGGGCCGGAATACTTGCCGCAAACCAAACGGGTGGAGATGACGGAGCGAGACGGCAACCGAGTTGAGTTCCAAATGCAAAGATGGATTGATGCGGCGAAGAACGGATGGTATTCCGGAGATCATCACGTGCACGCGGCGGGGTGTTCGCACTACCAAGATCCGACACAAGGTGTGCGGCCAGAGGACATGGCTAGGCAGGTGCGGGGAGAAAAGCTAAACGTGAGCTGCGTGCTGACGTGGGGGCCATGCTACTACTACCAGAAGAGGTTTTTTACCGGGAAGGACGACCCACAATCCAAGCCGAATGAGCTGATGCATTACGACCTGGAAGTTTCCGGCTTTCCATCGAGCCACGCGGGGCATTTGGTGTTGCTCGGCTTAACCGAGCAGGATTATCCGGGGACGAAGCGCATCGAAGACTGGCCGACGTGGGACCTGCCGATTCTCCGCTGGGGAAAATCCCAGGGGGCTGTCGTGGGATTTGCGCATTCGGGCTGGGGGTTGGAGGTGAAATCTTCGGAACTGCCGAATTACGAAATGCCCGGATTCGATGGGATTGGAGCGAACGAGTACATCGTCGACGTCACTTACCCGGATACCGTGGACTTTATTTCCACCATGGACACTCCTTATGTGTGGGAGCTCAACATCTGGTATCACACGCTGAATGTGGGTTTCCGAACGCGCGTGTCGGGAGAAACGGATTTCCCGTGCATCACGGACAGCCGCGTCGGGCAGGGGCGCGTGTACGCGAAAGTGGACGGCGAGCTCACCTATGCAAAATGGCTTGCGGCGGTGCGCAGCGGGAGGAGCTATGTTTCTGATGGGCGAAGCCATTTGATGGATTTCCGCGTGAATGGCGTGGAGGTGGGAACTCAAGGGAGTGAAGTGAAAATGCCCGCCGCCGGAAATGTGCGCGTTACCTTGAAAGCTGCGGCATATCTCGAGCCCTCAGTGGAACTAACTCCACACCATCTTGCAGGCGGCCAGCCATCCGCATTTCTGGCTCCGATTCCAGACACCCCGGAGGACGATATTTTCAAAACACCCGGCGGTGTTATCCGCGGCCGGCCATACTCACAGGGACCCTACTGGCATATTGAACGCGCGCGCATTGGGAATACGAGAGAAGTGGCGGTTGAAATTGTGGTGGATGGGAAACCAGTGGCGAGAAAAAATCTCCTGGCCGATGGCCAAGTGCGCGATCTCGAATTTGACTTGCCTGTCGAGCGCAGCAGTTGGATCGCAGCGCGCATTCTGCCATCGTCGCATACGAATCCGATCTTTGTGATCGTGAATGGCAAGCCGATGCGCCCCCTGCGAGCAAGCGCAGAGTGGTGCCTGGCAGCGGTAGACCAATGCTGGACGCAAAAGGCGCCGAAAATTTCAGCGTACCAGTTGCCGGATGCGCGTCAAGCCTACGATCATGCGCGTCAGGTGTACCGGAAGCTGATCGCGGAGTCGGAAAAACAATAGGAAAGCAAGACAGACTTCCGCGCGCTTCCCAGGGAGCGGCAAGGTTGACTCTGGCGCTCGCAGGGAGTGGGCGTTTCTCGGAGAATGCAATGGATGTCCATCAGCTTGAGCTGTTTCTCGCGGTAATGGACTCGCCCAGCATGACGCGAGCGGCGGAACGAGTTCATTTGTCGCCGGGCGCCGTGAGCCTCCAGCTTCACAACCTTGCCGAGGAACTCCACACCGAACTTTTTGTGCGCCGGGGAAAGCGGCTGGTTCCTACGCCCGCGGCGCTGCGCCTGGCGGAACGCGCCAAAGAAGTCGTCAAGCTGATGGGGCACATCCAGCAGGAGTTCGAAAACGACGTAACCAAGGACCGGCGGCCTTTCCATTTCGCGACCGGGGTTACTACGCTCATTTACCAGCTCGGTCGGCCTCTCCGGCAATTGCGCACGCGGTTTCCGAATGCGGAGATACGCGTGACGGTGGGCGTGACAGAAGAAATGGTGGCGGGACTTCACGATCGGCGTTTCGACTTGGCGCTGATTTCGTTGCCGATTCCCGAGGACAATCTTCAGATCATTCCCCTGTTCGATGAAGAGCTGCTTTTTGTTCGTCCTTCGGCAAAGAAAGCCGCCAGCAGTCATATCAGCTCGGTGCGGCCTGCTGAAGTGGCCAATGCGCCGTTCCTGCTTTATCCGAAACGAAGCAATGTGCGGCGCGTGATTGACGGATTTTTCCGGGAAATTGGAGTGCAGCCGTACGTCGAAATGGAGGCGGAGGACACCGAGGGGATCAAACGTCTCGTGGAGTCTGGGTTTGGGTATTCCATCCTTCCTGAACATGCTTTGCGGGGGCGTTCGCACTTCTTTCAAAAGTTTCGCATCGAAGGACATCGCCTAACAAGAAAGCTAGCCCTGGCGAACATTCGAACAGAGAATCCGCGGAAGCTGACGGAGTCCATCGCGGAATTCCTCCGCGCTGCCCTGGTCGAACAGAAGTGAAAGAATATCCTGGCTGGAGCTAGCAGGCGCGGATCAGCCGGCGCGAAGTCCTGTCCATTTCTCGAAATTTCCGCGGAAGAGACGGTTCACGTCGCGCTGAATTTTTTGCCGCGTGATTTCTGCGCCGTCGGCGTGAAGCAACTGATAGGAGTTCGCAAGGATCGGAGCGAGGGTGCGGCGCGTGTTTTGCCACTTGTAGATGACCTGTTCCAAGACGCGCGCGTCGGAGTGCTGGGGAATAAAGCTGGTTCCTAAAAGTTCGATGCGCTCTCTGGTGATTTCCTCAACGATGGAGGGATTGTTGAGGAACCACCAGCAGCCGAACGGCATCAGGTTGTTAAATTTGCGGGCGTACACGGCAAGTTCGTGCTGATTCTCGCGGCTGAGCACGCTTACTAAAAAGCGGTTGTCGGGAAACGTGCGGCAGAGATTTTCGACGGCGCGCATGTCCGCCTTGCCTACGGCGTCGCCTGCCAGACGAAGCCGGGGATTGACCTGGCGCCGCACGCCAATCATCAGCGACATCGGCAGGCCCAATTCGCGGCAGGACGGCAGGACAGCTTCGCTAAGGATTTTGCTGGTGATGCTATCGTCGGGATATTGAAACGTGTCCGCGAGCGAGACGGCCATGTACAGCGGGCGCATCCGCTTGTGCCAGTCGGCAAGGAACCGGCGGACTTCGGCGGCCGATTTTCCCGAGGCGTCCTCGTCGACGGCGTAGCCTTGGTTTGCCAACTGCTGCCAATGCTGCGGCCAGCCCCAGAGGATGCGGTCGAGCCGCAGAACGGCGTGAAATTGCGGATGACTCTGGCCGCCACTCATCCACACCGGACGCTCGTCAGGATCAAGCGGATCGTTGGTCATTACGACGGAGCTCACACCGGCGATCTGCAGCACTTTCCGAATATGGCTCTCAAGCGATTGCACGGCGAAGAATCGCCGCGCCTCCTGTAATCCAGAAGCTTCGGCCGGGAGGCCAAAAGCGTTTAAGACCGCGACAACGCCGCGGGTGGATTCGGAAATGGGGCTGTTTTCGGCGAACAGGGCTTTCCAAATGGCGTCCGCGCGTTCCGGCTTTGAGAGCTTCCAATATTCTTCCGGAGTCGTATCGGAGGAGCGGAAGAACTCGGCTTCCAAATAGTGATATGTCAGCAGTTCGTCGATTCCCCACAGGCCAACTTTGCCGAAAGCGGGCGAAAACAGATGCGTGTGAATGTCGATGACCTGCGTGGACGCAAGGACATCCTGCACTTCACCGGGAATCTGCTCGGGCTTCAGTCGCCGCGCGGAAGCTACCGATGAGCCATTCTTGCGTGTTGGTGATTTGACGGAGGTGGCTGCCATCGAGCGTGCGCTTAGGGCTGGATACGGTGCCTCTTTCTAGCGCTATCCTTTCCAAAAAATAAAAAGGTCACCGTGACGCTGTACCGCAACGGCCGCCTGGACTGCCAGAAGCCAGGTGCGAAAATCAGCAGAAACAAACGGGACTATAGAGGGCCTGCTAAGGGGGTGTCAAACGCAAAAAACTGAAAGGAGCTTTCAGCCATGCTCAACGCTCCCCAACTTCGTTTTTGTCCCTCCCTATCCCCATTCCCTCTAAACGGTGATTTTAAGAACTCTCAACAGCCAACCTCCCCGTCTTGGATTACCATTGGTGGGCCAGATTTTCGCCTGGCAGCGGAAGCATCTCTTTTATGGCTTGCCGCGTCCCCATCTATATGAGCTTTTTGCTGGAGGTTGTATGTGCCCTTTGGTTGCTTCCCGTCGTGACTTTTTGAAAATTACGGGCGCTGGAGTCGCCGGCACGGCATTGGCGTCCGCCACGCCAAACTACGCGCGAATTCTTGGGGCAAATGATCGCGTGCGAGTAGCTGTCTGCGGAGTGCGAGGCCGCGGCAACGATCACATTCACGGCTTCTCGCAAGTGCCAAACACAGAGATTGCCGCACTGTGTGACGTGGACGAAAACGTGTTGAACCGGCGCCTGGGGGACGTCGAGAAGAGAGGACTCCCAAGGCCCAAGTCCTACGTAGATGTCCGCAAGCTCCTTGAAGACAAGGATATCGACGCCATTTCCATCGCCACGCCGAATCATTGGCACTCGCTGATGGCTATCTGGGCCTGCCAGGCCGGGAAAGACGTTTACGTAGAAAAGCCGTGCTCGCACAACTGGTTTGAAGGACGGCAACTGGTGCGGGCGGTGAAGAAGTACAACCGCATTTGCCAACATGGAAGCCAATCACGATCGAATCCCGGGATGATCGAGGCGGTTGGTCATTTGAAGGATGGCAAGATCGGCGACCTGTATCTGGCGCGGGCGATTTGCTACAAGTGGCGGCCGTCGATCGGGCATGCTCCTGAGGAGCCGGTTCCAGCCGGGGTGCACTACGATTTGTGGACCGGCCCCGCTCCGCTGAAGCCGTTTACGAAAAATCGCTTTCACTACAACTGGCACTGGATCTGGGACACCGGCAACGGCGAAGTCGGCAACCAAGCCATCCATGAAATTGATATTGCGCGGTGGGGCCTGGGAGTTGGGTTTCCTGTCCACGTGTCGGCGATGGGTGGGCACTTCATGTTTCAGGACGACCAGGAAACCCCGAATACGCTGCATGCCACGTTCTGCTTCGAACCCAATGGCAAACGCAAGATGATGGAGCTGGAGGTCCGTCACTGGATCACCAATCACGAGGCGGAGATTGGGACCGGCGCTTATGGAGCCGGAGGCGTGCCCGCGGCGGGACTAAACGTTGCGGCTGCGGCAAACAACGCAAATAAGAAAGATCCCGACAAGCAACAGTCATTGGGGCCAAAAGACGCGAAGACCAACACCATCGGAAATATTTTTTATGGCTCGAACGGCTATCTGGCTGTGGATGGATACGATTCTTACAAGACCTGGATCACAGACCAGTGCCAGCCGGGGCCGTCGGGCAAAGGGGCGGGCGATCACTACGCGAACTTCATTGATTGTGTGCGCAGCCGGCGAGTCGAGGATATTCATTCGCCGATTGAGGAGGCGCACATCTCGACCACGCTGGTACACCTGGCGAATGCTTCTTACAGGCTGGGACGGGCGCTGCGGTTCGATCCGGAGAAAGAGTGCGTAATGGAGGACGAGGAAGCGAACCGTATGCTTCGCGGCAGTTACCGCGCACCCTATGTCGTGCCGGAAGAGGTTTGAAAACTGGCCGCGCATAGAACACAACATGCGCATTTTCATTTTTGCCAGAACATTGATTGTTTTTGGTGTTGCACCCCAGCTGGCTTTTTTTGGTGCCGCCAGGCCACATCCGAGTGACCGCATCTCCGTGGCCGTTAACGAGGAGCAGCGACGCGTCGACATTGCCATCGACGGCCAGCCGTTCACGTCGTACCGGTGGCCCGAAAGTATCGCGAAGCCGGTGCTCTATCCGCTGCGGACGGCCAAAGGCACGATAATTACCCGAGGTTATCCGCTGGAGCCACGGCCGGGCGAACGAGTCGATCATCCGCATCATGTCGGTCTATGGCTGAACTATGAGAGCGTCAATGGAATTGATTTCTGGAACAACTCCGAGGCCATCCAACCACAAGACGCGCCGAAGATGGGCACGATTCGGCATCGCTCGATCGTGTTGGCAAAGAGCGGTTCGGACGAGGGCGAGCTCGAAGTGGAAGCCGATTGGCTGAATTACGAGAAGAAGGTGCTTCTGAAGGAGCATACCCGGTACGTGTTTCGAGGGGGGCCGGATTTTCGGAGCGTGGACCGCATCACGACTTTGACCACGCAGGACGAAAAAGTAGTTTTTGCGGATGCGAAAGACGGCATGCTCGGCCTGCGCGTGGTGCGGGCGCTCGAGGCTCCTTCGGAAAAGCCCGAAAAGTTTACCGATGCGAGCGGGCGGGTCACAACGGTGGCGAAGCTCGACAACACCGGCGTGAACGGGGTCTATCTAACCAGCGAAGGGAAAAATGGCGAGGCTGCGTGGGGCACACGCGGACGCTGGTGTAATTTAAGCGGAAAGATTGGCGAAGAGCCGGTGACGATTTCAATTTTCGACCACCCTATGAATCCGGGTTTTCCCACCTATTGGCACGCGCGCGGTTATGGGCTTTTCGCCGCGAATCCGCTGGGGGAGAAAGTTTTCAGCAATGGCAAAGAAGAATTGAACCTTACCCTTGCGCCGGGGCGGAGCGTCACGTTCCGGTACCGCGTTCTGATTTCTTCGGAAATTGCCGCGGTGGGAAGTACCGAGGCCGCCTATAAAGCCTTTGTCGCCGCGTATCACTGATGCTTTAATGCCTCAAAGGCATGGACTCCCATGACCTTTCACGTCGGGCTGATTGGCGGTGGAAACATCTCAGGTACGCATGCCCGTGCCGCCCGGGCCATCGCCGGAGTCGAAATCGCTGCGGTTTATGGCACTAATTCCGAACATGTCCATCGGCTGTGCCGCGAGCATGGCGGAAAGGCGTACGCCGACTTTGCTGCATTTCTGGCGCACCGGCCCATGGATCTCGTGATTATCGGCAGCCCCTCGGGCCTGCACGCCACGCAGGGCATCGCCGCCGCAAAACAGGGTCTGCATGTTCTCACGGAGAAACCCATCGACATCGCTACCAGCAAGGCCGATGAGCTTATCGAGGCCGCGAGGCAATCCGGCGTGAAACTTGGGGTGATTTTTCAGGACAGACTGAAGCCGCATATCCGGCAGCTGAAAAATTGGATCGACCGCGGTGTGCTAGGGAAGATTTTGCTCGTGGATGCGCGCGTGAAATGGTACCGGCCCCCGGAATATTACAAGAATTCGCGTTGGCGCGGCACGCTGGCACTGGACGGCGGTGGGGCGTTGATCAATCAAGGCATTCACACAGTTGATCTGCTGCTCTGGCTGCTCGGGGACGTTTCTCGCGTGCAGGCGCAGGCAGCCACTGAGTTCCATAAGATTGAAGCGGAAGACACGGCCACGGCTCTGCTTGAGTTTGCGAGCGGCGCCCTCGGCGTTTTTCATGCCACCACCGCCGCATATCCCGGTTACCCGCGCCGCGTCGAAATTTCTGGCACCCACGGCACCGTCATCCTCGAACACGACCGGATTCTTGCCGCTGATCTGCGCAACGCTGCGAGTGAACCTGCGGGAATCGTTGCGCGCGACGAAAATCAGAGCGCCTCTTCGGCCGTGGTCAGCGATTTTCGCGGCCATCAGGCGGTCATAGAGGACTTTTTGTGCGCCATTACGAAAAACACCATGCTTGCTTGCGACGGCCGCGAAGGACGCCGCAGCCTGGCTCTCGTCGAAGCTGTCTATCGCGCGGCGCGAAGCCCCCACAGGACTGCCAGCGTTTGAGGGAAACGACCACTTTTCGTGAAAGCAAGAGTAGGAACCTTGTTCAGAGATGAAGGACAGTTCCCCGAACCACAAATTCGGTAGGCAAAATTCGGTGACTGAACGCCATTTGGGGATGGTGCAGGCGCTCGAGAAGCATCTTCATACAGGTTTCACCAATCTCTTCTTTATGCACGCGGACCGTCGAGAGTGGTGGGTCCATCAGGACGGCTTCTTCGCGGTCGTCGAAACCAATCAAGCTTATTTCTTCCGGCACTTTGACTCCATGGCGCCGCAACGACACCCACAGCCCATACGCCGTTTCATCATTGCCCGCTACCACAGCTGTAGGTCGCGTCTTCCGCGATAAGATTCGAAGCGCACTCTTCTGGCCGAAATCCACGAAACCGTCAAGACTTCGCGGCATGGCGGAGATTGGCTTCAGCTTGCTCTCCCTCATAGCCTGCCGATACCCATCGAATCGGCGCTGAATCCAGGGATAAGAAGTGTCGCCGACAAAACCAATCAGCCTGTGTCCCTGCTCGATGAGATAGCGCGTGGCCTGGAGTGTTCCGTTAGAGTCGTCGAATCCTACTTGATCGTAGTGCTGTTCTCCATCCGTTCCCACCACATTGTTACTAAAGGCAACAAAAGGCATGTGGATGGATTCGATTCTGCGGAGGAGGTTTGGATAAATCGTACCTGCTAGGATGACACCGTCAATCAAGCCATGCTCCTGAAGAACAGGAGGCAGGTCGATTTTCTCGGGGGGCACGCGCGGAGAATAATGCAGCACGGCAAACAGCACATGATGTTTCAGGCTGCTCGCATAAGACTCTACACCCTGCAAAATACGCGCGTGAAAAGGATGCAGAAAGTCGCGGTTGCTCAAGAGAAAACAAACAATTTCCGAGCGCCGCCTGAGAATCCTTCGGGCCTGAGCGTTGGGGCGGAACCCCAAGCGGCGAATCGCTTCCAGCACGCGGGCCCGCGTTTCCCGGCTCACCTGAGAGCTGGAATTCAGCACGCGCGAAATTGTCCCTATGCCCACGCCAGCGGCCCGGGCCACATCGCGGATCGTACTTTGCCGTGGAACCGTTTCCAACCTTACATTTGCTTCCGGCGGCTTTATCACTTTTCCCCGATCTTTACTGGAACCCCTGCCGCGCAAGTTTAGCACACCTCTAGACGACAGCGTCCGTCGTGTAACTCCCCTTGCAGCAAGGGAAATCCAAGGCTTGGAAGTTGTATGTGCTCACCGCCCTCGGGAGGCCTATGGTCCTAGATGCGCAAAAGACTGCCAGGTCAAATTTGATTCTGGAATTTCTAGCTTGACAGGGGCCTGTCGCGCGGCTAAGGTGTGGAACCAGTTCCATGGAATCGGCCGGCTTGCTTACGCACGCACAAGGAAATTCTTGGGATGAGTGGGGGGTGTGGGTCATGAGCAAACTTCGTGGCACGTCTTCCTCGGAGTGGAGAACGGAAAGCAAGTCTCAAACGAACAATCCACGGTTGGCATCACCTGCCGGGCGCAGCTTGTTTGCACGATGGCGGCTTGGCATCGCAACGCTGCTCGGAATCATCGTCTTAGCGCTCTCTCCTGGAGCGAGAGGTCAAGCGGTCAATGCAACTTTGCTCGGAACCGTGACAGACTCCTCCGGAGCCGCAGTCGCCAACGCAAAGGTCGCGATCACCGAGACCAATACGGGGGTAAGCCACACCTCGCAAACGAACGATAGCGGCAACTATGTATTTCCAGACCTGCCGCCGGGCACGTATACCGTCATTGCGGAACAGTCGGGATTCAAGCGAGCGTCAAGAGCGGGCATCGATCTGATCGTAAACACGACGGAACGCGTTGACTTGACTCTTCAACCAGGAGAAACGACCGACACCATCACGGTAGAGGCGGAAACACCCATTCTCCAGACCGAACGGGCAGACACAGGGCGCAAACTCGAAACCGTGCTAACCGAGAACGTTCCTCTTGGCACCAATCGAAATTTCCAAAACCTTCTGAACATCGTCCCTGGAACGACTCGCGCTACGTTCCAGCATTCGCAGTTCTTCAACGCCAGCAACTCGCTTCAGACCGAAGTCAACGGCCAATTGCGCGAGGGAAACAATTACCAGATTGAGGGCATCGACGACAACGAGCGCACCGGCCTTCTGCAGATCCTCATCCCGCCGCTCGAAGCCATTCAGACGGTAGACGTCTCCACAAGCAATTTCGACGCGGAACTGGGCCGCGCCAGCGGAGCGGTCACAAACGTTATCCTTAAGTCTGGCAGTAACACGTTTCATGGCGCTGCCTATGAATTCGCCAAGAACAGTTATTTCAATGCCAGGAACTTTTTCGACCAATCCGTGGGGCACCTGGCCTATAACTACTTTGGGGGCAACATTGGAGGGCCAATCATAAAGAATAAGCTGTTCTTCTTTGCAGACTATCTGAAGGTCTTAGACCACGAGGCCAATGCCAATACGACCACCGTCCCCACCACGGCCTTTCGTTCGGGTGACCTAAGCTCTTCGACGACGGTCATCTATAATCCGTTTAGCGGGAGTTCGGACGGCACGGGCCGCCAGCCGTTGGTTGCTACCTCCGCTCGTGGCTTGGCAACCGTCCCGGGTCCAAATAACACCCCCGTGGATGCATTCAATGCCGCTTGCAGCAATCCCGCCGGCTGCCCAAACATTATTCCGTCTGCCTTGATCGATCCTATTTCTGTCAAGCTGCTGGCGCTCCTGCCGGCCCCAACGAACACACAAACCGCAAACAACTACTTTGCGCTCCTGCCTTTCCACAAAGATACGGATTTTGTCGATGCTAAGGTTGACGCCAACCTTACCAATAAGGATCGTCTGAGCGGTCGATTCAGCTATCAGCGTCCCGCGATCTTCCAGGCACCTATATTCGGCTTAGCAGGCGGGCCGGCACAGGGGAATTTCGAAGGCTCCGGTCTCCAGAATACCTACAGCACTGGCCTAAACTACAATCGATTTTTCTCTACCACGTTGGTTGCTGAGTTTCGCGTGGGAGCAGGATGGTATCACAATGAGGCTCACAACTTCGACTACGGCACAAATACTTCACAAACGCTTGGCATTCCTGGGGTCAACCTCGATAAGACAATCACCAGCGGAATTGTCGGCGTCACGATTAATGGTTTACTTAACGGCGATCCTCCGTTGCTTGGCTTCTCGGCGAGCCTGCCATGGATCCGCTCGGAAACGAACATCGATTTTGCGAATACGTGGACCAAGGTTCTCGGCAATCACACCGTTAAGTTTGGTGGCGACCTGCGGCGTGTTCGCGATGCCTTGCTCCAGGAACAGACCTTCAGCCCGCGGGGCGTCTATACGTTCAGTGACGGTCAGACTGCGCTCAACACTGGCAGCGGCGCCAGCAAAACAAGTTTTGCAAACGATTTCGCCAGCTTTCTGCTGGACGTACCAGGCCAGGCGGGACGCGACTTGGCCACGTTCTTCCCGAATTACCGGGCGTGGCAGTTCTTCGCCTTTGCGCAAGACACGTGGTTGGTCACACCCAAATTCTCAGCCGACCTTGGGCTGCGCTGGGAGTTTTATCCTCCTGCCACACCCGTTCAGAAGGGCGGGTTTTCAAATTACGATCCCATCAACAACCAACTTCTCGTCAGCGGCTACGGGAATATCCCCGACAATTTGGGAATCGCAACCCATTACAAGTATATCGCCCCGCGCGTGGGGCTAGCTTATCGCCTTAAAGAGTCAACGGTCTTTCGCGCGGGATTCGGTATCAGCTATACGCCGTTTCCGGACAATGGCTACGCTTATAACTTCCCGGTACGGGCCAATAACGAATTCGATCCGGCTATTGCGACTTTTGGTCCGGCACTGGTTCCCCTTGCCAATGGACAAACTGGAACGGCAACCTTTGAGAACGGTTTCCCCAACCTCATTCAACCTGTCATCCCATCCAACGGAATCATCGCTAATCCCCTCGTAAAGAGCATATATTCTGTAGTGAATCAGAACTTCAAAAACCCGTACGTGGAATCCTGGAACGCCGCGATCCAGCGAACCCTTCCCTGGCGGTTCGTTCTTGACGTAGCGTACGTCGGAAACCACGGGGTGGATGGTGTTGTTAATTACAACCTGAACGCGGCAACAGTGATCGGCCAGAATGCTAAGACGGCCAATAACGGCCGTCCGGAGTTCCTGCCCTTCGGTCGAACCGCAGCCACCCGTCTCCTTTTCGCTGGATACTCTTCCAGTTATAACGCCTTGCAAGTAAAACTCGACCGGCGTTTTGGAAATGGTTTTGCCACCACGACCGCTTACACATTCGGCAAAGGGATGGGTTTCCAAACGGGTGACGACGGCGGCCTCTCGTTTTATATCAATCAACGCCGCGATTACGCCCGGAACGACTTCAACCGGACCCAAACGTTTGTTCAAAGTGTTGTTTACGATCTTCCCTTCCGCAAAGGCAAGCGGCTGCTCTCGTCCGGGGCAGGTGCCGCGATTCTGGGTGATTGGCGCGTTTCGAGCTTTCTGACCCTAATGTCCGGCCTGCCATTGTATTTTACTGACAGCTCCGCTTCGCTATTCGCGCCAGACAACACGCAAACGCCAAACTTGGTTGCGCCCGTGCAAATCCTTCACGGTATCGGCCCCGGGAATCCCTGGTTCAGCACATCGAGCTTTGCTCCCGCACCCGGAGGTACGTTTGGCAATGTGGGAAGGAACTTTTTGAGCGGGCCGAACTTTTTCAATCTGGATGCTGCGCTATCCAAGTCCATCCGATTTACGGAGCGCTACAATCTGGATCTGCGGCTGGAGGCCTTTGGCGCGACCAATACGCCGCAGTTTTTCTTTGCGGGTAATGGAGGCTCGGCGGCGGGCCTGACGCGCAACAGCAATAGCTTCGGTCAGATTACCAATGCAAGTGGTGGCCGCGTTCTCCAACTCGGCGCCAAGCTGAACTTTTGAAAATTTCCAAAGAAAGAGTTTAGTCGTACAAAATACCGGCGAGTCCAAGATCTCAGCCGGCGTCCGGCAAGGGCGCCGGAATGCTTAGGTAGCGGAAAAGCATGCAGGAGAAGAGCGTATGCAATGTCGAGTCCCGCGCCGCGAATTCCTTCGCGGAATAGGAGCAGTAACGGCCGCGACGGCGGCGTCGGCTTTTCCTTTGAAGAAGTTTTGCGCCGCCGAGTTTCTGTACCCCCCGATGGACTTGTCGTACTTCGATAGGCCAATCTCGCCGGCACCCGGTGAGATTCATTTCGGATATGCATCCATCACCTGGAGTGGGAATGACCGCCAGGCTATTGAGGACATCGCCGCCCTGGGATTTCCTGGGATTCAGTTGCGCGCCAACGTCCTCAAGGAATTTTCCGGCCCTGCGGAGTTGCGCGCCTTGCTCGAAAAGCATCAGCTGAAGATGGTGGCCCTCTCGAGCGGCGGCGTGCGCATTGATTCCGCCGTTGAAAAGGATGAAATCGCCAAGCACACCGCCAACGCAAAATTCGTGCGCGACGTTGGCGGCCTTTACCTGCAAGTGACCGACGAACGGCCCAAGGATCGCGCGATTACTTCAGCGGATTACATGCGACTGGGCAAACTAATCACCGAAATTGGAAAGCGAACCGCGGATTTGGGAGTTTCTCTTGGCTACCACAACCACATGGGCTCGCTCGGCGAGCGCCCCGAGGAAGTAGACCAAATTCTCGAGGCGGCTGACCCACGTTACGCTAAGCTGGAACTGGACGTAGCCCACTACTTCCAGGGCGGTGGAGATCCGGCAAAGGCAATCGAGAAATACCACGACCGCCTGTTGTTCCTGCATATCAAGGATGTGGAATCCCTGGCCGCCGCCGAAAACCCGAAACACCCCTATCGCTTCGTGGAATTGGGCCGAGGGCGCGTGGACCTCCCCGAAGTGTTCGAGGCCTTGCACAAAGTCAACTTCCGCGGCTGGGCCATCGTGGAGCTCGATGCAGTCCCGGACAAAACTCGGACCCCCAAGGAGTGCGCGGAGATCAGCAAGAAATACCTCGAAGAGAAGCTTAAGGTGACGGTATGAAATCGCCTTTCCGAGTCGCCGTCATCAACGATGAAATCACGCAAGACTTTGGCAGGGCTTGCGAAATCGCCTGCAAAGAATTCGGCATGGATTGGATCGAACTGCGGGGCATGTGGAACAAGAACATCCTGAAGCTTGACGCAAAAGAGGTCGAAGAGGCACGCCGCATCCTGGAAAAGAACAAGCTGCGCGTGACGGATATCGCCAGCCCCTTATTCAAAGTGGATTGGCCGGACGCGCCACAATCGAAATTCAGCCCGAAGCGCGACCAATTCAACGCGGACTTCACGTTCCAGCAGCAAGACGAAGTGCTGGAACGCAGCATGGAACTGACCAAAGCATTCAACACGGATCGTGTGCGCTGCTTCGACTTTTGGCGGCTGGATGATCAAGCGCCTTATCGCGCGGCCATCAACGAAAAGTTGCTGGACGCGGCCAACAAGGCGGGCCAAAAGGGAGTGCTGCTGGTCCTGGAAAACGAACCTTCGTGCAACACCGCCACAGGCGCAGAAGCCGCCAAAGTTCTCAGCGCCGTGCAATCCCCTCATTTGATGTTGAATTGGGACCCGGGAAATGCGTCGGAGCGCGGCGAGATTCCGTATCCCGACGGCTACAACCTGCTGCCGAAGGATCGTATCGGCCATTGCCATTGCAAAGATTCCGTGAAAAAGTCTGACGGCAAATATGCCTGGGCGCCGATGGGCGGCGGCAGCATCGATTGGATTGGCCAATTCAAAGCGTTAAAGCGAGACGGCTACCACTTTGCGGTTAGTTTGGAAACTCACTGGCGCGGCGCCAGTACGCCGGAGGAGTCGACGCGCCAGAGCTGGGCCGGAATGAAGAAGGAATTGCAAGAAGCTGCTGCGCTAAGCGCTTAATCACCGGAACGTTTTTCGCCGAAATGGAGAAAGCCCAAATAACGCCCTTGCTCAACACGGGCTTCGAAATTAATAGATGGTGTTCCGTTTACGCCCATGTCCGCGAGTCCTTTAGCACGACGGGATTTTCTTGAGCGCCTGGCAGTCCTTCTTGCGGCACTGCCACAGGTCGCTCGCGCCACCGGCGAGCGTTTGCCTATCGGCTTTTCGACTCTCGGATGCCCTGCCTGGAAATGGCTCCAAATTCTGGATTTCGCCCAGCAGAATGGCTTCGCAGCGGTTGAGTTGCGCGGTATGCAAGGAACGATGGACCTCCCGTCGCGCCGGGAATTTGCGGATGAACAGCTCGAACAGTCCAAAAAAGAAATTGCAAGCCGTGGGCTGCGCATTTCTTGCGTGAGCAGTTCTGCCAACATGCACGATACGGGCCCGGAACACGAGAAACAGCTTGCCGATGCCCGGCGATTCATTGATCTGGCTTCGCGGCTGGGCGCGCCTTACGTGCGCGTTTTCGGCAACACTCTGGTCGGGCCGCAAGCCGCCGCAGTCGAGCACATTGCCGGCTCGTTGCGCGAATTGGGAGATTATGCCGGACCTAAGAACGTAACGGTCATCCTGGAATCGCACGGCGATTTCACAACCTCCCCTGTGCTGCGAGATATTCTAGAAAAAGCCGCTTCCCCGAACGTTGCCTTGCTTTGGGATGCTCACAACACGTTCGTGGATGGCAAGGAAGACCCCGAGGCCACCGTTCGACAGCTTGGAAAATACATCCGTCACACGCACTTGAAGGACGCGCGCCTGGCAGGCGGCCAAGATAATTATGTCCTCACCGGCCGCGGCGACGTTCCTGTGAAACGACAGGTCGAGCTGCTTGCTGGAATCGGATACACGGGCTTCTATTCATTCGAATGGGAAAAGGCTTGGCATCCCGAAATTGAAGAGCCGGAACTGGCCATCGCGGATTTCGCCCGTGTCATTACACGATATCTTTCGAGCACAGCTGCAAAGCAAAAGCATTCATGAGGATTTGCTTGCAAGATCTATTTTTCAGGTGAATGGGACATGACAACGAACACGAGACGTGAATTCCTAAAACAGGCGGCGATCGGCGCTGCGGCTTTGGCGGCCTGTCCGCCTGCCACGGTGCTCGGCGCCAACGACCGCGTTCGCGTGGGAATGATCGGCGTGGGCGGCCGCGGCGAAGAGCTGCTCAAGGAGATCCTGCAAGTGCCCAACGTGCAACTCGTGGCTATTGCTGACGTCTACTCGCGGCGGCGCGATGCCGCCAAACAGATGGCTCCGGGTATTCAGACGTTTGACGATCACCGGCGTTTGCTGGATATGAAAGACCTTGACGGCGTCATTGTGGCCAGCCCTCTTCACATTCACGCGAAGCACTTTATGGACACCATCGCCGCGGGAAAGGACCTCTATTGTGAAAAAACGATGACCTGGTCGATTCCCGAGGTGGAAGAGTGTCTGGCGACGGCGAAGAAATCCGACCGGGTTGTGCAGGTTGGGTTACAGCACGAAAGTTCCGGCTCGCTGGCGGATACACGCAAGTGGATCAAGGACGGCCTGGCTGGAAAAATCACGCAAGTCGAATCCTGGATGAGCCGCAACACTCCGCATGGAAAAGGCCAATGGGTGCGTCAAGTGCCTTCGGACTGCACGGCACAAAATGTAGATTGGAAAGCATTTCTCAACGGGCGGCCCGACCGCGGATTTGATCCCTACAAGTTCATCAACTGGAGATTGTTCTGGGAATTCTCAGGCGGAAACGTTACAGAAAACATGGTGCACCAAATTGCGTGGATACAAACAGCGCTCGATCTGCCAGAGCCCACGGCGGCGTGCATGAGCGGCGGAATCTTCTCCGAAAAAGATGGACGCGAGGTCCCGGACACGATCGTGGTGACACTCGAATATCCACAGGACGTGGTGGTCACATGGCAGTCGACTTTCAACAATAAACACTACGGACTTGGCGAACGATTGCTTGGAAGCGACGGCACCATTGAACACATTATGGGCGTCACCGACATGGTGACCGGCAGGTCCGGGGAAAGTTTGCATTATTATCCTGAGAAAGTGAATCGGCCCGAGGGAGTTGCGCTCACTGGCGAATCGAAGAATCAAAACCACATGGCCAACTGGATCGATTGCATCCGCAGCCGGCAAACTCCGAATGCCAACGTGGAGATTGGCTACCGCTCCGCGATTGCGGCGCACATGGCCAACACCGCGTACCGGCAGAAACAGCGCGTAACGCTCGAAATGGCCAAGGCAGCCGTATCACAAATTTGAATTTGGAATGAGCGAGAAAGGCAGTTGAGAAGAGCGCAAGCCTTCCGGCGCAGCCCCATCTCTGTTGATTCCAGCAAGCCAGCAAAAAAGGAGGAAGCATGTGCCTGACACGCCGTGAGTTATGTTTGCTGTTTCCCTCTGTTTTGCTTCGCCTTCAGGGAGCCCCGTCGGTGTCGGAACAACAGGCCTCCCTGCCTTCAGCGATGTACCCGTTCAGCAAGCTTGCGGTTCATACCTCGAGCACCGCGGCGACCCGCGCTGTGCTTAAGGGAAAACTTGTCACCGGGGAGTCTCTCGAGGCGCACGAGACCACGCTCCCTCCTGGCGGCTCGCCGCACCCACCCCATCGTCATGCCCATTCCGAAATGTGGCTCATTCGGGAGGGCACCGTGGATATCACGGTCAACAACAACACCACGCGGCTCGGACCAGGGTCGCTAGGCTTTGTCAGTTCCAACGATGAGCATGGGATTAAAAACGCGGGCGAAACGCCCGCGAGCTATTTTGTCGTGGCCATCGGTCCGGGCGCTTCCTGACCAAAAAGAAGCAGAAATCAATGTTTAGTCCCGCTAAATCGGTTATGCAGGATTTTCAATTTGACGTTACCCGCGCCGGTTCCTACGATACCACTGGCGCGAATCGGACGGCGATTGACGTGGCTTAGCTCAGCAAGTGCAGGATTTTCGTTTGCACCAAAGCCAGCGTATACTCGCTTGGCGCCGGCGAGGCGCCCTACACTCGGCCCCAAACGTTGTCCCGGCATTTCTTGAAGACATCCCGGAGGTCACCGCATGGCCAAAAAAGAAGATCCCAAAGACCCCGAATCCAAGTCCAAGGAAGAACTCGACAAAAAGCGGGCTCTTCGAAGACGTGAATTCGTCAAGCTAGTCGGTGGTACCGGCGTTGCCGCCACCGCGCAAGTTCTTGCCGGCCACCAGCTCGCGTCGGCCGCGACAACCACTGTGCCAGAGCCCGAGGTCGTCGGCTCCGCCAAAGTGATTGGCCCCGGCCCGGCGACAATGACTCTGCGCGTCAACGGCGAAGCGAAGAAGCTGACTATTGAGCCTCGCGTAACCCTGCTCGATGCTCTTCGGAATCATCTTGACCTCACTGGCGCAAAGAAAGTTTGCGACCGCGGCACCTGCGGCGCATGCACGATCATCGTCAACGGCAAACCCACGTACGCTTGTGGCGTCCTGGCGATTGAGGTTGCAGACCGCGGCGGAAAGCCTGGCGCAGATATCCGGACAATCGAAGGCCTTGCTCCCGAAGGGCAATTACACGCCGTTTCTGCATCGTTTGTGGAAAACGATGCGCAACAATGCGGCTTCTGCACCCCCGGTTTTGTCATGTCCTGCAAGGCTTACCTCGATTCCCATCACAATCCAACCCTCGAAGAGATGAAGCAAGCGCTCGGGGGCAATCTATGCCGTTGCGGAACCTATGTGGGCGTTCGAAACGCCGTTGTCCAAGCGGCAATGTCCATGAAAGGAGGGCACGCCTGATGGCTGATTATCACTGGCCTCCCACCGACAAATGCAGCTTGATTGGCAGGCGCATTTCGCGACTTGACGGTCCCTGGAAGTCTGCGGGCCGCATCAAGTACAGCTACGACGTAAATCGCCCGAACATGCTGCACGGCAAAATGGTTTTTTCGCCGTACGCGCATGCCAAAGTGGTGAGCATCGACACCAGCGCCGCCGAAAAAATGCCGGGCGTGAAAGCCGTTGAAATCATGACCGAGCCCGGCAAAGAAGTATTCTGGGTTGGGCATGAAGTCGCGGCCGTTGCCGCAGAAACCGAAGAGCAAGCGCGCGACGCGGCCCGCCGGATTCAGGTTCGCTACGAAAAACTTCCTCATCTCGTCTCTGACGTCGCCCCTTCAAAGGCCGGCGAACACACCAAGCAACTCGCTGAGCAGACCGACGGGAATCCCGATCAAGCCTTGCAACAAGCCGAAGTGATCAGCGAAGGCGAGTACGGCGCTTCCGTCATCACGCATTGCTGCCTCGAGGCCCATGGACAAGTAGCGGAATGGGACGGCGACGACCTTACGTTGTACGCTTCCACGCAAAACGTTAGCGGCATTCCAGGTGAAATCGCTAAAGCGAATATCGTCAGCTCCGCCGACAAAGTGCGAGTGCTCACACCGGTGATGGGCGGCGGGTTCGGAAGCAAATTCGGCGCCGACAGCTGGGGACTCGCCTGCGCGCGGCTCGCCAAGAAAGCGGGGCGTCCCATAAAGATGATGCTCGAGCGCGACCAGGAATTGATGGCCGCCGGCGAGCGCCCCTCGATGTATGCAAAAGTCAAAGTAGGCGCGAAGAAGGACGGGACGCTGGTTGGGTGGCAGTCGGAATCCTGGGGCACGGGAGGTCCCGATGCACAAGGCGGGGCGCCCAATTTGCCGTATGTCGTTCGCATTCCCGACCGCCGCGTCAAGCATACGGCGGTGCTGACCAATATTGGGCCGGCTCGCGCGTGGCGCGCTCCGAATCACCCCCAGATGTGCGTGATTACGATGTCAGCGCTCGACGACTTGGCGGCGAAGCTGGGCATGGACCCGGTTGACCTGCTGCAGAAAAACATCCAGATGACCGGGCAGCTCGCCAAAACGTATTCGGCCGAACTGGAAAAGGCCTCGCAACTGATGGATTGGAAGAGCAAGTGGCATCCGCGAGGCGATAAAACATCCGGGCCAATCAAAAAAGGGCTCGGCGTTTCCATGCACACCTGGGGTGGCGCAGGCCATCCCAGCAATTGCAACTGCGTCATTCAGCCCGATGGTTCCGTGTCGGTATCGCTTGGCTCGCAGGATTTAGGCACCGGCACGCGCACCGTAATCGGCATCATCACCGCGGAAACCATGGGATTGCCGCTCGAAGCCGTTAAAGTGAATATCGGCGATTCGAAATATCCTGCGGACGGAGCCTCTGGCGGTTCCACGACGGTTGGCGGTGTCAGTTCCTCTACTCGCCGCGCGGCAACGGCTGCTCTTAATCAGCTGCTTGAAAAAGTCGCTCCTTCCCTCGACGCCAAGCCCGATGACCTCGAAGCCGTCGACGGTGAGATTCGCGTCAAAGGCAATCCGAGCAAAGCCATTTTCTGGAAGCAAGCGTGTGCGAAGCTCGGCACAACGCCCATCACCGGCACAGGCCAGCGGCAGCGCGGCAATGACGATCTACTTTCGAGCGGGGTCGGCGGCGCGCAGATGGCGGAAGTCAGCGTGGATACGGAAACTGGCATCGTTCACGTGGACAAACTGGTCGCCGTGCAGGATTGCGGCCTCATCATTGACCTGAAGACGGCCGAGAGCCAGGTGTACGGCGCCTGCATTATGGGCATCACCTACTCGCTCTTCGAAGAAAAAATCATGGACGAGCAGACTGGCCGCTGCCTGAACGCCGACCTCGAATTCTACAAACTCGCAGGCATCGGCGACTTTGGCGACATTGTCGTGCACATGATGACCGGCCCGGGCTACGACGAGCGCGGGGTGATCGGGCTTGGTGAGCCGCCGGTGATTTCGCCGGGTGCCGCCATTTCGAACGCCGTGGCCAACGCCATTGGCGTGCGCGTTCCCACGCTTCCGCTCACGCCTGACAAAGTGTTCGCAGCTTTGGAGACGAAAGGAGCGGTGGCGTAATGGAACGTTTTGAATACGCTCATGCGAGCACTCGACAGGAAGCGATCAGCCTGCTTGGCTCCAGCTGGGACGATGCGGCTGTGCTGGCGGGCGGCACCGATTTAATCAGCCTGATGAAAGAGTACGTCGTCACGCCGAAGCGCGTCGTGGATATCAAGAATGTGGAAGGCTTGAATGGCATTCATTCGAACGCGGAAGGCGTGACCATCGGCGCGCTCGTTACCATGGACGAACTGCTCGAAGACAAGACCATTCGATCTGAGTTCCCTGCTCTTGCGCACGCGGCTCAAGGCATTACCAGTGCGCAGATTCGCGCCATGGGCACCGTTGGCGGCGATCTTTGCCAGCGCCCGCGCTGCTGGTATTTCCGCAATGGCTACGGGCTCCTGGCCAAAGATGAAAACGGGAAATCGCTCGTGCCGGAAGGTGAGAATCGCTACCACGCCATACTCGGCAACAACGGCCCGGCGTATTTCGTGAATCCCTCGAGCCTTGCGCCGGCATTGATCGCACTTGGTGCAAAGCTGCAACTGGCCGGCCCTAAAGGTCAGCGCGAAGTCAGCGCCCCAGACTTTTTTATCATCCCTAAATCCGATAGCGAACGGGAGAACGTCCTCCGGCCCAACGAGATGCTCGCGAGCATCGTGATCCCCGCTTCTTCTCGCGGTCTTCGCAGCGCCACGTACGAAGTGCGTCACAAAACAGCGCTCGACTGGCCACTCGCCGCTGCCGCCGTCACGGTCAAACTGGAAGGCGGCAAAGTCACGGAAGGCAGGATCGTGCTCGGTCACGTCGCACCGATTCCTTGGCAAGCTAAGGAAGCGGACAAGGAGCTGACTGGCAAATCTATAAACGAGAGCGTAGCCGCCAGCGCGGCCGAGGCGGCTCTCAGCCGCGCAAAACCCCTCAGCCAGAATGGTTACAAGGTGAAGCTCGCGAAAGTGGCCGTCAAACGCGCCTTGCTTGCCGCCGCGAAAGGAGAAGCGTAGCCATGCCGACCCTGACTGAACTCGTGCAGAACGCTACGGTGTGCCATCGTCTGCGTGAGAAGAAGATGTTTTACGAAGGCGGAGACGCTCCGGCCAACACCCTGGACATTATTTCGGCGGAAGAGAAGGCCGCTGCAATGCCCACTGGTCCTTTCTGGTGCGCGCAAACGCAATCACTAGTGGGACCGGACGGGCACTTTGCCAATACGGAGAAGTGCCGCCCGGGCCGTTCGTGTTGCGAAACGACTTAGAGTTTCTCGCCGGTTCACCTCCGCGAACCGGTGAGTCGTAAAATAGAAAATTTGAATTGGAACGCAAAACGTTGGAATGAGAGAATAGAAGTTGAGACAGGCTTTAGGGAAATCAAGGGAGGTAGTGAAAATGATATCGAAGGGCAGTCTATCGTCCTTACTTCTGGCAGGGGCTTTGTTTGCTCTGCCCACTTGTACGCGGGCGGGCCAGCCGGCCGGGCATGTGTCGGGCGAATACATCGAGTCGCGGACCGCGGATGTTTACACCGGTCCTTGCTTCGCCAATTCCGAAGTCAATTTAACTGGTCAGGAAGCGGTCCTCGCGTGGCACGTGGATAAGGGCAACTGGGCAAATGTTCCCCTCGATGGATTGAGTGTCGCCGCGGTGGTGCGCGCCAACGCAACCCTCGGCGACGCCTTTAGCAATCCTCTGCCCGCCAAAGCCGTACTGATCGTTGACCAGCGCGCCAGCGCTGCGCAGCGTGAAGCGCTCGTTAGCTTTGCCCAAGCGCAGGCAGGCAAACTTCTGAGCACTGTCGTTGCCACCGAAGCTTTGCCCATTCGGTTCACGGTGGACGGGAGCAAGCACGGAGTCGCGTCACTCCAAGTCGGCGACCTTGCGCAAATCAATACGCGCGCCATCATGGACACCGACGAGATTTGCCACAACGAAGACGTCTACTACGAGCCGCTGGTTTCGCATTTGACCCATGCGATGCCTGCCGTTGCCAGCCGCTCGTCCTACAGCGGCAATCATCTCGGCAGCACGTGGAACGAGTCCAACCGCCGGAGCGCTTTTGTGGGAACGTTTGCCTTCTGAACCCAGGGAAACCTGGAAGCGGTCTGCATCGGGAACATTGCAAGAACGGTTGTGTAGCGAGAAGCTCGCCCCAGGGGTCGGTATAATTTGCGTCTTTTAGAGGCGGTGCCTCGGGCGGGCTCGTGGTCAAAAAGAGCGAAGCTGTCACGGACGTGGCCAAAGACGCGCGCTAAATCCAATTCTTCCCTTCTGAGGTGCTCGCCAATGGAAGCGTTTCGGACACGGCAGTGGTTGTATGCTTTCTTACTGTCGCACTCCCTGCTTTTGGCCGCAGGGAGTGCCTTCGCGCAAAGCTACAAAGCCGAACCCCTCAACGAAGCGCCTCCCAACGAGTTAGCCGCAGCCGTTCGAACCGCTCTGTCCTCCACTGGCATTCGCGTCACCGGGCCCAGCGGCCCCCTGTGTGACATCTGGCTTGGCAAAGCCGTTCCCGGGAAAGCAAATGCTCCACAGACGCTCGGTGTGGTCTATCCGCAGCTGGCTCAGGGAACGCTTGTGAGCGCGATTCGTCTGCCCACCGCCGTGAAGGATTATCGCAAACAGCTGATCAAGCCTGGCGTCTACACGCTTCGGTACGCGCTCTTGCCGGATAACGGGAATCACATGGGCGTGGCTCCGCAGCGTGATTTTTTGCTCGCCTCTCCTGCAACCGACGATCAGGATGCCGCTACGGTCACGATCGATCAAACCCTGGCTCTGAGCCGTAAGGCTACCGGTTCGAATCATCCTTCGGTGTGGAGTCTCGGCCCGCCCGAGGATCATCCGAAGTCACTCCCTTCCGTTTTCCATTTGGATGAAGGCGACCAGTGGCTGGTGGAATTTCAGTTGCCGCTGGCTGGCTCGCCAACGACCGTGGCGCTCGTTGTAATAGGGTCTGCGCCTGAAGCTTAACAAAAAATTTTCCCTCCGAGCTAATAGCCCTTCACTTTTATTACCAGGTAAGTAAATTCCTTTCCGCCCTCGAGTAGGACTTGGTGCGGCACACGCGCGGGGATTCGCACGACATCGCCGGCAGCGAGCTTCTGCCGAACGCCGCCTTGAATGCTTCCATTGCGCTGCTCATGAGGTGCCGTGGTCTCGCCGCCAACAAGCGTGCCCCCAACCAAGAGAGTCCCCGTGCCTGACAGCACGATGAAAACATCGGCTTCCGTTTCGTGCCACTCCGGCTGGCCATCGGCCACGCGGCGTGCGAGGAGAAAATATTCGTTGGGATAATTAGAAAGCTGTTTTACGGCAAAGTGATGCGAATCCGAAGCCGCCTGCGGCTCGAGCGCCCGGCTCATGGAGACAAGCGACGCAGACGTCCAATGCTCCAAGCCCCCCGGAGGAGGCTCATCGGAATAAGCGAGGAAGAGCGGCATAGCCAGAAAGGAAAGCAGCCAAAATTTTCTCATGTGTATGCACCCTTAGGAATCTAGAAGAAAAGTTTTAACGCCAATTGCCCGATCCGCGGATCGCCAGCTCCCGTGATCGTACCGAAAGTCGTCAGATTGTTCAGGCCGGTGTTCGGATTGTTGAAGTTTGCGCGGTTGAATAGGTTGAAAAATTCGGCGCGGAACTGAAGTCTCCAGCGCTCCGTGAACAGAAAGTTCTTGAACAAACCAACGTTCCAAGCGTAAAGCCACGGGCCGTACAACCTGTTCTTGCCCATATTGCCGAAGGTTCCGATTAACGTGGGGTTCGGAATTGTCTTCCCCGGATTGTTGGGATCGGGAACTGAATTCGGCGCGAACGCCGCGACGTTTAGGAAATCCACGCAATTTTGCGTAGCCTTGGCCGCAGCACAAGCCCCCGGCCCGGTAAGACTACCTCCGATATAGGTCGCCCGATCATGTCCGAGTCCGGTTTGCGATAAATCCGATCCCGCAGAAAGCCCTGAAAGAACTGTAAATGGCGCACCCGTTTGAGCTGTAACCTGACCGCTCTGCTCCCAATCGCCAAGGGCGTGACGAACAAAAGAATTCATCCCCGACATTCTAGGAAGCTGCCAAACGTAAGAAGCGACGAAATTGTGCGTGTGATCGAAATCCGATGGCCCGCGATCGAATTGATGCCGCAAAGAGTCATCCCACGGGCGCGCGGAGGCATTATCAGCGCCTATGTCGGCGACTCCGCCGCCCTGAGGAAGATCGTCAATGCTCTTAGAATAGGTGTAGCTTGCGAGAATCGTCAGACCGTTCGAAACGCGGCGCTCCAAGGAAAGTTGCAGCGCATGATACTGCGAATTGATGTCTTGCGCTTCCATCGAAACGCTTCCATACGAGCATTGCGATATCGTCGTTGGCGAGCATCCCGGAATCAGCGTGTTGAGCCTGCGCCGCGAATCGAGTTTCGCAGTGCCGCTTCCCACGGCCGCAGGATCAAGTTCAACGGTCTCCTTAATGTGCGTGCCGTGCGATCCCACATAAGCCGCTCGCACTAGAAACCTTCCGGAGAATTCATGCTCGACGGTCAGGTTCCAGTTGTAGATGGCAGGAGCTAAGAGTTTCGTCGAGGGGTCATAGGAGACAACTAGCAACGGCGCCGGAAAGGGCAAATTCGATGTCGGCGGGAACGGCGCGGGAAACGGATTTGCAATGGCCTTGCAGCCGATGGCCATCTGAGTGCTGGCTTGTGTGCAATACGGATCGCTGAAGGAACCTGCGCTGCCTGCTCCCGTACGAGTTACCTGCGGACTGAATGGCGTCTGGTCCACAAAGCGGTTGTTGATGATGCCGGACACGCGGGTATCGTAGAAAATGCCGCCACCTCCGCGGAGGCTGGTCCGTCCATCTCCAAAAGCGTCATAGGCAAAGCCAATGCGAGGAGAAAAATTGTTGTAACTTGGATTGACTCCGTATTGTGGAACACCTGGATCTCCTGGATAGAAAAGCCCGGGAGGCGCGTTCGTAAATTGCGAAGACGTGGGGCCGCCCGGATGAGCGTCAGTGAGGAGGAACTCCGCCACACGCCCCTTGATTTCATGCCAAGGCAGGAATGGTTCCCAGCGCAGGCCAAAATTCAGAGTGAGCCGACGGGAAATATGGAAATCGTCCTGCGTGTACACGCCAGCAAATAGATTTCGATTATTTTTGAATTCTCCGGCGCCCTGAGTGAAGCTGTTGAGTATTCCGCTCATAAAGCTCGACGTGCAAGTGCTGGTGCTGACAATACACCCAAAGCTGAATAGTCCCGCCTGATGGAAGAGGTTGGTGATGTCCACGCGGCTGCGTTCAATCTCGCCACCGAACCTAAGGTTGTGATTTTCCTTTACCCACGCCGCGTCATCCATCCAGGTAAAATTATTGCGCACGAACGCCCCTTTCGGGTTGTCGCCAAAGCTAGGCCCGCCGTTAACGTTTATGCTCTCGATGGTATTTTGTGGGGGCTGAAACGCAATGTTGACGCCGAAAGAGCGCAACCCCACGGCATTGGCCGCGGGACCGCGATTGGCAGTCTCCCTCGCAAAGCTAAAACGGAAATCGTTGATGAGCTTGCGGCGGAAAACATGGCTCTCGTGAATCAGGTAGTTTTGATTGATGATGGTTGCCCCGTCCGCATAAGTGAGGAGATCGGTGAGGTCGAAGCTCGGGGGTCTGTTAAACCGGTTGTAGTCATAGCGCAAGGTAAGCTGGTCGTTCTGGCTGAAGGAATGATCCAGCCTGCCGATGGCGTCGTCGAAGTTCTGATTGTCCGGTTTGGCGAAAGTCACTCGACCGCTTGCGCCGCCCACCGGAATGTCCTGCAAGAGATTAATGACCGCTGGATCGGTAGCGGTGGCTCTTTGAGCGGCCGTGGGTACAGTAGCGCTGCTGGCATTGTTGATGTGGCGGATGCGGGTACCCTGGTAACCGGCAAAAAAGAAAGTCCTGTCGTGGCGAATCGGGCCGCCAATAGTCCCGCCAAACTGGTTCCTTTTGAGCGCGTCGCGGCCATGGTCGGGGCTCGAGAATTGGGAGAAAAAGTTCCTCGCATTGAACACCGCGTTGCGCAAGAACTCAAAACCGTCTCCATGAAAATTGTTGGTGCCGGATTTGGTGATGACGTTCACAACCGCGCCCGCATTTTGCCCGTATTCCGCGCTATAGTTGCTCGTCTGCACGCTGAATTCCTGAAGCGCGTCGGGAAATGGGAACGGTTGGTTGACGTTGGTGTACTCGTCCACGTAATTTCCGCCGTCCAGCCGGTAACTGATTTGATTTTGACGTGAGCCGTTGGCCGAGTAAGTCACCGCGCCGGGATAGGTTTTCGTCGATCCCTGGTCCGCGCCGCCATTCGGAGAGTTGACGGCCCCGGGCACCAGCAGTGTGAGCTGCGCCGCGTTCCGGCCGTCCAAAGGCAATTCCACCAGGCGTTGCTGTTCCACCACTTGTGCGATGGTCGCGGTCGTCGTATCTACTTGCGAGTCGCCGCTCGTCACATTGACGGTCTCCGTGGACATGCCCAGTTTCAATTGCACATTTACCGTGAGCGCCTGGTCCGCCAGCAGCGTAACTCCCTGTTTTGTCACGCTAAACCCAGTCGCCTCAACGCTGACGGTATACTCTGCCGGCCGGAGTGACGGGATGACGAAGTATCCGCGCTCGTCGGTTTTCGCCTCTCGCGCAAATCCTGTTCCGATTTCTGTCGCGGTGACCTTTGCGGAAACAACGGCCCCACCCGATGGATCGGTTACTGTACCCACCATGGTTCCCAAACCCTGCGCCTGTGAAATAAGAGGCGCAATCCAAAGTGCGACCAGTGCAATGGCAGTCTTCCTCATTTCACCCTTCCCTTCCGCGATCTGGCCGAACGCAGTTCCGGGAGCACCGCCCGGCGGCACCGGCCAGCTCGACCAGCTCGCTGCACTTTTTCGCAAGCAAAACCTGTGCGGGACACAACCACAACTCGGAGCGATTCGCTCGCTCAATACTCGCTATCGGTCTTTTGAATGACCGCTGGGACGGACATTAGGAGCCGTGCAGGGTAGCGTCAATCTGGAAGATTTAAAGCTGTGGTTTAGCTAGACTAAAATCGCCGACGTTTGTGTTCAGTCTTACTTAAGAGTCCTACGACGCTTCCTGAATTTTCCGGTCCTTCTCTCGGACATTTCAGTGCGCGTGCGAGTAATGCTTTGTCTGCTTCGTCCGGGGATTGAAGACCTCGAAGCTCCCATCCGGCCACGCGGTCAGCTTCAAATAGTTCCCCGCGTCAGGGCCGAGAGGATTGGCGATGAAATAGTCCGCAACGTTGTGAGCTGCGCCTCCCTCGTTCGCATAGTGCAATTGCCACAAATCTTCAAGCCGCGGCGACTTTTCGATGGCGTCCCAGGAGGATGGCGCGCCTCCTTTCGAAGCGCCGTTATCCATTATCGCCACGCGCGGCGCGATGGCATTCAAAAACACAGGACTGTTGCTTGTAAGCGAACCATGATGCGAAACCACGTAGATGTCCACGGTTCCGAGCTTGTTCACCGGACACACCAGTTGCACTTCCTTGTCGGAAGTCAGGTCGCCCAAATCGAGGATTCGCAATTTTCCAAAGGTGAAAAGCACGCCCAGCGACCGCCCATTTTCCGTTTGATCCGCCGGATACTTTGGCGCGGCATTGCAGCCGGCGTTTTTGCCGCCTCCTCCACTGAGGGGCTTTTCAATCAGCGCGCCATCCGAACTAATGACTTTTGCATCCACGCCCTCTAACGGCAGTGTCTCCCCCGGTTTGGCAACCAGGCGATTGAACTTCTCCTTCGCCAGCAGGCTTTGATAGTCGTCCCAGGTTTTTTCCGTCGGGCCATCTTTTGTTTCACGGTTCTCGCCATGGTCGATCACCGTTTGAATCGGAATTTGCGCGGCTAGTTGCGTAAATCCACCGGCGTGATCCATGTGATAGTGCGTCAGAAGCACGAAATCCAGCTCTTTGACGCCGGCCAGTTTCCCGGCCGCGACAATTCGATCTGCATCCCGCCCGTTGTTGTCTGGCCAGCCCGTGTCGACCAGCAGCGAGTTCCCTTCCGGAGTCACGAACAAAGTAGCCTGCCCGCCTTCGACGTCTACAAAATAAATCTGTAGCGCCTTTTCGCCCTCGGGCCTCGGCGCAGCCCCCGCCGCTGCGGCCAGCGAAAAACTCAGCCATGTCATAAGGACCGCGGTTCGCATCATTTTCTCCTTCAACCGTTTAGCTTGCCGGCCCAGCAGGAAGTCGTCTGCGCCAGCTCTATCATGACTTCCTCATCCGTTTTGCCTGACTTTTTGAGAACGTGAAACGAGTGGTCTGCCTCCGGAATAATATGCAAGCTGACGAGCGACCCTAACTTCGCACAAATCGGGCGAAGCAATGTCAAGTCGGCGAGCGTATCGCGCGTACCCTGCAGGAACAACATGGGCAAACTTACTTTCGCAAGGTGGTCCGCGCGCTTCGTTCCCGGATGATTCGGCGGGTGCAGCGGAAAGCCGAAGAATACTAGCCCCTTTACCTCCGTCAGAATTCCTTCCGCCGCGGCTTGCGATGTCATTCGACCGCCCATTGATTTGCCGCCTGCGAGGAGAGGTAGGCCTCGTGCTGTTTCCATTGCCGTCCGGACGGCGGCAGCCACGGTGGCGGCCAGCAACTCCGGCCTATCCGGAACGCGCCTTTGCTCCTCCATGTACGGAAACTGATACCGCAAAGTTGCAATGCCCACTTCCGCCAATTCTCCTGTGAGTCTTCCCAGGAATGGATGAGCCATACCCGCTCCCGCACCATGGCCCAACACCAACAGCCATCGTGCAGTCGCCGGGCGAAGTAACAACGCGGACACCTCGCCGTTGCCCGGAACGGCAAAGCGCAGCTTGTCACCCGCTGTCATAGCTCGCAATTCTAACAAATCGATGCAGACACGAAATGGGTTGAAAGATCTCGCGTCGGCCAACTGCGGAACGGAGACAATGCAAACGATGAGCCATTTTACTGGCTTGGAGTTTGACCAGGGCCTGTGCAGTGAATGAGAAATCTGGTAGGGGCGGTGGGATCGAAATTATCAAGTCGCAGAATCTAAAGGAACTCTCCGGAACGTGGTGTCATCGTAAGTCGTTTGTTGTCTTGGGCCGGAATTGCAGGTGCCCCCCGGATTGCCCCAGCGTTTTTGAAATGAATTTCACGCCGTTCACCTGCAAAAATCATCCCACCCCCTTTGCTATTCAGCTATCCCGGCCCCGGAATAGACACTATTCCGACCTCCTGACTATGACGGGCGGACTGAAAACGGAATCGGTAAGTGCCTATTGCTGACGCATCCGCCTTCGTCGTTCTGATCGTTCAGTCGGCATAATCTGGTGGTGATTAAAGATGTTGCAAAAAAGCCAGCGCAGCTCGTCACCTGGTTTATATCGGCCAAGTTTTCCGTTGGGCGTCGTGATCTTCGCCAAGATCTCCTCCTTCAAAGTGAGGGTTTGCATCCTGGTCGCGCAAATGTTCCGCTGTAGATTTGCAATATCTAGAGCTGACGGGCGTAAACCCTTCTGCCGTTCACGTAAGCAGCCACCATGGTCACAAGGGCCGCGCTAGTCATGGCAGCCAGCGTGGTGATAATCGTTCCGCCGTAGCCGAACCTCACGGAACGTGTCAGAAGCCCGCCTACTACAGCGCCACCAATACCCATAAGGATGTCCATAAACGGACCATAGCCATTGCCCTGAAAAATTCTGCCGGCTCCCCAGCCAACGACTGCCCCAATGCCTACCCATGCAAGTAGATGCATACATCCCTCCCTTTATCGAATCTCCCGATCTCCTTCATTGCGAGTCGCTAATTCGTGCCTCCCTCGAAGGACACTTTCTTTGACCCGAAGCTGGTTGCGAATTCACACGGTGACGAGCAAAGAAGCTTGTTCCGCACTCTGGCTCTTCCTCTTGTACAACAACTCACGGTCCGCTGCTTGTAGGAGGTCTTCAGAGCACCCCGCCAAGGCGGCACAGCGCCCGGCTGCCTACCAGGTGGCCGTAGCAGTCATTGATCTTCTTCAGCCCATCCAAGTCCAGCAGCAGAACAGCAAACGGCCGTCGCGTGCGCCCCGATCTTTCGATCTCCGCACGGAGGACGTCTAGGATCCGACCATAGTTGCCAAGGCCGGCCGACTAAGGTGCGGAATCTCGCCTCGCTCTTCCGGCGGGGCTTATCTCTCATGGGGACCTTCCTAGTCTCATGCCCATCGAAAACCCTTCTTGTAGTCGTCCCTTGTCGAACACCGGGGGGGGCGGACTTGGCCCGCCCCCAAACAAAGAGACCTATTGGCTTCAGGCCGATGCAGCAGCGGCGATCTTGTGGAAGGTGGAATTGGCAACCTCATAGGTCTCTACCTGAGGGGTTCCGTCAATCACCTTCGCCAGGGCCTTCGCCACTTCGGCGTACCTCTCGCGGTTGTAGTTTTCCGCGTTCTCTGCCCGGTCCCACAAACTGATGCCAAATGCTCCCTTTCCTCCCGGTGCCACAAACGTGATTTCGTCCAGGAATCCCTTCTGTTTTCGAAGAAGGGGAATGACTTCTCTTTCCAGAGTCTGGGTGAACTCGGAAATGCTGCCCTTCAGATGCATAGTGACTCTGCGTGCAAACATGTCAACCTCCTGGGTTGGCTGACCAAGGGGGATTCAGATAACTTGCTTTGGTATAGATAACCTGAAAGCACCCTCAGTTCCTTAACCACCCTAGGTTAATTAACTTGACCTGTCAAGCACAATCTGAGATTATTTCGAACGATTAATCAGATGGAGTTAATTCCACGGAGGCGCCTGTGGATGTTTGCTTCGTGATTAAACAGCGGCTGCAAGAACTAGGGCTTGAACAGCGAGATTTGGCGACTGCCGCCGAAGTTACCGAATCCTATATTTCGCAGCTGCTGACCGGTAAGAAATTACCCCCAGATCCCCGCCGGACAGACATCTACGACAAGATAGGGAAATTCCTGAAACTTCCGAGCAGCAAGCTCTCAAGGCTGGCTGACCATCAGCGCAAGGAGGAACTAAAGAGAAACTTGGGCTCACCCAAGCCATTGTTCAAAGAAGTTCGAGAGTTGATTCTCCGCAAGTGCGCGCCCGGCAAAGAGGACCAAATACGGGTGATTTTTGAGAAGCAACCCTTCGGCGAACTCGAGCGCCTCGTCACACAAAAGCTGTTGGACGTTGTCAAGAGAGTCGCGAAAGACGAGTTGGCGAATGAAACCTGGCTCCACTCGGTAGCGCGACTTAGCCGCCGAAGTTATGAAGCGGTGCGGGTCAGCATCCTCGAGTTCCTCGACACGGATGTCTTCAACGTGTCCGTCGAGAACTGCGTTTCCTTCCTGGATCCCCTGATCGAATCCTGGGATATCGATCTCGCGACCTTCAGCATGGAAGTCGTCCTGAACCGGAGACTTATTCCGGATTATGCAAAGAAATTCGAGTTTGTCGAAGGGGAAGCTGCTCAAACCGAGGAAGAGCCGGGGCTTAAAGAGTTCCTCCGGCACCAGTCTGTGACGGGTGACGCAACCGAGGAAGAAATCGAGTTCCTGAAGAGCTTGAGGTTTCGCGGAAAGCATCCAACGCCGCTCTACTATTACCGAGAATTGCAGAGCCTCAGAGACCCCCTCCACTTTCGCGCGCTCGTCGCCCACACCATGCGAAAAAAAACAAAGGGTCAGTCCCAACCCGCGGGGTCGGTCGCCCCAATGCATAAATACGTGGAGGTTGACAGCATTGAGAAACAGTTGCAGCTTAACAGCAGGAAAAGAGCATTACTGCGCTGGGCTGAGCGCCGAGGCAATCCCGCCAAAAAACAAAAAGGAAAGCCCTAGCCGTTTCGCTGGCTAAAACGAACAGGCTCTTATGACCGGGAAAGTCAACGAGTTGCTCGACTTCCTGATTGCTCTGGACGGCATCTCGGCAAGAACTTATGAAATACCGGAGCGTAGCGTCAAGATCAGCGAGCACTGGCAGGTTTCCTGCGGGAAGTTGTTCGACATGCCCGCATGGGTGATTTAGTGCTCTGGATTTAAAAGGAACTGGTATCCGAGTCCTCGAACGGTAAGCAAATAGCGGGGTTTCGAGGGCTTGGGCTCAATATAACGGCGCAAGCGCACGATGAAGTTGTCTATGGCCCGCGTATTTGTATCTTGGTGCAAATTCCAGACTTCCTGAAGAATCGCTTTCCGGGACACCGGATGTCCAGCGTTCCTGATCAAGTAGCGGAGCAGGTCCGACTCCATCACAGTAAGTTGCACGATGTTGCTGCCGGAACGCAATTGAAGATTCTGAAAATCAATGATTTTGTCGCCGAATCGGAAGCTGTCCTGCGAATCTGCATCTGGGCGCGCGTGACCCCCAGTGGCAGAATTCGTGATGCGCGACCAATTCTTCCGGCGCAGCAGGCCCTCGATCCGTGCGATTAGGATGGCCAGGTTGAACGGCTTCGCCAAATAGTCATCTGCGCCAGATTCGAATCCCTTGAGCACATCCTCCGGTCGCCCACGAGCGGTTAACATAAGCAGTGGGATGTAATTCTTCGCTTCGCGCAATTCGCGGGCAACCGAAAAGCCATCTTTGCCCGGCAACATGACGTCGAGCACAAGAGCATCAAAGTCTTCTCGATTCTTCACCAGACGGGTTAACGCCTCTTCACCCCGCTCCGTTATATGCACGGAGTGGCCTTCCGCTTCGAAGTTGAACCGAAGTCCCTGCGCTAGATGCGCCTCGTCTTCGACAATGAGTATCCGGCTCATACGCGATAAACTCTAGGAAGGCGCATCGTGAACGTGCTGCCGAGGCCTTCGCCTTCGCTTTCAGCGTAGGCATCACCACCGTGGCGGCGGGCGATTGAGCGCACGATAAACAGACCGAGGCCGGTTCCCCTGACCTGTCCCGTGGCAGGATTTGGTGCCCGGTAGAACCGCTTGAATATGCGTTTCAGCTCTTTCTTTCCGATGCCGACACCGTGGTCAAGTACGCGCAGCGCAACCGTATCGATGTTGGGGGTCAAGATATCAACAACGATATTCTTTTCTTCCCCCGAGTATTTAACGGCATTGTCAAAAAGATTGAAGACTGCGGTGCGCAAATCCTCGGCGCTCCCCATAACAGTAATCTCATCGGACGGCTTACTGCCCCAATACAATGCGCTGGAGGATAAGTGCTGCCGCAACCGGGTAAGTTCGAGCATATCGCCCACGATTTCGTTGAAGTTGACACCCTGCCAACTCTGTCGGAGACTTCCTTGACGCACTTGGCTGGCCTTGAGCACTTGCTCCACCGTACCAAGCAGGCGGTCGGTGTCCTCAAGCATGATGTGATAGAAATCTCGGCGCTGCGCTTCGACCAGTGGTCGGCTCTCAAGCGTCTCCAGATACAGCCGCATTGACGCGATGGGCGTCTTTAGCTCGTGCGTGATGGCATTCAGGAAGCTATCTTGCTGTTCATTTCGGCGAATTTCGCGGACGAGGAAAATCGTATTCATCACAAGACCGACGATCAATAGCGGAAAGAGGATAAGGCCGAGGACAAGTGGAACAGCCTGACGCCAGCTGAAGATCATCCAGCCGACATTGAGCGCGATTGCCAGAGCGACAAGACAGGCACCCAGCGCAATAAAGAATGCGATCGCTTTCGTGCGGCGCGTGATGCGCATGCCTTCTAGTTTATGTCAGAGTTGTACCCGCTCCATCAAATAAAAACAGTCCTCCGGTGGTATTTCTTGCAGCCCGGCGATGGCTTAATTTTCTGTGAGCGCTGGCAGCAAAAATCTGAGGGTTTCGTAACTTCTGCAGGAATTATGGTTCGCGGTTTCGGTGCTATTCCACTGTGGGAAGCTTGACGTCCCATGCGAGACCGAGAATTCGCAGCGCCCAGATCCCGTACCAGTTCACATCAAACTCATACCAGGCAAGGCCGTGACGCGCCACATTTGCGGCTGCGTGATGATTGTTGTGCCAACCTTCCCCGAACGTCAGCATCGCCACCCAAAAGTTGTTTTTGGACATATCGCCTGTGATGAACCGCTGCGATCCCCACATATGCGTTGCGGAGTTCACGAGCCAAGTGGCGTGAAGACCGACGGTCGTTCGCAAGAAAAATCCCCATAGCAGGCACGACCATCCACCGATCGCGAAGATAAGCACGCCGAGGAATGTGACCGGAATCCAGTGCCACTTGCTGATCCACACATGAAATTTGTCTTTCCGAAGATCCGGTACGAAAGGTAAGAGTTCTTTGGTATTGTTATGCATTGCCTGGCCCGTCAGAATCCAACCCATGTGCGCCCAGAACCCCCCTTCGCGCGGCGAGTGCGGATCACCTTCGCTGTCGGTATTTTGGTGATGGACACGATGCGTCGCCACCCAGGCGATCGGCCCGCCTTCGAGGGCCAGGGTTCCGCACACAGTCAGGAAGCATTCCATCCATTTCGGCGTCTTGTAGCCTCGATGCGTGAGCAGCCGGTGATAGCCCATGCCTATCCCAAGACTTCCTGAAATCCACCAAAGCAGAACCGTTAGTGCAAAAGCCTTCCAAGTGAAGAAGAACAATGCGAGGATGGCGCCAACGTGGAACGCTCCTATGAAGAAGGTCGTCGTCCAGTTAACAGGCTGCGCGAATGTCTTGTCACGTTCAAAGATGCTCATCGTTTCGTAGTCCTCCGCAACACTTCCGCCGATCCTCCCTACAAACCTAACACGCGGGACTCCGAGCTTCGGTAATAGTTATGTAATCTCTTTCCGCCTTGTTTTGAAAGAATCTGCGTTCAAGAGAAACTCAGAGGGCCTTTGAAAACATCTTAAAGCGGTGATCGGCGCCGCGGAATTAGAAACAAATTGCCTTCAGCTGCTACTCTGTCACCGTCGCCGCCATGCGGCATCACAACAAACCGGCGTCGAAAACCGTCTCGGCAAACTTAAGAAAAGATTTCGAACCCGGTTGTCACTCGCGCCGCTGAGAATTCACACACGAACCGGATCATCAGCGCTAATCTGCCCCTTTTTGCCCCCGCATGTATTTGTCAATGTCCATCCATCAGAAAGATGGTTGGCAGGGCGGTGGGGATCGAAGGACAACCAGCTAAATAAGGCCTGTGTTCTCTAGGCGTTGCAGCCACGCCTACCCAGGCGCGGATTGGCAGCTACAGGGTTTCGGAATCTTGGCATCTCAAGTTTGACCTCAACGGGCGACGCAACCCTGGCACGGATTTCGCCCGACGGACGTTATGTAGTTTATGTCTCGAATCAGCGCGGCCGGAAGAGTCTTTGGGTCCGCCAGATTGCAACAGCGAGCGCAGTGCAGGTCGTCGCGGCGAGAAGTGAGCCAATCGAGGATGTCGCCTTTGTATCCGACGGAAACTTCTTGGATTATGCAAGCGGCTCTCTCGGAAGCGTGAATAGCAAGATCTATCAAATCCCCGCACTGGGCGCCCCTCAGGACTGCCGCGAATTTTCGGCGGCGACTAGACGTTTAGCTCTGAAGACACAAGTTCTGCAGAAGGAACAGAGGTCGCGGTGTTACTGCGTTAATTCGCTCCATGCGCCAGCGCCGAAGAATCTCAGTTGGCGTCCGGTTTTTCTACTCGCCACTGAAACGGCCGGAACTCTGCCAGCTTCCCAAAATCGCGCGCATTGGCCGTTATCACTGTTATTCCGAAACCCCGTGCGCTTATTGCAATTAGCGCATCATTGGTCAGGCGCCCCTTCCCTATTTGCTCGTAATCGTACTTGGCGGCTAGCAGAGCGAGCACTTTGCCCGTCTGCGTCCAGTCCGTGAGATTGGGAACCAATATCCGTCCGGCTCTATGGAAGTCGCGCTCGAGACGCTCCACAGCGGGCCGATTACGCCCGCTCACTCCAGCGTAGAGTTCTTCGAGCACGACCGAACTCAGCCACACAGGGGCACCCCCGGCGATCCGCCGCAAACCACTTCCCTAACGAACTATCGTCACGGGCCTCGGTCACCGCCCTAATTACACATCGCAAAGATCAACCGCTTCTCGCAACGAAGTCAGCGGATCTCGCGTGGGAACAAATTCGTGCGCCACGTACCCGTTGTAATTGGTCGCCGCGATCCCTCTCATTACCGCATCCCAGTGCACTTCCTGCGTGTTGTCCAGCTCATGCCGCCCCGGCACTCCGCCCGTATGAAAGTGTCCCAGCCACTGGATGTTTTTTTGGATCGTGCGAATCAAATCGCCTTCCATGATTTGCATGTGGTAGATGTCATAAAGCAGCTTCACGCGTGGCGAGTTGACCGCTTCCATCACCTGCACTCCCCAAGCTGTGTGGTCGCACATATAATCGTGATGGTCCACCTTGCTGTTCAGCAGCTCGAGGCAAATCGTCACCCCATTGTCCTCAGCGATTTTTTTCACGCGGTTCAGCCCGGCGATCGTGTTTTTGGCACCTTCTTCGTCGGACATGCCCGCGCGATTCCCGGAAAATGTGATCACGTTAGGCAAGCCCTCCTTTGCCGCTATCGGAATATTTTTCCCGAAAGCCTCCTCGATCTTCGCGTGATTTTCCATCCGGTTCAAAGCGTTGGGAATATCCCCGCCGCCGGCATACCCCATGCTGCAAATCAGCCCGTAGCGGCGTGGCACCCCCCACTCTTCCACACCCAGCAGGTCAATCGCCTTCAAACCCATCTCCGCGCTACGCTGGCACAGCTCGTCCAGTGGAATTTTTTGGTAACACCAGCGCGAAACGGACTGCTTGATTCGCCCCTTGCGAGGCGTTGCATGAATTTCCTGCGCCCATGAGGACGCAGGGGAAAGTGAGGAAACGGAGGCCATAGTCACTCCCGTGGCGATGCCTTTCAATAGTTCGCGGCGCGATACGTTGCTCATAGTAGCCCCAGTCTACCTGAGCGAGCTGAATCCTGGCGAATGCAGAATTTTTGGACACGCATATGCCAGCGTTCGAAATGTCGTGGAACTAGTCTTGACTCCACTGTCGCGGCAGCCGTCGGGCTTGACTTCGTAGATCCAATCCGTCTCCCTGGGAGCTTAGAAACCCGAGGGGGGCACTCGATGTCTCCCTCGCGTTTCGGCAAAAGGCCAGCATGCATTCGAGAGTCGTGACAAGCCCACAGTCTACAAATCCACCGCCCTGTGTTGACGCTTTGCCTGCGCTACGTCAACGCAAGAAGAAAGAACAGACAGATGACAGATGCACAACCTTCAACCTTCTTCCAGACTCGGACAGGAGTTAGCTTAGCCATTATAGTCTCCGAGAATCGCGTGCAATTGGACCCGCAGGGTTGGACGCTGCAGGCGGGCTGGGTGCAAATACCTACAAAGAAGTCGTTACGTTTGGCAAGCGGGTATTTTACTCTATTTTCTTAATCAATTTAACCTGTCCTTACCACAAACAAGACCGATTCGCGTCAATCTCCACCTGCGTCCGCCTACGCAGGCAGACTCAGGAACGCTACGCCCTCTGCTCATCGGCGGTGATTCGATCAAATTGCCCTGGCTATCCAGTGCCCACAGAACTCTCGCGCTTAGAAGAAAAACCGCAACGACAGTTGCAGGTTGCGCTCGCCACTGCCGCTCGAACCGCCACCTTTTATCAGCACTTTGCCGAAGGTTTTCGTGTTGGTGGGGTTCAGGCCGATGTTGGTCGTGCTGCTGCAACCGCTGGCGCCGCACCAATTGGGATGGTTCCACACGTTGAACGCCTCGGCACGGAACTCGAACCCTCGCTTCTCGCCCATGGCAAATTTCTTGAATAAATCCAGATTCCAGTTTTGAAAACCCGGCTGATAAATGATGTCGCGAACGAGCTGCGTATTGAATGTTCCTTGCGCGGGTGGGGTAAAGACTCTCTCGTCCACGCCATTAAAAGCCGCTGAACCATCCGGACAAGGCGATGCGTTCACCAGACAGGTTTGGAACCATTGTCCATTGGGACCAAAAGTTCCAATGATCTTGGGCTTGGCATTCATCACCCAATATTGCCCGTTCACGCCGCAATTGAAGTTCGAGTCCAAGCCTACACCAGCATAGTCATTGGGACCGGCAACGCTGCAAGGCAAGCCGGTCTGGAATTGCGAAATCCCGGCGATCTGCCAACCACCCAGAGCCTTCCCCACAAAGCCCGTTTGCTGACGGAAGAAAGGCAGCTGGTATAAATAATTGACTGTCAGGATGTGCCGGACGTCGAATTCAGACGGTCCCCACAGCATACCCGGATCGTAGGTGTCTGGAATCACGTCCCTCTGATTTGATCCATTGTCCATGCTCTTCGAAAAGGTGTACGCAGCGCCAAACTGGAGACCATTGTACAAGCGCCGGGTCCAGGAGACCTGAAGAGTAATGATAAATGGAATTGGCCACGTTGTCGGTTTCGCGAATCGACCCGAAACCTTTGTAAGGCCGCAGAGCGTTGATGTTGACACCGGGATTCGCCGCCACCAAGGCCGTGGTGGGCTGATTGATGTCTGCCTCCCGCTGCAGGTGCAAACCGCGACGCCCCACGTAGCCCACACTCAGAAGCGATTTCCAGAACAACTGGCGCTCCACAGTAATATTCCAGTTCCACGCTTCCGGGTTCTTGAACGCCTTACTCTGCGTGGTCACCACGAGTGGGACCGCATTGGTCCCGCTGCCTCCAGGATTATCCACCGAGCCAAAGGAAACGCTGGCATTGGGCTGGAAAGGAGGATTGCCACCGAGAAAAATGGAGTTGCTGACGCCCAGACGGGTAAAGAATCTTCCGCCGCCCGCGCGCAGCACCGTATTTTTATAGTCTAGGAGCCAACAACCGAATAAGGATGTATTTTACTTCAGGCTCTGTTTCCGGATGCAGGGCCCGGAAACGAGAGAATTTTCAAAAACGTATCCCCTGGATGATGCCATGAAACGACTTTTATCGCTGTCCGCTTGCGTTCTATTTTCTGCAACTGCTTACGCTCAGGAGAGGCCTCTCGAGGCGGAGACGAAAAGGACTCCCGAGACGAGCTCCCCTACTGCACCCTCGGAAGAATTGCGGATAAAAACGCTCGAGGAGCAGGTGCGTTCTCTCGCAGAGCAAGTCAGTTTGCTTCGTAGCGAACTGCAGGTGCTGCGGGACGCCAAAGGCGCTGCGCCGCAACACGAAGGCCGCGTCTTGCTTGCGTCATCTCATGTTGAACCAGGCATGCTGGCAGTCGCGCCCTCAGCGACGTCTTCCCCGCGTTCTCCCGAGCCGGTTCCGGCGCAAATCGCTCAGACGCAGGTCTATGGAGGCGCCACCTCCAACGCCAAGCTCCTCAATCCCGATATCAGTTTGATTGGCGACTTCATCGGAACCGCAGGACGCAACACTGTGTCTCCTTCGCGCTCGCTCGAACTGCACGAGTCGGAAGTCGGCCTGCAAGCGATCATTGACCCGTATGCCCGCGCTGATGCTTTCCTTTCCTTTGGCGAGACCGGTGTAAACGTCGAGGAAGGCTACGTTACTTTCACTTCTCTTCCCGCCGGTCTGCTTCTGAAGGTCGGCAAAATGCGCGCTGAACTCGGCAAGGTCAACACCACGCATAATCATGCTCTTCCATTCATCGATCGCCCTCTGGTCACCGAGAATCTTGTTGGCGGGGAAGACGGCATTGACGATGCCGGCATTTCCCTCTCGCGATTCCTACCGGCCCCCAAGAATTGGTTCTTCCAGGGAACGGCCCAGGTTTATCGGGGCGATTCGAGTGATGTTTTCACCGCCAACCGACGGCAGGACGTCAGTGTTGTCGGCCACGTTCGTCTCTACCGCGACCTCGGCGAATCGACCAACATTGACCTTGGCGGCTCTTACGCGCGCGGCCACAACCATGCGGGCATCGGCACAACGTTCAACCCGGAGAATTTCCTGAGCAATCTTTATGCCGCGGACGCTACTCTCCGTTGGAAGCCACTGCGCCGCTCCATCTACCATTCTTTCCTTTTCCGCACCGAGCTCTTTTGGAGCGCCCGCGATCAACTGTCTCCTCGCAACGTTTTTGAAACGCAGCACGCTTTCGGCCTGTACTCTTCGGCCGAATACCGCATCAATCGACGCTGGACGGTCGGCGGACGATTCGACCGCAGCGGCCGGGCTACAAATGCAAGCCTGACCGACACCGGTTTTTCTGGTATCCTCACTTACTGGCCGAGCGAGTTCAGCCAGATCCGTAGTCAGTATCGTTACGGACATTTGTGGGATATCACCAATGCTCGGTTCACCAACGCCAACGAATTCTTGTTTCAATTCCTTTTCGTGATGGGCGCGCACGGCGCGCACGCGTTCTAAGCCGCTTTCCGGACAAACCATGCGAAGCGCACATATTTGCATTCGCTGCATTGCCCTCGTCGCCGCGGTCGTCTTGTTCTGCGCCACCTGTCCGCCAACGCGCGCGGCGAGCAAACTAAACATAATGACCGCCACAACGGACCTGGCGGCACTCGCGCAGGAGATCGGCGGCGACAGAGTCGAAGTCGAATCGATCGCCCGCGGCTACCAGGACCCACACTTCGTCGAAGCCAAACCCAGCTTTCTGCTCAAACTTCGCAGAGCCGACCTCCTCATTGTCGTCGGCTTGGAACTCGAAATCGGCTGGCTTCCTCCCCTGATCACGCAATCCACGAATCCGAAAATCCAGGTCGGCGCGCCGGGTTACTTCGACGCTTCGCGCTACTCAAAGATTCTGGAAATTCCCACAGGGATAGTCACTCGAGCCGAGGGTGACGTCCATCCCCTCGGGAATCCGCATTATTGGCTCGATCCCGAAAATGGTCTGCGCATCGCTAAGGGAATCCAAAATAAACTCTCGGAAATGCGACCCGATGACGCGTCCTACTTCGCCCAACGCTACGACAACTTCGAGCAGCGCATTAGGCAGTCCGATGACAAGTGGCTCGCGGAGATGAAGCCCTACGCCGGACGCAAGATCGTCACCTATCATCGCTCCTGGCCCAATTTCGCCGAACACTTTCATATCGAGGTTGTCGGCTACGTCGAGCCGCGCCCCGGCATCCCCCCGAGTCCTCAGCATACGGTCGCGCTCATCGGCCTGATGAAGCGCGAAGGCGTCAAGGTCATCGCTGTTGAACCGTATTTCGACTTAAAAACACCCAACTCGATCGCCCGTGAGACCGGCGCGAAAGTCATAGTGCTCATGCCGTCCGTCGGCGGCGAAAAGGAAATCACCGACTATTTCAAGCTGTTTGATTATGATATTGCGAAACTGAAGCAAGCCTTTGAAGAGACAAAATAACGCCGGGAGATTGCGGAATGGAAATCCTGCCCTTCTTACTCGCGCCTTTCGTTGCGAGTCTCATCCTCACCGGAATACACGCCTATTTGGGCGTGCACGTCGTCGAGCGCGGGGTCATCTTCGTCGACCTTGCTCTGGCCCAAATCGCGGCGCTGGGCGCCACGGTCGCCGTCGTCGTCGGCATAGACCCGCATGGCCGCGTTGCGTACTGGATCAGTCTTGCCTTCACGTTCCTCGGTGCCGCCATCTTCTCGTTCGCTCGGAGCGCCCGCGGCCACATCCCCCAAGAGGCATTTATCGGCATCGCCTACGCCGTCGCTTCGGCTACGGCCATTCTTTTGATGAGCAAAGCAACCGGTGAAACGGAGCATCTCAAGGACATGCTGGTTGGTAACATCCTCGCTGTTTCCTGGCCCGAGGTCCGCAAGACCGCTTTGCTTTACGGCGCGGTCGGTATCTTCCACTTCATTTTTCGCAAAAAATTCCTGTCCATTTCCATGAACCACGCCAAAGCGGAGCAGTTAGGCATAAGCGTGCACTTTTGGGATTTTCTTTTCTACGCGTCTTTCGGGTTTGTCGTGACCTCTTCGGTGGCTATCGCAGGCGTTTTGCTGGTGTTTTGTTATCTCATCGTTCCCAGTGTCGGGGCCATGCTATTTGCGGACCGCATCGGCTCGCGCCTGGCCATCGGCTGGACCATGGGCACACTGGTATCGGCGCTGGGGTGCTACCTCAGCGTCTTACTCGACACGCCCACCGGCGCCACGATTGTTGTTACCTTCGGCAGCATCCTTGTCCTGATGTTCTTCTTGCATCTCATCGTGCACTATGGCCGCAAGGCACCGGAACGCGAAGGCGCTGCCTCGGGTCGCAAAGAACTTGAGACAGCTTCTTCTTCGCAAAGGCCTAGTCTTTTTTTCTGACCAAGGTAGGTTTTTGGCTTCGGCCAACTCCGGGGCGTCGGCGCCGGGCACCGAGCACGATTCGGCACTTGTCACAAATTTCCCGAGCGAAGCAGCCGTAATTCGCGAGAAGCTCGTAGCTCCTTCTGGGATGACTAGCAGCATACCTATTTCCCCTGGCCCCGAGACGCGCTTCTCGGAGAACGTGTGGGCTGGAGCGACCCCTGCGGTTTTTTCGCCACGAGCAAGTGGCGAAAAGTGGGGCCGCTCCAGCCCACTCCGTTGTTTTGCCCCTGTCCAAAATCAACCCTCGCGTGAAACCCAACCTCCGTGCTCCGGGCAAACTTCCCTTCACTGCTGACGTGAACGGAGCGGTGAACTGCAGGGTGAACCGAGTCTTTCATGCACCGTTCACCTTTCCGCGCCAGAAAAGCCACTGAATTTCAGTCGGATCTTCGTCCCTGTACCACTACAGAGGCCTCGAAAATGGAAAACCTCAACAACGAAGTTTCAGTTTTTCTAGGAACTTTGCGAAGCAATGGAGGGAGCCACAATGAGGGGGAGGAGGATCATCACTGAATTCGTATGCCGGTGCAAGATACGTTCGATGCCTGCTCGTTACAAACCAGGGCAGGTTGCCTTCTTGGGTTGTTTCTTCGGGTGCATTGATAAGCTCGATACCGGGGCTTATCCCAATTAGCGATGGGAAGCGAGCAGAGCGTGCTAGGATTCGGCTTTCGTACGAGCGAGGCAGAACCTTGCTACTTACCGAAATATTCCCGATGCTGGCTCTTGAACTTGAACAGCTTCTCAAGAAGCAAGGAGAGGTTGAGTTGGCTGCCCAAGTGCCACAATTGAAGGTCGTAGACCGTTGCCGATGCGGAGATAACTTCTGCTCGTCGTTTTATACCCAGCCCAAACCGGAAGGAAGCTACGGCCCTGGCCACCGTTGTCTGGACTTGGACGCAGTCGAAGGAATGCTGGTCCTTGACGTTGTCGCGGGAACAATTGCTCACGTTGAAGTCCTCAACCGCTACGAGATTCGACAAAAGCTCATCGCGGAATTTCCGTGAAAGGTGTGACGAGATTTCGCTCAGGTTCACATGCCCGGATTCGCAGTTGCGAGGCAATGTTAGTTGCTTTTGTTGCTGGAAGCCCGATAACCGTAACAGACATCACCTTCTCCCGACGTTGTGAGCGCTTTCAAGTCGCGGATTCGGCCCTCTGTGAGAGCTTTCTTCAAGACGGCCAAACACAGGGGATAGACAGAACCATAGCTTGAAACATCCCCTGGTGGATAGAGCGCGGCCAGCTGTGCGTCCCGGTAGGCCTCCCACGCCTTTTGCTCTGGGCTGTTTGGGGCCAGCCCCAGCTGCTTCAGAAGCCTTTCTAATTTCAATTCCGTTTCATGCAGGTCCTTGAGGGCGCAGTCGTTCATTTCCCCCTGTCGTCATGTGCGACGTGTCTTTGCACGGGTCAGGCTTTTGCTTATGCGTTTGCACCACCGTTAGGCACGAAGAGATCAGTAGCCCCAGCATCAGCCTGAACTTCATCCCGAGCGCTCCTTCTTGCGTCTGAAATCCGGCGCCGCCTGGTTTGAACACAACCGTGCCGTTTGGCCACAGTCCAAACGGGCCGACCGACAGCAGCGCGTTGCCGTGGCTCTTTTCGTTTCGCTCCGATGAGCCCGCGACGATTCCGTTCGGTGTGGTGACGTGGCACGAATCGGGTTGCAACGCCTGCGCTGCGGGGAAAGCGGCAGGAGTGCCCGTTCCAGCAGGCATGGCCAAGACGGCCAGATTGGCGACGGTGACCAAAACGAGGAAAAAACTTAGATGTTTCACCGGGTTCTCCGACGCCTAACAAGACGCTCCTAACACCAAACTGTTAACAGCCACCAGTTCAATGGATGTGTAGTGCGGTTACCGGACAAGTGCTTTTTGGGGCGAAATTTTCACCTTGTCCGCAACGGGGTTTATCGGGTAGGTCGAGTATCCAGGACTTCGCTGCGGCCGCGTCCTCGATCCCAACGTAGCTCGGCCTGTATCGCGAGCAGCTACCATGATCAATGTGCGCGGGCGCGGAACATTTTCAACCTTCGTTGTGGTACGAAGGACCATGTCTTACTCGTGCCGCAGAGCCGCCAGCGGATCAATTCGGGACGCTCGCCTTGCCGGCGCATAGCCAGCGAGAATCGCGGTGCTTAGGAGGACGACACCGGCCAGCGCCAGGGTTCCCGGATCATTGGGCCGGGTGTCGAACAGAAACGATTTGACAAGCTGGGACGCGCTCAACGCGGCAGGCACGCTGATCGCGAGTCCCACCGCCGCCAGTAGTAGAACGCGGCGCAGAACCATCCATACCACGGCGCCGCGTTGCGCGCCCAGAGCCATACGGATTCCAATCTCGCCGACCTGCCGCGCGACGCTGTAGGACATCGTCCCGTAGAGTCCCACGCACGCGATCAGGAGAGCGAGAACCGCGAAACCCGTGCATAGTTTCGCGAACGTCACTTCCCGGCTGATCGTCCGATCGATTTCCGCAGCCTGTGTGATCACGTTTGTGACGGGTATGCGTGAATCTGCCTTCCGCACGATCTCATGGACACTCCTGACATACCCCAGCGGATCACCCAAAGTGCGCAGCGCGTAGGTCACTCGGTCCGGAGAAAACTGGCTGGCCGCCGCGAACACGGTCATCGGACTCTCCTGTTTCAGACCACCGTACCGCAGGTTAGCCGACACGCCCACGATTTCGAGATCGCGCTTCTCGTCCTGGAACGTGATGCGCCGGCCCACCGGATTCTCGTTCCCGAAGTAAGTCCGCGCCAGCCGCTCGCTGATCACTGCAACCGGCGTGGAGCCCGGTTGGTCGCGGTCGTCAATCTCACGCCCGGCCAGGATCGGAATCTGCATGGTCGTGAGGAAACGCGGTCCGGCGACCATGACGCCTGCGCCTGCGATGGTAACAGCGCCGATCTTCATTGTCCCCCTGTACGCCCCCCCGGCACTGCCGGCGCTGATGATCGAGGATTGCGAAAGCGTCGCGCTGCTCACTCCGGGAATCGATTCGAAGCGCTCGCGCAGGTCCGTGTAAAAAGTGGCGATCTCCGGGGCGCGATGCCCGGCCTGGCGCGCATTCAACGAGAACAGAAGGATGTTCTCGCGGGCGTATCCCAGTTGGACGGAGTGCAGCTTGTTGAGTGTCCGGACAAAGAGACCCGCGGCGACCAGGATGAGAAAAGAGATCGCGATCTGGGCGACCACCAGAACCTGCTGCGCGCGGCGGCGCGGTCCGCCCCCGCGGCCATTCTTCAGCGCGGGCATGACGTCCGGACGCGTCGACTGAATCGCCGGCGCGAGGCCAAATAACAGGCCGCAAACCACTGAGAGCGCCGCCGTCACGCCCAGCACGCTCCAGTTCAATTCCGCGTGCAGCGTAAAGTTCTCCTGCCCGTTGGAGAGCAGAAGCGTCAGCGATCGCACGCCCCAGATCGCAAACAAGACCCCTAACGCTCCGCCGAGCGACGCCAGCATCACACTCTCGGTAAGCAACTGCCGCACGACGCGGAACCGTCTCGCTCCCAGGCTGAGCCGGACAGCCATTTCGCGGCGTCGTGCGGCGGCCCTTGCCAGCAGCAGATTGGCGATGTTCGCGCACGCGACCGCCAGGATCAATCCCACCATCGTCAGGAGCACGTACAGAGGCTTGGAATACTGGCGGCGCAGGCTGCCCAGACCTTCGGCGCCGGGATTCAGAATCAGCGCGGGCAGTTTGGCGCGCTCACCGTCGGTCTTGGCGGTGGTGGCAACCCATTGATGGAAGCGAGGAGCCAGCGCTGCCTGCGCCTGGGCCATGCTGACGCCGGGACGCAGGCGGCCCATCATTTCGATCCAGTAGAAGTTTCCGTCGCCATACATACGAGCCGCTCCGGCGCCGTCCAGGAGCACATTCGTGTGCAACGGAAGGTAGAGGTCCGGCGCTACCGCAGGGTCGACTCCGAAGAATTCCGGCGGCGCGACGCCGATCACCGTGAAGGGAATGTTATCGACGAGAATCGGCTGTCCAATCGCATTCTGCGGTCCTCCAAAGCGATTTTGGCTTGTAGCAAAACTGATTACGGCGACCGGCGCTGCGCCTGGACGGTCGTCTTCGGAGTCGATCAGACGTCCCGCGGCCGGCGACACTACCAGGCCGCGAAAATACTCGCCGGTGACATACTCCGCGCTGGCGCTCGTAACCTGCCCGCGGACGGCCAGGTTATGGGTTAGTCCGTTGAAGTATCCGAAGAGTGTGGAAAAGACGGGATTCTCCTCGCTAAGCGTCTCGAACGCGCCGTACGGGAACATCCCGCTGACCATGGCGCCTTTGTCGCCCGGCCAGAGAATGCCTTGTACCCCGTGAATGACGTGGACC
>QHYK01000125.1 GCA_003224085.1 Acidobacteriota bacterium | reverse complement strand
CAGGTGCACGCCATGCGCTCCAGCGTAGGCAACGTCGGCGAAGAAACCCGCCGGCAACTCACGCTGAAAATCCAAATTCCATTGCTGCACAGATCCATTCTTCTGGATGGTATATCCTGTTGCCGAAAAACTCTGCAAATTGAGAGCGTATCCTGACGGCGAAGGTTTCGGATTTCGGCCCGGCGGGATAGTGAGCGTCGAACCGAACGGGCCCGGAGTCGCGCACGTAAGCACGCCACCAGATGCAGATAACGTACAGTTGCTGTCGTGCAGCGTGCTGGCAGGAGTTAAGCCGCCGTCGTTACTCGCGAAAAAGGGATTGGTAGAGCTGCTGACCGGGTCAATGTAAGGGTTAACACCGAAGGATACAAAGTTGGGAATGAAGAAAATTCCGTAGCCCGCACGGACCACAGTCTTCGGATTAAGACTGTAGGCTGCGCCCAGACGCGGCATGATATTTTTCTTGTCAAGCGGCAGATTGTTCCTTCCACCGTTCACGCCAGTCCTGACCAGGAACAGGTCACCGGGACAGGGACTTCCTGCAGTTCCGCCGCATCCGGTAACCGTTAGATTCGTAACGCTCGGATTGAAGTAGGTCAATCGATCGTGGCGCTCCGACCAGGGGCCCTGGAAGTCGTATCGAAGCCCTAGGTTTACGGTCAATTTGCGGGTTAGCTTCCATGTGTCGCCGAAATAGACAGCTCGATAGAATTCCTTGCCGGCAACCGGACCAGAGATATTTACGGCGCCGGATGTCTGGTTGCCCAAGGGGGAGCCAATCCCCAGGCCAAAGCCCAAAATGAAGTCGGCGAAATCGACCCCCGTGCCAGGCGAACCAGCGCCCGCTGCCTTATCTTGCGTCCAGAACCCATTGAAGGAGATAAGACCTCCCCCCGTGTTGGTCTGCAAATAGTTGTCATAAGACAATTCAAACTGCACACCGGCGACGAGGGTGTGCTTCCCACGGATCATCGTGACTCGCGGGGAGAAGTTAAACTGTGTGTCGTTGTCTGAAATCGCGCTCTGTCCCTGGCTACAAGTAATAAGGGGGTCGGAAATGCCGAAACAGGGCGTCAGGGGCGTTCGCTCTATGTTGGGGACAGCGCCATTGTATGCCGCCGGAAAACCTTCCTTCGTGACGTCGAAGTCGGCATTCACGGGTACACGGAGGTAGCGGAAACGGCTGGCGCTCACATTGACGTCCACCGTAGTCGTGGGAGTTAAGGTGTAGTTGTAACCGATTGCCAAGGCATGGGTGTGATACGTCTCGGTACAGCGATCCTGGCAGAGGCCCGTGCCGAAGGGATCGCGCGGCAGGTCCGCCAACTTCCAATAACTGTAGCGGCCAAAGATACGGCTTTTATCGTTGATATTGTAATCCACACGGGGAACGTATTCGTCGCTATCCCCGCCCAGACCGGTTGCCTTTACGAAATTGTTTACGGTCGCGCTGTTGGTTGGATTCGGAATCAAACCCAGCAAAAACTTGGAAGTCAGGTTGATACGATTTGCAGGGATAACATTGCCGGCAAACGGCTGGCGAGCACCTGTGCTGGTATTCACTGTAAGCGGATCGTAGATCTGGTGTGCCTGGAGGCAATTAGCGCTTAGTGCTACGCCCGGAGGGCACGTAGTACCGACTGGGGCGCTAGAAGCGATCCTTCTATCGTTGCAAACGCCACTTGTAAAGCCCGAGACGCAGAGATCCGAAAAATCAAAGTTTCCCGATGCACCCGCCCCGCGTTCCGAAAGCGTCGGAACTGTGGTCGTGAACACGGTCCCCTGGCGCAAGCTGAACTTTTCCCAACTGAAAAAGGCGAAAAGCTTGTCTTTAAGCGGAGCGCCGCCCAAGCTTGCTCCATACTGATTCTGTGTGAACGGCGGACGCTTAATCCCCGCCTTATTGGCAAAAAATTCGTTGGCGTTCAAAACTTTGTTGCGCAGAAATTCATACGCAGAACCGTGCCATTCATTGCTGCCCGATTTAGTGCTCAGGTTGATGACTCCGCCGGAGAACTTGCCCCAGTCTGGCCCGAGATTATTGTATTGCACCTTGAATTCCGATATCGAATCCTGCGTCGGAAGAATGAGCGGCAAATTAATATAGCCGATGTTGAGTGGCTGGCCGTCCAAATACTCCGCGCTTTGGTTTGCAAAGGAACCGCCCACTTGAAAATTAGCGAAGTCGAATGGGTTCTTGCCGACGGGCGTGCCGTAGGAGTTTCCTTGCGGAACTACGGAGGGAGCCACGTCGGTGAGATTGAAAATGTTGCGACCATTCAGGGGCAACTCGTTTACTTTGCGTTCTTCCACAACCTGACCTAGCGAGGAGGTTTCCGCCTGAAGCAGAGGAGTTTCGCCGGTCACCTCGACAGATTGTGTGACGTCGCCCACCTGCAACGTTACGTCGATGCGTGCACTCTGGTTGACCTCCACCACCACCTCTGGCCGTGTGAAGTGCTTGAAGCCAGTTTTCTCTACCTCGATCTTGTAGCGGCCTGGGAACAGGTTCACAAAGGAGTACAGTCCGTCACTCCCAGTAGGCTGCGTCCGCTTTTCGGAAGTACCCAGGTTAGTTAAGGTTACCTGCGCATCGGCAATTGCTGCTCCCGAGGGGTCCGTGACCGCCCCGGCAATCGAACCATAAGTGGATTGGGCGATGACCGGCGGGCTAAATGAAGCTAGGCAGGCAGTGAAAAGAACAATCAGCAAAGGAAAGAAAACGATATCCCTGTTGTTTTTCATACGCGATTTCCTCCAACCCCGACAAGCAGATTCATTCGCGCACCGTCCCCTCGACTGGGACGCTTACCACAACCAGACACACTCCAAACACGCGGCTGTGTAAACTGATGTTTGCGCTTGCGAAGAAATTACGGTGATCAGGAAGAACACTAACTCTCCCTCGCACAGCGTAACAGCGTAGAGGCCGTAGCGTATGCAGCAAGTACGATGTTGTCAAGCATATTTTGTCGAGTGTGTCGAGTGTCGTTAGCAGGTGACATGTCCGTATGATTGGCAACATTGGAGACAGCCGCGTTTACCTGCCCCACCGCCGTCGCCTGCTGTTTTGTACTTTTTGTACTCAATTTCGGTCTCTCTCTCGGCGGCCGTGGTGGTTTCGCTCAACCCCATGATTTGATTCAGCCCAGCGGTCACTTCCGCGAACTGACGGGCACCGACGTCCACGGCCTTGGAACGGCCCTATCCACCGCGGGCTCGCAATTAGTTCGCCACACTGCAGCTGCCAGCTCGATGAAGGATCCCAGCTTTGCAGTTGCCTTGAAACTGCGGGATCGGATCGAGTTCCCTAAACGCGCTCGTGAACGCATTGGAGTGGCTCCACGTCGTCCTGAGAGCGAACTCTCCGGCGTGCGGATTGAAATATAGATCGTGGACGCGGCGGGCGAGATGCTTGGGAACATCCAATTCGCCTTCCACAAAGGCCCGTTAGATGATCAGCTTCGCAGCCTCGTCCTGGAGGTGAGTCCCTTTCCACTCCTCGACTTGCTTCCTCACCGGCCTCACCGGGTCGAAGTTCCGCTGCATGCGATCCACGCCGACCGAAAGGATGTCCACGACGCTCGGGTGCTTCGTGTGCTTGGCGAGTACGGGCGTGAAAACACCCCTAACTATTAACTAAGAGCCATATCCACGGCTGCAAGGCCCACGGAAAATCCCTTAGCGTTCTAACGTCAATCAGGCGAGGTAGATACAACGGTCTCCTAGAGAATTCGAGCGTCCAGCGCGCCAAAATTTTGAGCACTTAACGGGCACTTGGAAAGCGCAGAAGAGCGCCAAGTCGCGCAATTTCAACGCTCGGTGTGGAGCAGTTTTAGTAGCTCGTCGGGCAACTATAACGACAGCCCTGCAAACCTGCAAACGGGCATTTGCAGAAAAATCTAAGTTGTGTGTTATGATGCTCCCGCGGGGTGGAGCAGCCTGGTAGCTCGTCGGGCTCATAACCCGAAGGTCGTCAGTTCAAATCTGACCCCCGCAACCATTCTAAGAAACACCAAACAGAAGGGGTTGCCCCACGAGGAGCAACCCCTTTTTCGGGAGAATTTGGGCTGTTTCACAACCCGAAGGTCGTCAACGGACCCTCGCCGTCCATCTTATTGACTGACAAAGGCTTCCTGCATCACGTCGGGAAGCCCTTCCTGCTCTTGGGACAAATTTGGGACAGAATTCAATTTTTTCTCTACGCTTTCCGGCCAGTCCGCGCCAAACAATTCATCACGGGCAGCCGCATAGTTCTCCACCAATGTGACGCGAAATCGTCTGCGGTTCACTTAACGGCAGCACGCCTCCCTGTCTCGATGTCATTTATACACCGCCGGGTAGTGGGCTACTGTGCAAAAGGAGCGGTTCTGCTGGTAGCACGAAGGGAGCATAAACATGTTGTCTTGGGGTTACATTGTGCCGGCCGCACTCTTGGTCTGCGTAGGCGCCGTCTAGGCGGCTTCAACAAACGAGGAAGACGAACGGACCATCCGAGGCATGATGGATCAGACAGTGGCTCGCCTTAATAGAGGGGATGTCAGCGCTTTGGACGACTTTTGGGATGAGAATGCCGATTACGTTGGCGTTGACGGAACGCTGATCAAAGGGAGGGCCCAGATGCGCGGCTTCTTTCGCAAGATGGGCGAATCCAGCACGGGACACCAGATCGCCTCCGTTGAGCAAATTCGTTTTCGGCCTACTTTCTCGCCGCATTCCTCACGGTATTGGACGTCTTCGAGAAGAGCTTCCGTAGCGAGAGCTCATGTTGTCGTTCTCATGGGCCATCCAGTGTCGCGAAACGCCAATGTTCTCAACCAGAAGAGATTTCTCATCGCTCCGAGCATTCGGTTCACAACCCGAAGGTCGTCAACGGACCCTCGCAGCGAATCTTATTGACTCACAAGGGCTTTCCTGAGCCACGTCGGGAAGCCCTTCTTGCTCTTGGGACAAATTGGGACAGAAATCAATTTTTCCTCTGCGATTTCAGGCCAGTTAGTCCCAAACAATTCACCCAACTTTCCTGCCCATCGCGTTCACCCTCGATTCTTGGCCCAATGCTTTGTCGGTGTTGCGCGAAATTCTGTGCTAGCGTCTTGCCCACGAAGCCACAGTCCCCAGCGTACATATCTAGGTCGAGGGTATAGCCAGTAGACAGGGCTGGTTATGTGTGGCCAAACGCCGAGCGCTAGATTCCGCGGTCACGCGGTCGAGGCTTCACGAGCCAAATCCTGTGTTGTGCTATGCTACCACACTTGTGGTAGATTAGTACCCGTATGCTTGACCTGCGTTCTAAAGCGCGCCAGAGGCTCCTGGCGTATTACTTCACGAACCCCACGGCCCGCCATCACCTGCGCGACCTGGCCGAGCGGCTGAGTATTGATCCATCTAACCTCTCGAAAGAGCTTGGGCGCCTGGAACGCGAAGGACTCTTTCGCTCCGAAGTGAGTGGTCGCCAGAAGTACTTTCAATTCAACCGCAACTATCCCCTGTTTGAAGAGGTGCGGAGCATTGTTGCTAAGACCATAGGGGCGATACCTCTGATTGCACAATCTCTCAAAAAAGTTGAAGCAATAGACGAGGCGTACGTCTACGGTTCGTTCGCGCGAAACCAGCAGGACGCTTCCAGCGACATTGATGTCCTAGTGATCGGCAGCCCCAGGGGTGAGGATCTCGCGGAAGTGATGCAAAAACTTGAGCGACAGCTCGGTCGAGAGATCAATTACACAGTCTTGAGCAGGAAAGAATTCGAGTCACGCCGAAATCGGAAAGATGCCTTCCTCGAAAACGTCTGGCGCAATAAGCGGGTTTCGCTCCTGAGTGCCGCGTGAAGAAGCTTAAGCCGCAAAAGGTAGACTGGGCGCAGATTGAGCGCTTCTTGCAAAGCGCCGAAAAGAAACTAGCGTCCGCACAGAAGATTCTCGCTTTCGACGAAGAGGCCTGCCTCCAACAAGCCTACGAAGCAATGCTGAAGGCTTCCTTGGGGTTCATGTTCAGCCACGGTTTCCGCGCCAGGAGTCAGCCAGGGCATCACATCGCGATTATCGAATTCGTCCGGGCACGGATCGACAAAAAGCATTTTGGCCTCCTGACCATGTTCGACCGGCTTCGCCGGAAACGAAATATGGCGCTCTATGACGACACTGGATTTGTTTCTCGTCACGACGCTGAACATGCCCTTGAATCCGCTCGCCGCTTGATAGAGGTGATCCGTACGGATGTTAACGCACGAAAGCCATGACTGGCGTGGCCTTGTCCTCCTGCCGACCGGAGAAAAACATACTGGTACTGAAGATTTTTTCTCCCTTTTCCCCTTCTCGATGTTCCCTAATAAGTGAGGGGAGTCCTCGCCGAATTTTCCCCGGGAGTTGCGTGGGACAGATTTGGGACAAAAGTCTTGCTCCGGGTCTAGGGGCTAAATCGCGCAGAATCAGCGAACCTAGCTGACTAACTCCGCTCATAACCCGAAGGTCGTCAGTTCAAATCTGACCCCCGCAACCATTTCTAAGTCCTGTTTCAGGATCGTTTTACGCAACAAGTGCCGGGCGAATTGGTGCTTCCGATTTATAGCCCAATTCGCCCAATTCAAATCCCAGCCCAGCTTTCTCGCACCATTCCCTCCGATAAGTCTCGTCGTACCGCAGTTGAGCCGCGTAGAGGCTGCAAGACGAGCAACATCCGCGGCATCCGGCAGACTAGGCGGAGCGGGACCACGGTCGAACATCGGCCGGGCCATGTTGTGCACGTTGCCCTTGATGACTGTCAACTGAGTCTCTTCCACCGGGTCGGTGATCCGTGAGAGCGTCTAATTATCCTGTCCACGGACCTCGGCGGAGATAAGGAAAAGAGAAGCAAAAAGGGGCAGCAATACCCTGGGAAAAAGGGGGATCACCCTCGCCACCTCGTGGGGGACTTTCATTACCGTATACGGGAAGTGACAAGAGGTCAATCCCACGCACAAACCCGCGTATTTGCTGTGGGCGCTTGCGATTTCCGGGGCACAAATTAAAGGCGTGACGCCGAGCTTCTTTGCGTAGGTCCCGGTAAGGCGCCTTCCGGGACTGCAGCTGTTCATCTTACGTAGAAGGCAGTGCCGGGTTCAAGCAAGAGGTGACGCTAGTCTAATTTCACATGCCTTGCTAGTGGGGTTCTCGTCCATATGACCTGACAGCTTCGCGGGTGAGTTCACATCTCCGCGAACGCTGTTAATCAGGAGCTTGCGATGTTCGCCGAGGCTGTCTGCTGGGACAATGATTGAAAAAGATGCAACCGGAACCATCCGTAACTCGTCCTAATTTACGAATTACAAGCCACACCTTTTGCGCTCTTCAAAAGTAGGGCTGGAGGCAGCATGAGGAATTCTCTCTCGTTATTCTTCGCGTGCTCCGCGTTGTGTGCCACGACATTTCTGGTGGGCTGCGGCTCCTCGGTACCTGTTATGGTCGCGGTCACCTCTTCCGTGGCCCAGACCGATCAAGGCATGAGTGCCACCGTTACGGCAACGGTCACGAATGATCACTCAAACAGCGGTGTGCACTGGACTCTCGCCGGACCAGGTTCGCTGACCGCAGGCTCCCCTTTTTCCGTGGGATATGCTGCACCCGCCAGCGTGACCAGCAACCAAACGGCGACGATCACTGCCACTTCGGTGAAGGATCCGACCAAAGCCGCCTCCGTTCAAATTACCGTGAACCCGTACCCGCAAATTCCATTCCAGACACTTCCCAGCGGAACAGTAGGCACGCCGTACAACCAAACGATCGCGCTCACCGGCGGCACCTCCCCGTTTCAATGGAGCATTTACAACGGTCCCATTATCACTGGATGGAAAGTGGGTGGAGCGATACCCGACGGGCTGAAGCTTGACTCCAATACCGGGGAGATCACCGGGACGCCGACTGGGGCGGGAACGTGGTATTTCGAAGGTACTGTGACCGACGCTGTGGGCACATCGGTGGTCAACGGCTTTTTGAGCATAGAGATTGAACCCGCCGCCCCGAAGGGCAATCCCGTTCCCTTCTTGAACCAGCCGCTTGTGCCCACCGCCGTTTCTCCCGGAAGTCCGGGCTTCACCCTTAGCGTGAGCGGGACAGGATTCGTACCAGGTGCAACAATTAATTTTAATCGCGCGCCGCTGACCACAACGTTTGTCGACAACGAACATCTCACCGCAGCGGTTCCCGCCGCGAACGTCGCCAATGCCGGTACCATCGCCGTCACAGTGGTCAACCCCGCGGCTGGTGGTGGCTCGTCCAATGTGGTCTATTTCCAGGTCGGCGCACCCGAAACAACGGTCACTTTCGCCAATGCGACGAATTCGCCCTTACAGATTCCCGAGCCGGGCGCCATCGCCGTTGCCGATTTCAATGAGGATGGCAAACCGGACCTAACCATCGCCGCGAATATCCGGCTGTATTTCTTTCTCGGGAACGGCGACGGCACTTTCGCGGTCACGCCAACCTCTCCGGTGGCCGTGCCCAGCCCACCATACGACGATGCGGCCTCGCCCTATACCGGCCCTCTCGCTGTCGCCGATTTCAACCACAGTGGCCACCTGGGATTGGCTGTCGGCGAGGGTAACAATGAAGCCGCGGTTATCCTCCTGGGGAACGGCAACGGCACTTTCGTGACTTCCTCGGCCGCGTTCGCCAACGCGCTTGGCATGCCAGTCTCCGCGCTTCAACCGGCGGATTTCAATGGCGACGGGAACCTTGATCTAGCCTTTGCCAATGAAATCTCGGGGCAGTCACCCGTCGCATTGGGATACGGCGTCGGGGCATTCAACACAGCGGGAGATCTCAACGGCGGGATTTTCCCGAATGGCCTGGCGGTCGGGGATTTCAATGCGGACGGCCGGCTGGATGCCGTCGTCGCCAGCGGCGGATCCAACGCTTATCCCGGTTCCGGACTGAACGTATCGCTCGGCAACGGCGATGGTACATTCACGGTCGCGAATGGTTCGCCCATCCCCCTCGGCAAAGATCTTTACGCTATCGCCACCGCCGATTTTAACGGCGACGGCAAGCTGGACCTCGCCGTGACGGATCACGGCAGCAACACCGTGACAATTCTGCTCGGCAATGGCAACGGCACCTTCGGCCTGCCCAACACCATCACGGTCGGAAACCAGCCCTACTCTATCGTCATCGGAGATTTCAACAACGACGGCAAACTCGACCTGGCCGTCGCCAACCAAGGCGATGGCACCGTCACCCTCCTCCTGGGGAACGGAGACGGCACCTTCACACAAGCCTCCGGTTCGCCCTACACCGTCGGCCCCAACCCCTTCCAAGTCGTCGCCGCCGATTTCAACGGCGATGGCAAACTCGATCTCGCCGTAGTACTCGGCGCAATAACCAGCACTGGCTCGGTCGCCATCCTGCTCCAGCAATAGTTCCAATCAGCATTTGACAATGCTCTCGAGCACGAGCTTCTAGCGAAACCGCCTCGTTGCCCAGAACAGACAGTCTGCCTGGCATTCCCTTAAGTCCCGGTAAGTGGGTACACGGAAAAGTGACCGTCACGGGCCAGAAACTGCCTTCGAGGAGATGAGAGCGCAAGCGACTTTCGACGGTCCCTCCCCTCACACAACAAGGCTCCGTTCAAGCTTAAAAGCCCTCCGGCCAATGCTGGGCGCCGTGGTAGACCGCGAGGACCACCATATCGGTCTTCTCGATGGCATACGCAACGATGAACGGCGTATTCGAAATGACCAACTCACGCGTCCCCGGAACCCGGCCTGCTCTTCCCGACATAGGGTAGACGGCAAGTTGTTGAACGCTGGTGATTATCTGCAGGGTGATCCGGGCGGCAACCTCCTCACAGTTGGATAGGGTGATGTAATCGTGAGCCTGATCCAGTTGCCGAGTCGCCTGCTCGGTCCATTCAATCATTGACGCGCGCGTCCCGTCCTCTTGAGCCCCTTTACGACCTCCTCATGGCTTAGGACGCGGCCTTTTCGCTTCTCTTCCAGCCCCTTGCGAACCAATGCGTCCTGATAGGCGTGCAGTTCGATGTAGTTGGTGATCGCCTCGTTAATGAGATAGCTGCGCGAACGGTCCTGCGCGGCGGCCAGCGAATCAAGAGCGTCGATCTTTTCACTGACCGCACGGAAACTGATGGTTCTCTCATTGCTTCCCATAATGCCAGAACGATAACACATATTTTTCTGTATTACAATTCGGTGCATCCTGGATTCAGGGTAGATTTGTATGAGGTTGAGCCGAGGAAATGGAGTTCGGGAGTGACGGTCCGTGGTTCATGCCGGGACACCAGGGCCCGTCAATCTCTCGCTCGCGGCAGAGCTCGTCGCGCTGCTGGCCACGAGGTCTTTGCATGAGTCCTTCCGCTCTCGAAGCCTTCCTCGTACTTATCTATGCGAATTCCGCTGCTCGCGCTCGCTTCAAGGCCTGATCCCTATGACGAAGCGAGGTGTGCTGGATTGTCCGACAATGAATGTGCTGCGCTCCTCACCGCGGCATGTAGACCGCTCTACCAGGTTTCATTTTCCATGACTTGATCTCGATCGGTATCACAGGCCCGGCAAAATGCTATACAGCGCTGGTAAGGATGTGCAACGTTAGAATCCTTAGGCTAACGTCGGCGGGTGTTTTTGAAAACACACGGTCTAACGGTAGACACCTGGGAAGTCAGCATCATCAATGGGCAGAAGTTCCTGACAGAATATGACAGGCCACGACATCGACGTTGTTTGGGGAACCCGCCATCATGTTTAAGTGCAACAGCAGCTCGAATTGTCGGAGTGGACCAGAAGGAGGGACGCCACATTTCTGCAACACGTCCGAAAGACGAGCCAAGTCGGTGACGAGTCTTCCAGCCGCTTCGGTGCCTTCACGATTCTCCCCGGCCAAGAGGAGGACGTGGCCGTTTTGATCGGGATTTTTAACAAACGCAATGAGGGCGAACGATTGGCCCGTAGCCCAACCCGGAGCCGTCGGGATGTACGACGTCAACTCATGCTGGCGCGGATGAACGTTGCGAATGATTTCCTGCCGCGAATCCTTATCAAAGACAAACCTGAAGTCCAGCTCATCGCTGAAAAGAGCAGACCACGGGTCTGAACGCGGGCTCCCCAGAAAAATAAAGTTATCATCAGTTTTCAGGTCCGAGAGCTGAATGTCTCGGGCAGCGTGCACCTTAATCTTCCTCGAGCTGGCCTGAGCTATCTGCCCGATATTTACAGCGATCACCGTGTCCACGGCGGCAGCCTTATCCCCTCGCAGAATGACGCGGCAGAACCGATTGATTTCGGGTGTCAGCGTATTCGGTTCGGGGATATAGTTGTGATTCGCATAATCGGATACTGAGATTTGGTCACCCGTGAATCCCTGAATCTCCGCAATGTTGGGATCGCTGGTGATTAAGTGCGTGGCATTTGGAGAACTGAAAAATGCCGACCATGGAAGGGCGGCGGCCGGGACGGTTTCCGATTTAGATGCATGAGCGGTCCAGAACATGGCAACGCCCACAATGAGATTAAGGGCAGTGAGAACAAAGCCGAGGCGCAGCCAGGGAATCCCGCTGCGACTCCTTGAAGTTGGAGATTCCTGAGTCGGATCGAAAGAAGAAATCAAGTTCTGGGGCGCTGGGTGTACTGTAGGTGGTCCCTGCCGCGCCGCCTTGGACTCGTGATGTTGCCCGGCGTCTGGCTCGTGCAGGTCCAGCTTAGTGAGAGGGCTACGAATGATCTCCGGAATGTAAGACCCCAAAGTGAGGATGATGCGGAACTCGGAGGTCGCCCCATATTTGCCATAGTGTTGCAACAGGCGCCGTCGAACGTCGCTCGCCGTGACCCGAACAATCGCGTCATCGCCCGTGTCGTAAGAAGGAGAGCGTCCAAACAGTTCGACGCCAATTAGGCGCTCCTTCAATGAATCGAAATGACCGGCGATTGCCTGTTCTACGACATATCTCAGAAACTGGCCGCTGCGATGGCTGCCCTTAAATGCAGCCCCGTCGATCAATTCCTGCAGATGCAGCTGCAGTAATGCGATGTCATGCTCGGTCTGTACAATTCTCGCGATTTCTGCTTTCCGTGTGTCGGTGGGCGTTGCAAGTTGCATGGCAGGGCTCTGGCCTAAACGCTACGTGGGTCAGACTTTATCGATGGCCCACGAGGGTGTCAACAGAATTTTGTATTTGTCCAATCGATGATTCTCGTCCGTTAGTCGGCCGCGATATCTGGAGGGCGACCTTATCAGGGAATTGTGCCGCTTGAACAGCACGAACGGCCTTCGTCCCAACAGCTTCCCGACAAAGCCGCATCAGGGCATGGCACCAACTCCAGACCTCATCCTGGAAGTCCGTCTGGCTGACAAACGAACCCAATCGGGAGCGAAACGGTGCATAAGGAACGACGGTCGCTAGGCTGCTAGGCAAAGCTCACGGGGGCGTATCTACCGTTAGCTGCAGAGCTGTCCGATAACTCTTTTGCTTGCAGCAGAGTGTCATCGTCTTAGAAGCCGCACTAACGTTGTCAGTCGCTCTGACTGTCGATTACCCTGATCTTTAGACGCTATACACCTGCGGATGGACGCGTCCTCCATAACGACTAAATCCTCTGTAAGTGGACAGTCGCCGCGGAGCAAGCGCGCGGATGAGATCCGACGGAATGAGGCTCCCGTACGAACTTCGGCAAAGAGTGCAAATTTCGGTGAGCTGAAACGAACCCGCGGAGGACTAACAAAATATGAAACCCACATCGCGCCGCGAACTCCTATCCCTCGGAACCGCCGCAGGGATGACGACGTTGTTGGATTCACGCAGGATTGCACAAGGATCGAAGAACGACGAAACACCTGCTCTACTCATGGAGAACGTCAAAAGCTTCGGCGCCGTGGGAGACGCACAAAAAGACGACACTTCCGCGTTTCAGCATGCCCTTGATGCTGTTTACAAATCAGGGGGCGGCACCGTCTATACGCCTCCCGGACGCTATCTCTTAAAGGCGTCCCTCACCATCCCCAATGGAGTTTCCCTTCGTGGCTCTTTCAGCTGCGTACCGTCGCATAACGGCATCAGGGATCGTGGACAGCCGAAGCCAGGAGATGACGGAACTGCTCTATTCGTGATGGCTGGTCAGGGGCATGAGGACGGACAGCCGCTTCTCACTCTAAATACAAACAGTTCGGTCGGCGGCCTAACGATTTATTACCCGAATCAGGTACTCGACGGAGATCCCATCCCGTATCCCTGGGCCATTGCCATGCGAGGCAAGAATCCAGCAGCGTTTGACTTGGAGTTACTCAATCCCTACCAGGGTATCGACGCCAGTCACAATGAGCGCCACAACATTCGGAACATCACCGGCCAACCCTTGCGTCGGGGCATTTGGGTCGACGCCATATACGACATCGGCCGCATCGAAAATGTGCACTTCAATCCTTGGTGGAATTCACGCGGCGCGGTTTACCAGTGGCAGACGGCCAACGGCGAAGCCTTTATCTTCGGTCGTTCCGATTGGGAATATGTGCTCAACACCTTCTGTTTTGGCTACTGTGTCGGATACAAGTTCGTAGAAACAAGCACGGGGAGATGTAACGGCAACTTCCTCGGTATCGGAGCCGACGATTGCAATCGCGCTGTTCTGGTAGAGCAAAGCGCGCCTTACGGGCTTCTCATTGCGAACGGAGAGTTCACCTCGTTTCACGGCAGTGATCCGACCATGGTCGAGGTGCTCGCCAGCAATAAGGGCGTAGTGCGCATAAGCAACAGCGCGTTCTGGGGACCGTGCAATCAAATCGCTAAGATCGATGGGCAAGGGACCGTGGGTTTCAGCGATTGCACCTTCGTGCAGTGGGGAAAAGAAGGTGACCGCGCCGCAATCCAAGCAAACTCAGGGAGTCTCTTTGTCCGAGGCTGTGAATTCCGTCAAAAATTGCGGCACATCTTGGTGGGAGAAGCCGTCACCTGCGCAATCATTACGGGAAATATTTTCCGGGGTCCGGCGCAGATTGCCAACGCCTCCAAGAATGATGTGCAGATTGGGTTGAATGCCGCATTGCCCTAACCCAGATCGGGTAGATCGCGCTCTGTAAGAAAGCCGACCGGCCAAAGTACCTACCGTTAAGGCCTTACCGACGAGCTAATGACAATAAAATCAGTTGGATCCACCGGACGTTAGGAATCCTCTAACGTTGCATTCCTAATGGGGGCGGGCGCACTATCACGCATGGGGCGGGGATAAGTATGCGGAGTTCGAAGCTCTGCTTCTCTATTACCCTCAAAATGACATCGCACGCAGAGGGAGGAAGACTATGTTTCGCTCGCTCTTCCGTTGTGCTGCACTTATCACTTTAAGTGCAGTTTGCCTGCACCCTGGCTTTGCCCAAGTCGAGCAAGGCGCAATTACTGGAGCTGTTGTGGATTCAACCGGGGCCTCGATCGCGAACGCGAAGGTTACCGCCACGAACCAAGCCACAGGGACCGTCGCCAAAACGGAAACCACTGCCGACGGATATTACAAGATTCCTTACCTTGCGGCAGGAAAATACAACGTTGTTGTGGAAAAGGAAGGGTTTGCGGTTGACCGCGTAACTGACGTGCCGGTGCTGGTCGGACAGATCGCAACCATCGACGTAACCCTGAAGCCAGGCAGCGTGCACGACGAGGTCACCATCAGGGGCAATGCAGTGCTGATCGAACAGGTGGGCGCGTCGTTGGGCTATGTTACGGGTACTACGCAGATCCTCGAGCTTCCCACGGGCCGCAGCCCGTACTCTCTGCTGACCCTCTCACCAGGAGTGATCGCCACCGGCAATCCTGGAACAGGTCCGATCGTGAGCGGAGGACGGTCCAATACCAGCGCCATCTTGCTGGATGGGCAGGACACCCGAAACAACTCGACTCTTGACAACGCCTACACTCCTCCGCAGGAGACCGTTCAAGAAGTCCGGTTCATTACGAACAACTTCTCGGCCGAATACGGCCGTTCGGCCGGCGGCGTTCTGGTTGCCGCGGGAAAATCCGGCAGCAACCAATTGCACGGCAGCGCCTACGACTACCTCAGAAACGACAAGCTGAATGCCAATAGTTGGACCAATAACCGGAACAACGTGCCACGCGGCCGGCAGAGGCACAACGAATACGGGTTTACGCTGTCGGGCCCGGTGTACATCCCCCACGTTTACAGGGGCCGAAACAAGACCTTTTTCTTCTTCAACTGGGAACAGATTAACGATCACGGCGTCAGCACTCCCTCAGCGAACGTGCCGACCGCTCTCCAAAAAACCGGCGATTTCTCGCAGACGTTTACCAACACGGGTGCTCTGATCAAGATCTACGATCCACTCACCACCGTGGCAGACCCGACCCAGAAGAGCGGCTTTCGCCGGGACGTATTCCCGGGTAATGTCATCCCGCCCAGTCGCATTGATCCACTGATGAGGAAGATCCTCGGGTATTACCCGGATCCCACGCGCGCAATCTCTCCAACGCTGGAGACCAATTGGTCGCAGAATTTCGGCATTATCACCCACCAGGACAAGTGGTTCACGCGAATAGATCAGAATTTCGGCGATAGGAACCGGCTCTTTTTCCGGTTTGGCTATCAGACTTCGCCACGGAAAAGCCCGTACAGCAACATCGCGTTCCCAGGAGAAGGAACGAATGGCGGTGGGAATCAGGAATCAATCTCCTATACGTACGGGCTCAGCGACACGGAAGCCTTTACGTCGAACTTGGTGGGCGAGTTCCGGCTCGGCTATACGCGCTCAATCTTCAAATTGACGCCGCTAAGTGTTGGCTTCGACATCACCAGCCTCGGGCTGCCTTCGTATCTGAAAGCCGCGTCCACTGATGCGATCTTCCCTCGGATCAATATCGCCGACTTTACCGCCATAGGTCCCGACCGTGCCTCCCACGATGTGGACGCCGAGAGCACTCCCGAAGTACAGGCGCATTTCACGTGGCTGAAACGCAACCACGCCATCAAGACCGGCTATGACATGTTGTTCGGTCAGTTCAACACGTTCCGACCGGATTATCCGTCCGGCACTTTTAATTTCGGACGGGCCTACACCCAAGGCCCCGACCCCGCCAGTGCGTCCGCCACCGCGGGCTACGGTTTAGCCAGCGCGCTGCTTGGTTCGCCGGACGGAGGCCAGTTCACGATCGGACCATCGCTAGCGCTGTTGCAGACCAGCTACAACTGGTATCTGAACGACGATTGGAAGATAACCCGCACTTTCAATCTGAGCCTGGGTGTTCGCTTCGAATACCAGACGCCTTTCAAAGAGCGCTACAATCATCTCGCCTATTTCGACCCCAGCGCCACAGAGCCGGTCACCGGGCTGAAGGGCGTTCTGCTCCCCACCACCAGTTCGCACCGGTACCCCAGCAACCCCAACAGGAATTGGGGGCCACGTGTGGGCCTGGCGTGGACCTTCCTGCCGAATACCGTGTTCCGGGCCGGATATGGCGAGTTCTTCGCTCCCGGCAGCGGTGGAATCGGCTCCAGCCCGGGCGACTTGGGTAGTGGGTCGTCGGTCGCTACGGGTGTCTTCTTCGGGCAACCCCCCGCTGCGCCTAATACGCCAGTCGTCGGCGCGACGCTAGCGAATCCTTTTGTGACTGGTCTGTTGCCCTATCCGAATTCTTTGGTCGGCAACGGTATCGGCGCGATTTTTCCGTCCTGGGTAACTCCACTAAACCATATGTGGAACGCGAATATACAACGCAACCTCACCAAAAACCTCCTGGTGGAAGTCGCTTACATCGGCAGCCGGGGGGAGCATATCTGGAACAACTTCACCAGAAACGCGACCTTCCCGCAATATCTGTCCCTCGGCAAACAGCTCAACGACCTGGTCGACAACCCTTTCTTCGGAAAGATCAAGACCGGAGCGATGAGTGCAGCAAAGGTGCGATATGGATCTTTGCTGGTACCGTATCCGCAGTACAGTGGCGTCAGCCAGATCCGCGCTGCGGTGGGCGATTCGATTTACCACGGTTTCACAGCGAGAGCCGAGCGGGCGTTTTCGGATGGTGTAGTGTTCCAAGTGTCTTTCACGGCCGCCAAATTGATCGACAATGTGAACGAGCGGTTTCTGGGTGGCGCCAACTATATCAACCCCTATAACCTCAGACGATCGAGGGCCATATCGGCTGCCGATGTGTCCCGGCGCTTGGTCGCCGACTACGTCTATGAGTTGCCGTTCGGGCATGGGAAGCGGTTCCTGGCGCACGGAATTGCGAGCTGGATCCTCGGCAACTGGCAGACCAGCGGTATCGTTGCGGTGCAGACCGGCACGCCAATCTCGATCGGCGCAGCCTGCAATTTCGCAGGCGCGAACGGCTATGGCTGTTATGCAGACCGCTTGAAAGACGGCAACCTGCCCCGTGAACAGCGGAGCATGAACCAGTGGTTCGACACCACCGCGTACGCCAATCCCGCACCATACACGTTCGGTACCGGCTCGCGCACGGAACCCGATCTGCGCAACCCCGGATCGTTCAGTTTCGAATCCGCCATCAGCCGGTGGCAGTCCATCCGTGAGCGCATGCGGCTGCAGTTCCGCGCCGAGTTCTACAACATCCTGAACCACCCGAACATGGGTGGGCCAGACACCAGCATTACGTCTTCGACTTTCGGGCAGATCACCTCGAAGAATGGCAACCGAACCATTACCATGGCTTTGCGGCTTACATTCTAAATGGTCAGGATGTTGTGAAAAAATCAACACCGGCTAAAGCTTGGCGAGCATCCCGTTCCCCGGGATGAAGGTACAGTCCGACTCTCAGCGAAAGCTGCGCATAACCCCGAAGCTCGTCAGTTCAAATCTGACCCCCGCAACCATTTCTAAAGCCTGTTTCAGGATCGTTTTACGCAACCAGTAACGGGCGAATTGGTGCTACCGATTTATAGCCCAATTCGCCCAATTCAAATCCCAGCCCAGCTTTCTCGCACCATTCCCTCCGATAAGTCTCGTCGTACCGCAGTTGAGCCGCGTAGAGGTCGATCAGGTTTTGTGAATGGCCCAGCCACAGTTTGATGAGGTCGTCCGGCACCCCCGCCTTGCGGGCCACCAGCGCTACCAAGACGGCATCGCGTCCCTTCAGGGTGGTTAGCATGGCGGATATTTCTGCTTCCGTGATCGTGGGGACGACCAAGGGCAGTTGCATGAATTCGTGGCTCCAAACTCGGGGATGGATTTGATCGCCCTCCTCGTCGACCGCTGAAGCGACAACGAACTTCACTACAGTAACTACGTTGACGATCGTTTTCGGCGCGAGTCCTGCTGCCGACAGGATCTCTACGAATTGGCGCAGGGCACCGTTCCCCACTTCCGACACCAGCTTGTTGGCAAGGTTCGGCAAAATCCATCGGTCGAGGCAATGCTGCCATCCACAGACGGTGGCGGGTTTCAGCGGCCTCCGTCTGCGCGTAGAGAGAGACTCCATCCACCATTCGGCCTGCCGCCGAAATGTAGTACCGGGAACTGGGATTTGGTGAAACCTCCGCTTGGAACAGACACCTGCTCGCTCGATGTATTCACGCAATCGCAGGCGCGCTACCCATTGTGTCGTTCTACGCTTCCTCTCCCCACTGGGGACGTCAACCCAAAAGCGGCCGTACGCCGACGATCGTGGATTCCACTTGCCCCGCTGATGAGCCTGGTACACGTTGCCCTGATGCCCCGTTCTGTTTAACACACATGCCCTCTCAATCTTGATTGGTGGTGTTGAGTCTCAGACACAGCTTCGCAACGCGACGGGTTCGCGTCGGCTTAACTGCAACTCTCCCACAATCCATATGGGAAACGTTACCCGTGATCCGTCCGGAATCGCCTGAAAGCGACGTTACAGCACTTCCCGCATCCGGACATCTGGCTCGTTTCGCCTGATTCACATTGACGAGACGCTCTTAATCGTCCAAGTGGACTTCAAATTGAGTGGACTGTTATCGGCGAACAATGTCGAGCAGCCGCCACGTTCAACTCTCTAAGAACCTGGGCGCACAAGCATTTTTGGGTCAAACCGAAAGTTCAGTCCTTCTATGAGCTGGCCTTCCCGAACCCGGATTCGCTTCGCCTCCCGAACATCCGCCACGCCGGGATAGAAGGTCTTTGACTTCTCGCGGGCACCGCCGTATTTAACGATATTCACGCCGATGACGTATTCTTCGGGAGGCAGGGGACCTATCTCAAATGTCCCGTCCGTATTCGCATTGATCCAACGGAATGCGCGCTCAGCATTTTCCGCTTCAGAGGCCCTCACCACTTCAACATCAATATAGGGAATACCTGCGCCGGTCTTATCTGTCACCTTTCCAGTCAGCCTACCGTTGAACGCGGTCCTGACGCGGACTTCAGAGCATCCCTTGGCAGGAATGGTTAGTTCACGCGATTCCCAGGGCTTCATTAATGGAGGCAGGTCAACAGATAGCTGGTACTTGCCAGAGGCAAGATTCTCAAATGTAAAATTCCCATCGTGTTCTACCTGTGTCATTTGCTCAGAAGCATCTTCGACTCTTCTGAGTCGCACAGCAGTGCCGACGAGGGGTCGCATCGAGAAAAGCTTTTCTTCTGGCCCTCCGTAGGGCGACATGATCGAAACTTCAGCGGGCCTGAACTTCGGGTCGAAGGTGTACTGCTTGACCGTGCCGTACAGTCGGCCTGTTTCAGGAAGGTTCTTGATCGTACGAAGGTAAGCCAGGTCAGCCCCTGCATCCGAAACCTTCTGAGTTCGAGTGCAAATAGATGTTGTCAGAGATCCATCTTTTTCCCGATGCGCGTAGATGAGGTATTTCCCACCTAATCCAAATTCGTATCCGCAATCGCCTCCGCCTGAGCCTGTTTCAACACTCACCCAGCCGGAAACGTTTCCGACGAACGGCTCTAAAGTTTTCACTGTCACAATGCGATGGACGGTTGAAATCCCGCGGTCTTTGGTCGGTCGCCAGTCAGTCCAATAGACTCGGCCGACGAAAACCGCGTCTGCCTGAAGCCAGGCCGCTTCGCAGGAAGGCCCGCTCCGCAAGCAGGAGCACGCGAAGCCACTGCTCGACAACAAGGTCCCTAGAGCCATGAGAGCCACAAGCCGCGAAAAGAAACCCCGCAAGCCGGTGGTCCAGGACTGAATCAGCGCGATTCGTAGCATCTCTCCATCTCTCGTAACGGCAATCCTACTACTAGTTCTGACGTAATTCCTGTGTAGTCGCGAAATCGGAGAAGTAAAGTGTCCTTTCGGCGAGTCTGTGTAGGCGGTCAGTTGGCGCCCGCGGCGTGTACTGAAGTGCGCACGAGCGTGTTTCGATAGTTCCAGGGCATCCAATCGGAAGGGTTCCGGAACAGTTCTCGGCGGTGTCTCTGCAACTCGGTCAGGTAGTCGAAAGGGTTGGCGTCGCAGAACTGGCAGGTATAGATGAGACTCATGAACAGATCGCCCACGCGGGCGCCGTTCTGGGTCTTATAGAACATAGCGTTCTTCCGATGAAGAATAGCCATCTTCAGCGTTCGCTCGACGATGTTGTTGTCCAGCGGTGCCCCAGCTTGTCGTAGGAACTGTGTGAGTTTGTCCCAATATTTCTGCATATAAAGGATGGCGCTGCCAAGGCCTGAGTTGGGCTCCACTTTCCGTTCCGCGAACTGCTTCTTGAACCACGTCTCCAGATCTCTCATCCGTGGCCCGCTCTCGACCTGATGAAAGTGCAGGCGCTGTTCCGGTGACATCCCTTGCTCCCGTGCGAGCGCGTCATTCTTGTAGACCTCGCCCAACTGCTCCAGCACATAACGGCATTCCTCGGGAAAGTTTTCGGCCACCTCGACAAACTTGCGCCTTGCATGAGCGATACAATTTGACAGGATCACCTGAAATTCCTTGGGCGGATTGCGCGAAAGGGCGTCGCACATCTGGATCGGTGGACCTAACTCCGAGGCCCGCTTCGACAGCACCTCTGCCAAGTTCTCCCCGGCATGCTTGCGGCCCGTGAAAAACAGTGCGATCCTCCGTCCTTCGCGCGTCGACACGATCCCGGAAGTGAATACCCCGGTGCGTTCCGACTTCTCCTCCGCGCACTCCTCGGTCGGCGATCGTGCCGGCATCATCGCCAGGATCTTCATCGTGGTGTCGTCGTTGTGCACGACTTCCCCCTGCGCCGCCTGCCGAATCAGTTCCTGATAGGCGGGTTTCAGCACCCCGGTGATCTCCTTCACGATCTCCCATTGCGTCGCCGCCGGTAGCGGTATCCCCAGGCACCCTTGGAGTCGTTCGAGGCGGTGGAAGGGAAGTCCGCTCCCATACTTCAGCAGCGCGATCATGCTCGCGCTGGTTTCATCGTATTTCTCCGCTCCCACTCCTTCGGGAGGCTCCGCCGTGAACACCTCCGTGCAGAGGTTGCATCGCAACTTCTCCAGCTCATACACCGTGGCTTTCAGTGCCGCCTGGCCCACGACCCGCACCAGCACACCCGGTTGCGCCTGGTGGTAGACCTTGCCTTTCTGGCAGTGCGGACAGCGATCGCCCGGTTTCAACGATTCGTGCGCAACCTGAACTTTTTCTGCTCCGCTATAAGCTTCGGCACCGTTTCGGCCGTGCCCCTTGCTCTTCTCTCCGCTGGCTTTCTCCTTTGGCACCTTCGGGTTAACGGTTGGATTTCCGGCTTGCCTCGCGACATCTTCGGTCGGCAGCACCTGGCTAGTCTTCTCCGTGCTCGAGCCGAACAGGATCTGCCGCAGTCGATGAATCGTGGTGTCCTTGTTCTCCACCAACTGGACCAAATAGCCGAGCGTTTCTAGAGACGCTTTCAGTTTCGCGTATCCCTCTTCATCGAGCGGTTCCTTACGCGCACGCTCCAGAACTTTTTCCAGCTCTTCCATAGATACGTCGATCCTCGGAATCTCGTTCTTCTTCCTCTTATACACTCAGAAGCTCCCGAAAGTCTCGCCGCAGCGGATAGCCCAGCACTTCCTTAATGGGGCGGTTGGGCCGCTTGCTCCAGGCGTTCTTGCCGCGGCCGGTGGTGCGACCTAATACCATCCAGTTTGCGGCGCGATAGCAGGTCCCGCGGTAGCGTTCCGAATCGATGAAGGTTTCCACAAAATAGATCGGATGACCGTAGGTGCGCTCCCACTCTCCGGAAAGCATGCGGGTCATGCGCGCCAGAAGGTGCGAGGCCAAGTGCGGAACCTCCACCCAGGGCAGGATCAAAAAGCGCGGATTATAGGCCAGCAAGTGGAGGTTCTTACGCCGCGCCGGGTCCGACCAGCCGAGAAAGCGGTCCCGGCAGCCCAGGTAATGTGCCGACGAGGACCACGCAAAACAGGCCACCGGCCGCTGTCCGGCGTAGACCAGAAATTTCAGGTGTTCCCCGACCGGCTGTTTGTAGCGGAGATAGTGATATTGCTCGAGCAGACTGTTGAACAGCGGTTCTTCCGGCGTGCGCCGCACCGAGCGGAACTCCAGCGGCCGGATTTCAGCCAGACGATCGCGTAGCGGCCGTGTGTCCACCTCTACCGCAGCTGGTTTTTTGCGCACCACCAGAGGATTCGGCGGCCTTCGCCGCACCGGCGGCAGCTCGATGCGGCCCTCGCGGTGCAATTTTTGACGGGAGCGGCACTTGGAAGAAAATGTGATTCTGACGCTGTCGCCTGCGAGACTTGTGTTGTGTAGGTAAATGAAATGGTGGACAAACAAGTGACTCTGCCGGACTCGGAGACGACCGACAGCCGATCGACCGCCACCGGAGCGCTGAACGTGCTCGTCGAAACCGGTGAAATCTCCGACATGGAAGCGCTTGATCGCCTCGATGACTGGAAGGACAAACATCACCGATGAAGAGGTGTCCACGACGTTTGCCGATTTGACGTTCCTCCTGTCACATGGATGCCCAGTCATTCGCGATAATGTTTCGCGTTTCCTCGACACCGGTTCGCCAGAGGGCAAGCATTTCTTCGTCCGGCCGTTCGTAATAGCTGGCAAAATCCCCGTCGCGGGTATATTCGGCGTCCGTCTGTCACTGACGATATAGCACAGCGAACCCCTTGACAATGGTACTACTCTGTTGTAGTATAACAGTGTGTTAGAGTTCATAGAGTTTCCGGCTTTTACAACGCGCCTAAAGGCTCTTGCGAAACACCGCGCTGATGACGTATTGCTGGAAATTCAGAACGACCTGCTTGAAAACCCGAAGCGCGGTTCCGTGATAGAAGGGACTTCAGGTGTTCGGAAGTCTCGGGCCGCCGACCCTACTAGAGGCAAAGGAAAGAGCGGCGGGTTTCGATATATGTACTACTACATCGAGCGAGATGGGCAGATTTTTCTGTTGATGGTTTTTAACAAGAATGAGCAGGGCAACCTGACCCAAAAACAGAAAAAGACATTATCTAATCTCATTCGTGAACTGCGGGAGGAGGGGCAATGAACAACAGACTATTCAACAAGATGATCTCCGGGTTTGTTGAGGCTAAGAAGTATCGTGCAGGAAAAAAAACGAAAATGCGCGTATCACGTGTGGCTTTTGAGCCCGTCTCAATGAGACCTGCTGAAATTCGCCGCATCAGAACTCGTCTGAGATTTAGCCAGCCGGAATTTGCGGAATTCCTTTGTACTCGCGTCGGAACTCTCCGAAGTTGGGAACAAGGCTCCCGCAAACCACAAAGCTCGGCACTCCGACTGTTAGCTATTGCAAAAGAAAAACCTGCGTTACTCCTACAAAGACGCGACTAATAACCGAACCGTTGTCCTCAACTGGGTCCTAGAAACGAGGACGGCCCACAGACCCTGGGGGAACAGGATCTCAACCTGCAAGGGGTCGTGCCGACGAGTACGGACGGTTCCAGAATTTCCGGGAACTTCCATTAATTTGTTTGCAATCTAGTTGTAATTTCCGTCCAACTAGCGTCCAAAATTCCCCAAACTGCGTTGCCAAGTTGCGCCGCAATTCGCTTTCCGTCTTCGCTGATCACGTGCGTGTAGATCGTCTCCGTGACGGGCGACCCATCGGCGTGGCCGAGCCTCTGCTGACGCGGATATTGCCGCCGACGAAAGCGGCAACTTCGTTCTTTCCAGATGCGCCTTTGCAGCCGCTCCACTGCTTTAGCTCTATAATGACTGCGTTAGGCGCTTTTTTGCTGTCATACCCTGTCACAAAGCAGTCAAGCCGCTTGGAGGTGAGTGGGAGTTGAAGTTCCAGCAAAACGCCATGATCGAGCAAGCTTGCTGTTTGAAAAACCTGCGAGACGGCGCGGAGAGAATTGTTCCAGGAATTCACCTCAGCGACGGCTGGCTGGTACCGAAATTCAAGGAAGAAGGCATCTTTTAGTTTCGCGGGCGATGCGGTTGTAAGTTGAGTCTTCAAGCGATTTTGTGGTGCCGGAATAGAGGCGCATGAGTTATCAGTTCTTAGGCCGCGTGACTCGGTCTAGGCTATGACACCTTGGCTGGTGTGGTCTACCGCCCACGTCCACGGTGAGACGGGCCCGACGAAAGGCTTGCTACCCACTCCGTACTGGTGGGTGGCCAAAATACGAAGTTCCAAATCACCCGATCCAAATCTGCTTCTGACGCTCAATTCGTGCGCGCAAGAGTGCGACACCGCCGTCTGCGGGTTTTTCTTTTTTCCATTGGCTAGGCCAGAATCAAACCCGTGTTCCGCAACTTCCCCAGCAATTCCGGATGTTTCTGGGCAAGGAACTTTAGTCTTCTAGTTTTGTACGGCTTAACGCGGGCGACATCCAGAACAATTGCGGCGAGGCTGGCAACTTGCGGGTTGTCCGACTTCGCCATCCGTTCAAGGTGCACCACGTTCTTTTCGGAGATGTGCGATTGCTCAAGGAACGCGAAGATGTCGTCCTTGTCCTCAATGGCCTGGCGCTCGCTCTTCGGCCTGGCCTTGCAACGCTTGCACACATGGATTTTGTGACCTTTGCCGGAGAATTGCTCGTTCGGACGTTCGCGCCCGCAAATCCTGCAGTAATGCCCCATCCTGGTTCCTTCCCGCAACTGAGAATAAGATAATAAACCAAGAAACACCAGACAGGCGGGAAGGGTGGTCCATGGCCAGCCAAGGTATCGACCGAGATAAGCTCCGGGCTGCCATTCGCAGGATGGGCAGCGAGTATGTTTTCTACATGTTGGACGATGCCATCACCCTTCTGCCGCAAACTAAGCTCCGCAAGCTCATTGCACAGTACCTGAATCCGGCCGAACTTCGTCCGCACGGAGAGAGAAAGGGAAACCTTCTCGCCGATGTCAAGGCGTTCCAGAAGGCAAGCCTGACTGGCAAGTATTACCAGCCTTTCTCCGTCAATTCTAAGAACTACACGGAAAAGTCCAGCGGCACGCTCGCTTGGATTGCCGATTGCTGTCGCCTTCTTGAGCGATGCGTGGCTCATTCGAAGAAGGAAGATCCGGCGACGGTATGCCAAGCCTTCGAGATTATCTTTAGTCTGTTGAGCAAGATCGACGAAGGCACCGATGACATCCTGTTCTTTGCTGACGAAGGCGGCTCATGGGAAGTCGGAGTGGACTGGGAGAACGTGTTGCCGGCCTGGTTCAAGGTCCTTTCCGCAACGGCCGGCCCCTCCGAGTACGCGCAGCGGATTACCACAGTCCTCAAACGTCACTACAAGCACGGGCGCATAAAGATGTTCGCAGTTGCGCGCAAGATTGCGACGCCGGCGCAACGCCAGGCTCTGCCGGAACGCGAGTCCGCCTCAAGTTCGTGACTGTCTGGACATGTCGGGCTGGCCGAGTAGTCTAGAAAGTGAAGTAGTGGCCATGCCCTCCAAGACTCTTCGTAGTGAGAAACTTGATCTCCGGTTGACACGCAAGGGTAACGCACGCATGCCGCATTGCGCTCGAAATAGTTACAAGATAAGTAAGGTGGCCGCATTTGAGTCGAGCAAGGATAAGCCTACTGCGAGCCCTTCAGTGCCATACGGACTGTTCTTATGTCGAGAAACATTCTTTGGGGACCGCTCTCGGCGGTACCCTCCAGGGCGATGAAACCATAGCGCGCATACCAATCGACCCGGTCCCGATATGCGTCCGTAATGATGCAGCGGCATCCCACAGCGTCTGCAACTCGAAGTGCGATTTTGAAGGCTTCGGAAATGAGAGCATGCCCAAGACCCTTTCCTGAGAATCGCCGGTCTACCGCAAGGCGTGCAAGTAAGATTAGCGGCAAGTCGTATGGCGGAAGCCCGCGCACATATTTCTTTGGGAAAGCGTCTCGTGGCACACTTGCTGTCGCAAGAGTGAAATACCCAATCACGCTGAGCGGAGCTCCCTCATCAAGCGCCACATAAGTCACTCCGATGGAGCTTTTCTGCTGATTAGCCCAGGCATGGCGCTTCAGATAGTTG
>QHYK01000053.1 GCA_003224085.1 Acidobacteriota bacterium | reverse complement strand
ACGATCGCAAGCGCGGGAAACGGCGGCCACTAATTTTTGGCGTTCATTTGTCTTTCCAGATTGGATTTCCTGGTGGACGAGAACGAGGAGATTCGGTGGCACAGCAGCCGGGTTTGCGGCCTTCCTATCCTGCGCTGACGAGGTAGATACGAACGACAGCCAGAGGAGCGTCCCAAGGAAGCGTCGGATAAGTCTCATACGGTCTCTCTCAAAAAAATAAAAACAATCAGATCAGAAGCAAAAGTAAGATAGCAGTGCTGCTCCTAAGTAAACAATGAGCCTAAGCCACGTCAAGAGCATTGTGCGGCGTCAAGTAGGGTTTGTATTGGAATCGGCAACCCCTTTTTTCCATCTAGGAAGGCATCGGCGAGCGGGATAAACGGATCAAATGCCGGATACGCTCAGGGAAATCAACCCTCCTGCCCTTCTCGCCATGGCCATAACTTCCCGGGCACGTAGAAAGAACTATTGACTTGCATAGTAATGCGCTAGGATACATTTGCGTCATCGTGTTGGACCGCCTGAGCCGACATCCCCAAGAACCTTGAAAGGGTGTGGGAAACCGTGGCGAATGCACCTTTTCCACTCCGAACCGAAAGCCGTATTCCAAAGCGGATACTGGTGCGTCTCTCGAATCCTGAGAGAGGCAGACTTGAAATAACCCATACGGTTGACATCAGTGGCCATGGCGCACAAGTCGTAAGCAGGCGTTTCTGTCGGCCGAGCGAACAACTCTTGCTGCAATCGATTCGTGGCAGTCTCTACTCGCGGGCTCGCGTGGCTCATTATCGGTCTCTTACACAAGATTCCTATTTGGTGGGACTGCACCTATACGACCCGACGCAGGATTGGACCGCCTCTGGCAGTTTCCAAAAATTGCCAGGCACCGCCAAGGCTTCTCTAAAAAAACGATCAGTGAACCCCCATAAGATCCTGAAGGAGCTGCACTCGCTACTAGAAGAGTATGCACCAATGTGGTACGCGGAAAAACAGCGCGAAAGGGATTGGGCGGCGCTGCGGCTCCCCACGCCCACAGAGGCTCTGCTCGAGCTGGTTTCTTTGCTGGAGGAGTATGCCCCGGCTTGGTACTCGAAAAAACAGCGAGACCGCGCCTTGGCAGCCCTACGAGTCCTAGGTCTTGTTGAATAATGGACACCGGCTACAAACAGCGTCCATCCCTCGGGGCAGTGCTGCCCTGTCGCGGTGGGCCCATGGAGTGGGCCCTTGCACTTCCGCCGATCGAAACTCGCCAAGCAACTGCGCAGGGAAGCCTAATACCGTTCTCCAAACCGACCCATCCAGGGGACTTACGGTGACTCCGCAGAAAGCGGCATTGATCCGTTTGTCCTTCGTTGGATCGACTGGCTGATCCGGCTCCACAGTCCCGCTTTCCGTTCCCATTAGTATCGAAGATGAGGGCCGTCCGGCCCTGTGACTTTTCTTCATCATGGGTCTCATCAACCACCCTACGGCTCCCCCGCCTCCACCGCTACTCGGTTCTTGGTTTTTGAATCGTACACCGCGAGTTGGCGCGCGAACTATTCTTCAGTGGAAACAAGACGAATTATTTGGGTAAATACGGCACGAAGCCATGCGACTTTGTTCGCAAACGGTAGACTGAGGTGGTCGCAGTGATTTGACATCCTCCCTCGCTGAAGCGAGGGGGACTCCTACGGGTTCCACGCCTAAGCGAGGATACCTTCGGCGGGTTACTGCCACGACGCCCCGTGGGCGAAGATTGCGCACAGGGTCGCACCACGATGAACGCAAACCGGCGGTTGCAAGAGCGCAAGCCGCCCGAGCGGATAGTGTTGTGTAAGCTCGGCGGTGAAAAAAGCGGTTCCGTCCTGAATCTTTCCGAAGATGGGTTGTGCTTTGTCGGTCGGCCTGAACTGCGCGATCGAGGCCACCGGCCAGTTAGCGTGGATGGACTCGGCAAAACGCACGGGAGGCCTGCGCTTCTTGGAGTTGAGCGCGCCGGCACGCGAGCAGATCCGCGCTTGGCTGAGCGAGACCTCTACCGCATCCAGTGGAGAAAACTGGCACGCGTTTCTGCGGCAGCGTGACAAGCAAGCGGATGACGGCGCGGCGACCGAGAAGCCGGTGATTTGGCAGGAGATGCGCGTTCCAAGCATGCAACTTGTTCCTATAGAACGGCACCGGGCGCAGACGCGCTGGCAATTCCTCCGCGGCGTATTGGTGGGCTTCGGGATATGCGCGGTGGTGATGATTCCCATCTTCCGGTATGCCGGCGGCACGAAGCCAGGCAGCCCGGCTCGGACGACCGCAAGCGCGAACCGCGCGGCGCAATCCAGCGTGGAGCAGACTCAGGCGTCAGTAGCACACCCCGTGTCACCAAGTGCGTCGATCTCGGAGCCGACCGTCCGCCTTCGCTGGCTGCGGCGTTGCCGACGGCGATGATGGGCGTGTCATCAGATCCGTGGAAAATGCTCCTGCTGTCTGTGGACTCTGCCTCTGCAGCAACCCTGTCGGCGCGGCCACAGAGACCGTCTGCACCGCCGCCGGCAGCCGCTTGGGGCCAGCCAGTCGGAAGTAGCGCCCGCTCCAGCCGCCTCGAAGGCGCATTCTTCCTCGGGGCAAGTGCAGCACCCGAAAAAGGTCTCGGCGACGCCGCAGCAGTTGTGGTCTGCGCTGCAAGCAGGAAACATGAATGCGGCGGTAGCGCTGGCGGACCTCTACACACGGGGCGAAGGCGTCCCGGTGAACTGTGAGCAAGCGCGGATCTTGCTGCTGGTTGCGTCAGAAAAGAACAATGCAGAAGCTTCCAAGAAGCTGCAGGGGCTGGATAAAGGCGGCTGCCCCGCAAACAGCGAGTGAGCCGTAGGCCTGTGGGATCAGATCAACCGACGGCTAAGCGGCGGTTTTCAGAGTGTTCCATTTAAGACCTTTTGATGCTTCGCATTGTGATCGCCGCACCTGCGTCGGTGTCCCTCGATGTCGCCTAAATCCAGTTTTACCGGAACCCCCAATGCCCGGAATGCTCGCACGACGTTCCCGACATCGGTGATGACCTGCAAGATGCGCTCGATCGCCAAAGACGTGACGTCAATTTGCCCGGCCCGCGAAGCCGTGGTAGGATATTCCTACTAGGAGCGATTCATGGCGAACCGACAGGCCACAGTGGAATATCTGACCACCACGAAGATAGGTGAGAAAGGGCAACTCACGGTCCCGAAGCAGTTCCGCAAGGACCTTGGTCTGGGAGCGGGAGCCCCTTTTGCCGTACTGCGATTGGGGGACGGCCTTGTTCTTTTGCCAGAGCAGCAGCGCTTTGAGCATCTCTGCCAGCAGGTGAGCTTTGCCCTCACGAGTGCTGGCGTTACGCCAGAGGCGTTTCTGGCAACGTTGCCCGAAGCACGAAAGCGCGTTCTTGCACGACACTACAAGAAGTCTGATCCCGCGAAGAAGATCTCACGCCGGCAATCTCGTGGCCAGCGCGAGAAGTGACAAGCCAACGGAGAATTCGGCTGTTCCTGGATTCGAATGTCCTCACCGGCGGCATCGTACCTTCGTGGGGCCTCGACAAAGCAGCTTTGTCCCTGTGTGCGGCTCGAGTTTGCAAACTGGTTCTTGCGGAGGTTGTTCGCGATGAGGTGGAAGAAAATTTGTTGCTCCACGCGGAGCGCCTGCCATCGTTAAAAGCTGACGAGCTGGTAGAACACTATCGTCGTCTCGTGAGCCTGACCAATCCTGAAATAGTGCCGTATCCCAGTGAATCCCTGGTGATCTCGAGCCGCCACTTAATCCGGCACGCGGCGGATGTCCCAGTCCTTTTCTCTGCCATGGCCAGCAAGCCGGACTGGCTATTGACGCACAATACCAAGCATTTTACTGAAGCAGTCGCAAAGCGAACTGGGCTGCGAATCGCAACCCCTGCGGAGTTCTTCCGAACCTTGTCCTCATTGCTCGGGTAAAGGAAAGTCTCTCTTGAATCTGACATTGACCGCCTCGATTGCTATTCTTCGTCGCGGTCTTCACGATTGCTGTGCGCCTTTCGGCCCTTCCCTGGCCGTGATGTGTCGAGCAAATAACTCACCAAGTCGTTGAGTTCCCCAGGCGACAGAATAACGCCATAGTCCGAAGGCATTGGCGACCATCCGGTATAGCTCAGGTCCTTGATGTCGGACTTGTTAAGAAGATGGAATACGCCATCCGGAGTCTGCAGTTGCAGCGAGAAATTGTCTTCGTTGCGCGCCATGCCGGAAAGGGTAGTCGAGTCGGCAAGAATGACGGTAACCAGCCCGTGTCGCGGATCGAGATCTCTGTTGGGATTGACGATCACGGCACGAATATCATCGGCGCTCATCCTCTCTGCGTAGGAAGTAAGGTCCCGGCCAAAAAACCCGCCCTGGCCGCTGATCATATGACATTCCGCGCATTTCGCCTTGCCAAAGAACAGAACCTTTCCCCGCGTGGGATCACCCGGCAGTGCAAGCACTTTGGTGCGGCCTTGCAGGGACCGCAGATAGCCAACGAGTGCGGAGAGTCTGGCGGGTGCGTAAGACGCAAACGATGGCATGCCAGCGGCAGTTCTCCCATCGGTCAAGACCTTGAGGAGTTCGGCATCTGTCTTGCGCACGATTTCGGGGCGGGACACGAGGTCAGGTCCGCGCTCGCCGCCGTGCGCGTCGAGTCCATGGCACGACGCGCATGCGGTGTCAAAAGTCCTCTTGGCTTCGAGGAGACCGGCGGCGCTCGTTTTGGACGCGGTCGCACCTGGCCGCTTCTGCCCGCTAACCGCGATGGCAGCGATCGCCAGAAGGCAAAATACTGCCGTCAACGGCGGAATCCAGGCCTCCGCTGAGACAGACCGCTTCCGTCGTTGCTTAGGCATGGCCGGTCTCAATCGATTCAATTTGCTAGAACGATTCTCACACGCGTAAAGCCAGCAAAAGACTTCACCCCGCGCGTCCAAAGATGCTAAAGTGCGCGCGTCTTAACTGCAAGGAGGGTCTATGCGGAGTCTTCTGCTTTCTCGGCGTCACCTCGCTTTGTTCCTCGGTCTGGCTGTCGTTCCAGGCCTGTTGGTTCTGGCACAGGCTTCGAAGATTTCGGCAAAACAAAACCAGTCCGCGGAACCAAAAGACGAGGCTTCTCTCCTCGATGGTTTTCGACACGTGGAAGTTGCCTCGGTGTCTGACGCTCTAGAACAGATTGCCGACAAGAAGATGTACATGACGCATCGCATGCGGCCGCTATTCACGACGCGTTTCGCCGGCTATGCGCTCACAGTTTCGTTGAAAAAAGAGGCGAATCATGATCCGGACGCCCTTAAGGGAATGCTGCACGCTATTGACACCGGCGGTCCCAATTCCGTCTACGTCATGGTCGTCGAAGACGGGAAGGACATCGCAGGCATCGGTGGATTGATGGGCACGGCCATGGCCGCTAGGAATTTCTCCGGCGCAGTCATAGACGGCGGAGTGAGAGACACTGCCTATCTACAAAAGATTGGCTTCCCAGTTTACGCGCTTGGTGTCGTTCCTTCCACCTCCGTCAGCCACTATCGGTTTGCCGGATCGAATATCCCCGTGACTTGCGACGGCGTGCCCGTAAACCCAGGAGATATCATCACCGCAGATTCCGATGGCGTGGTGGTTGTGCCCAAGGGCATGGCCCCACAGATTCTGAAGCTGGCGCAGGAAATGGACTTCAAGGAGCACTCGATGTACGCCTACATCGAGAAGCTTAAATCGATTGAAGAAGCGGTGGCCAAGTTTGGGCGGCTGTGAAAAATTCTGGCCTCCCGCCGCCGAGTTGTAGTATATGAGGTTTCATTCCCTGGAGTCGCATTCATTGTGACGAAATTCCGATTGTCCCTGAGCCAACAAAACTCAAGCGATGCCTCGATGGCAACCATTCTCCTCGTACTCGCGCTGCTGGTTCTGAAGCCGGTGCCTTGGCCGTCCCAGGACGGCCCGATGACTTCCCTGGCCACGACCATTGATGTGCACCCAGCCCAATTACTTTCAAGGCCCAGCAGCGCAAACTGGCTGTCTTACAACGGAGACTACACGGGCCGCCGCTACAGTGCTCTTCCCGAAATCCATGGTGGTAATGTGGCGCAGCTTCGCGCCCAGTGGGTCTTTCACGCATCGAACTCAAGCAACCTCGAAGTTACTCCGGTTGTCGTGGACGGAATCATGTTCGTTACCGCAGCCAACGACGCATTCGCCCTCGACGCCCAAACGGGACGAGCGCTCTGGCGTTACTCGCGTCCCATCACCGAAGGACTCATCGACGACGCCTCGCAACACCACAATCGCGGCGTCGGCATCTGGCGCTCACGCATCTACATGGAAACGGACAACGCGCATCTGGTTTGTCTCGACGCCCGCTCTGGACATCTTCTCTGGGATGTCGCCTACACCGACGGCAACCCCAATTACGGCGCAACCAGCGCTCCTCTTGTAGTTCAAAACAAAGTCATCGTAGGAACTTCCGGAGGTGACGACGGCGTGCGCGGCTTTGTCGCTGCTTATGACGCCGAGACCGGCAAGCAGGCGTGGCGTTTTTGGACCATTCCCGCTCCTGGTGAATTCGGTGCCTCCAGCTGGCCAGGCGAGAGCTACAAACTAGGCGGCGGCACGACTTGGATGCCTGGCACTTTTGATCCCGAACTCAACACCATCTTCTGGGGCACGAGCAATCCCGCGCCCGATTTTGACGGTGCACCTCGCCCTGGCGATGATCTTTACACGGATTGCCTGCTGGCACTGGATCCCGACACCGGCAAACTGAAATGGTACTTCCAGTTCACGCCGCACGACCTTTTTGATTATGACGCAACCGAGACCCCGGTCCTTGTCGACGCAACGTTCCGGGGACAGCCACGGAAACTCATCGTCGAAGCAAACCGGAACGGCTTTCTCTACGTGCTTGATCGCACCAACGGCCAATTTCTTTCCGCCGCGCGCTTCGCCGAGAAACTGAATTGGGCTTCCGGAATTGACTACAAAGGTCGCCCTATCCGGACTGCAATCAAGCCTAGCGCGGAAGGCACACGCGTTTGCCCCGGCATGGTCGGGGCCACAAATTGGCACGCGCCTTCTTACAATCCCCATACTTCCCTGTTTTATTTCATGGCCCTTGAGTCTTGCAGCGTTTTGGTTTTGAAACCCCAAACATTCAAGCCCGGCCAAACGTACTATTCCACGGGGGCCCGTCACAGCGAAGGCGACCACAACCAGAAAATCTTATTGGCCTATTCTCTCGACGCCGACAAGCCCGCATGGCGTTATGTTCAAGCAGGCAGGGGCCATTCCGCAGGCGGAACGATGACCACTGCCGGCGGACTTGTCTTTTTCGGTGACGACGCGGAATCCTTCGAAGCCGTCGACGCCCAGACGGGCAAACCGCTTTGGCACTTCCCTACCGGCCAGAACATCGCCGCATCCCCAATGAGCTACGCTATCCACTCGAAACAATATGTGGCGATAGCGGCGGGGAGCGACATTTTCAGTTTTGCCTTGCCGTAACGAACGCAGGCATGGCTTTGCACCACCCTGGAGGACCAATCAAAAAGGAGGAACAATGCTTTCATTTCTGACTTCGCGGCGTGGTTTCGCAACCAGGCTTGCCGCCCTCATTCCGGGGCTTGCCGTTTCTGGAACTGGGGTCAGCGCGGCGGCCTCTCCGCAAGCTGCAACCGGCGTGAAGAAACTCAATTACGAAGGCAAGCCTGCCGGAACCGGGTTCATCACCCCACTGGTCATACACAACGACACCATGTACATCGCCGGCCAAGGGGCCCATTCGCATGATCCCGAAGGGCAGTTCGCCATGGACATCGAGACCCACACCAAAAAGGTGATGGACAACGTCAAGACTCTGGTCGAGACCGGCGGCGGCACCCTGGACAGCATTCTTCAGCTCACCGTTTATCTGACCAAGATCGACGACTACGAGGGCATGAATAAAGTCTTCAAAACTTATTTCCCCAATGGCGGTCCCGCGCGAACCACGGTAGCCGTTGCCGCACTTCCCGGGAATTCGCTGGTGGAAATCAATTGCATTGCCGTGGTAACGCGGAAGGGATGAGAGGCGTCACCATGACCATCAAGAATTTCCGGAACCGGCGACACTTCCTCGGAAGCGCCGGCGTGCTTGCCGGCATGATGCTCAACGCGCGCAGAGTATTCGGCTTGCCAGCGGTCATTCCGGCACCCGCGCAGGAAAGACTCACTGGCTTTGGCGCCACGGGAAACGTTTACGAAGAGCTGGGAGTCACCACCGTGATCAACGGGCAAGGGACCATGACTTATTTGGGCGGCTCACTCCCCCGTCCGGAAGTGGAAACCGTTATGGCTCTTGCGGCGCAACATTTTGTTTCCATCGTGGAATTGGAACAGGCTGCCGGAGGGCGCATTGCGGATCTCCTGAAGCTTCCGCCCGACTACGATGCGGTCGTCACATGTGGCGCAGCCGCTGGCATGCAGTCGGGCCTCGCAGGAATCCTCACCGGCAATAATCCCAAGTTCATCGAACAACTCCCGGACCTCACGGGCATGAAATCCGAGGTCATTATTCAGAAATCGCATCGAAACGGTTTTGATCATCAACTCCGTGCTACGGGCGTCAAACTGATCGAAGTGGAATCGCGCGAAGACGTGAAGCGGGCCATCAATTCCAAAACGGCCATGATGCATTTTTCGAATTTTGCCAACGCCGCCGGCCAGATCAAAGTCGACGAGTGGGTGAAGCTCGCGCATGAAAACCAGATTCCCGCCTTCAACGACGCCGCCGCGGACACGCCGCCAGTCTCCCATCTGTGGGACTACGCCAACATGGGCTACGACTTGATCGCTTTCAGCGGCGGCAAAGCTATCCGCGGACCGCAATGCGCTGGGCTGCTCATTGGAAAAAAGGAATTTATTGCCAACGCGCTGCTCAACAACAGCCCTCATGAAGATACGCTTGGCCGCGGCATGAAAGTTGGCAAGGAGGAAATCGTGGGCATGGTTAAAGCCCTGGAGTGCTACTTGAACGAAGATCACGCGGCGCAGGAAAAAGAATGGTGGCGCCGCTTGGATGCCGTTTCCGCGGAAATTACTCGAGTTCCTGGAGTGGCAACCTCCTTCAATGTTCCCGACGTGGCCAATCACGTCCCGCACCTGCGCATTTTCTGGGATCCTCGGAAGATTTCTCTATCGCCCCGCGACGCCGCCAGCGCGCTGCGAAACGGCCGGCCCTCCATCGCGCTTGGTTCGTCGGAAGGCGGCCTGGGCATGAACTCGTTCATGCTGAAACCCGGCGAAGAAAAAATCATCGCCGCGCAACTTGTCCAGCTTTTTAAGTCCCATACCGCGTGAAGGCGAGACGCGCCATTTGAGGGCCGGCGAGTTCGGCATGCTGGAAAGTGACTCGAGCATCTGTAAATGACTTCACCGCCGACAAGCCACGTACGCTGGTTTCTCGTCTTCTTGCTTTTTGTCCTGAGTGCCGTCGCGTTTCTCGACAGAGTGAATCTTTCCATCGCGGGCGCCAAGATCTCCGAGGAGTTCGCGATCAGCAACGTCCGCCTCGGCTTTGTATTCAGCGCATTTCTCTTCGGGTATGCGCTCTTCCAAACTCCCGCAGGATGGCTGGCCGATCGCTTTGGTCCAAGGCGTATGCTCGCTCTTGGAGTCCTGTGGTGGGGCGTCTTCACCGCCTTGACAGCAGCCATCTCTCACAGCCTGGGCAACACCGTGTTGGTGCTCGTGGTGATTCGCTTTCTCCTCGGTGCCGGCGAGGCCATCGTATATCCCGCTTCCAACCAGTTTGTCGCCCGTTGGATTCCTAGTCAGGAACGCGGCGTGGCTAACGGGATCATTTTCGCCGGTGTCGGCATCGGCGCGGGGATCACTCCTCCGCTCATCTCCTTCGTTATGCTGCGCTACGGGTGGCGCTCGTCCTTCTGGATGAGCGCGTTAATCGGGCTTGCCGTCGGTGCCGTATGGTTTCTGGCCGCACGCGATACGCCTGATGAGCATCCTTCTTTGTCGTCAAACGAGCTCACACTCATTCAGCAGGGGATTCCGAAATCGGCAGCTTCAAACGAAGGAAACCTGCTCACATGGTCCAGCATCCTGTCGAGCCGCAATGTCTGGATTCTGTCGCTCGGGTATTTTTGCTTCGGCTACGTGGCCTGGGTTTTCTTTAGCTGGTTCTATCTCTATCTCGCCAGAGTGCGCGGCCTGGACCTGAAGACCAGCGCTCTCTACGCAACGCTGCCTTTTCTAGCGATGGCGGTCTGCAGCCCATTTGGCGGAGCCATCAGCGACACCGTGACCAAACATCTGGGCTCACGGCTCGGCCGCTGCAGCATCGCTGTCCTCGGCTTCATCCTTACCGCGACTTTCCTTGTTTTTGGATCCGCGGTCCACGATGCACGAGTCGCGAGCTTTGTTCTGGCCGGTGGCGCAGGCTCTCTCTATCTTTCGCAAAGCTCGTTCTGGGCGGTTTCCGCGGATCTCGGCGGAAAATCCTCCGGCTCGCTCTCCGGCTTCATGAATATGGCAAACCAAATCGGGGGAATGATTACGGTGTCCTTGACTCCTTTCCTGGCCGACCGATTCGGGTGGAACACGGGATTTTACGTCGCGGCGGCCATCGCCGGGCTCGGCGCGGTCGCCTGGCTTTTGGTCGACCCAGGACTTACCCTGCCTCTTGGTCGGGAAATTCGTTGACCTAACCCGTTGATCTGAACCAAGCATTCTTGAGCTTCCGTCCGATGAAGGGCGGCGGTTGGCTGCTTTTCAGCTCGGGCGAAGCGGCGCCGATGTCGCCCGGCCGGAGTTGTCCACACTCGAAGAAAGTAAAGTTAAGTTTAGCCCTCTTGACTTCCACTGCACTTCGAAATAAGCTCCGGGCCAAATGGGGGTGCCGGATGAGCAAGGGCTGTTTTCGTCTTTTCTTCCTGATTTCAATCGTTTCAATAGCACTAGCCAGTGCTGCCGTGTTGCGGGCAGACGTGACGGGATCGATTCTTGGCGTGGTGCATGACCGCTCGCAGGCGGTGGTTGCAGGGGCGAAAGTTGTTGCCACAAATGTGGAAACCAACTTGAGCCAGGAAACCACTTCGAGCGCAGAGGGTTCCTACCACATCCTGGCTCTGCCGGCCGGGAAGTACAAGCTCACCGTCACTGCCCCTGGATTCCGAACCTTCACCGAAACGAATATCGAAGTGAAAGTGAACGACCAGCTGCACTTCGATGTCACTCTTGGTCTCGGCACGGTAACGGAAACGGTGGAAATCACGGCAAATGCCGTCCAAGTGCAAACGGACAACACACAGCTGGGCGACGTCATCGATTCCAAGAAGATGCTGGCGCTGCCCTTGAATGGGCGCAGCTACCTTGACCTTCTGGGTCTACAGGCGGGCGTTGCCCCTAGCAACTCCAACCAAGCGATCCAGCAGGACCGTCCGGTTTCGGGCATCTTGAATGCAGGCAACATCTCCGTCAATGGCCAGCGCGAAACGGCCAACGCCTTCTTGGTGAACGGTGGCGATGTCAGTGAGGGGCGAAACCTCGGCGCGGGTTTGGTACCGAATCTGGACTCGGTGGAGGAATTTCGCCTCATCACCAATAGTTTCGATGCCGAGTACGGGAAATTCAGCGGCGCGGTGATGAACGCCATCACGAAATCCGGCACCAACGGCTTTCACGGCGACGTCTTCGAGTTTCTGCGCAACGAAAAGCTGGATGCCAACAATTACTTCGCGAATAAACTTGGACTTGGAAAGACCGAGTTGCGGCGCAATCAGTTCGGTTACACGGCAGGCGGGCCGGTATGGAAAGACCATCTGTTCTTTTTCTCGGACTATCAAGGGACGCGACAGGTGCAGGGGGCGGAAACCGGCTCCGTTACGGTACCGACGGCCGACGAACGGCAAGGCAATTTTGATCTGGGGTCATTCGAAACGACCGATTCCAGTGGAAATCCGGTGCCAACGACTGTCGACGGTGCGTACTGGGCGCAAGTTTTGTCGACGCGTCTAGGTTACGCCGTCACACAGGGAGAGTCCTATGCCGAAGTTCAGGTGCCGGACAGCAGCCCACTCGGATACCATCTAGCCTTCTGTACCAACAATGCGCAATGCGTGTTTCCTAACGGCGCGCTCCCGCAGTCAGCTTGGGCGGCACCAGCTACGGCCATCCTTTCCTATATTCCGGCCCCGACGGTTTCAGGAAATTCGAACAACTATTCGAATAACAGCGGGAGAAACGTTGTCAACGACGATAAATACGGCGAACGGATAGATTTCAACAATCAAAAAACGGGAAACTGGTCATGGTATTACCATTTGGATAATACCAACGTTCAGAACGCGTTGGCTGGCTTCGCCAGTGTGCCAGGCTTTCCCGCGGCAACGCCTTCGCGAGCGCAACAGTTCGTGATGAGCAACGCCAAGACTCTGGGAGGAACGGCAGTGAACGAAGCCCGGATAAGCTTTTTCCGGACTGCGCTGCACAAGGACAACCCAGCCGGGAGTTTTGCGAGCCTTTCGTCGCTCGGATTCATAACGGGCGCCGGCACCCTAGGCATTGTCCCGCTCCCTGGATATAAACAGTATGTGCCTCAAATCACCCTTAAAAGCATTGGGTTGAACATTGGAGTGCCCACGCTCAATACGTTCCAACCCAACACCACCTATATGGCTACCGACGTGTTTTCGAAAACCAAGGGAAGACATACATGGAAGTTTGGAGGGGAATTTCGCTACCTGCAAGTGAACGAACGCAACTATGCCAGCCCAAACGGGCAATTCGTTTTTGATGGCACGGTGACGGGAAGCGATGTGGCGGACTTCCTCCTGGGCGCGACCTCCACCATCGGTTCCAATGGCCCTTACACCCAGGCTGCTTTGCAGCTTCTTGATTCGCGCTCGCGCTACGGCGGTGCCTTCGTGCAGGATGCTTGGAAGGTAAAACCCAATTTTACGCTGAACCTCGGCTTGCGCTGGGAAGTCAGCATGCCGTGGTATGACACGCAGGGAAAGATTCAGACCTTTGTGTCCGGAGAGCAGTCTGTCGTGTTTCCACTTTCTCCCCAAGGTTTGGTATTTCCGGGCGACCCGGGCATCCCGAAGACGCTGTCTCCAACGAGATACAACAATTTCGCTCCGCGCCTGGGGCTTGCCTATTCACCCGGATTTAGCGACGGAGCATTGGGCAAGATCTTTGGCGGTCCGGGCAAAACCAGTATCCGGGCGGCTTTCGGCCTCTACTACACTTCGGTCGAAGACCTGGACCTGTTTTACGAAGTGGCCGACGCCCCGTTTGGCTTGTATTGGACGTCCCCCGTATCGGTCCTGTTTGAAGAACCGTTTCGGATTCGAGCGAGTGGGCAGTCGCTGGGACAACGTTTTCCGTTCACTGCGCCAATCCCTGGCTCCCCTTCGAACAAGACACTGGATTTTTCGATTTACGAGCCGTTCAACTTTTTCCCGGGCTACAACACTCGCAACAGGCTGCCGTACGGCGAGCACTTCAATCTCTCGATCCAGCGGCAGTTGGACAAATCCACAGTGTTGACGCTGGCTTACGTCGGGACTGGCGGCCATCACCTGATCACTCAGAACGAAGTCAACCCCGGCGACCCGGCTCTGTGCCAGCAACTGACCGCGCAAGGGGCGATCGATGTGACCGCAGGAGGAGTTCCCGGCTGCGGACCCGGGAATGAGAACGACGTCTTCCAGCTGCCAACAGCTACCGTCCCCTGTGACACGCCCAGTCCAACACCTCTCCCAGGGTGCGTTTACAGCACCAGGCACCAGATTTTAAATCCCAATTTCTGCCCCGGCGGGGCACAGGTTTGCTATGGTTCCGGGAATACCAATACGCTGACCACCGCCAATTCGATCTTTCACGCCGGGGAAATCACCGTGGAGCGCAAAGCCAACGACATAACATTCCTGGCGGCCTACACCTTCTCGAAAGCCTTGGACGATTCTTCGGCTTTCGGCGATCTGGTGAACTTCGCGAATCCCAAGTTGAGCCGGGGGCTGTCGTCGACCGACGTAACTCACAATTTCGTGGCCAGTTATGTTTGGTCCATGCCGTTCGACCGAGCTTTCAAAGGTGCGCCGAAACGCTTGACCCAAGGCTGGCAGGTGCAGGGGATCACGCGCTTCTCAACTGGTTTTCCGATCCTGATGAACGAACCCGACGATGATGTGTCGCTGGTTGGCAGCCCACCCACAGATATGCCCGATCGCGTTGGTCCGGTGGTGATTGTGAATCCACGCAAATCGAATCCGAACTGTCCTACCAGCGACGGGACGGGGTGCTACTTCCTGCCGAGCGCATTTGCTTCCAACACCACTCCAGGAACCTTTGGCACTGCCAACCGGCGCTTCTTCCACGGCCCTGGATTCAACAACACAGACTTCGGCATACTGAAGCGAACTGTCATTCGAGAGCAAATGGCGGTTGATTTGCGCATCGAATTTTTCAACATCTTCAACCATGCGCAATTCATGAATCCTGGAGGCAATATCAACGACACCGGGACCTTCGGAATTGTAACGAATGCGCAGCCTCCGCGCATCGGCCAGCTCAGTGCGAAGTTCTATTGGTAATCCGAGAATGGGGGTGCGAGACTCGGAGGGTTTCGCCCCCCTTCCAACGCATTAGATCTTGGATCGTACATTCAAAGAATACCTTGCTGGTGTGAGCCGCCTTCTTATAATTAGGTTCATTTCTTTGGAACGGCACAGTTCGCTCTGGTAGGCTTTGGGGATGGTGCTTCGATTCGTTCTCGGACTCTTGTTGGCATCTCCTCTTTTAGGGCAGAATGCCGAGAGTTACCGCAAACAGGCGGTTGCGTTCTCTCGTGCAAAGTCGTGGGATGAGGCCATTGCAACTTACCATAAAGCTCTGGACCTCGAACCTAACGACGCACTCACTCACTACAATCTGGCGCTGGCGCTAAAATACAAGGGTGAGGCAAGACAGGCGGTCGAAGAGTTCGAGGCCGTGCTGCGCCTCAAACCGAAATGGGCCGATGCGCACTACGGGCTGGGCGCGACTTGGTACGACCTCCACGATTTGGCGACTGCCCAGAAAGAGCTCCGCACCGCCGTTGAGCTGGATCCAAAGAATGCGGCAGCGCACCGCCTTCTCGCGCGCGTTTACGCCGAGCAAAGCGACCTTTCTGCGGCAGAAAGTGAATTAAAGCATGCCGTGGCGTTAAAAGCGGCGGCAGACGCGCACTTCGAGCTGGGAACCGTGGAAGAACAGCTCGGCAAGCTGGACGCCGCTGCGGTTCAATTCCGCGACGCTCTGCGCCTCAATCCACGGCTCGCGCGGGCCCACATGTTGTTGGGGGTGACCTTGCGCCGCCAGGGCCATCATGAAGGCGCACTCTTGCACTTTCGCAAATCCGTCGAAATCGATCCTGGGGATCCCGAGGCGCAATGGAATCTCGGAAAAGAGTTAAAGGCCGGCGGAGACACCTCCGGCGCAATCGCTGCTTTTCGCCGGGCGATAGAACGGAAACCCGATTTCGAGGCAGCACACTACAACCTGGGTATGGCCCTGAGCAAGCAAGGAGACGTTGCTGGCGCTCATAAGGAACTGGATGAGTTGAATGCGTTGCACGAGTTTCGCGCGCGCTTGGCGCAGGCCAAGCTTCTCATCCTCCAGGGCGTGGAAGCGCTCAAAAAGCAGGAGCTCGATGCCGCGCAGGCACTTTTTCAAAAGTCCATCGAGCAAAGCCCTGACTTGCCAACTGGCTATTACTACCTGGGCGTCACCTGGGAGCGTAAAGGGGAACTTTCACAAGCTATGGCGAACTACCAGAAGGCGCTTGAGCTCAAGCCCGATTATGCGCAAGTCCACTCGAGCCTGGGGTTGCTGTGCTGGCGGCAGGGTGATCACGCTCGTGGGCTCGAGGAGTTCCACCAGGCGGTCATGTCCGACCCGGACTTGGCGGAGGCGCATTACAACTTCGGCCTTGCGCTGGCACAATCAGCGCGACGGGACGAAGCCATTCGAGAGCTGAAGGAAGCGATCAGTCTCGATCCCAACTACACTGATGCACGCATCCAATTGGGCTTGGTACTCAGCCAGAACAACGATGCGGCCGGCGCCACAAACGTCTTCCGCGAGCTTGTGCGCCGCGATCCGAATTTTGCGGAGGCTCATAACAATCTTGGGTGGGTGCGTCTCCAAGCGGGCGATTTCAGCACTGCGCAGTTGGAATTTGCCGAGGCCGTGCGCTTGAAGCCGCTCTATGCGGAAGCGCACTACAATCTCGCCCTGGCCCTTCATGGGCAAGGAAAGGAGGCAGAGTCGCGCGCCGAATTCGAGCGAGCTTTCGAGATTTCGCCGGAACTAAGAAACGCGTCTCGCCCGTAGCCGTGTATTCCCTGAGAGTTTTGATTTTTCTGATCGTGGCGTTGGGAGCTGCCCTTCTTGGGAGCGCATGCGGATTAGGATTTTCCGCACCTGGAAGCTTCTTTGGGCAGGACGCGCCGTCGGCACCGGCAGCTACGGCCCCCAAGGTTTGCGAATTTTCGCCGCCGGGAGCTTCTTTTTCCATTCCATACGTCCGGCAATCTCCAGTGCTGAACACGGATCCTCATTCTCCGGCCTGGTCGCACGCATCGTCCACCTGGATGGAAAAAGACTGCACCCATCAGATCGATTATCCCAAACTCAGAACCGAGGTGCGCGCATTTTGGACCGACACCGACCTGTATCTGCTGTTTATTTCACCTTATTACGAACTGAATCTTTGGCTGCCGCCGGATAGCAGCAAGGACCGCCTTAAGCTTTGGGACCGCGACGTGGTTGAGTTTTTTTTGGGCGACGATTGGACAAACATCAATGTTTATCGCGAGTTCGAGATCGCGCCAACCGGAGACTGGGTCGATCTGGCGATCGACCGGAACCGCGACAGTTATGACGCCAACTGGGATTCCGGCTGGGAGCGGCAAGGCCGAATCGACGAAAAGAACCACACCTGGTATGCTGCGGCTCGTGTGCCCTTGCATTCCGTGAGCGAGAAAAAGGTGGCCGCGGGCATGCAGTGGCGCGTCAACCTCTATCGCATCGATGGGCTAGGGGCGGATCCCCAGCGCCGCTTCCTGTGCTGGCAGCCCACGTGTGTCGTCAACCGCGACCCCAACCACGTTCCCGAGCACTTTGGCACTTTGGTTTTTACACGATGACAGGAATCTTGCAGGAGAAAGCACATGCCTTTTTCACACCAATCCAACCGCCGCGGATTCATGAAAGTGCTGGCGGCCTCGCCGCTGCTGGCGCAGATTGCCGCTCAACAGCTCTATGAGAAGTCCGCTGCTGCCATGGGGCTTGACCCGCGCGGAAATGTATACCGCCGCCTGGGTGTCAAGACGGTGATCAATTGCCGTGGAACATGGACCTATTTGAGCGGCTCGCTGCAGTTTCCGGAAGTGCTCGACGCGGAAGCCGAAGCCGGCCGGTATTTTGTGAACCTGGTGGACTTGCAACGCGCAGCGGGACGAAGGCTTGCACAGTTGACCGGCGCAGAGTCAGGCATTATCACTTCGGGAGCAGCCGGCGCAATGGCGGCAGCCACGGCGGCTTGTATGGCTGGCAACGATCCCCAAAAAATCTGGCAGCTTCCGGACACCACAGGGTTGAAGCATGAAGTGATTATGGTTGGCGGACGAAGCGCGTTTGACAGCGCCATCCGGCTCGCCGGCGCAAAACTTATCCTTGTCGAAAAGCCAGATGAGATTGCCAACGCCATCCATGCCGACACCGCAATGATTTACACCACCGATCTCGGCGATGAACTCGAACGGGAAGCGTCCATCGCCAAAGAGCATAATGTCCCTCTCTTGCTGGACGATGCCGCCGGAATTCCGCCCATCGAAAATATCAAGCTATACGCCAAGATGAAGCTCGACTTGTACACTTTTTCCGGCGGCAAGGGCCTGCGCGGCCCCCAGTGTAGCGGCGTGCTGCTTGGCCGCGGGGATTTGATTGAAGCGGCCCTGCGTAATTCCTGCCCCTTCGAGGGCGCCGTTTGCCGACCCATGAAAGTGGGGAAAGAAGAGGTCATTGGTTGCCTTACGGCCATTGAAACCTGGCTGAAAACGGACCCCAAGAAACTTTACGAGGAGTGGCACGCGCGCGTGGATCGGATCGCAAAACTGGTCGAGACCGTTCCGGGCGTGAGCACGGAAATCTACATTCCCGACGATGGGAATCGCTATCCCACTTTGCGGGTGTCTTGGGACCAAAAAGCCTGGGGTTTTCCTATCACGGACTGCGTAGAAAAGCTCCGCGAGGCCGATCCCGTCATCGAAGTGCTTGGGGTAGACAATCCGAGCATGGTAACTGCCGTGCGCGAGGGCGTGGAAAAGCCAAACCCAAAGGAGCTCAAGGAACAAAATCACATCGAGCTGGTTTCGATGACCATTCAGCCGGGGGAAGAAATGATCGTGGGGCAGCGGCTGCGAACAATCCTAAGCTCAGCACGTAAAGGAAGGCCCGCGTGAGATTCCTGTTTCTCCTGGCCGCCTCGGTGCTTTCCTTTCCGTCCGGCGCACAAGGTCAGATTCGAGCGGTCATTCCCCCGCACACACCCGCTGCGAACGTTGCGCTAGGACCGCCGGGAATCGACGCGGGAGATTACGTATATGTTTCCGGCCAGGGACCTTTCCGTCTGGACGGCAGCACTCCCACAACTTTCGCGGACCAAGTCCGACAGGCTCTCGATAACGTAAACAGCGTGGTCCGGGCAGCAGACCTCACCATGGCTCATGTTGTTTACGTTCAGGTCTACCTTCGAAACATGAATCAGTACCTCGAGTTGAACCATGTCTTCGCCGACTATTTTCCTGAGGGCCCTCCTGCACGTGCAGTGCTTGGCGTTGCCCGGCTGCCTCAAGAGGAAGAAGTACAAATCAATGCTGTCGCGGTTCGGGATCTTCAGGGAAAGCAGCCAGTGTCCGAGCCGAATACCCCTTCGACCAAGGGCTACTGTTCGGGAATGCTGACCTACGATCGTTTGTTTGTTTCCACCATGCCGGGCAGCGATCCTTCTACGGGGGCTGTTCCGGAAGACCCTGCCGCTCAGGTGAATCTGGCGCTCGACCGCATGAATTCTGTGCTTCAGGCTGCCGGTCTCACTATGGGCCACATGGTTTTTGTGAATCCTTACCTGACTTCCGAAGTCCCCCTGCGCATCATGAATCAGCACTATGCTCGGCGCTTTGAATTTGGGAATACTCCCGCACGGGCTACGATGGAAGTTTCCAGTTTGCCGCAAGGCGGGCACATCGCTTATACCGGCGTGGCGGTGCGCGATCTAACCCGGCGACACGCTATCCGGCCGAAGAATATGCCGCCGAGCCCTACTGCCAGCCCCTGTGTTTTTGCTGGCGACACGCTGTATTGTTCAGCCAAGAGCGGATTCCTTCCGGGGCCTAATGGCGGCGTTTATGCGGCCACGACGACCGACCAGACCCGTCAGACGATGCGCAACCTGCTCGACAACTTGGAAGAGGCGGATCTGAGTTTCGATCAGGTCGTCTCGGCGACCATTTACCTGGACGACTTATCGGACAGCCCGCTTTTTGCAAAGGTCTACAGAAAATATTTCACCGGAATCTTGCCGGCGCAGACGACGCTTCAGCAGATTCCCTCCGTTGAACGAAAGCCAGACGCAGAAGGGCATTATCCCGACTTGGAACAGATGTCTCTGATCGCTGTGGGTGCACGTGGCCGTCTGAACCCACATCCTGTGCCTTAATAGGTTACAGGTCTTCGCTTCGCTATTTTGGGCTTCGTTGCTTTCGAATCTCTTCCAAACGTCTTTTCAAATACTCTTGATATTCTTGCAGCAATTTTGGATCGCTCGGCGTGGAGTAAATCTCGCTCGACTTGTACTTCCCCTCGTCAAACTTCTTTTTTGTCCATTCATCATGGATATGAATCTCATCGGCGCGGTCGAGGACCTCTTTCACCAGTTGCGGCGGTATGAAATACACGCCTTCGCGGTCGCCAACAACAAGGTCGCCCGGCATCACGGTTACGCCACCGATGCGCACCGGAATATTGATGCCCGTCAGCATGACATTCCCAATGGGAGTCGGATCGACGGCCCGGAAGTAGGCGGGCATGTCGATCTCCGAAATACCGTTGAGGTCCCGAATACTTCCGTCGACAACCAACCCGCCGCTGTTGGTCGCTTTCATCACGTAGTAAAAAAGGTTGTCGCCGACGACGGTTCCGTTCACCTTCTTGCCAAAAATATCGACCACTAACACATCGCCGGGTTGCAGCATGTCTATCGCTGTCTGATTCGTAAGCCGCGGGACGCCATGCTCCTTGGCTTTGTTTCTGGCAATTTCATCAATGTCCGGGCGCAGCGGCATGAATTGCACGGTAAAAGCTCGCCCCACCATGGGCTTGCCGGGATGCAGAATCTGGAATCCGTCGGCGTACTGATTGTGGAAGCCCCGCTGCTCAAGAACAGCCCAAATTTCCTCCGAAGAAAGTTCCCGCGCCCGTTCCAAGAAATCGTTCGGCACTTTGGGTCTGCCGTCAGGAAGGCGGTCAAATGGCTCTTGCGCCGTGTAATCCACCAAATCCTGTTTGGAGAAGTTTAATAGTTGCGCCGGTGTCGGCCCAGGTGAAACTAAGGTGATGACACTTATGCAAAGAGCCGCCTTGGCGCTCAGGCTGCCGAGAAGGTGGATGGCAATGCTTTTCATAGGACCTCCAACTTGGTGAATATTTTGATTGCAGCTAACGACTGGAGCGACGCGAACGCGCCCTAAGCCCGATCATTCCTGTCGCGCCCGAAAACTCTCAAATGACCAATGATTTGTCAAACGCGAAACTTGTCTCGGGGCGGCAATCTCTGTATCGTCTTGCCGTCGCTCTCGGGATGGACTTCAGCGAGTGTTCGATGTATGCCTACATCGAAAAACTCAAATCTCTTGAGGATGCCGTGAAGAAATTCGGGCGGCTCTGACAACTACTGCGAGATGCAAGAGGATCGATTTGGTTTCAGGAAGTAGGCAAAACTGCTTCCGAAGTGAGGGAAGACCATGCGCAATGACCATCGCCAGCTGGATCGCCGTGAAGTTTTGAAATCCTCCGCCGCGGCTCTGGGCAGTTCCCTGCTCATGGCGGACGCCGATGCCTATCCCCAAGGCGTCCATACGAGCTCACGGCCTTCGGATCTGAAGATTACCGACCTTCGTGTGGCTACCATCGTGAAGCCGGGGCCTAGTCCTTGTACCCTGATTCGAATCGATACCAACCAGGGCGTCAGCGGACTCGGCGAGGTGCGCGACGGCGCCAGCCCGACTTACGCTCTTTTCTTGAAAAGCCGCATCCTCGGCGAGAATCCGTTACAAATCGACAAAATCTTCCGCAAGATCAAGCAGTTCGGCGGGCACGCGCGGCAGGGCGGCGGAGTATGTGCTATCGAAATGGCGTTGTGGGACATCGCCGGCAAAGTTTACAACGCCCCGGTCTACGCCATGCTAGGCGGAAAATTCCGCGACAAGATTCGCATCTATGCGGATACGGAGGAATCCAAAGATCCCAGGATTTACGCCCAGCGAATGAAGGAGCGCAAAGAAGGTATGGGGCTAACCTGGTTGAAGATGGACCTGGGGGTCGAGATGGTGGCCGACACACCCGGCACGGTCACCAATCCCTCGGACTTGAACCAATGGCAAATGAACCAGCTTCCTCACCCTTTCCTGGCAATGGAAGTCACCAACAAAGGCATTGCCATGCTCGAGCAATACGTTGCCGCTGTGCGCGATGCTGTGGGCGTGGAAATTCCCCTTTCCATGGACCACCTCGGACATCTCGGCGTGAAGTCTATCATTCGCCTCGGCAAAGCTTATGAAAAATATAACTTGTCCTGGATGGAGGATGTGATTCCATGGACCTATACCGACATGCTCAAGCAGATTTCGGAGGAAAGCCCCACACCCATCCTCACCGGCGAAGACATTTACCTGAAGGAACCGTTCCAGATCCTCTGCGAAAAGCACGCTGTCAGCAAGATTCACCCTGATCTGGCGACCTCAGGCGGCATTCTGGAAACACACAAGATCGGAGACATGGCCGAGGAATACGGCGTGCCCATGGCCATGCACTTTGCGGGAACGCCGGTCTGCTGCATGGCGAACGTGCACTGCGCCGCCGCCACTCAGAATTTTCTGGCACTGGAGAATCACTCCCTCGACGTGTCTTGGTGGTCATCGCTAGTGCAGGAAGGGCTCGACAATCCGATTGTGAAGCGCGGCTGGATTGACGTCCCCGATCGTCCTGGTCTTGGGGTGACTCTCAACGAAGAGGTAATACGAAAACACTTGGCTCCGGGCACGGGCTACTTCGAGCCTACACCGCAATGGGACAACGAGCGGTCCTGGGACCGCCTCTGGAGCTAGAACAATTGTATCTCCCGCCATTGCGGTGTGTTGGGGGGCTCGTCGACGATCGCTTCGGCCTTGGGGTCCCAGTAGATTCTTTTCCCGGTCCAATAAGCACGCGTGGCCATCATGCAGGCAACGGAGTGCGCAAATCCGTGATGTACGGTCGCGTTCGGTTGTTTCCGGCTGCGCAAACAATCCAACCAATTCGTCATGTGCGAGGGTTCTTCATCGCCCATTCCCGTGGGCGGAAGACTCGTGTCTCCGGGCAACAAGAGGTCTCTAACGGCTCGCTTCGAGTCCACCGTCAGGTCGTCCTCATGATTGCCCTTCTCTTCCACAAGCTGCCAGCGCGGGCTGCCCTCTCCCCCGGTGTTGATCATAGTGGCCTTTTTCCCCATGATCCGCGTAAAACTGGGCGCGTCGTTGCCAAAGCTTGTCGAGTAGCTGACCAGGAAACCCTTTGCGTAGGTGAACAGCGCTTGGAAAGTATCAGGATTCTCCCGCCCATCGTGCCAGGCAAAAATGCCGCCGTTGGCCACGGCGGATTGCGGATAGTCCACGTCCATGAAGTAGTGGCAAAGGTCGATGCCGTGGCTCATCCACTGGTCGGCAATGCCGCTCGAGAATTCTTTGTACAGGCGAAATTCGAAATAGAGCTGCGGATCGAATGGACAGAGAGGCTTGGTCATCAGCCAGGCGCGCCAGTCCGCGTCCTGTTCCCGGATCATTTTCACTTCGGGGCGTCCGCGCCAGCGAGGCCCATGATAGTTCCACTCCATCTCATACTTGCTGACTTCCCCTAGAGCGCCGGTGCGGATCAAGTCGCGCGCCGCAATTTGATACGGCTCGCTGCGATGTTGCGTGCCAATCTGAGTGATGAGATTTCGTGCAAGAACGGCATCGCGCGCCGCCGTGACCTCTTCGAGGACATTGCCCATGGGCTTTTCGCAATAAGCGTCTTTGCCCGCTTCCGCTGTCAATTTCAAAAGCGGTGAATGCGAATGCTCGGGCGTGGAAATCATGACCCCGTCAATGTCTTGGAGCGCCAGCAACTCTTGCGGATGCTTAAGGGCGCGCGGCGCTTTGCCGAAATATTTTTCATTGGCGGTCACGGCGCGCTCGAGGTTGTGCGTCCACAAATCGCAGACAGCGGAGACCTCCACATTCTTCTTGCCCTTGAGAACCGCGACAATCCCATCGAGTTCCGTACCGCGATTGCCGACACCGATATGCCCGAGCGAAATCCGGTCGTTGGCCCCGACGATGCGTGAATAAGACAGCGCCGAACCGGTCATGGCCGGCCTTCCCGCCGCTATGGCTGCGCCTCCCGCCGCCATGGCCGCGCCTTGCTGCAGAAATTCTCTCCGGTTAAGTTTACCGTCTGAAGTGTCCATAGCCATCTCTCCCGGCGTTGAATTATAAGCCCCTGGCAGGACCCGGGCCTACTGTTTGGCCGAAGCGTCCTTGCGTTACCAGATCAACTTTAACGCAAACTGCAGCTCACGGTTGCTGGCGGCGGTGCTGTTGATGGTGTTGAAGTTGCCGAACTGCTCGGCGGGCGTCGCGTCCACAAAGGGGTTAGGCATGGAGAAAATCGGGTGATTGAAGAAATTGAAAGCCTCAAACCGGAACTGGAGTTTCAGCCGCTCCGTGATGCTGGTGGTCTTGGTCGAGCTGAAGTCGAAACTCACGTACTTTGGACCACGAAGAATGCTTCGACCGGCATTTCCAAAGACCTCCGTGCCCGTTGGTTGCGAAAGAGCGGACAGATTCCACCAGTTTAGAAGCTGCTTGGGACCGTCGTTGGGATTTCCTCCAGAGACATCACAGTTGTCTTGCTCGAAATTCACGTTATTAACCGCGGCGTCGCTAGTCGTTAGGCAGGAAGCCGGGAAGCCGGTTCTCACTACGTTAATACCCCCGATTTGCCAGCCGCCGAACAATTTGTCCGTGGGAACGGACCAATCGGAACCCCAGCGCTTACCTCTGCCAAAGGGCAGTTCGTACAAGGCGCTGTTCACCCAGTTGATCTTGGCGTCGAAAACCGACGGCCCATAGTCCCGTCGCAGGTCATAAATGTGCGGCGTTGCTTGTCCATTGCCGCCGTCACGCGTAGAGGATGCGGTGTCCAGCGTCTTGGACCAAGTAAAGGAGCTCAGAAACGAGAGACCTTGGGAGAGGCGTTTTTCCAACTTGGCCTGCAGCGAATTGTAATTGGCAGATGTGGCGCTTTCAAACAGATTGAAGTAGGACCCTAAGGCCTCGATTTTTTGCGGCAAGTAGGTTACCGGCTGCACGACTTGATCGCCATTCATCACTGGAAAGGTCTGGTTTTGATCGGTCAAATGGGGCAGGTGCGTGGATGCCGAACCTACATAGGCAAGTTCCACGATGAAGTTTGGGGCCACTTCCTGCTGGATGCCCAAACTCCACTGCTGGATGCGCGGCGTCTTCAGATGGGGCTCCACGACAAACATGGAGGGTTGAATAATTTGTTGCGAGGTGTTCGAGAAGATTTGGTCTACGACGGAAAAGAACCCTTTGCGGATAAACTTCGCCGAGCGCGGGGCGTTGCGCGCGAAGTCGAACCAGGGATCGGCATTCATCGGCGAGTAAAAGATTCCCGCTCCGCCTCGGATTACCATCTTGTTGTGCCCGAACTCCGGGGTCCACGCAAAACCAAAACGCGGCGACCAGTTCGTCTTGTCCGTAAACACTAGGTTGGGACCGAGACGGTTATTGCGCACAAAGGGAAGATAGGTCGGCGAATGGGGGTCCGTGTCGAACGTTACCTGCGGGAAGTCTTGATAGGGATCGCCGCTGCCCGGTCGTACGACCACAGGACACACGGTTCGCCCGGGGAGAGCCACGGGGCAGGATGCGCTCAGGTCCACGTTGACCATCGAGTCTTTCAAATCGTGCCAGTAAGGAGCAGCCTCATAACGCAAACCAAGATTCAGAGTCAAGTTTCGCCGGAACTTGAAATCATCTTGGGCGTAGTAGGCCTGCGTCCAGCGAAAGAGATGCACATGGGAGTCACCCGTAGCTACTTCGGAATCGTTGCTAATCCCCAGCAGCATGCTGGCCAACGAAAGCCCATCGCACGGCGGGGGGAAGTTGGGGTCCGGGCATGATGCCAAGGTGATTGCCTGGGTCGCCGAAACTGGATTCTGGAATGACGCCCGCGCGAGATTGTGGGAGAGCAGATTAAGATTCTCGTGGCGGAAATTCCCTCCTGCCTTGATGACGTTGCGACCCTTGCTCAGTGACCAATCATCCCCATATTCATATGTGTTCTGGATCTTTCGCAGCGGATGTCCGAAAGCGTCCTCGCCCAAGCTTTCAAAATTATCGCCAGCTCCGAAGAAGCTCGGTGTTCCAAAATCGACTGGGTCGCTCGATGCGCCAGGTATGCCCAGTTTTTGGACAACGTTTGTGGTCCCGGCTAGCGGTCCGATACGGCTGCCGTTCGCACGTATGTAATTCACCTTGGCTTCGTTGACCATGGCAGGGCTTACGGTCCATGAGTAATGCACCATCCCGGTCATCGTTTTCACAGACTCGGTCAAGTCCTTGACCGGCAATGCGTTGTTGTTGATCGCGTCCTCGCGCCCGGAGGAGAATCGCATCCACAGGCTCATGTTGGTCTTGAGGTTATAGTCGAGGCGACCAGCTCCCTGGTCGTAATCGGTAGGATGACTGACCACGGCCGTGTAGTTATTGGTCAAGCCGGGAAGGTTGGGCGCGGGCACGTAGGAGGAGGCCAAAAATGCCTGGGCCGCACCGTTCCAACACTGTTGTGGAATCTTCATTCCGGCCCAAGGCACATCGGTGCCGGGATTCGCATTGAAGCAACCAGCCGGCAGAGCATTATTGGCCCAAAACGTCGAATTGCCGCCGGCATCCGTCGTGTGCGGCATGTAGATCGGGATACCATAATCGGAAAAGTCGCCGTTTTTCACATTGGGCATTGGCACGGTGACCCGATCATTCGAGTTTGTGTGGTCACGCAGTCCTTCATAGGCAGCAAAGAAAAACAGCTTATCCTTGAGAACCGGACCGCCACTCGTTCCGCCGAATTGATTGCGCTTGAAAGGAGGTTTGGGTGCTGGCCCTCCGGCGTTGATATCGTTGAAAAAGTCCTTGGCATCAAAGAAGTCATTTCGCAGAAAATCATAGGCGGTCCCGTGGAATTGATTTGTGCCACCTTTGGTTACGGCGTTGATCTGAGCGGCGCCGCGGCCATATTCCGCGGTGTAAGAGTTCGTCTGCACTTTGAACTCCTGGATTTCGTCGATTGCAGGAATGGCAGCCACGGTGTTGAAGTCCGGGGAAGTGTCCGTAGCGCCGTCAAGGAGGAAATTGGTATCTTGAGCCCGCGCCCCGCCCAGGGAGTACTGGTCGGTGACGCGCCGCCCGACGTCGCGAACTTCTTGGAACGACGTGTTCGAATCTTTGGTGAAAGTGACGCCGGGTGCGAGGGTAGCCAGATCCAGGAAGTTGCGCCCGTTTAGCGGGAGGTCTACCACCCGCCTGTTGTCTATCACCTGGCCCACGGTGCTCGATTCGGTTGAGAGCAATGGGGCCTCCGCCGTGGTTATAACCGTTTCAGTCATTTGTCCCACTACCAGGGTCACGTCCACGCGTGCTTTCTGGTCCACCTGGAGTTCAAACGCGGCAACCGTAGATGTCCGGAAGTTGGCGTGTTTTACCGTCACCGAATAGTGCCCCGGTTCCAGCGCAGGCACGGTGTAATCGCCGGAAGCGTTCGTGCGCGTCACGTAATGCGTGTTCCGCTCAACGTTGGTTACCGTGACTTCCGCGCCGGGGACCACCGCCCCCGAGGCATCCAGAACAATGCCGGTGATGCTGCCTGTGCCGATCTGTGCAAAACTGCTGGTCCCGGTCAGAACGAACAGCGCAAGCCAGACCAGCCCGCCGGGAAGGGCCCCGTTGCCGAAGACTTTCCTGTCCTTATGCATAACTCACCTTCCGGGCTGACCGAAAAGTTAAACATTGACTTGCGATGGCCCAGGAAGAAAGCAATCTTGGTTGAGGCGAGAAGCAGTTTGAGGAGGCGCGGTAAGGGTCGCGCGAGTTGTTACGCTTCCGTCCTGCTTTCGGACGGTCTGCGTCTCACCGTTCCCGGCATCGTCTTGAGTCTCCTGGATTTCGGTGGCCAACTTTGCACCCCTCGGGAAACCTTCAGACGTGTGCGAGCTCGCGGAGCTTGGGGCTGGCACTCTGCCAGGATTCCATTTGCCGGCGGAGAGTCTATCACTTTTCTGAATCGCCGGAATCGTAAATCTTAACGACCATCGGAGAGCCCCAACATCCTCGACAAGGTTCCGCCCATAATCATCTTGCGCGCGTGTTCTGGAACTCCGCAGGCATCAAACAGGGCGTGGTATTGCTTTATAACCGGCGCGATCCCGTCCAGACCGTTGTCCGACCCGAAGACGATTTTTATGAACGCGCTCGTGTCGCCATCCGGAGTCTTTACTTTCCACTCCGGGCTCTGCCATTCCGTGTTCGACCACCAGAAAATTTTCTGGAAATCCGCCAGGCGCGCCTGCATTTTCGTGAGCGTGGAACCACTCAGGTCGAAAAACACGTTGGGATTCCATCGCGCAATTTCCGCAGCCCATTCGTATTCAGGATTGCCGCAATGCGCGCCCAGCACAGTGATTTTGGGGAAACGCCGGGCAATTTCCTCGAGGTAAATCGGCCGCATGCGGCCGGAAGCCACGTCTTCCGGCTCGTCGAATTTTCTGCGCAGCACAATGCCGGTGTGGAAAAGAACGATCCAGCCGTACCGGTTCGCCAGCTCGTACACAGGAAAATAGGATGGATCGTTGTACGGCTTCTTCACAAACTCCATCTCGCCCAACCCGCGGTATCCCATCGCGTGGAGTTCCTCGACTTGCTTGACTACGTCTGGAGCGTCCAAATCAACAAAGCCAAACGGAATGATTTGGGCGGGATGCTGTTTCGCGGCATCGAGGACCGTTTTTCTGTTCGCAAAAGGCGTGAGAACACACGCCGTGAGATTCAGGCGGTCCGAGAGTCTCAGGAGGTCGCTGATGAAATTCGGATTTTTCTCATCGAAATGCACGTGCATGTCCACGATGCGATCCGGCGTTCCCGGAGACTCAGACGGCCGGGTACTTGATGGATCGAAGTTTTGCAGGTTGCCGCGAAACAGGGTGGACCAGCTTGGGAGCGTGGCAGCGGCGCCTGCGTGGCCTAGGAATTTTCTACGCGACACAGGGTTGCTCATGAGATTCCTCCCTTCCTGGGGCTGACGGAAGTTTGTAAGAAAGACTCGCGGTGGTTTCGCTCGCGGAGGGCCTCCGTGCCACCGGCGCGGGTCGTGGAGAGCGCGGCGACGGCATTGCCGTATTCCAGACACTCCTCCAGGTTGCAACGGAGAATGAATTTATGGAGGAAGCCAGCGTTGAAGCTGTCGCCGGCGCCAACCGTATCCACCGGCTGAACCGACACGGAAGGCGCATGGAATTGATTCTTGCCGCGTTTTGCAAGGACGCCTTTGGGTCCGCACTTGATGACAACAATGGGAACGAGCCGCGAGAGCGAGTCAAGCGCGTTCTGGACATCGCTTGCGCCAGCCAGCTTGCACGCCTCTCGCTCGTTGGGGAGGAAGATGTCCACACTTTTCAGCACGGACTTGACATCCTCGACCCAAAGGTCTTCCGGGTCATCGTTCGTGTCGAGTGATGTTGTGAGGCCCGACTGTTTCATCTTTGAAAACAGCTCGGGGATTCTCGGGCGGAGTCCGCGCAGAAGAAAAAAGGAAGAAAGATGAAAATGAGAGGCGCTGCCGAGATAGTTCAGGTCCAGGTGGGCAAATTGCAAGTCTAATGTGGTTCCCAAATAAGTGAGAATCTTGCGCTGCGCCGCGAGAGGAAGAATCACGGTGAGGCCGGTGGTTTTCGCTGCAAGAACCTTTACACCAGAAACATCCACGCCGCTTTCTTGCAGACGGTCCACACAGAATTTGCCGAGAGGATCGCCGCCGATGCAGGAAGTGAAACCAACACGGCTGCCCAGGAGCGAAATATTGTGAGCGAAGATGGCCGAGGAACTGCCGAGAGTTATCGCCAAGTCTTCGGCCAGGTGTTCGCGTTCAGGTTCGAGCGTTGCGGGCAGACCGTACAGAATCAAGTCGGCATTCAGTTCTCCAACAACGCTGATGTCAAAGCGCTTCACCGCGCTGTCTCCTTTCTTGCCACGCGGTCGACGCGAACGCTTTGCTCGAAGCGCGAAACATCCTCTTGTTTAATGCGGGCAGGAAGTGGTGCGAGGCAATTGGCTGCGCCGCAAGCGACCGCAAGCGCCAAACTGCGTTCGAAGGAAAGGCCCGATGCCGTGCCGAGCGCTAAACCCGCGAAAGCCGAGTCGCCGCAGCCAACGGTGGATTTGGCGCGCAACGGAGCCGTCCAGGCATGCATCACAGGTTCGTCGCGCTGCTGCATTCCGACGATCCCGCGGTCGCCCAAACTGATGGCTGCGGATTTCGCGCCGCGCTCCAGCAGTTTGCGGACTGCCTGGCCCGCAGAGACAGGATCGTTTACAACCATCCCGGTGACCGTCTGCGCTTCTTCGCGATTGATTTTCACGAAGTGCGGTGCGGCAGCCAGCGCTTCGGCCAAGGCTGAGCCGCTGGTGTCGAGGAATGCGAGGCAACCGGAGGATTGCGCCAATTTCAGCAGCACGGCAGAAGCTTCCGCGGGAACACCCGGAGGCTGGCTCCCGGAGATTAACACAAATCTCTTGCTCGCCACGCGCTGAAACTCATAGGCGCAAATTTTCTGAAATTCGCACCACTCGGATGGCGCAATGGTTCCGCCGGGCTCGAGGATTTCGGCGACCGCGCCACCGGTGTCCACGATTTCGAGGTTGACGCGCGTTTCGTGGACCGCGAGCACGGAGACGGCTTCGATTTTCAAGCGGCGAAGCCCTCCCATTAATTCGTTTCCCGTCGCGCCGCCGGAAAAGCCGATCCACGTTGGATGGGCGCCTAAGCCTCGGAGGGCCATGGCCACGTGCGCGGCCTTGCCTCCCGGCGTGCGATGGACTTGCGTTGCGCGATGGACGCGCCCGATTTGGAATTCGTCCAACACCAGCCGTGTGTCAATGGCAGGATTCAAACTCACACAGAAGAAAGCGGCGCGGTGGCCGCGCGGATCTGCGTCTGGCTTATTCATTGGCGGGATACTTTTCCGACCAGGGCGTGGCATGTCGCAGGCTTGTGTTGACGGCGCGGATATTCTGAACGCCGTCAGTTTCCAGCCATTTTTGAAGCGCCTGCGCCCCGCCTCGGACAAAAACCCCGACGCCGTCCTTCCAGGTGGCACGTCCGCAAAGAACGCCGCAAAAATGCACGCCAGCTTCGCCGGCGAGCTCGAGAGCTTCGTTGAACACGCGATGGCTGACGCCCGCGGAAAGAAACAGAAAGGGTTTCGAGGTCGCTTCCGCGGCGCGGCGAAAGAGATCGAGAGCGTCCTTGCGGTCGTGTACAAACGTTCCGTCAGAGGCCGCGGAGCCCTGAACGTAGGCCATGGTTACAGGAACTCCCACTTTCAAAACATCCACGCAATAGCGCGACTGCGAGAATTCCTTCATGGCGCTCGTCAGGATATCCGGTTTGCAGCGCGCAAATTCAGGGCTTTGCTCGTCCATGCCGGCCTGATAAGGAACAATTTCGAGAAAAAATGGTACGTCTCGACCAGCGCATTCCCAGCCAACGCGTTCAACCCAGGCTCGTTTGCGATCCGTGATTTCCGGCGCATCCGACAGGGCATAGTACAGCAAGACCTTGATGCCGTGTGCGCCCGCGTCCACCAATCGGCCTACCGACCAGCCTTCCAGCAACCGCGGGATGCGACCGGGAATGATGGGATCGTAGCCGCTGACCTCATAGGCCATCAGCAGGCCGCAGGACGAGGAGCGCTGGGCAGCCGCACGCAAACCGTACTGCGGTTCGAGAAGAACAGCGCTGGCATGCGGAGAGAGTGCGCGCACGACGACGGACTTGAATTCTTCAAGCTGTTCACGCTTGACCGCGTGTTTCTCGATTTTCAGCTCGGCGGAGAAGAGTTTTCGCAGCGCGTCGCGCTGGTCGATGGCAAGCGCACCAATAACCCCGCGGGAATCCGAGACGGATTCGAGCCTCTTCCGCTTGCCCGGGGACAGCTTCACTTCGATCCTCTGTCCGAAGGTAGGTTCGAGTTGCACGGTCGATTGGGCGACCACCGCCCTCGGTCGTTCTTCCTAGCAAAAAGGGGCGAACCGCACGGCCCGCCCCCTCTTGGCAATTCTAATTGTTTGCGCTTGCGCGGACTAGAACGTAATCCTCAGCCGCAGGCGCACGGTGGGTCAGAATTTCAGCCGCAAGGCGAATAGAATGACGCGCGGATCATGGCTTGGATCGAGAATCAAGCCGAATGTGCCGCCCTGAGACGGGAGTCCATCGGCAAGGTCCGTGTCGGGATCGCCGCGTCCGGTGCGATTGAAGACATTGAACATGTCCGCGCGGAACTGAAGTCCGACGCGCTCGGTGAGACGCGTATCCTTCACAATTCCAAAATCCTCTCTACTGTGACCTGGACCGCGGGTGTGAGGCAGGAAACCGGGAGAGTTTCCAGGGCGCAATGTAAAGGAGTTAATCGGTGACAGAGGCGGGTCCGTGAACGCCAGTGGGTTCAAATAAGGAGTCCCGTTGGTCACGTCCAAACCGCGCGAGGTAATAGTCTGAGGAACGCCGGGAACGATATCTGCCCGCACGCCGTTCATTTGAATGCCGGGGCTCACCGAGTCATCAAAGATGACCAGCGGGTCGCCAGAGAAGTAGTTCTGAATTGCCGTAGCCTGCCACCCGGAAACCAAGCGGTCGAACGCCCCGCCGGTATTTAGCCATTTCTTTCCATGCCCGAACGGCAACTCATAAATCCAGGTGAATTTGAGGAACTGCGGGAAATCGAAGCTGGCGATGGCTTTCTCCGCCTTGCGGTTATAAAAATCTTGGACGATCTGACTTCCGGAGGCATAGAGAGCGCTATCGGTGTCGGTGAGAGTCTTGGACCAGGTGTAGGCGGCAATGAAGCTCAGGCCGTGCGATGCAGTCTTGCGGGCCATGAGCTGAAGAGAATGATACGTGGAATTACCTATCGTCGGATAATTGTTGACTAAGCCCGAATACTGCGGGAATGGCTGGAGCGCCGCCGCCACCGTCGTGCTGTAGTTGTTGATTTCAAAATCCGGATAGGGTAGCCCGGTGATTCCAAAACTCGCCAAGATCGGACCGTTAACCGGGTCGGCCAAATCGGTCGCCAAGTCGTCTGCGAGAATATCCCCCAAGGCCATGTACTTCGAGGGCGCTTGATTGTACCAGAAGCCAAAGTAGCCGTTGAGAAGGCGAGTGCCCTTTGATCCGACGTAATCCGCCTGGAGCATGACGTCGTGCGGGAATAGGTACTGTAATCCGGTACTCCAATTCTGGGCATACGGCTGCGCCGCAGCATTTCTGGGCATGAAGTCGAGTGTTTGTCCATTTGCAGACGCCGGGTCACGGTTGGGAAGTGTTCCCGTAAATGCGGGGACACCGACCTGGGCCAATGCCGGCAAGGGAGCAGACTTTAGGGTTGACAAATACGTAACTGGATCCTGGGGAAAGCCGGTGGGAGAAGTCCCCCTGTTTAGCGGCACTCCGCTGTTGAAGCCAAAAAGGTTCTGACTGCCGAAGTTGTTCTCGATCGGAGGACCGTAAGAAATTCCGTAACCTCCGCGAATCACTAGATTCTTCTGGATCTGGTAGGCGAGACCTATGCGTGGCCCGAACTCTTTGAAATACCAGTCCTGGAAGGAATTGCGGTGGAAGCAGGTTTGGCAACTGCCCAGGAACACCAAGGCCCCAAGTATGTTGTCGGCGCCAGGATTCGGCACGGTGGGATCGAATCCCGACTCGCGGTTCAACACTTCCCGCTGGGGTAGGGGAATTTCCCAGCGAAGCCCCAGATTGAGGGTCAGCTTGGGAGATACTTTAAAGTCGTCCTGGGCAAAGAAGGCAAACAAGCCAGCACGGTAGCCGGGTTCGGTGGTATAGACGGACCGGTTGCCGTGATCGACCGCACCGAGAATGAAGCTGGCAAAAGGATGGCCGGTCGCCGTGGTAAATCCGGGAAGTGAGGTTTCGCGGTCGGTGAACGAGAAATCGCCCGACAGAGGGCCTGGTTCAAAAGTATTGTAGCGATAGCGGCGGAATTCCCCGCCAAACTTCAGGCTATGTTTGCCGCGCAAATAACTGTAAGTGTCCTGGTAAACGTAACTCTCGGAAGGGTCAACGTTCTTGCACCCAACGCCGAAGAGTGGCGTTACAGGATTATGACCGCTGAAGCGCATGGGCGGGAAACAGTCGTTGGGAACGCCAGGGATTCCCAACTGCGGAGTGAATTTGGCGTTATCGGTGATGTTGTTCTTGTTTTGAAAACGGTTGTACCCCACGGAGAATTCATTGACGCTGCGGCTGCTGATCGTCCAGGCGTGGGCAATGCGCACCTGGGGTCCGCCCACAATCTGCCGCTTGACAGGGTTAATTGGCTGTCCGGGGAAGGGCAGGAAAGTCCTGCTGCTGTTCCTGTTGTACCTGTCTCTGTGATTCCAGGTAAAGGACCCCCACAACTTCTGCTTGCCGGTAAGCACGTGATCGATTTTGGCGGTGTATGCGTTGCGTGACAGAATCGGGCAGCAGCCGCTGAGCCTTAGCGTGTTGTTTGTATCTTTGGCGAACAGGGGGTCTGGGATTAGAGGCAGAAGTACCGAAGACGCATTGCTGAACTCAGTCGCGGGAATGACGTTCAAGTTGCCGCCGGAAGAGAAGGGATCGCGGATGACCGCGTCGGCGGTGGCCATTCGACCGGTGACCGGGTCAACGGTACCGGCGGTCACATTGCGAGTGCTTGTCGGATCGTAGATCTCATTCTTAAACACGGGTCGACCAAGAGCGTCTGTACCGATCTGGGCTCCCAACCAGGAGCTGAAATTCCCGTTCTTCATGGCGGGTGTCGGCAACGTCATGGGCCCAGCGAACTGAAAGCTTCGGAAACGATCCCCCTCGAAGTTGAAAAAGAAGAAGGTGTGATCCTTTTTGATCGGGCCACCAAGAGTGCCACCGAAGTTGTTCTCTTTCTCATTATCCTTAGGAGTGCCAAACGTGTCTGCCAGCACCCCGGCCGCGTTAAAAACTGGGTTTTTGTTGTATTCAAAAAGCGTCCCATGAAAATCATTGGTTCCTGATTTATAACTGAAATTCGCGATCCCGCCGCCTGTCTCGCCATACTCTGCCGAATAATTGGACATCTGCACCTTGAATTCAGCGATCGAGTCTGTCCCTGGACTGAATTCATCCAAGCTGCCCCCACTGAGGTCGTAGCGGCCGATGGTGACCCCGTCAATGAGGATTTCATGACTGAAAAGCTGGCCACCGTTAATCGAACCCGAAAATGTATCGCCGGCGGTTCCGGGCAGGCTGGTAAAAATGAACGTTTGAAGTGCCCGTCCTCCATCACTAAGCTCAACGGGTAGCGTCTCATATTCCTGGGGACTCACGGAAGAGCCCACTTCGGCCGTAGACGGCGTGAGTAACGGAGAAAGCGAGGTAACTTCCACCTTTTCCGATTGGTTGCCCACCTGCAGCGTGACATCCACCGTAACGACCTGTGCGACCGGCACAAGAATCTTGTCAACTCCTTCTGTCTTGAAGCCTTGCTTTTGCACGTCCAGGCGGTATGTTCCGGGAGGCACCGCCACCCTGTAATATCCAGCACTGCTGGTTGTGGCTGCCCATTTCACCCCAGTCTCAACGTTGGTAATGGTAAGCGGGAGATCGGGAACTACGGCACCGCTCGAATCCTGCACGCTACCGGTGATAGCTCCAAGATTCCCTTGCCCACGAACGGTGTAGCCTGTCGAGAGAAAGCGGACTGCAAAGAGGGCGACGCAAACAAAAACGGTGCGGCGCTTCAAAGGTCACCTCCATAAACTTTTCGCAAGGGTGTAGCACAATAGGAAAGCAAACACAACAACAAACAAAAAATAAAATGAATAAAGAAAACAGACGAAAGTATATGGATCCTTTATACTTTCGTTTGCTTTGACTAGGCGGCAGGAAGGCCGTATACTTTGCCTCCACATGGAAAAGGTGCATGACTCCTAAAGCCCGCCTTTTGACCGAACAGCGGCGCCGAAACCTTCTGGATCTTGTCGATCAACAAGGCCAAGTTACCGTGGCCGATATGGTGAAGCGCTTTGCAATTTCGGCGGTCACCGTTCGCAGCGACTTGGATGCGCTCGCTTCGCTCGGGGCCGTAGTTCGATCGCACGGCGGGGCCGTTCGGCGACTAGAGGCCACTCAGGATTACCCACTTCGCGCCAAGGAAACCCTCTACCGGGAGGAAAAAGTCAGAATTGGAGGAGCCGCCGCCGAATTGGTACAGCCCGGCGAGACCATTATCCTCGATTCAGGAACCACCACAGCGGAAGTTGCGCGGCATTTGAAGAGGATGAAAACGCAACCTCTCACCGTCATTACCAATGCGCTGAACATCGCCATGGAGCTGGCTGATTCGTCTGGCATCTCCTTGATTATGATCGGCGGATTGCTGCGCCCGGTTTCCTATTCCTTCGTAGGACCGCAGGCACAAGCGATGATGAGCGAGTTTCATGCAGACCGACTTTTCCTGGCCGTGGATGGTTTCGATCTGGAGAACGGCCCTTCCACGCCGGACGTACTCGAAGCTCAGCTCAACAATGTGATGATTCGTTCGGCTAGGGAAGTAAATGTTGTCACGGACTTCAGCAAACTGGGTCGCCGCAGCGTTTCGAGGATTGGTCCTTTTGATCGAATCCGGCGTCTCATCACCGACAACCGCGCCCCCCAGGAATTTACGAACGGGCTTCGCAATAGGGGCATTGAAGTCATTGAGGTTTAGCTTGGGGCGTTGCTCCCGTCAGAGCCAAGCGGCTGAGGTGATAAGACATCCGGCTCTCTGGTGCAAGCAATGCTTGTTGGAGCAAAACCTTGCCCTTCTCTGTGTTCCCGAGTGCCACCTGCAAAACTCCCGCGGTATAAAGCCACCAACCCGGTGAGCTGCCGGTCCCCAGATTGGATTCAGCCTGGGACAAGGCGGCATTGAGCCTTTCACGCCACTGTGCTGAATCATAGCCATCGAGCTTTCGAGCCGAGGCCCACGCCCAAACCATGTCCGAGGGTCGGTTCGCTTGAGTCGCGCGGCGGTACCATTCCTCCGCGTCCTTTTTTTGGCCGCACGCTAGCGAAACTTCCCCGAGCAGAAAATTACTCCTCGCCGCATCCACAAACGGCGCGAGCCCGTCTTGCGTGAACACCAGCCCGTTCACGGGAGAACCAAGGGACTTCGCAACGGCGATCGCGTCTTCGCACCGGTTTGTTTGGGCGAGTGCCAACGCCCGATGCAAGTTGACTTCGACCCACACCTGACGAACGTTCGTGCCGCCTTCTTCCCGGCCAAAGTATCGGTTCTTGAATAGGTCCATCGCCGCTTGATAGTTCCCTTCTTCCGCGCGATTCAAGGCCAACTCGTACACCAAAGAAGTGGACATGCGGCTTAAGTCGGGGTATCGCTCCAGCACTTTCACTCGCTCGGCTGCGGATTTTCCAAGCAGCGTCATGGCGACCACTGCGCCGGAATAATTCACCGTGTTCCGAGAGTCGTTTGCGATTCCTTCTTCAAAAGCATTTAAGGCCGCGGCGAATTCGTGCTTTATGTTGAGCAATGCCAATCCGGTGCTCGCTTGCAGGACCGGGATCTTGGGATTGAGCTCGCGAGCGCGTTTCCATTCAGAGAGAGCCGCGTCGGTCTGCCCACGCGCAAAGTACCCCGTTCCCAAAAGGTAGTGCGCGGTGGCATCCTTTTCATTCTTTCGAATAGCGGCGCGCAGTGCCCGCTGCTCTTCGATGCGGCTCGGAAAAATGTACAGCGTCGAAAGCCGCGAGGCCTGCTCGTAGTCCTTTGCAGGGGACTCACCAAGTTTCTCGCGGCAATACCCCTGAAAGTAAGCAACCAACGGGTGATTCTGGGGCACGACCGAGCCGGGCTCGGCCTGATCGGGCCTTACGCGCGGATACTCCCGTGAGAGCACTCCCAATGCTTGTCGATAGAGTCCCAGGCTTGCGTACTCGTAAGCAATATTCAAGATGCGATAGGGGTCGCCAGCCCAATGCGCAACGTCTACATTTCCAAGTTCTTCGCGGAGAAAATTGCTCAAGGGAAAGCGCGCGAGTCGCTCTTTGCCGAGTGTTTCCGCTTCTTTGGTTTCTCCAAGTGCTTTTCGAACGGCCACCATCTCTTCCGCAGCGCGCAGATCTTCGGGAGCGGATTCAAGACTCAGCGTTAGCAATTCCTTGGCTTTTTGCAATTTGCCAGCGCGCGCCTGCACTTCCGCAAGACGCATCGCAGCGGCAGCGCGATACTCGGGCAGCAGCAGAGCCTGCCGGTAAGCGTCGCCCGCCTCTTCCTCTCGTTCGAGCCCTTCATAAGCAATTCCCAGATAGTAGGAGGTTTCCGTGTCGCTGGTGTTCCGGTCATGGACCTCAACAAGGCGCGGGAGCGCTTCCTCAAAGCGATTCAGGCTGGCGTCCAGGCGTCCCGAGGCTTTTAGTAATTCAAAGCTAGTTGGAAATTTCTGCAGAGCCTGATCATAAGTTTGAACGGCTGCCAGCACGTTGCCGTTCAGCTCTTCGTCTTTCGCTAGTTGAAGCCAGTCGTCCGCACTCCGCCGGCTCTCTTCGGGAATCTTGTAGGAAAACTGAGGGCCAAGCTTGATCTGGGATTCCGGAACCCAGTCGTATTGGCCCTCGGTCTGCTTTAACAACACCGTGCCGTCGCTGCTCTGCAGTTCGAATGTGAGGTTCCCGGCGCCGCTAGGAATGGGAATCTCTTTTTTCCACACGCGCTCGGGTGCCAAGTCCCCTTTTTCCCGCAGCAAGAAAGTGGTTTCACTTGGACTGGTCTTATTTAGACTCGTCTCATTTAGCCTGCCCGCACTTAGGACCGTGATGGTTGCCGCGGGTATTTTCCGGTTGGCATTGAGCGCGACGTTCAAAACCCCGTTGTTTCGCTCCCAGTGAACTATGCCAGCGAGATTGGCCCGCGAGATGCCACCGGTATCGCGGACGGGCATCCAGTACTCCGTGAAGGAGATCGCTTGCCGCGGCTCCAGGAACGCGTAAGTCTCCTGGTTCCGGAACAGACCTGCTTGCAGCTCGACGTACGCGCTGTCATTGTCCGAGAGCGCTTTTCGCCAATCGAGGCCATCCGCGTCCACGCCCCAGGACCAGATTTTCTTCGCGGGCACTTGAAGATATTCGGCAAAATGCGCGGTGCCGGTGTTGGTGTAAGGATTCCATACGCCCATGAAGTCTTCTCGGCTTCCATGGGCAAATAAGGACACGGGGCCATCGGTCTGGTTTCGAATGACGCTCAAATCTTTGCCTTGGGTGTCCACCGGCCAACGCTGCACTTCGGCAAATCCGTGCGCAGCGGCAAATCGCTGAGGGTATTGGATTCGGGAATCATCCCAAACCTGCACGCCCGCATTGTTCCACCAATAAAAGCGATGGCGCACGTCGCTTCGGTTGCTGAGCGTGACGCGCTGCTCCAAAACTGTGGAGCCCGGGCGCAGAGTCAGTTCCACCATCCATTCCATCCCATAGGCTCTGTCGATGTTGCCCACCGTCACCGAGGCGCTGCCATCGGAATGCTCCACATAGGCGTAGTTCACCGGCGACATGGAGACCCAATTGTGGGAAACGGGAAAGTTAAACTCGACGCCAAAGGCCGCCCAGGCTCCCCGATAACCGATTCGCGCTTTCTTGATCGACGGATTCGCGTAGAACATGGGCTGTCCGCTGATTTTGTCAACGCAGGTATAAAGATGACCACCGATGTCACACAGCACGGAACATTTCAAGTACTCATTCTCGAGGTAAACGGCGCGCCACTCGTGTTCCACGCGCGTGTCGGTGATTTCGTTTCGAAGCGTATAGGGGTAATTGAAGCGGCCGGTCGAAAATTGATCAAATGGAGGATTAGGATCGGGCGCTCCTTCCTCATAGGTGAGGAGCTTCAGGACGCCCTCCCACACGCGGACTTGACCGGAAATCGGGGTTGCGAAAACCGGCAAGAAGACGAAAGCAAAGGCCCGGCGCGCCGCCTTCACCCGGGAAAAAAAGTTCCGCTGGCGTGGTTTCCAAATCATCTATCCCTCAATATTTATTTGCCGGTCTTCCTGTTCTTGTGGGGCGCTGCCGTCGTTTTTCGAGAGCTGCCTTATGAAGGAGCGTGCAAGGGGAACTTCTCCACCACTCGATTGATAATTCCCTCTTCGGAGGGAGAGTCGGGCAGAAGACCTTCCTCCAGGCAACGGAAAAAAGCCAAAAGCTGCGCTACGACGACATGTATCGCTAAGTCGTCCTCCTCGCCAAGTTCACTCAATCCGCGGCATTCGATAACCTCATCGCCATTTCTGACCACGGAATCCGGGATGTTTTCACCGACAATGACTTTGAGCAGCCCAAGCCTCTTTCGGTCCAACTCGCGCAACAAATCCAATTCATAGGCGCGGATCGTGCGTTCGGACGACAGTGAACAAACGACCAACGTGTCATCGTGTAGATAACTCATGGGTCCGTGTCGTAAGCCCAGATACGTTTCGCAAACGGTTGTCACGCGCCCAGCCGTGAGCTCCAGCATTTTGAGCGCGGCCTCGCGCGAGGCCGCGAAGCGCGCCCCGCTGCCAAGAAACACGGCGCGCCGGAAGTCCGCGGCCGCGATTCGTGCCAGCGCATCGAATTTTAACCGCATTAGTTCACTCGCAATTTGGCTCAGCCTCTCGCACAGCGCCCGGTAGTCATTCGCTCTCCCGAGCATTCCCAGGAAACGTACTGCCAGCAGCAGATTGGTGAAGCTGCTGGTCATTACCAGGCTTTTATCAAGCGTTTCGCTGGGAAGCGTGATCACGCGTACATTCTTGGTTTCCTGCCAGGAACTGGCTAATCTTCCTTGCTCGTTGCAGGTCACCACAACGTGTCGGATTTGCGGCTCAGAGTTCAGCAACAATTCCACGACCCCGCTACTCTCCGGGCTGTCGCCTGACCTCGCCACAGAAACGAGGATTCCCGGTCTGCCGGGAGGAAGAGCCTTCCCGCCATACATCAAGAGGGCGCCGCCGCTGACCGATTCCGTGGGAATGCCTAACGCCTTCTGCAAAGGGAAACGCACGCACTCCCCGGCATACTCCGAACTGCCAGAGCCGGTGAGCGCCAGACTGTGAATTCCTTTCAGGTCTTCCTTCAGACCATCGCGTGAAGCGAGCATTCGATCGCCGGTTCCGAGCCAGGTCCACGGTTGCTGGCAGATTTCTCGAATCGTATGGAAATAACCGAGCCGGCGCTGTTCTTCTTCGGAATGCCCAAACAGTTCCGCTGCTTTAGTTTGGCTTTTTGCCAAGGCGTGTTGCCATTGGTCCTGCGTCAATAGGTGCGCGCCGTCCATACCATCCTGCGATTTCTTCTGGCCTCCAAAACCTGGTGCTAATGTCCCGGCTGCAGCGGCGGAGTCATAATATCGAGCGGGCGATCTTCACCGTCCACAGAACCATACCAAACGCCGCCGCCAAAAGTTGTGATGTAAACCATTTTTGGATTATCGGGGTCCGGGATGACGCGATGTCCCCATTTGAAATTGAAGCCCGGTATGCGCGTCCAATGCTCGCCCCGGTCCGTGGACCTCCAGGCGGAAGATTCAAATCCAGCAGCATACAGGACGTTTGCGTCCCGAGGATCAATCGTAACGTCGTAAACGTGACGGTCGTGTTCAAGCACCGGCCTCCAGGTTTTGCCGGCATCCTCCGATAGGAAGATGCCCCCGCCATCGCCGTGTTCGCCTTTATCCCGTGCCCACGCCGCAAGATAGAGTCGATCCGGGGACCTGGGGTCGACGGCCAGTCCATTTGGACCATTGCTTCCTTGCGGCATAACTACGGGCGTCCAATGCTCAGCGGCGTCCGTTGAACGGTAAATCGCTCCGTCGCCATCCTTTCCGATGCTCCCGTCTTCAGATCGTCGCGCAATGAGAACATAGAGTGTGCCCTTGACGTCCCTCACGGTTCTCCAGGCAAAGGGTTCCTTCTGGGCCATGCCTGCATTTTTCAGCGTCCAGCTCTTCCCGCCGTCTGTACTTTTGTAAACGCCGCGCCCAAACGCCGCAACATAGAGAACCCGCGCGTCGGGAGAGCTGGTCGGATCCAGCAGAATATGTGTAGCCGCGGTTTGCTCTATACCATTATTGGATTTCGCCCAAGTCCTGCCTCCGTCGTCGCTGCGGCAGACTCCGCCGCGATAATCCAGAATCGCCTTTCTTCTCCACATCTTCGGCCGCGGCAAATCATGCGTCCAGCTATTCACGCTCCACACGCGGCCCTTCACCACCGGGTCAAATACAATCCAGTAGGTGGTATTCATCCACTCCTTCGGCACACCTTGCGTGGAGCTAACCCAAGATTTTCCGCCGTCCTCGCTGCGGAAAAGACCTATATCCGTTGTAGAGATGAACTGCCGGTGGTGATCAAAGGGATCGAAATGGTACCCGTAGGTGGTGGTAACGTCGAGCCCCGTACTCACCCATGCATTTTCTCCTGACTTCTGCGAATACACGGCAACCCAATTTGCGCCGCCGTCGGTCGTGCGCATCGTCCTCCCCAAGTCTGTCGCGTAACTGACGTTGGCGTCCTGGTCGGCCACGGTAAGCGCCAGCGGATTCTCTCCCCAATCCGTCCCAAAGCGTTCTGTGATCCATGCGTCGTGAATGTTCACCCCGGATTTCGCGGCAGGACTGCAGTCTTCTTTCCAAACCAAACTCCAACTTCGCCCAGCATCTGTGGTCTTAGCAACTCCCAGCCATTTGATTCCGCCTTCTTCCAGGTCTTTGTACGAGACGTAAGCCGTATCGGGATGATGCAAACTGGTTGCGATGGCCCGCAGCTTGGCCTTCCCTGGTCCCAAACTTACCGTCCGCCAAGTTGCGCCTTGGTTGTCGGACACAAATGCCATTTCCTCACCAATCGCGTAAATGATCGGTTTTCCGTTCTTGCCGAATCCGGCTGAGATATCAACCAACTTCTTTGCTCGCGGCGATGGAATCTTTTCTATCCCGGACGAGGTTTTCTCCCCGATGAAATGCGCGCCGGCAATAAGAAGTGTTCGTCTTTCTTGCGGAGAGCTTGGATTCACCCACAGTTTGCCGGCCGGCTCCGGCAAGTCCACCTCCTTTGTCCAGCTCTCGCCAGCATCTCGAGTAACAAAAAGTGCCGAGGTTCCTTTTTTTCTGTCGCTGGCGGCCACGTAGAAAACCTTGGAATCGGCAGGATCGATCGCCATCGCCGTGATTCGACCCAGCGGATTTGGCTCGGCCATGATGTCTTCCTCGGAATGGTCGGAGCTCATTTTGACGCCTTTAATCGTAGAGGGCTTTGGATAAACCAAGTCCCAGGTGGCCCCCCGATCTTGACTCCGCCACAAGCCGCTCGATTGCGCGTAGATCACGTTTTTGTCCAGCGGATCGAAAGCAAAGAATTCCACGACGCCACGTAAATTAAACATCCGCCAGGACTTGCCGCCGTCATGGGTGATATATGCTCCGGTCATGTCGCAACTGACTAGGACCGTACTCAGATCATGGGGGCTAACCGTCGGGTGGAACATGGCCCCCCCACCTCCCGGCCCGATAACGCTGAAATGACCCGGACGAGGAGCGTCGCCATGGCCATTGGCCAGCAGGAGGAACCCCAAGAGTACGTTGAGAAAGAAAAGCGTCATTTCTTTCCTTTGCTTACCATTTCTTTCGCTTTCTTTCTTGGCAGAATCCCCTTGCATTGTCAATCCTTTTCCTCTCTTCTCCTGTCGAGAATGGCCCTAGGTGTGGATTTGCAAGAGCCGGGCGGCATTCTCGTAGTACACCTTCTTGAGAATTGCATCCGGCAACCCCAGACCATAAATCTGCCAGCGCCCCTGAGGCGGTACCCGCGCCGGCGCGTAGTCAAAGTACTCGTCTTCGGTTTCCAGAAACCTGTAATAGATCTCATACAACTGATCGTTGAAGATTTGCTGCGGCGTGTCGATCCCGCGCGGGACGGCGTCGGTTCCAAATAAGATGCGATCCTGATATTTCTCAAAGAACTTCCCGCTCATCCGCGGCTGGCGGCCAAGCTCTCCAATTCGGGCGGCCAACTCCACATGCATGTTGGGAAAACGATCCATGCACTCCCCCACATAGGGGAGATTCTCCGCGTTGTTGCCGACGTGCAGCACAATGAACTGCGTCCTGGGATGGCGCGCTATCACGCGGTTGCGCGCTTCCAATATTTCCGCGTTACTTGGAAAATCATTCCCGTAAAACGACCAATCTGGATGATTGTTCAGCTCCTCGAAACGCTCGTTGAAGCGGTCGATAGGCAGAAAGAAGGCTTCCGGATCGGAAACATGGATCGCAACAGGAATGCCCAGCGAACCGCACGCTTCCCACATGGCATCGAAGCGCTGGTCATCCACTTTCACGAGCGGCCCCGTCGAAATTTTCTCGCGCAAATACAATCCGAGCGTCTTTAGAATTTTCAATCCGCGTGCGCCTGCTTGGTGCGCGCGGACAACTTCGTCCGCCTGAAATTGGCTGTATCCCGGCTGATTGGAGCGTTCCCACCAGGGTTCCGCGAACGTAAGAAAGCGGTCCGGGTGAGGCGTCTGATACTTTCGAATGGTCTCTTCCAGGCCTTTCCCAACTCCGCCGGTGAGATTCACCATGATGCGAATGTTTTTCCGCTCCATCAGCGGAAGCAAATCGTCTACGGGTGCGAAGTATTCCATTTCCTCGCCGACTCCAACGCCCCCAGCGTGTTTGGCCTTTGACGAAAGATGCGTGTGTACATCTATGACGGGATAGCGCGACCGCAGCACTTTCGTTTCAGGCACGTGCAGCATGCTGCGCGGCTCAAAGTCCTTAAGCTGGAGAGGTAGAGGTTTTCCCGCTTGGTCTGCTTCCCCTGCCGGGACGCTGACTCCACCGGCGGGAATTCCGCCTGCCGCCAAAAGCACTCCCGCGTTTTCCAAAAACCGTCGCCTTCCGGTTTCCGCCATGAGCCCTCCTCCACAAATTCTTCTTACTTCTTTCTTTTGCTCGTCGGCTTCGTTCTTCTATATCGTTTACTTTCCGTTGTCAAAGTGCGATAAAGCCGTGGGGATCGACTGATGTTTGCCTGCCTAACTCGCTCATGTCTCTTTGTGGGGGCAGTGGTGTTTGCGAGTTTCGCTGCTTTATCCGCTCGCCAAGCCGCGAGCAAGTCCGAGCAAGCCTACTCGAGCAGCATGGAAGCCGAAACAACGCATTCTTCGGTGGACTTCGTGCCCGATGGCGATCTCGCCAAACCCTCCTGGAAACATGCGAAATGGGTGGAATTTGACAACGATGCGTCGGGCAAATTCCATTACCCCGAACTGACCACCCGCGTGGCATCGATTTGGACGGAAACGCATATCTACTTTGCGTTTTGGAGCCGCTATGACTCGCTGAACATCTATGAAGGAGAAGATCCCAAGCCGGAGCGATGGCAACTTTGGGATCGCGATGTTGTCGAGGTGTTCCTGAATCCTCAGCCCGAGCGTGTGAATCACTATTTTGAGTTTGAAGTGGCTCCGAACAACCAGTGGATTGACTTGGAGATTGATAAGACCAAGGAGCCGTTCAACGATCCTTCGTGGAATTCCGGTTTCGAGCATGCGACTCGCGTTGACGCGGAGGATCACGTTTGGATCACCGAAATGCGCATACCGCTCCCGGCGGTGAACGCGAAAGATCCGCGTCCCGGTTCGCCATGGCGCGCCAACTTCTTTCGCGCCGCTGGAAAGGGTAGAGACGAGCACCGCAAGTTTCTGGCCTGGAGCATCATTCCCGAAGGGAAGACATTTCACGTGCCAACCAGGTTTGGAGTTTTAAAACTTGTGGACTTCCAAATCGATGCCGCCAGGGACGGCTCGTTAAACTGACAAATCTCTGACTTGTTAATGGATGTAAGCGCCTCCGGGCAGCAAATACTGAATCGGCCAGTCTTCTCTTTCTTGCTCCACGATTTCCGACCATTTCAAGATTTTCCCGTTTGGCTTGGGCAAGAGGCCAATGCCGGGCAGGGTTTCGGCGATGGCGCTTGCGACCATGTAGGCATCGCCGGCAGCGGTGAGGGCGACCACGTTCGCGTGCAGCTTCTGACCGGCAAACCGTGTGGCGATTTCCGCGTCCTCCATCATTTGCAGGAAATACGGGTTCCCGATCAAGAGTGAGTTGTAGACATAGTTTGCGAGCACCCCGGAGATGGGATTGACATAGGCATGATCAAAATCCAGCTTGCCCAATAGCGGATCGTCCGGAGAAACGGCGGTGTAAGGCATGCGCGTCTCGCCGAGCCCGCGAAAATCAAACGAGATTATGTCGTAGCCCTGGCTTAGATATTTCTCGATTTCCGGCCAGTCCTGGGCGGTTGCCTTGCCGTTCTCCTGAAACCACAACATTGTTTTTCGCTCACCGGGGCCGGATTTGTGAATGTACAGCAATGGCATTTCGAGCTGGCCGCTGTGGCGCAGCAAATAGCGGTCAATCGCCGTTTCTTCCAGTTTCGAACCGCCGGCGGCTTCCCAAGTAATCTCGTCTGCCTGCGGCAAAACGCCGGTGTGTTCGGTCACGCGCCAATTCTTCGCGCCGCGGTATTTGTTCGTGTAATATTCCGCGGCGAGCGTCCGCGTGCTTCCGCTTTTGCGCTCCTCGTAATACTTGCGAATTACGTCCATCAGCGACAGCGCATCGTTATAATCAAGCAGCACCTGTCCGGTTCGCGTGCATCGCAAAGCTTCACTGTCCAATTCCTTGACGACAGGCACGGCGCTGCCCACCGACATCTGATTGAAGTGATCAAGAAAGTTGAGCGCGGCTTGCTGGTTCTCCGTGGAATACTCATGCCCGTGATAACCTTCCACCATGGCGATGCGGTTGCCGTGGCCGAAGCGCTTGTACAGCTTTTGTATCTCCCGAAAAGTTTTGCGCGTTCCTTCGATGGGGAAAAAATCCAGCACCGCAGCCGCCACCATCACCGGGCGGGGATAGATCAGCAACAACAGTCCCGGATGGTCCACGCCATTCGAAATCATGCCGGACAAATCCTGCTCGGGATCGCTGTCAGGATCGACAAAGATTCTATTGGCCATCCGCATCGGCAGAGCGGTGATGAAGCACGACGGCACGGCGACTTTTATGCGCGGATCTAGCGCTGCAATGAGTGCGGTCTGCGTTCCCCCGCCGCTTGTTCCGGTAATGCTGATTCGCTCGCCATCAACGTCGGGACGCGTCAGAAGATAGTCCACGGCGCGAATGCCGTCCCAGACTTCCCATCGCGCGAGGTTTGCTCCGGCCAAATAGGCGAGGTTTCCCATCACCGCGTGTTCCGCACAAATCAAGTTGTAACGGCTCTTTTGCGCTTTCGAATCCCAGAACTGGCTGCGCTCGCCTTGCCCGACGGGATCCCAGGAAATCACCACGTAGCCGCGCCCCGCGAGTCTCTGGCTCAGTGCCTGGTAATGAAATTTTCCGTCCGCCGCGTGACCGGCGGGCACCAGAACCGCCGGATGCTTGCTCTGGTGGTCCTTCGGGACGTAAACCAGCGCGGTGACGTAAATGCCTGGCAAACTCTGGAACACCAGTTTTTCGATGATGAACCCGTCCATCGGAATCTTGCCAGTAATCTCAGCATGAAGGTCCGATTTCACGGTGGGCAGCCCGCCAATCATTTGCAGAAGCTTTTGCCGCAAGTCATCTTGGGCCTTGTGCAAGCCCGCTTCGTCGCGGATCGCTTCCCAAGCCTTTTGGCGAGCCTCGTCTTCCTTCCAAGCTTGTTCTGTCTGATAGCGTAAGTACGGGGTGATGCGCGGCCCTGATGACAAAGGCTGCTTCAACACTTGGAAAAATTCAGGCGGAGGCGGGTCGGTTCCAGCCAGCGAACAAAACGCGCTCACACCCGCCAGCAAAACCCCGATGCAGGCCCGGATCACGGTATCTTCACCGTCAGTGAGCCCATGGCATACCAGCCGTCTTCTTGGCGGCCTTCCACGGCAAGGCGAATCGCGGGCTTGCCGGTCCTGGGGTCCAACATGGCAATGCGAACGTCGTAATTCCCTTCCGCCAGAGTTTCTGGCACATACAGCGTGCCGTCGTATACGGCGTCTCCCGGAAGCCACTTGCGAATGTCCACCGGCACTGGAATCGCCGTTGCCATCCCCGGAGACCGCAATTCCACCGCCAGCGTGAATTCCTTGTAAACCGGCGCGACTCCCTCGTTCAGCCACCACATGTGAACTGGCATCATGGTTCCGGGCGCGACCAATTTGGAGTATTCCAGTCGTCGCAAATTGAATCGGTAGCCAATCTTTTTTTGAAACGCATCGAATTGCGTTTTCCACTCGCTCGGTATCGGCGCGGACTTGATGTTCACGGCGCTCACGTGCCAGCGCAGCGCTTGCTCGAGGATGTAGTCCAGGTCGTAGCCTCTTTCCTTCCAGCCGGCTACCGTGTAGCAAGTTTCCAGCGAAACGGGTTTGCGCTGCCAAACGTCCTGAATTCCCGCGCGGACAATCTGCTGCGGGTAAATCTCCAGCATTTCCGCGGGGAAATAAGGATTGGTGGAACTCGTTCGCATGTCTCCGAAGCAATCCAGCCGCCATCCCGCTCCGTGCTCTGTTCCGTACGTGAGCGCCTGTTGTTCGTCAAAGTTCATCAACAGTGTGGTTCTCGGAAAGGCTTCCAGCCAAATATCAATCAACTGCCTTTGATATGGAAAAGGGGGCATGTAGGGGCTCCAGCCTTCTCCCCAATACCCGACAGAAGAAATATCCACGCTTTCGAGATAAGGGTTCCCGTCGTAGCGCTTTCCTGCCTCGGCCACCAGCTCGCCCCAATCCTTGAGGTACAACGGGTCGCTGAAATCCGGCTGCCAGATGGCACCGTCTTTGTCCGTGGGTTTGTTTGCGCGGCGCGCTCCGGAGTTCCGATACCACTCCGGTAGCGGATCCTTGTCCGAGTATGGCATCAGGCGAATCGCCAGCGTTTGTCCATGCGCCCGCGCCTGTTCCAGCGCCAGGTCCACAATCTCCCATTGGAACTCTCCGGGTTTCGGCTCGAGCACATTCCAATACCAGCGACAATAGGAAACGGATGTGTCGGGGAAATCCGGCTTCGTCGCTGCCCGCGGGAGTTTCGTCACCGGCCCGGCTTCGGACCACTTCAAGGGCGGATTTGGTTCCTGTCCATTGAACCGCTGAAACGTGGTGATGCCCATTCCGGGATTCACGAGCACGTCATGAATCGCTTTGGGGCGGACCACGACAACATTCGTTTGCGCTACCGATGGATGCGGAATCGCCAGCGCAACAAAAATCCAAAAACAAAAAATGCTAGCAATTCTGACCAACCATCCATTCCCATCCACGCAAAGCGCAAACACCTTCATTGACCGGGGCATCCCGAGTTCTCCATTCCGCCGAACCATCTCGGACGCACACTCTATCGCTCGGAGGTCATCTCTTCAATTCACAAGTGAAGCTACTTTATTTATCCGGGAGGGCAAAGGCTGCCAGGGTATCGGATACCTTGCCCCTAAAATACCCGCCGCCTCCGGCAGCGATCACGACAAACTGCTTGCCAGTCTTCTTGCCCAGGTAGGTGACCGGCGTAGCATGCGCGCTCGCTTCTAGCTCCGTGGCCCACAGTTGCTCTCCGGTTCTTGCATCGAAGGCACGAAATCGGCTGTCCCTCGTCGCGCCGATAAAGACCAACCCGCCGGCGGTCGCAATCGAGCCGCCGAGGTTTGGTGTGCCGGTTTTCGTTTGCAATTCGTCCACGCTCCCAAGCGGCACTTTCCAGGCGATTTCTCCCTTGTTCACGTCCACGGCATTCAGCGTTCCCCAAGGCGGCCTCTGGCACGGCCATTCGTTTTCATCCCAGAAACGCGCGTATTCGCCATCTTTCGAACCTCGGCGATATCTTTCCGGCGAGCCATCGGCTTGCGGCAACATCGCGCCGACCGCCCCGAGCTCGTTCGCGTTTACGAACAAATAGCCCGAAGCTTCATCAAAAGAAGCCCCCGACCAGTTCCCTCCTCCCAGAGTGCCAGGCATCACCAGCGTCGGTTCGACGCCGTAAGGCGTGTACATCCCGCGAGTCTTCAGCGAATGAAAGAGTTCTGCGCAATATTGGTGCGACTCTTTTGTGACTTCGCTGATGTCGGCTTTGCTGAATGTCTGTCGCACAAGTGACGGGGGTTTGAGAGGAAAAGGCTGCGTAGGCCACGCCGCCTCGCCGGGCACATCGCTTTCTGGAACGCGGCGCTCTTCTACGAAAAACAGTGGCTTCCCTGTAAGGCGGTCGAAAATGAATACGAAACCCATCTTCGTCACTTGCGCGACCGCAGGAATCTCCAGGCCCTCCCTCCGCACGGTGATCAGTACAGGCTGCGCCGGAATGTCGTAATCCCAAATATCGTGATGCACCATCTGAAAGTACCAGCGAAGCTTTCCCGTGGCCGCATCTAGCGCGACGAGCGAATTGCTGAACAGGTCCATGCCTTTGCGGTCAGCACCGTAGAAATCGTAAGAAGCGGAGCCCACGGGCAGAAAAATCAGGCCGCGCTCCGTGTCTACGCTCATGATGGACCACACGTTTGCTCCGGTGCGGTCCTGCCACGCGTTCTCCTCCCAGGTTTCATGCCCTGCTTCTCCCGGTTGCGGAATGGTGTGAAAGGTCCAAACCAACTTTCCGGAGCGGACATCGAAGGCGCGCACGACCCCGCTGGGGCCCTTGGAGGGATACTCGGGAACCGCAGCTCCGGTTATAACCAAATCTCGATAAATGGCCGGAGGCGAAGTTACGGCATACTCCGCGTCAGGAAAAGCATCTGCAACTCCGGCACGCAGATTGATTGTTCCGTCTTTCCCAAACTCGCCGCATGGTTTTCCGGTTCTCGCATCCAGAGCCATCAGGCGCCCGTCCAATGTGCCGAACACAATTCTCCGGTCGTCACCCTTCTTGCTCTGCCAGTAAGCAACTCCGCGATGCTGGAAGAATTGCCTTTGTCCGGCATGCCTGGCTTGCGGATCAAACTCCCAAAGCTCCTCTCCGCTTTCCGCCTCGAGCGCGATTACGCGATTGGAAGGAGTAGAAAAGTACAGCACGTCGTCAACCATCAGAGGAGTAGATTCGAATGGGGCAACGGGATGCCGGTCGGTCTCGTGGCCGCCGCGGTTGGCTTCCCCCATGTGATAAGTCCATGCTCTCTTTAATTTTGCGACGTTCTTGCGGTTGATTTGCTCTAGGGGAGAGAAGCGTGTGCCCGAGTCGCCTCCATAAAATCGCCATTCCTGAGCGCAGACCACAGACGACAGCAACAGCAGACAAACCAGACACCGCAACATATTGGAGATCATGGACAAGACCTTTCGATTTGCTGCTCCTTATTTTCTTTTCTTTCCATCGAATGTAGACTCCCTTTTGGATGGAATTCCCGCTGATCACCCGGCAAGCAGACGGGAATGTTGAAGCCAGGAGTCTCGCACTTGCTTGCGCTTCGCCTAGGCATGCTATCACTGCGCCACACACTGCCGCACAGACTGAGGTTTCCGACCGCCAAGTGCTATCTCGGGATTGCCGTGCTTGTTGTCCTCCCGGGATGCAGGAAAAGCCAAACTCCAGTTCCGCAAACGCCGGCCTCCACCATTCGCGTGATCTCCGCTGCCGACTGGCTGCGCGTGCAAACGTCCGCAGCGGAGTTCCTGCTTTTCCCCAATGGCTATTTGAAGGCCAGCCTTGCCGGTCAGAATTCGGTTTCCACTCTGGATGATCCCGGCACGGGGCCCGGGCAGGTAATCACCATTGCAGGCCAGCGCATGGGCGATTTTTCTTTTGATACTGCCAATGCCCAGGTGAGTGACGCGCAGGGAAAGCTGGGCAAAACGGGGAAGCACGTTGAAGTTCGCTCTAGCCGTCCCGGCAGTGGGCTGGAAGAGACCCTTGCGCTCGATTTTTACGACGACTTTCCCAGCCTCGCGCTCGTGTCCGCTTCTTTCCGCAATGCGGGTCAGACCGGCATGCGGCTTGATTCCGTCCTCCTGCAAAAGCACCGCTTCAACGCTGCTCTCGCCGACGCGTCGGCAGCCCCTCATCAGATGTGGACGTTTCAGGGTTCGAGCCTGAAATGGGGCAAAGACGAAATCTTCCCCATGCCCGCGAAGTTTTCCCAGGAGAATCCCTTCGGCGCTCCCGTCGAGACCAAGGACGATTCGGGGCGAGTTGGCGGCGGCATTCCCGTCGTCGCCTTTTGGACGAAGCACGTCGGTGAGGCCGTCGGCCACTTGGAAACACTTCCTCTGGTGCTCTCCATTCCGGTTGAGACCGAACCCGGCGGCTACATCGGTGTTTCCGTCCATATCCCCGCGAACGTCACGCTGAATCCCGGCGGCGTTTTTTCCACGCCACGCACTTTTGTTGCGGTTTACTCAGGGGACTTCTATCAACCGCTGCGCTTGTGGTCCAACGCCGTGGAACGCGAAGGCCTGGCCAAACCGGCGAACAACGACGAAAATTACGCCGTGAGCTGGTGCGGCTGGGGCTATGAATCGAATGTGACGCCCAGGCAGATGATCGACACGATTCCGAAATTGAAAGAGTTGGGGATTCATTGGGCGACACTCGACGACCGCTGGTTCAACAACTACGGCGACTGGCAGCCGAGGACGGACACTTTCGGCGGCACAGCCATCACCGACATGGTAAAACAATTTCACAACCAGGGAATCAAGGTCCAGCTTTGGTGGCTTCCGCTGGCCGTCGAGGATGGAAGATATAAGTACGAGGATCACAAATATGTTGTTTCCGATGTGGTGAAAGAGCATCCCGACTGGCTCGTTGTCGACAAAGAGGGGCAGCCTGCGCGCATGGCCCGCAACTTGGCAACCCTTTGTCCCGCGCTCAGGGAAGTGCGCGAGTACTACAAAAAGCTGACCGCGCGGTTCATACGTGACTGGGATTTCGACGGCCACAAGCTCGACAACATTTACTCCGTGCCGCCGTGCTTCAACCCCAAGCACCATCACAAGTCGCCCAATGACTCCGTTTACGCTATGGGGGAAGTGTACAAAGTGATTTTCGAGACCACTCGCGCCTTGAAGCCCAATAGCATAACGCAGAGCTGCCCGTGCGGCACGCCACCCAGCCTCGCGTGGCTGCGCTACATGGATCAAGGCGTCACCGCCGACCCCGTCGGCTCCATCCAGGTTCGCCGACGAATTAAGATGTACAAAGCGCTCCTTGGCCCGCGGGCGGCGATTTACGGCGATCACGTGGAATTGACTCGCCTCATCGGCGCAAACACCGACCACGAGCTGGACGTTGGCAGCGACTTCGCCTCAACTTTGGGCGCCGGCGGAGTCCTTGGCACCAAATTCACTTGGCCGGATTACGGACCCAGGTTCAAAACCGTCTACCTCAACGATCAGAAAGAGGACCACTGGAAAAAGTGGGTTGCTCTCTACAACCAGAAAATGCTCTCCAAGGGAAATTTTCTGGATCTCTACGTCTACGGCTACGATGCGCCAGAAGCCTACGCCATCGAGAAGGATGGCAGCATGTTCTACGCTTTTTACGCTCCCGAGAATGCCGCCAAATCAAGAGCAGCTCAAGCAGTCTCAGCAACCTGGAAGGGAGAGGTAGAACTCCGGGGCCTTTCGACGAAGGAATACGGCGTTCTCGATTACGTCAACAATAGAGATTACGGAAGGGTTTCCGGCCCGGTTGCACGCCTTCACGTCGAATTCCAGGACAATTTGTTGCTGCAAGCTACCCCGGAATCAGCCACTACGGGATCCGCAAATCCTTCGCCAGGCGCCCCCTGATCCTCCCTCCAAGGGCCTGGTATCTACGCGCTCCCCGTTCCACCGGCGGAGGGGTCTTGATCTTGACTGGTATGAAGAATGCCGACCTTTTTAAGGGCAGTTTATTCTAGCGATGTTTCTAAGGCTTTCCCCGAGCATGATCTCGGCCTGTTCTCTCCACCCTGGGGCCCTCGTCTGGATTGCCTTGGTCCGCCCCTTTAGCCAAAACACCGCCTTGTAGAATGGCAGGGCAACTGGAACACGAGGATGACCGCCTGAGTCCAGATAGGCCTTAAGAAATATGTCAGTGGCGCTGTCCAGGGCGCGGATGGAGCGATGGTGCTGCATGGCCAGGCGCTCCAGGCTGACAATAAATTTCGCGACGTCGCGTGCAGGGTGAGCGATGTCGTAAAGGTCCCAATCCAGGACCACCGTTTTTCGGCTAGTGAGGACAATCTGATGTTCGCAATAGTCGCCGTGACCCGCACAGGTGAGATTAGCTTCGAGGGATAGTGCGCCATTCCTCAGTCGTTCGAGCAGGTTCTCGGATTTGACCACCCAAACACGGTCTGCCTCAGAGATAAGGCGGCACTTGCGCTCAGCGCTGTTGAGGAACCTCTCGATCCCGGAAGTTCCACCTGACCGCGGGGCGAGCGTCTGGAACCGCCCTAACCATCGCCCACAGCGATCCGCAGCCGTGGCACACTGCCCCGTCTCCCCGCATTTGAAAATGTCTTTCGCCGACGTTCCATGGATCCTTTCCTGCAGAAGCAAACGCAACGATGGAAGATAAGCAACCGCTCGGGGGATCGAAAACTCCTCTTCCGGGCCAAACCCTGCCACCCTTAGCGCCTGCATCACTTGGTACACGTCCTGACGGTCCGTGGCATAGACTTTGCCGATCAGGCGATGCCAACCATCCTCAGTCGAGAGATCAATTTCGAAAGTGCAATGGGGCTCGGGATGGAAGCGCAGCACTTGTGTTCGAGCTTTCTGGGGGGACGCCCCAAGGCCATTGGGAGGCGGGGAGGAAACCAATTTCATGGATCAACTGAGCCTCATCAAGAGCGGTGACGTCCACAGCTGGAATATCAAGTGTGCCCCGCGCAGCGGGTTCCGAATGTAGGAAACCAACAGAATGCCGGACCGGTTCTGACATGTTTCTTTTCCCGCCCGTGGCCAAGACGGGCCTGTTTCGCGGTTTAACCCTGCTCTACGATAGGTTCTTGGTAAGCATCTCCCGGGCGGGCAAAACGCCAGTTTGTGGATCGGGAATGCGATACCGGACGTTTGAATCTTCCTCTGAGCCAAGGAGTAATTTCTCAATCTGAGCTGCGCGGATCTCCATGGAGAAGGACCGCGCAACGAACGCAGCGGGCTGCCCGACCCATCTCGTCCGAGAGACTCCTGTCCTTCGCCAGGAAACCCGTGCGGCCAGCTTCCATTGTTACATAGCCCAAATTGGTATCCATGGTGAGAATGGCGCGACCGGCAGCCTGCGCCCGCGGTCCCGGAGGCTCGTTAGAACGTTGGTGATGAACATCCCACTCCCTGAGGTATGCTTTTCGCCGCCAGGGCAGCTTTCCAGTAGCTTGCGCGCGGAACGTAGTAGGCGATTCGCATGACATCTCCCTTCGTTGATTCCTGTTACGCGTGAAAGCTCGAGTCCACAGTTTGGCTCTTCAGGCATTCTGGAGTCTCAGAACATTGTTGCGCTGCGTCCCGATACCACCTCACAAAACTTGTGAGTCCTTCTTCGAGCGAGGTCGCCGGTCGATACCCGAGTACGCGGCTAGCTTTGGAGGTATCGGCCCACGTCATGGGAACATCTCCAGGCTGCGAGGGCCCCCATTCGCATGTGGCCTTGCGTCCCGTCACGTTCTCAAGCAGTTCTATGAGTTCGGTGAGTTTCACGGGGTGGGAATTACCGAGGTTGAAAACCTCAAAAGCGGGGCCGCCCAAGGGGAAATGCAATTGGGGATCCAGACTAGCCAATATTCCGGCCACAATGTCATCCACATACGTATAGTCACGAGCCATCGAACCGTCTCCGAAAATGGGCAAGGGCTTACCGGCCTCGAGCAACTCTGTGAACTTGCGGATGGCGAGGTCGGGCCGCTGCCGCGGGCCGTACACAGTGAAGAAGCGCAAACAGATCACTTGCAGTCCGAACAGATGGGCGTAGGTGTAGGCCAACATTTCGCCAGCCAGCTTGGTCGCCGCATAGGGAGAGAGCGGCCGCAACTCCACGTGGTTTTCAGAAAAGGGCACACAGCTTGTCGCACCATAAACCGAACTGGAGGAACCAAAGATGAACCTGTCGACGTGATACTGGCGGCAGAGTTCTAGCAGGTTTAAAGTGCCCGCTACGTTTACTTGCTCATACAATTTCGGCTGCCCGATGGACGGACGCACACCCGCGCAGGCGGCCAGATGAATGACTACCTCAGGTCGATCGAATGCCACGACCTGAGATAGCTGCGCCATATCACAGATATCGAGAGCATGAAACTCATATTTGCCGACGCGGCCAATGGCTTCCAAATTGGCTTTCTTCAAAGTGCAGTCGTAAAAAGAGCTGAGATTGTCCACGATGGTTAGCCGGGCGCCCCGACGAAGCAGGGCTTCGGCAAGATGCGAGCCGATGAATCCGGCTCCTCCGGTTAGCAGCACCCTTTGTCTTTGGTCACTCATCTCGACTCCGCATCGGCCTGCGTTGAAAATCTCAGAAATGGTAACGCACGGAAAGCTGGAGCTGGCGAGCCGCGAAAGCGGTGTAGGGTTCGCCGAATGTCGGCGAGGTGATTACACCGTTGTACTTTTCAAAATTCGCGTGGTTGAGAATGTTGAAAGTGTCCCAGGCAAGGTCAACGAAGTGGGTATGCTCCCTCTGAGGGAAAACCCGCCAGCGTTTCGCCACGCGCAAATCAAAGTCTATATAGCCTGCGGCGCGTCCAGCATTGCGCCAAACGCCAGGGGGACGGTCGTTAAAAACGGTATCGTGGTTGTCATCGTTTCCGGTGGTGATGTTGTAGGGAAGGCCCGACCAAGCGTTAACGATTCCCGAAACTTGAAAACCGAACCGCCAGGGGTAGACGAGAACCATATTAAATCGATGCCGGCGATCGAGGTCCGAGCGGCCCCAGTCGCCGTGCGGGTCGTAATTATTGGCCGGCGTATAAAGGAACCCGTTAACTCCAGGCCGCGAATCGGTGACATCGTCCAAGGTGCGTGAGAGCACATATTGCGCCATGACGTTCAGTTTATGCACAGTGCCTTTATAGGTGACCGTTAGGCCGTTGCTCTGTGAGGAGCCGGAAGCCTCGAACTGATCGATGCTGACAAAATTGGGGTTGGGAGGGGTGGTGGTCCCGGGCAAGGGGGCATTGAGGTTGCGCGAACGATAGAGGTCTACGCCGCGCATGGTGGAGAACTCCAGCGTAAGATAATTCTGGCCGCGCCCCACTTTGCGCTCCATCGCGAAGCTGCCTTGCAGGATATACGGGAAGCGGACGCTGGGATCAATGGTCATGATGCTAGGTAGAGACACGCTCGTTGACGGGCTGCCGGGCGGGAACGGCTGTGGATAGGACGGGCAAGACAAAGGGCAAGAGAGAACGATCTGCTGGATGGCCGATCCGCCGTAGAGAAGGCTGTCCTGCTGCATAAGATAAGGCTGCCGGTCGTAGAAAATTCCAAAGCCTCCGCGGAACACGGTGTTGGCGAGCACGGGGTTCGTAGCTCGGGGCGCATAGGCCACGGCGAGACGCGGAGCAAGATTCTGATAATGGGAAACGTTCGGTTGGAACTCGTAACGCAAGCCCAGCATGAGGGACAAATCAGGGCGCAAACGCATGTCGTCCTGGAGGAAGGAAAAAACTTCGTGGTCCGGAAAGTCGACTGAGGGATTTCCGACGTTCCTTTTAAATTGTGACGGATGGGGAGGCGTGCTCTCGAAATCTGCCAGGGAGGAAAAAATGAAGGTACCGCCAAAATTGGAGCGGTCTTCCGAAGAGAAGTACCGCACTTTGACCCCAGTACCGAATCGTAAATTATGGCGGCCATAAAAAAGCGAAGCTACGTCCTGCATGTCGCCCAGGGTTTCAATTATGTTGCGGTTCGTTGCGGCACTGCCGAAATCTGCGGAGCCCAGGATGTCCACGGCATAGCCCGCCGACGCGCCGGACGTGGTCTGGCGCTCGTTCCTGTAGCTGAGCCTTACCTGGTTTTGAAAGCTGGTGGAAGGTGTTGCCGTTTCCAGGATCTTCACCTCATTCTCGTGGGCGAAAACGTTGGTTGCGCGGTCGGGAAGCTCGAGTCCCCCAACGTCTTGGTCTTGCAGCCCGTTGTTCTTAAATTTGTAGAGAAGGGATAGTCCGTGAGCGGGTTTGAAATGGCTATCGATTCGCCCGAACAAGTTGGTCCTGCGCTCCGGAACCCGGACGTTTTGTATAAACGTTCCTGCGGGCGTGATGACATGGTTTTCAACCAGGCCCGGTGGCGTGAATGCGTGAACAACCGCGCTGTTGTTAAAGACATGGTAGCGTCCGGAGAGGAAGAAGGTGGTCTGACCGGCATGGGTAAATACGCCATTCAATGGGCCATCCAATTCCACCTCGCCGATTTCGCGTTGCTGCAGCGGCCGATCCAGCGCCATAGCATTACGGGCATCCAGGGCGGAATTACGGAACAGAGCGAGCAGGTTGCCCCGGTAACGGCGGTGGACGCCTTTTCGGGTAGTGACTTCCAGCCGGCCCTTGCCAGGCCGCCCGAATTCTGGTGAATACGGATTCTGGTCCACGGTAACGCTTTTCACGCTCGAGGTAGGCAGATCGAGGGAACTGGTCTCGACTCCGTCCACAATGAGAGTCGGTCCCGAGGCACCGACAACCGCCGGGTTGACAAACAAAGAAGGAACTACCAAGGGATCCGCATCACGTGCGGGCAAATTTTCAACTAAATGCTCGCTGAATTGAGCCTGGCTGCGATTGTCCTCCGCGACGACGACCGCTTGTCCACTGACCGTCACCTTCTCGGAAACCTGCGCAATCTTGAGCTTTACCCGAAGGCGGGCTAGCGGTTCCGAACCGACAACGACCGGTTTTTCGACCGGGTCGAAGCCGGGGACGATCACATGCAGAACATAGTTTCCCGGAGGGACTTTCGTAAACTCAAAAACGCCGTCTTCGTCGGTTGTCGTGCTGAGGCGCTGCCCTCCGCTCGAGTTGGTCAGATCAACATTGGTATCCGGCACGGCGGTGCCGTCGGGATCGTGAACGTTTCCGCGCACCACCCCTGTGTCTTGAGGACTGCTGGCTACCGTGAGTTTTGAGGCGGGCGGGGGGCCTTGGCGATCGGCCGTGGTTTTTGGCGATGGCGATTGCCCAACGGCGGTTGCCGTGGCGACTCCCAACGAAGTGGGCATGGGCGATGGAGAAGGCGGGGCCTTCACGGAAGGAGGTGGCGGAGCTATGGCGGGACCCGGCGCGGTTTCCAGTGGCGCTGTCCTTGGTGATGCTGAGGCTTGCCCTGTGGCGGGACCCGGCGCGGTTTCCAGTGGTGCTGTCCTTGGTGATGCTGAGGCTTGCCCTGTGGCGGGACCCGGCGCGGTTTCCAGTGGTGCTGTCCTTGGTGCTGAGGCTTGCCCTGTGGCGGGCCCCGGCGCGGCGGTTTCCAGTGGCGCTGCCCTTGGTGCTGAGGCTTGCCCTCGAACCTCAGGTGCCGAGCTCCCCGGCGCCAAAGCGGTGGTGGTCTTTGCGCTCGTTTCCGGCGCGGCATTTGCGGCCGTGTTATCGGCTGACGCGTGTACGTCGACCACCAGGCGATCGGGAACGGCCAGTTCAGAGACGGAGTAATCTTTTACTTGGGCCACATCCAGCACCACGCGCACCACGTCCGCGCTTTTTTGTGCCACGCGCACGGCCTTCAGGCAACGGCCGGAAGGAACGTCGACCGGCTGGCGCAGGAGTTCATCGCTCAATCGGGCGTGTTCGATGTCGAAGTAGATGCGATCCGGATCAGAGAGGCGGGCCGCCTGATATTGCACCCGGCCTCCGAGATCCATGATCACTTGGGCGCAGTTGTTCGCGTTTGAGACGCGCAAGCGACTCACTTCCACGGTCTTCGCACTCGTTTCGGTCGCGGAATTTGCAGCCGCCCCCGGGCTATTGGCCGCCCCGTATAGATCGACCACCAACCGATCGGGATCGGCGAGTTCAGAGACGGAGTAATCTTTTACTTGGGCCACATCCAGCACCACGCGCACCACGTCCGCGCTTTTTTGTGCCACGCGCACGGCCTTCAGGCAACGGCCGGAAGGAACGTCGACCGGCTGGCGCAGGAGTTCATTGCTCAATCGGGCGTGTTCGATGTCGAAGTAGATGCGATCCGGATCAGAGAGGCGGGCCGCCTGATATTGCACCCGGCCTCCGAGATCCATGATCACTTGGCAGCTGTCCGTCTTCGAGATGCGCACGCGCCTCACTTCCACCTCTTGCACCGACGGCGTTCCGCCCGCTTGGACGCTGCGGGAAGCCGAGTCCGGCGTACCCAGCGCGCGCTGGTTTTGCGCGTGTTGCGGTGGAGAGCCTTGCTGTGCGCGGGCAGGTTCGCCCATGCAAAATACAGCCGTGAGGAGGACGGGCAGGCAAAGGTATCTTGGGATCATCGTAGTTCCCTCCTTTCTTCACCGGTGGTCGCGGCAGAGCCGTAGCGCGGTATGCCGAAGGTAAATTGAAGATGGTCGAGCACGGCCTGGGCGCGTCCAACCAGCCCGGCCGTACGGGAGGCCCAATCGTGCTCGAAAAGTTGAACCCGACGAACTGCGCATTTGATCAACCCTAGCGCTTCGTATAGGCGAGCGCGCACCAACCGCTCTTTGGGCACACCGGGGGCGTAGCCCGCGAGGAAGGTCTCGCGCATCTCGTCTAATTCCGCCTGGCGGGAAGCGCGATTCCAAAACTGCCAATCGGCCAGGAAACAACCCACATCGGCTTGTATCTTGGCGAGAACGGTCGTCTCTTCGTGCCGATCTGCGTGTGCATTCGGTCCCCAAGTTACAGCGATAGGGCGGACGTAGTGTCCTTTAGAGCTTTTGGTGGTAACAAAGGTCTCGTAATAGGCAGTGATCTTGCGGCCGGGCTTGCAACACACTTCCGTCGGACGGAACGGCCCCAAGGCAGCCCCGGAAGGAAGAATTGCTCTCAGCTGATCCGCCAACACTTCTTGGGCTGCCGCGGAGAGCAACAGCCATCGGATCGACTCCGAAATGGCGCGCGCCGGGAGTACATCAGCCATGTTCATTTCTCGGCTTCCTTCCTGCCGCGATTGAGCACAAAGAAAAGCTAATTCTCAGCGCGCGAACTGCCCGAACCCTGGTGCGCGCTGTGGCCAGGACCTATTTCGTTTGATCAGTGGCTCCACACGATCGACGACCTCGGCCGCGTTATGGGTCCACGTGCGCTCCGAGCAGGCAGCACTGGCCTTTTGGCCAAGTTCTTTACGCAGCGCGGCGTTGTCTCGGAGCCGCGCGATCGAGCGGACCAAATCCGCACGATCACCCGGCTCAAATAGCAGACCCGTAACTCCATCAACGACAACCTCTGCTGCTTGTCCTACCCGACTTGCAATCACCGCCCGACCCGCTGCCATGTATTCGAAGAGCTTCAACGGAGAGAAGTAGAAATTGTCCAGAGCAGGGTAAGGTGCAACAGCGGCATCCATGGCGGCCAGATACTGGGGTATATCTTCATGAGCGAGTGCCCCGGTAAAGGTCACAGCTTTGGTTAGCCCCGCGTCTTGGACTTCCTTCTCTAATTCCAACCGCAATGGCCCCTCTCCAACAAGGAGCAGGTGGATCGAAGGATCGGCCCGGTGCAGCTCCCGAAACGCGGAGAGAAGCAAATCCACGCCATGCCAACGTTTGAACGTACCGACAAAGCCGACGACAAAGCGCCCCTCAAGGTTAAGACGTTGCCGCACCAGTGAGCCGTCCAAGCCGGTATGGAACAAGCGCGTATCCACGGCGTTGGGCAGCACGTGAATACGCTCCGGCTCCACCCTTGCTCTTCGCAATTGGCTGTGCAGTGACTCCGAAACAGGAATCACTAAGTGGGCCTTTCTCCAGATCATCCGTTCGACCCAACGCGCCAGCGGAGGGCAGGTCACCCCCGCCCGATAGTGCTGCTGCTCGTAGGCGAAGGGCGCGTTGACCTCAAGGACAAGCGGAATAGAGAACTTCTTGGCCAAGCGGAGGCCCGCCGCCGCCCAGAGACTGTAGCGTTCATAAATGAAATCCGGATTCCACTGCCTCGCAGCGCACCTTGCCGCCTTGAAGAACGTCAGATTATGCAGGACACGCACGGCATCTGGGTTGCGCCGTGGCGTTCGGCCGATCGTCCGGTTGGAGGCCCTAAGGACCTGAGCTAGCGCGCGGTTCCACGCAGAAAGCGGTGCTCTCCAAATTATGGTGTGGAGCCCCTCCTCAAGGGTCTGCCTGCAATCCGACAGACTGCAAGCCACGATGGCAACCTCGTGACCGAGCTCGGTGAGAGCGCATGCGAAAGACCGGATATGAATGGCTGCACCGCTTTTCCCAGCCACGTCGATACCGGGATCGTTACACAGATAGAGTATTCTCATCCGCCCTCACCGACTGGAATAGAGACAGTAATTGTGCCGAGTTCCTCTCGATGGAAAAGCAAGTTTCAATCTTGGCTCTGGCAGCAAGGGCCAGCTGTTCTCGTAACTCTGCCGAGTTGAGAAGTTTGTCCAGCGCGTCGGCAAGCGTTTGAGGGCTGTTGGGGGGAACAAGCAGGCCTTCCACTTCTGCGCGAATTACCTCGGGAATGCCCGAAACCGGCGTGGATACCACAGGTACCCCACTAGCCATAGCCTCCAACAACACGTTAGGAATGCCGTCGCGGTCACCGTCGGGGGCAACGACACAGGGGAGCGCAAAGACGCAAACGCTCTGGTAAATACGACAGAGCCTCTCGTGAGGCAGGGGACCCAGGAATCTTACGTGGTCGTTCAGACCCAGCCGTCTCACCTGCTCTTCCAGTCTCTGTCGTAGAGGGCCGTCCCCCACAATCTCGACGTGGAAGCGACGACCGCGCTGCCGAAGAATGTCAGCAGCTGAGATGAGGTCGCTCAGCCCCTTCTTCTCGACCAGCCTAGCGACCGACAGAATCACGGGTGGCTCTCCATCAACCGTCCATGGAGAGCAGAACTTAAACTCGGAGAGATCAAGTCCATGATAAATACAATGGAGTTTTCCGTTGTTCGCTGAACCGATCTGAGTTGATAGATACCGTCGGTTGTACTCCGTGCAGGTGACCACGGCTTGCGCGGTTTCGGCCTCGGCCCGAAGAAGCTTGGGTGACGTTTTCACGTAAATGTCTTTGGCATGGGCCGTAAAGCTGTAGGGAATTCCCGTCAGATAATGGGCAAACATAGTGACGAGGGTTGGATCATGCGCAAAGTGCGCGTGCAGATGAGTCAATGATTCCCGAACGAGTATTTCAGCCAAGTAAGTCGCCTGGAAGAAGCATCGAAGAACGCCCCATCGCCGGTATCGCAACGCCCGGAGCACGGTTTGGCAGAAGCGGACAGGCTGCCTCAAAAACAACCGGATACAGGATTGCCCAATCGCCCGAGGGTTGTGCTTAAGCGAGAGACAGGTCACCGGCGCATGTACCTCGGACGCTTTGGTGTTGGCAACCTTGCCCTCGGCCTCCTTCGTGGTAAAAATCCGCAAGCGAACTCCTAGTCGCTCTATGCTGATCACTTCGTTGAGGATGAAGGTCTCCGAGAGCCGCGGCCACGCGCTTACGACATACCCCACGTTAGGTTTTCCGTTTGATTGCATCTTCTCGCGAAGGCTGTGGGGATTTGTCCAACCCGATCGTTCCCGCTTAGGGGCCCCCCACGACCCGACGAGTCCCTGCATGTTGTGAGCTGTTAGCCCACCTTCTGATCTCCGCCTGTGCTGGTTTGCTTGCGTATAACCCAACGGTCTTTGCCCCCGACGAAGCGTCGCGTTTACTTACTTTCCCCGATAGCCTGGCGTGCCGTGTGATTTTGGCGAGGAGCTGATACTGCGTCCCGGATACGCAAACTCCCTTCGCTCATCGTACAAAAACCAAAGCTGTCGACAATCGAGGAAACACTTCAAATGCGGTGAGTAGATTCATCGGTAGGTCGTTTCTCGCAGGTCCATCCCGGATCACTTGGTTGAGGCAACTCGTGGCACTAAATAAAAAAACTTACGCTGCTTTGCATGCATCTCCGCAAGGATTCTCCGGGGAAAGCCCGCTTGCTTGTTACCGTATATCTAGCAAACTCATGTATGACCGTAGGATTTGCGAACATCGCAAAAGGCCTAGCCGACTAGCCTTACCCAAGTTTCGGGTGGCCCTTGAGGGGGGGGCGCGTCACCTGCAGGTGTGCAGGCGAAAAAGCCAAGCCAGAAGGTGCCTGTTCCAGGCTTCGCAAACAATCCCCCCGACAACAACAACGAATGCCCGACGGAAGAACTTGCAATGACAGGGAGGACGGTGCATCTAAATGACCACAACAAAAAGGAAAACGGAAACGTGGTCACTAGATGGGATTTCCTTGTCTCCAGAGCTTTTGATCCCGTGTCATAATCCGCAGCTTGGGATGGATATTGTTTTGCCAAACGAACAGCCAGGCGACGATCGATAGGCAACATTTGTGACGGGGCGAACCCGGTGGCCATCGAGCGAGATTTTATCCACTCGGCGAGCGGTCGGTTACTTCCGGGCCTTTCGCACGAATCGACTGCGTGGAGGATACATTTGGAAGCGAGTGGTGCGGCAGAACAACACTGGAAGATAGGAACGAACAGGCTGTTTGGAGGAAGCTGAGCGCTTCGCGGAGTCGAAAACTTGAATATGAGACAAGCATATAAGGAGGCCTTCCTAAGAGCCTTAGACAAGGCCTACCCAGGTTGGTCTGGCGAGCCTCCTTCGACAGTGTTCTCGGCGTCTGAAAGGAGCGAGAACAATGGGACTAAGCCTTCGGCTGTCGACTTGATGCCAGGTGAACCTCCTCGGTCGACGGAAACCGAGCGCGCAGGGCTCGAATCTCGGCAAGAGGTGCCGGCCCGGTTCGCACCGCGGATTCCGAAAATAGCAAAAACCTGGCAGATGCTGAGTCAGACCAATTTTTTGGGTGTCGACAAAAGCCTTCCTTACTTCCTGCATCTTTTTCGTCCCTACTGGGGAAAAATTTTGGTCGCCTTCCTCGGGATAGTGCTGGAGGCTGTGCTCGGCGTCATGCGTCCCTGGCCTCTCAAAGTGGTCGTCGATCGCGTACTTTCCCATAAACCAACGCGCGTGCCTCTGTTCCACCAGTGGCTAGACGCCGCGCGGTTCACGAACATGCACATCGTGTATGGGTGTTGCGCAGCGGTACTCCTCATCGCAGTCATCACTGGTCTGACCGCTTACTGGTATACAAGAATTATAGGTAACATTGGTCAGCGCTTTGTCTGTGACCTGCGCCGGGAACTGTTCGGACACATGCAACGTCTGTCCCTGCGTTTCCACGATACTCAGCGGACGGGCGACCTGACTACCCGGTTGACTTCCGACATTCAGTCGATTCAAGACTTCATCACCAACGGCGTCGTCGTTTTCTGCACTAACACACTGTTGCTGACCGGAATGGCGATCCTGATGTTCTGGGTCAACTGGAGGTTCGCTCTCGCTACTCTCTCGGTCTCCCCGTTGATGTTCTGGATCGTTTATCGCCACAAGCTCCTCATCAAGCGCGCAACGCGCAAAGCTCGCGCCAGCACGGGACTGCTGGCCGCTCTCGCCCAGGAAACACTGGCTTCCATTCGCATCGTACAAGGGCTGGCGCAAGAGGATCAGATCGACGACCGCTTCCAGGCCCAAAGCGAAAACACCCTTCAGGCGTTCCTGGAGAGCGTGCGCTATCAGGCGCGCATCGCCCCGGTGGTGGATTTCTTATCGGCCATAGGACTGGCCATGGTGATGTGGTACGGGGCCAGGTGCGTCCTTACCGGCCAGCTCACGACCGGCGACGTGATCATTTTCTTCGCCTACGTAAATAGCTTCTACACTCCTATGAAGGCTATTTCGCGCTCGGCGAATACTTTCACGAAGGCCAGTGTAGGCGCCGAACGGATCGTCGAGGTTTTACAGCATCGCAGTGAGGTCAGAGACCGCAAACGCGCGCGGCCGGCCCCACAATTCAAGGGAGCCATCGAATTTCGCAACGTGTCGTTCGAGTACGAAGCAGGCGTCGCAGTTCTCTCTAAGATCAACCTTTCCATCGCACCGGGACAGAAGCTGGCGATTGTCGGGGCCACCGGGGCCGGGAAGAGCACGCTCGTGAGCTTAGTTCCTCGCTTTTACGACCCCACCGAGGGCGCCGTCTTGATCGACGGAGAAGACATTCGGAATTATTCCCTTCACTCTCTCCGCGAACAGATCAGTTTGGTCCTCCAGGATTCACTGCTTTTGAGTGGTACCATCCGGGACAACATCGCATTCGGTCGGACGGAGGCGACCGACGAAGAAATTTGCGCCGCTGCTGCCACGGCAAACGCGGACGAGTTCATTCGCCGGCTTCCGGGAGGCTACGACACCCGCGTGGGAGAGAGGGGAACCACTTTGTCCGGCGGGCAGAAACAGCGAATTGCTATCGCTCGCGCCGTGTTACGCAACGCGCCCATTTTGATTCTGGATGAGCCCACGAGTGGTTTGGATGCCATTGCCGAGCGCGCCGTCATGAACGCGCTTGAGCGCGCCGCGGCTGGACGCACTACCCTCATCATCGCCCACCGTCTCAGCACCGTGCGCCTGGCTGATCGCATAATCGTGCTCGACGGTGCGCGCATTGTCGAGGAAGGCACGCACGCAGAACTCCTGGCCCGCAACGGCCGGTACGCTCATCTTTATCGACTCCAGATCTCTCCTCGCGAACAGGCAGTTCTTCACGCCAATAAATCCGGAAACTAACCCGGCAAGGGGCGATCCGTTTGGAACAACTGCTGAAGAACCTCGCAGCCAACCTGACGAGCTGGAAGATTTACTTCCTCTGAAGTCTTATCTCTGACCAAGAGCAAGAACCACAACAACCTTACGATTCTTCGCTGCGCTCACTAACACTCCAGGACGCGTGCGTCAGCTGAAGCCTGCCCCGAGCGGGGCCCGGTACGAGTTGCTACCCTGTACTAGAGGCCAAACAAGTCCAAACCCTGTTTTTGGTCTTTTGAACAGTTGACGCTTCGAGAAGCGGGATTTAACCTCAGCAATCCAGCCAATCAAGGGATGAGCTAGGGCGGGCGGGCTAACCAAAATCTCAACTTTGGTCGATTTCTCTCACCTTCTAAGCCAGCCGCGTGCCGGGGAATACAAAATTAAGAAAGAAGGATTTGGGTATGAATCGTTTTGGAGTAGTCTTGCTCTTTTTGCTGCTCGCAATAGGGATTGTGACTGCCGGGTGCAGCGGGACTGTTGCTAGCACAAGTGCAGTGATGCCGTCAATCAGCACGCAGCCAACCAACCAGATGGTGACACCAGGGCAGGCGGCCACGTTCAGCGTGGTGGCCACGGGCGCCGCGCCATTGAGTTATCAATGGCAGAAGAACGCCACGGCCATCAGCGGAGCGACCGCGGCCGTCTATACCACGCCCGCGACGACCTCCGCGGACAACGGCGCGCAGTTCGTCGTCGTGGTGAGCGACCCCGCGGGCAGCGTGACCAGCAGTGCGGCCACGCTTACGGTGAATGCGGCAGCGACGGCGCCCACGATGACCACGCAGCCGACCAACCAGACGGTGACGGTGGGACAGACGGCCACGTTCACCGTAGTGGCCACAGGGACGGCGCCGCTCGGTTACCAGTGGCAGAAGAACGGCACGGCCATCAGCGGAGCGACCTCGGCCAGCTATATGACGCCCGCGACGACCTCCGCGGACAATGGCGCGCAGTTCGTTGTGGTGGTCAGCAACTCCGCAGGAAGCGTGACCAGCAATGCGGCCACGCTCACCGTGAGCGCCAGTGCGACGGCGCCCACGATCACCACGCAGCCGGCCAACCAGACGGTGACGGTGGGGCAGACGGCTGCGTTCACCGTGGTGGCCACAGGCACCGCGCCGCTCAGTTACCAGTGGCAGAAGAATGGCACGGCCATCACTGGAGCGACTTCCGCGACCTACACCACGCCCGCAACGACCTCTGCGGACAATAGCGCGCAGTTTGTTGTCATGGTGAACAACTCGGTAGGAAGCGTGACCAGCAATGCGGCCACGCTCACGGTGAACTCCAGTGCGACGGCGCCCACGATCACCACGCAGCCAGCCAACCAAACGGTGACGGTGGGGCAGACGGCCACGTTCACCGTGGTGGCCACAGGCACCGCGCCGCTCAGTTACAAGTGGCAGAAGAACGCCACGGCCATCACTGGAGCGACTTCCGCGACCTACACCACGCCCGCAACGACCTCTGCGGACAATAGCGCGCAGTTCGTTGTGGTGGTCAGCAACGTCGCGGGGAACGTGACCAGCAATGCAGCCACGCTCACCGTGAACGCGGCGGGCACGATGCCGCAGTTCGGGCACGTCTTTATTGTCGAAGGAGAGAACACGAGCTTTAGCAGCACCTATAGCAGCAGCACCATGCCGTACCTGACCTCCCTCGCCAACCAGTACGGGGTGTCCCTGCATTATTGGGCCGATACCCATCCTTCGATTGGCAACGACTTGAACTTGGCCAGCGGCGTGATCCCCACTAACAACGATAGCGCTTCCCCCTCCAGTCTGCCGCTGTCGATTGACAACATCGCCCACGAGGTGGAGCAGGCGGGCAAAACCTGGAAAGACTACGTCGAGAGCGACCCGAACATCAGCGGCTGTGGAGGCTTGAAGAGCGGCGCCTATTTCGTCCGCCACGATCCGCTCAAGTACTTTACGAACATTAACAAGGCGAATTTTGTTTGCTTCAGCCAATTCGCCACCGACCTGGCCAATCATACGCTGCCCAATTTTTCCTGGCTGGCGCCGAACGGCTGCGATGACGCCCATGACTGCTCGATCGGCACGTACGACACCTGGCTGAAGACCGAAATCGGCCCACTCCTGGCGAGCAGCTATTTTCAACCGGGGGGTGACGGCTTGCTGATCCTCACCTTTGATGAGGACGACAAGGGG
>QHYK01000124.1 GCA_003224085.1 Acidobacteriota bacterium | reverse complement strand
AGGTGTTTGGTCCCTGGCCAAACGAGAACTCGCCAATGGCTCCCCGCTGAACGTTGACGTCTTGATGAAAGACGTCATCCGCTCGATCAACAGGGTGCGAACCTCTCGAGAAAAACTGCGTGGCTGCATCCTGCAATCCGATCTCTCTAATTTTTTGTCCTGATCCATTGCATTATTTATGCAGAGGTCAATAAACTCGCGTTTAGGTCCTACTGTGCCTCCACAGGCTAATACCGAGCGTCCCTCGGCTAAGATTCTCAAACCTTCGACGAAAATGTTTACGACGGCATTCTCGTCCCGCTGATGTTCGGTATGGCAACTCGAACACGTCCAACGATCTTGGAGTTTGAGGTCTACATTCTTTTGGTGACAAATGCAGCACAACTTTGATGGCGGGAAGAACCTAGCTACTTTGACGAGCGTTCTTCCAGGCCACTTGCACTTGTATTCCAACATGCCAACGAACTCGCCGAAGCCCGCATCCGAAATGGCTCTGGCTAAGCGGCGATTCTTAAGTAGGTTCTTGGTGCCGAGCGTCTCAACCATAATCACTTGGTTTTTGTGAATCAGTTGAGTGCTCAATTTCTGAAGAAAATCCGTGCGCAGATCGGTTGCTCGCTGACAAATATGAGCCACCCTGCTACGCGCCTTCTCGCGGTTCTTAGGACCCTTCTCACAACGGCTCAAACGCTTGTGGGCGGTGCGGAGCTTTGACAGTGCCGCCAACCAAGAACGAGGCAACCACACCTGAGACCACCTTCTTCCATTGAAGAAGTTGAACGTCTTGGTGTTCATGTCCACCGATAGGCGATGGCTCGCGGGGCCTACAACAGGCAACGGCTGCTCTACTTGGAACGAAACATAATATCGACCTGCAGGCGTCATGCTAAGCACAACCGAGGATGGCTCGCCGCTTACACGACGGTGCCAAACAATGGGGATAGCACCGATCTTGGAAAGGCGTAGGACGCCATTTTTGAAACGGAAAGAGTTTCTGGTGAAACGAGCAGACTGACCGTTTGATTTCTTCTTAAACCTCGGTGGTTTTATTTTATTCGGACGCCTTCGCGGAGCCAAGGCTTTGTACACAAATCGGGCGCAACCAAACTGACGAAACCAAGACTTCTCCAGCACAACGCAGTCTGGACCCATCAAGGAGTCGCGTGCTTTAGATACCGCGTACAGGAATTGGTTCGCGTCCGGACACCAAGGAGCGAGCAAGAACGTCGGTTAGAAGGTGCGCCTAGCGCGCGGTTGCTGTGAGAGGGCGCCGCGGAGGAAAGCAAGCATGCGGTAGCCGGCGACGTAGGAGAAGGGGAAAAGTTCGAGGGAGTAGTGGCCGCAATGGAGTCCTAGGATGCGAGGCGCGGCACCATGACGACGAAGAGAGTCGACCATCTTGTGCGTGAGTTCGGGCAGCATGGTGGGGTCGTATTTACCGTAAACCATGAGGCACTTGCGGCCCGCGCCCATGCCGCGCTCGACGTAAGGCATGGGGCTTATGGGCGCCCAGTATTCACGGAGTTCGTTCACAGTGACGTGGTGGCGGAGGCTCTCCCAAACGTGGTTGGTGGTCATTCCCTGGCTGACGACATCGGCGTAATACGTGGAGACGTGGAAAAAGCCGCCAGCGCGGACGGCGAGGTCGTGTACTAAAGTGATGTAACCAATCGACGAGCCAATGCTAGTGCCGAGAAGGCCAAGCTTTGTGTAGCCCTGCTGCTCAAGCCAACGAAGGCATCGGCGAGCATCGAGAACGGCTTGACGGTTAGCCTGGAGCGTTAGGCCGATGTTCGGGCCGCAAATCTGGTCGGCACGCTCGTAGCCGCGCAGCATGCGGCGATTGTGGTAAGGCAGGCTCATTTTTAAAGCGGTGATGCCAAAGCGCGCGGTCCATTCGCAGAGGCCGTCCTGGCCCTGCCATTTGGCGTTCCAGTTGGGAAGAACGAGGACAGCGGTGCCTCGCGCGGCTTTGATTGGAGGTTTCCAACTGCGCGAGGCGGGCCAGAGACGAGCGTAAACCGTGTTGTTTTCGGGCCAAGGCGATTCGATGGCGCTGGTGAAGGTGAGGACGTTTTCCGAGTCGAGATGATAGTCCGTAGCGGGTGTGGTGGCGTACCATTCGCGGCTGTTTGTGATCGCGCTTTGGGCGTATCGGCGCACGAAGGCGCCGGGATCGGGGTCGTCCGGGGAGCCGCCGATGTGCTCCAGGCCCCAGTGGAAAGGCTGGACGCGACGGTTGTCGTCGGTGGTCCAGCGGCGATGCTCGTAGCGGCGGATTTTGCGTTCGAACCAATTCATGCAGGAATTGGAAGTAAACGACGCAGGCGAGGGTGCATGGAATCGCGATTGTTCAGGAAAAACTTCTCGTCCTTCCAATCATTGCCAGTAACTACACGCCTGCAGGTCAGAGAACCGCATGCGCATGGCATCGGCAAATTCGGATTCGATTCAACCAATGCATAGTCGTAAGAAAGCTCTTCATTTTTCTGAATGTCACGTATCGCAATGAAATCACGCTGTCGTCTAATCCGCAGTTGCCTTCGCACGAATGATTCAAATACCACTCCATCGACGGCTTGTTGAAATCGAGCTCAGGAGGCGGCACAAAACCATCTGGAGTCCCAATGCAAAATGCCGTGATCTTACGTTGCAAATCCTCGTCGAATCGTGGAAACTCCTCCCACGATACCAGGGTCTGGAAATCTTCTTCCGCCACACCATCGGCAACTTCTTGGCCCCGCCTCATGTTCTTTACCCCAAATACTCGCTCCTTAGTGAATCCTCGGCGGACGCAATTCCATGCGCACAACTGGAGCCTTCAAAGGCATCGAATGGCACCTATCCAGCTTCTGATAGGATAAACATTTTTCTCCTTCTTTGATACTCCTCCTCAATTTCAGGCGCTTTCCATTTCCTTTGTTGCCTCGCAAACGCCAACAAGCGACCGTAGAAACCATCGAGATCCTGATAAAGAGTCGGATCTTAGCTGTGTATCCATTTTGTGCGAAGCCTTTCGATTTCCTCCTTGCCGTGGAAAAAGTAGCGTCCGACGTACCAACCGCAGGTATCCCAAACGAGTTGTCGTGTGATGTATCCGTCTTTTTCCAAGCTACTGACCTTTTCAAGAAATTCCAAGACGCCCGCAATGGTATCGGGATTAGGTACTTCCGTTTCCGGGTTCCAAGCGCTGCGTCGCATAGCCAGCATGCCTTCAGAGTTCCATCCCTTCCAACGACGGCAAGCCAATTGTCGATTCAACAGTTGACCTGGCCACAAAGCGACTCTGTCCGCAGTGGACAACAGCGTTTTGCACCACGCTAGAGAGGCCCGAAGCATAACTTCTATGATGAATAGATATGATGAATAGAAAAGAAAAGAGAAGAGCCCATGGGAGGCCTTGCCGTAAACCGAGCGGCGTAGTTCGCACCAACGGGTTTGCGGTTGCATGCTACTTCATCGATTAGGAGTCAGAGTCGTACCCAGAAATATTATAGAACATCATCAGGTGTCCTCCCTGCGACACCAAGTCACCGCAGGCATGGGGTAACTCCGTTTCGGTGGCGTTAGGGATGGGGCACGAGGAGAGGCGCGTTTTGTTGAGAGGCAACCTAGGGCTGTGGGACAGTATTAAAAGCGGCTGCGAGGCGGCCGACTTCACGCGCGGCCGCAAGATGGCCGACTAAACCGTGGTCATCGCCGGCATATTCTTTTTCCTGTTCGGGATGGTGATTGGGAGCTTCCTGAATGTCTGCATTACGCGGATACCGGAGGACATTTCGATTGTTACGCCGGGGTCGCGTTGCCCGAAATGCGGAACAGCAATCAAGTTTTACGACAATGTGCCGGTGTTTGCGTGGCTGTGGCTGAGGGGAAAATGCCGGGCGTGCGGCGCGCCCATTTCGGTGATGTATCCGCTAGTGGAATTGGCCACGGGACTGTTGTTTGTGGCAGCGTTTTTCGAGTACGGCGTTACGCAAGGAACGGTGAAGTGGCTATTTTTCACGTGCCTGATCATCGTTCTGACGATTACGGATTTGCGCGTGCGGCTGCTGCCGGATTTGATGACTTGGCCGGGATTTGCGGCGGGGCTGGTGTTCTCAACGATTGTGCCACCGAATGAGGGATTTGCGCGGACGCTGAGCTGGCGACTACTGCACCAGCCTTTGCAGCCGAATGTGGCTGGGCTGATCGATGGCATCCTTGGAGCGGCGTTCGGAGGCTTTCTACTGTGGGGACTGGCGACGGGCTACAAATTGGTGCGCAAACGGGAAGGCATGGGCATGGGCGACGTGAAGATGATGGTTATGATAGGCGCGTTCCTGGGATTGCGCGGAACGTTTTGGACGATTTTGCTGGGAAGCCTGCTGGGAAGCGTGATCGGATTGAGTGTCGTAGTGGCGCTGTACCTGGGAGGCTGGCAGCGAAAATTGGCGGAACGCGGAAGCCAAAGAGGGCTTGGCACGGTGAGCGCGCTGCGTTGGGCGATTGCGAGCCAATACCAGTTACCGCTGGGGACGTTCTTGGGAATTGGGGCGCTTGCGTTTGTTTACCTTGGGCCAATGTTCGAAGGGATAATCGATTGGCGATTCCTGGCGCTACGAGGAATTTGGCGGTGAACGTCCTTAGAGGAGTGTTCGGGGACACGAGAAGGAGCTAACGGCGAGACCGATGTGGGGGATGCTCCAAAACGAAGGCAGCTCGCAGCATTTGTGGGAGATTACTGCTGGTCTCGGCGTTGGAGTGCTGGCGGCCGCTTGGCTGGTGGTGTACCTGCTGCGAAAGTTTTTTCAGAGCACGAAGGAAGAGCAGAAGGACAAGTTTGCAGCGAGCACGCCGGGCACGGAGAACGCTTCCGCGTTTATGGCGGCGTCCATGCAAGGGGTGATTCGGCAACTGCGCGAACAGGAAAAGGAACTGGAGCGGCTGCACAAAATTGAAAGAGAACGCGCGGAGCAGACCGAACGGTTGAGCGAAGAAGTTACGCGCAACATGCCGGCCGGCCTGGTGGTGGTGAATGCGACGGGGATTATTTCGAGTTCGAATCCCGCGGCAGAACACGTGCTAGGAATTCGGGGACTCGGATTCCGGCGGTATAGCGAGGCCCTGGGGCCGGATTCGGCACTGACCAAGCTTGTCGCGGGGTGTCTGGAAACAGGAAAAATCTTCCGGAGAGAAGAGGTCGAGCACGTTCCTCCCTCGGGAGACTCAAGACACCTCGGAGTGACGATCTCGCCCATACGACGCGGAGAAGGAAAAATTAACGGCGTCATCTGTTTGCTGACGGATTTGACGGAACTGGCGGCGCTGCAGCAGCGGATGCAGCTTAAGGAAAACCTGGCGGCGCTGGGTGAATTGTCGGCGGGAATCGCGCACGAATTCAAGAACGCGTTGGCGACGATCTCAGGATACGCGCAGCTGATTCCGGACGCTCCGCCGAACGAGGCTTCAGATTACGCGCGGAAAATCGTGGACCAAACCCGGAACATAACGCACATGGTGGCGGAGTTCTTGAAATACGCGCGGCCCCTCGAAATTCCCGAAGAGCGCGTGGAGCTCGAAGAGGTATTGGAGCGCGCGGTAGCCGAAGTGGCGCAAATGATGCCGCAGGTGATGATCGAGTACAAAGGAGATTTTGGAGCGGTGGCCGGAGACGAAGGATTGTTGAGGCAGGCGCTGCTGAATCTCGCCAGGAATGGCGCAGAAGCGTGCGCAGAAACGGAAGGCGGCGGGCACGTAACGCTGTGGGGAGAAGTGGTGGAAGGCGAGGAAGCGGGCTGCCAACGCATCGTGGTCGCTGACAATGGTCCGGGCATTGCGCCAGCGGCGATGCCAAAGTTGTTTCGGCCTTTTTTTACCACCAAGAGCAACGGGACGGGACTGGGACTGGCGGTGGTGCAGAAAATCATCGTGCAGCACGGCGGACACATTGAAGTGCGGAACTGTACGAAAGGCGGGGCGCAGTTTATCGTTACGCTTCCGCTGCCGCGAAGGGTGGCAGAAGCAGTAGAATCAAAACAGGGACGCATCTAACCATCTAAGAGAAAAAGGGGCCTTCCAAGGGCTCCGGGAGGACGGGACAAATGCGGAAAAGCGATTGGTTAAAGATGGCAGCGATCGTCGCGGGACTGTGCTTGTGCGCGTTGAGAAGTCAGGCGCAGGGACAGGGCTCTTCGCAGCAGTCGGGTGATCCCGTGGCGGACGCTGCCAGGAGGGCGCGCGAGGAAAAAGAAAAGAAGAACGCGCAGAAGCCGAGAAAGGTTTACACCGACGATGATGTAAAGCCCGCCGCGCCGGATAAACCGGAGATACAAAATGCTTCCGCTTCCGGAGCCACAAACGGGGCGGGCGCTTCAGATGGAACTCCGGCCACCGGCGCCCAGAAACCGGAGAACGCAACGGGCAAGGAAAACGCGCAGGAGAAAGAGGACCCGAACAGCGAGAAGACTTGGCGAAAACGATTCGCCGACCAGCACGCCAAGATTGCCAGGGCGGAAAAGGAGCTAGAAATTCTTCAACGTGAATTGGAAAAGTCCTCGTTGCAATATTATCCCGATCCAACAAAGGCCATGAAAGAACAGAACGACCGCGCAGAAATCAACGCCAAGACAGCTAAGGTTGCAGAGAAGAAGAAAGAACTCGCGCAGCTCAAGCAGCTATTGGACGATATGGAGACGGATTTGAGAAAGGCTGGCGGGGACCCCGGTTGGGCGCAGTAAGAGAAGTCTTGAGTGGTAGTTTTAAGTCTAAGTTTGTGCGCACATCGAGGGCTCGCCGGGTACGGCAGAGCCTGATTGCGTTTAGTGGCGCAATCAGGCTCTTGTTGCGTTGGGAGGAAAATTCTGCAGGCCCCGCGTGGCCGCTCATCTTCCGAGACCCTGGACCAGGGTCATTTGCAGAATGCGATGCTTCCCTTCTCCGCACATGTGTGTCCATTGTGCCATGAGGAAATCCGGATTCGTGGTAGAAACGAGAGAGATGGAACCTCTCCTGCTCGTCGAAGACAAGAGCGAACTGCGCGCCATGATGCGCAAGGCCCTGGAGCGCGCGGGATACGCGGTGGACGAAGCGGCGGATGGCACGGCCGCGATTCAGAAGGTGCGCGCACGCAGGTATTTGCTGGTGATTACGGATTTGAAAATGCCCGGGGCGTCGGGGCTGGACGTTCTGCGGGAAACGAAGCAGGCAGACGCTACGATCCCCGTGTTGCTGCTAACCGCGTACGGTTCCGTGGAAGAAGCCGTTGCAGCGATGAAAGACGGAGCCTTCGATTTTCTTCAAAAGCCGGTAGACCTGGATCATTTGAAGCTTCTGGTGAAGCGCGCAGCGGAGCAGCAAGAGATGCAGCGCGAAAATCTGCTGCTGAGGGCGGAGTACGCGGCGCGCTACGGATTTCCGCGCATCGTGGGGGAAAACACTTCCATCAAAGAGGTGAGCCAGCAGATCCAAAAAGTTGCGGCCACCGACACAACCTGCCTTTTGCTCGGCGAAAGCGGCACTGGGAAAGAACTGTTCGCCCTAGCGATTCATCACTTGTCGCCGCGACGGGAGATGCCATTCGTGGCCCTGAACTGCGCGGCGATCCCGGAAGGGTTGGTCGAGAACGAACTGTTTGGCCACGAGAAAGGCGCGTTCACGGGAGCAGCTACCCGCAAAGTGGGGAAAATGGATTTGGCGCACAGGGGAACACTTTTCCTCGACGAAATTGGAGAATTACCGCTGGCGATTCAGGCCAAGTTGTTGCGCGTGCTGGAGGAAAAGCGGTTCGAACGCGTGGGCGGAACGCAATCGATCGACGTGGATGTACGCTTCGTGGTGGCCACGAACCGCGATTTGCAGAAGGAAGTGCGGGAAAAACTGTTTCGCGACGATTTATATTTTCGGATTGCCACCGTCCCCATTACGATTCCTCCTCTGCACGAGCGCGGAAACGACGTGCTGCTGCTGGCGAACCATTTTCTCGAAAAATTCAGCCGGGAGTTCACCAAGCCGGGCCTGGAACTTTCCGAAGAAGCGCGTGAGCGGCTGCTGCATTATCGCTGGCCGGGAAACGTCCGCGAACTGCAAAACACCATGGAACGGGCGGTGATTCTAGCCGATGGAATGAGCATTCGCGCGGAAGCGTTGCAGCTTCCCTCGACAAAACCCGACATGGCAAAGTTGCCTGGCGGCATGTTGCCCGAGAAATTCAACTGGGAAGGATCGCTCGAACAGGTTACCAGCCGCGCGACGGAATACGTGGAGAAAGCGTTGCTCGAGAATACCATGAGCGAATGCAAGTGGAACAAAACGCGCGCCGCCGAAAAGCTGGGCATTACGCCGAAGACGTTGCTGGCAAAATTGCGGGCAGCGGGGCTGGAGGAGTAAGGCCGTTCGCCGTTTGCAGTTTGCCGTTTTCATTTTTCAGCCGCACGAATACCGGTGTGAAGGGCGACCGCGCCAAGGGTCCAAGCGCGATAGTCCACAGACTCGTAGCCGATCGAGCCCAGCAGCCCTGCAAGTTCGGGCGGCCGGAAAAAACGCGCGACAGATTTGGGCAGGTACTTGTAGGCCGACTGATGCCCGGAAATGAGCCAGCCAACTTTCGGCAGAACTTTGGTGAAATACCAGCGGTAGACGTCCCCTAGAAAACCTTGTGGTGGCTCGGCGAATTCCAGGATGGCGATCGTGCCACCAGGCTTGAGAATGCGATAAATCTCGCGGAGGCCGGCTTTGTAGTTGGCAAGGTTGCGAAAGCCGAAGGCGCTGGTCACCAAATCGAAGGAAGCATCCGCGAAGGGCAGCCGCAGAGCGTCCGCTTCGAAGAACGACATAGCAGCAAAAGTATTCGCTCCATCGAGTGCCGGATGCGATGCGGCCTTCGCTCTCGCGCGGACAAGCATGGTGTGTGCGAAGTCGGCACCGAGAATGCGCGCCTTTCCTCCGCGGGCAAGCGCAAAGGCGAGATCGCCAGTCCCGCTGCAAAGATCCAGAACCAAGGCATCGCTGCGATCAAGGATTGAACGGAGGCACTTGGCTGCCCGCGCACGCCAGAGGCGATCCAGTTCGAACGACAGAAGATGATTTAATAGGTCGTAGCGGGGGGCGATCTGGGTAAACATCTCGCGGACTTTTCTAGAGGCGTCCAGTTCGTTGACCGCGCCCTCGGGACGCGTTCCCTTCACTGGCGCGGCAATCTCATTCATTTCGAGGTCCCAAGGTGGTCGCCTGCTGCCGCGATTAGGCGAGGCGTGAAGCGCAGAACGCGTTCGACGGTCTGGAGCGGGACGGAATCGTAAGTGCGCGCTTGCCCGATACGTGGCGAAAGAACAAAGCGAAGCACGCCACGGCGCGCTTTCTTGTCCGAGCGCATTGCCGCGATCAGTACGGAGTTGGAAACACGTGGCCACTCTGGTAGACAACCCAGACCGTGAACCAGCGAGATGATTCGGGAAACGTCCTCGGCAAGCGTCAGCTTGACTTCGTGGCCCAGGAAAGCGGCCGCCATCATGCCCCAGGCGACCGCTTCGCCGTGCTGGTAGCGGCGGTAGTGCGTGACGCTTTCGAGAGCGTGCGCAAAGGTGTGGCCGAAGTTGAGGATTTCGCGCAAGCCCGATTCGCGCTCGTCGTGGCTGACGACGCGCGCCTTAATCAGGACGTTGCGCGGGATGAGAGAAGCAAGGACATCCCGGTCGCGACGAAGAATTTTGTCCATGCGCGCTTCCAGCTGGGCAAACATGGCCGCGTCAGCAATAATCGCGTGCTTGATGACCTCCGCCAGGCCGCCGCGAAACTCTCGGTCGGGGAGAGTGCGCAGCAGGTCGGGGTCCGTAATCACCAACCGCGGCGGATAGAAAGCCCCTACCAGATTCTTGCCCTCGGGAAGATTCACCCCCGTCTTTCCGCCGATGGAACTATCCACTTGCGCAACCAGGGTCGTGGGTAAGTGAACAAGAGCAACGCCGCGCAAATAAGAAGCTGCCACAAAACCGGCCACATCGCCCACAACGCCGCCGCCGACGGCAACAATCAGCGACTCCCGATCGGCTCCGGCGCGGCAAAGGGATCGGGCAATCTGCTCGACGCTCCGCAAATGTTTCGCCGACTCTGCATCGTTGAAAAGGTGGAGAGCATTTCGGTTGGAAAGCCGCAAGCCGCGCTGCAGGGTTTTCCCGACAGCGCGCCATACTTTTGGCGACGAAACAATGTGAATACTGGCAAAATCTCCGAGGGCCGCAATTTCGCTTGCCGCGTGACCAACGGCTCCCGCTCCAGCAACGACGGAATAGGGACCGGCCGAAGATTGCACTCGAATGCGCGTGATTTTCATTTGCGAGACGTTTCCCAATGTAGCACACGCCCCTTCGGCGCCGCATGCAGCCCCTTTTCTTATCCGCTCGTTTTCTTCGTGCTACCATATTTGAGCGATTTGAGCGCCACTTCCGCACTGCCATGACTCAGTCCCACAAAATCCATCATGTTGATTACGCTGTCGTGGGCAGCGGAATCGCCGGTTTGCGCGCAGCCATTGAATTGAGCGCGGCGGGAAGCGTGCTAGTGTTGGCTAAATCGAATCTAAGTGATTCGGCCACGGCCTGGGCGCAGGGCGGTATTGCCGTGGCGCTCTCCGATGAAGACGAAATCGGTCTGCACGAGCAGGACACCCTCAACGCCGGAGACGGCTTGTGCCGGAAAGAAGCCGTGGCGTTGCTGGTGGAAGAAGGCCCCAAGTACATCTCGCAGCTCATCGAGTGGGGAACGGAATTCGACCGCGCGGGAACCAAGCTGGCGTTTACGCGCGAAGCGGCGCACAGCCGTTCGCGCATTCTCCACGCGCGTGGAGATTCCACGGGCCGGGAAATCAGCCGGGCGCTGCTCGCACGCGCGCACTCCATTCCGCGCCTGCATCTGCGGGCGCACGCATTCACGACGGAATTGATCCTGGAGGGCGGCCAAGTTACTGGACTGCGCTTCATCGATGAAACCGATGGTACCCTGCACGAATTGCGGGCGGGCGCGGTGCTGCTTGCCACCGGCGGACTGGGGCAAATCTATCGCGAGACGACCAATCCGGACGTGGCCACCGGCGACGGCATGGCCATTGCATACGATGCCGGCGCGGTGTTGTCCGACATGGAGTTCGTCCAATTTCATCCCACAGCGCTGGCCATCCAGGCTGCGCCACGGTTTCTGCTGTCGGAAGCGCTGCGCGGCGAAGGCGGTGTGCTGCGCAACATCGGGCTGGAGCGTTTTATGAAGAAATATCACGAAGCGCAGGAGTTGGCGCCGCGCGACGTGGTGGCACGCGCCATCGTCAGCGAGATGCAGCGCACGCAAAGCACACACGTTTACCTGGACTTGACAAAGAAGAGCGAGGAGTTCCTGACGAAACGCTTCCCCCGAATTTACGAGACTTGCCAGAGTTTTGGATTGGACCTGGCAAGCGACCTGGCTCCGGTGTGCCCCGCGGCACACTACATGATGGGCGGAGTAAAGACCGATCTGAAGGGCCGCACTTCCCTTCCCGGGTTGTATGCCGCGGGAGAAACGGCTGCGACTGGCGTCCACGGAGCCAACCGGCTGGCCAGCAATTCCCTGCTCGAAGGGCTGGTGTTTGGCGCGCTCGCGGGCCAGGCCATGATGAAAGAAGCACCCGCGGGAAAACGCAAGGGACAAGCGCTGCCGGGGAGCCCCGCGCCCCTGCCGGACAATCCTCAGGCAGCGCAGAAAGAAGCAGCCAAGAACGGAGCAATAGGAAAGAATGGCGTCACGGCAAAAACTCCAGCGGTGATTTGCGCGATACTGGCGAAGATCCGGGACATCATGTGGCGGGACGTAGGAATCATGCGCAACGGAAAAGAGTTGGACGAAGCCATCAAGCAACTCAAGGCGATGGAACTTCCCAAATGTGAAAAGTCCGGGCGCGGCGGCCACGAGTTGCGAAATCTGCACACCCTGGCGTTGGTGATGGCGCGCTCGGCATTGGCACGCGAAGAGAGCCGTGGCAGCCACTACCGCTCCGATTTTCCGTTCCGGAATGACGAGAAGTTCGCCAAGCACTCAGCGGTGCAAAAAAGCAACGAAGTGCGGTTCGAGGTCTGACTAAAAACCAGGAGCCGCTTCTCCAGGCGAACTTCTAGCGCGATTGAAGCTCTTTCACGCTTTCCAAAAAAACGTGGCCGACATGAGCTAGCGTTTTCGCGCTGATTTTATCGAGATTGTCTTCGGGCGTGTGCCAGTAACCGTTGTTTATGAAGTCCGCGATGACGTCTACGGAGGGAACTCCACGCGCAAGAAATGAATCGTGGTCGTCTTGGGGAGCCGTCTCTTCATTCAGAAACAGCGCCGAATACCCTAGCTTGTGCGCGGTGTTCCAGACGAGGTCAACCAAGGCGGGAGTGGAGGTGGAGTCACGAAGAATCCGCCCGTTGCGGCCGCCGACAATGTCCGCTAACAGGAAGGCTTTGATCTTCTTGAGGTCGCCGCTGGCAGCGAGTTTTGCGGCCATCTGACGGCTACCATAGCGGCTATCCGCGTTGCTCCATTGCCTCATCGCCTCCTCACCGTCGAAGAAGGCGATCCAGACGGCATATTTCCCCTTCTGCGGACATAAAAGGCGTGCGAGCTCCAACATCAGTGCCGTGGAGGAACCACCGTCATCCGCGCCGACGAATTTGTCTTTCAACAGTTGGGTCATACCCGCGGTGTCATAGTGGGTTCCCAGAAGAATCACCCCGGGCTTTTCGCCGGGAATCTTCGCGAGAAAGTTCTTCATCGAAACGCGGCCCACCGGTGTGTCGGCGCCAAAGCTGTCGGTATCAACCGTGCAGCCGTAGCTTTTTAGTTCGGATTGCAGGAAGTCCTGCAACTTGGCGATGGCCGGCGAGCCGGAAGGGCGTGGGCCGAAGCTCACCTGTTTTGCGACAAGCTCGTACGCGCGCTGGCCGTCAAAACCGCCGGTCTTGTCCGGCGGCGGCGCGTCATCGGAATTTGGCGGCGGCGGCGGTGCGGCTGCCTTGCTCATGAAAGGAGGTTGACCCGTGGAAGACGAGGAATCGCTTCCACCGGCCTGACAACCCACGAGCGAGACCGAAAACAACAAGAAGATGAGGGAAGCGACTTGCGAAAAATTCCTTACGAGGCAATGCATTAGCGCGCCTCCGCGGGAGCACCGATGCGGCGTTCTCTCCGTCGCGTTACCACTGCGGAGACCGCGATGCCTAGGAAATAGAGACCAATCATCGGCACCATGAAGACAAGCATCGTCGTAGCATCAGGGGTTGGTGTGACAATGGCAGCTACAACAGAGATGATCAATATGGCGTAACGGGCATTCTTCCAAAGAAACTTTGGCGTGACTATTCCAAATAGCGACAAGAAGAAAATCAAAACCGGCAATTCGAACATTAGTCCCATGCCCAAAAGGATGAGAAGAATCAGATCGAAATATTCGTTGACGCTGATCATGGGCGTAAGGTCGTGGACCATGAACAATGGCCCTGGCGTCACCAAGAAATGCAAGACGTAAGGCAGCGTGACGAAGTAGCCGAAGGAAATTCCCGCCAGAAAGAGAAACACCGTGGAAAACATGAAGCCGGTGATCGCGCCCCGTTCGTGCTTGTACAGAGCCGGCGCGACAAACAGCCATAGCTGGTAAAGGACTATAGGAGACGCCAGGACCATTCCAAAGTACACGCCCACCGTGAGGACCAAATTCAGATTGCCTGCGGGGTGCGTGTAAATCAGCTTCGGATCCAGATGCGCGTCCGCAAGCGCTTTCAACATCGGCCTATTGATCCAGGTCACGATGTATTTCGAGAGATACACGCCGATGAACGCGCCAATGCCGATAGCATAGAGCGAATAGATGATGCGCTTGCGCAACTCGCTAAGGTGCTCGAAAAACGTCATCGTGCCGCCCGGCTCCTCGGAGCGGCCAGAGTTTTGCGTGTTGAGAGCGGAGTCAGCCACAGGTATCACGCCGAATGCGGGGCGTCTTGAGGCGATTCTTGCAAATTCGCGGCCGCAGGCTCGGCCTCGGCCTTAGCGGCGTTTTCCGAGCCGCGCGCGACGGATTCGGGAACAGGGGCAACCACCGGGGCCTCCGCGGCTTGCGTTTCCGCCGCAGCTTGACTTGCAGTGGTTTCGGCCGGAGCGGCACTCTGGGCCGGTTCCGCCGAACTGCTGGCCGCCGCGGCTTCAGCAGCCTTCTTGCGCTGGGCCAGCACGGCCTGACGTTCCAGGTCGCGCATCTCCTCTTCGAACGCTGCCTTGAAGTCCGTGGAAGCCTTTCGAAACTCGGCCATTAGCTTCCCCAGCCCGCGCGCAAGCTCGGGTAGCTTCTGTGGCCCGAAAACCACCAGGACCACGATAAAGACCACAATCATGTGTGGAATGCTCAACATTGCGTCTTGCAGCCGTCTAAAACCCCATTGGCATCATAGAAAGGGTATTTAGCTGCTGTCAAACCAGACTTTGCAGTGTGCTATAATTTTTCATTGGGTTTTCAGGTGAGGTTTTAATGAAATCAGAGCGCCGCGGGATTGTCATGGCCTTCGGAGTATTGCTGCTATCCGCCGTACTGGGCGGCATTTACGGCCCCAATGTGCGGGCGACGGCAGCCTCGGCGGACGACTATCAAACGTCGGTGCGGGACTTTACCCGCGTGCTGGATGTTGTCCAGAACAACTACGCCGAGCAAGTGGATGTGGACAAAGCCGTTTACCAGGGCGGCATCCCCGGCATGCTGCGGATGCTCGATCCGCACTCCAGTTTTTTCGATGCCAAGCAGTTTTCGCTGCTCCGGGAGGACCAGCGGGGCAAGTATTATGGCGTGGGGATGATTGTTGCGCCCCAGCAGAATCACACAGTGGTCTTGGCACCCTACGCAGGCGCTCCCGCTTATAACGCCGGCCTCCGGCCCGGCGATGTCATCCTCAGGGTTGATGACAAGTCGACTGAACAACTGTCCACTACCGAAGTAGCTGACCTGCTGAAGGGACCAAAGGGCACGGTGGTAAAGATTACGGTTTCGCGTGAAGGCTATCCGGAACCACTGGTGTTCACGGTGACGCGCGATGAGATTCCGCGACACTCCGTAGACATCGCGTTTTTGCTCAAGCCTGGCATCGGATACATTCGCCTGTCGGGATTCAACGAAACCACGGACCACGAAATTGCCGACGCGTTGAAGAAGCTCGATGCACCTTCCCTGGACGGGCTCATCCTCGACATGCGCGGAAACCCGGGCGGGCTGTTGAACGAAGCAGTCGCAGTTGGCGACATGTTCCTCGACAAAAACCAGCTGATCGTGTCCCACCACGGCAGGACTTCCCCGGAACGACGCTATTACGCTGTGCGCGGCAATCAGGGAATGACTGCGCCTCTGGTGATTCTCGTGAACAACAACTCGGCATCCGCAACGGAAATCGTTTCTGGGGCCGTGCAGGACCATGACCGCGGCCTGATTGTCGGCGAGACAACCTTTGGCAAGGGCCTCGTACAGACCGTCACTCCTCTCAGTGAAAATACCGGGCTGGCGTTGACCACGGCGCGCTACTACACGCCTAGCGGCCGTCTGATTCAGCGGGATTACAAATCTGTTTCGCTCTACGAATACCATTACGAACGCAAAGTGCCGGAGCACCCGACAGAAGTGCGGCTGACCGACAGCGGGCGGCCGGTTACCGGCGGAGGCGGGATTACCCCCGACATTATCGTCGAAGCGCCGAAGCTGACGAAGTTTCAGCAGCTCCTGTTTCGCGACGACGTGCTCTTCCCTGCGGAAACCGGCGTGGGCGGGTTCACACGCTACTTCCTGGGCACGAAGCCCGCGGTTACCAAGGATTTTGAAGTGGATGACAATGTGATGCGGCTCTTCCGCGAGTACTTGAGCAAGCACAACGTCCGGTACACGGAACCGGAAATCGCAGAAAACCAGGAATGGATCAAGCGGAAGATCAAGCAGGAAGTATTCATGTCCGTGTTCAACATGCAGGAAGGATTCAAGGTCCTGCTGGAAGGGGACCCGCAGGTGCAGAAGGCCGTTGAGGCCGTTCCGCAGGCGCGAGCGCTTTACCAGAATGCGCATAAGATTATGGCTCAGCGCATGGGCGGGTCTGCAGACCGACCCTATTAATAAGAGCAACGGCTCACGAAGAGACCGAAGGCACGAACACTTCTCAGTTTAGTTTCCGGTGCATTGGCCGAAATCCAGCGTAGTTCTTCCCGGTTCGCTAAAACACGAAAGGCTGTGAGTTTCGAATCTAGTGTTTTGCTTTTTGAATTTCGTGATTGCGTCCGCGAGACCGTGTCTTGGCAACCCATTTCTGCTTTGCTAAGATGGATGCGCTGTTCGTGGGCGAGTAGCTCAGCTGGGAGAGCGCCTCGTTCGCAACGAGGAGGCCGGGGGTTCGAATCCCCTCTCGTCCACCAGATTCTAAACAACTTAACCGACTTTTCGGAATTGCAAAAGTTTGCCAGGTTTGCCATTTGAGGCCTCCGCCGCTGCCTGCTGGTGGCCGGGTAGCGTAAAGCCAGTCCCTGTTTTCTCTGCCCATCGCAAACGCCATTCGCGCTGTTTCAGGAGTTTTTTGTACACCTCGGACACATGCGATTTGGCGTGTCCCGACCAGGTGTGTTGCAAGGCGGCCGGAACCTCCGCCGTCTCTAGCTTCGTGATGCGGAAGCGCCGAAAGATGTTGAGCCCACCCTGTTCCAGCCTCAACTTTTTCAAGATGGGGTGCAAGCTATGTTTCAAAGTATCCCGCTGCATCAGTTGGCTGCCGTCCGGTTTACAGAAAACCAGACCACTCGTTCGGCCGCCCACGAACTCACGCAACATCGCGGCTAGAGGCTCGGACAGATCCACCACCCGCCCGTGCCTGGAATCCGCGTTCTTCGTTTTCATGTGGTCCTGAAGCTCTCCGCGCTTGGCTTTCTGCACAATCTCCAAGGTGCGGAAGTCTTCATGGATGGAACGAATGTCGAGACCGAGTGCTTCCCCGGCCCGCATCGGCCCACAGCCCGCGAGCAACGCATACAACGTGCAATACGGCTCTTCGGCTTCCCGCAGAATCATTTCCATTTCGTCCTGGTCAACGGTTGGCTGGTTCTGTTCGTCCACCTCTGGAACGTCGATAAAGCCATCGTCCCAATCTCGCATGAAAAGTGGTTCGCCTTTTACGTCCCGCGCCGAGGCTACAACGGCTTTGACGATATTCACGTAGTCGCGAATGGTCGCCGGCGCCAGCGAGGAAATATGATCAACGAACTCTTTCATGGCGAGGTTGGTGACGTCGGCCAGATACCGCTCACCGAAGAAGGGATACATCCACTTGTCCAGGGCGTATCGCCGTGTGTCGATCGTCGTCTGTTCAAGGGGATTACGTTTGCGGTTGGCGAGGGATTGGAGCCAGATTTCACCTTGCTCCTTGAAGGTAATGTTTGCGGTGCTCTCTCGAAAGGTTTGTATGGAATTGATGCCGAGTTTCTCGAGGTTCTCGGCGGCCTTTCGCTCTGCGATTGTACGCGTGCGGCAGACACCCAACGAGACAAAATCCCGTTCGAGTTCTGCTTGCCCCGGAACATCCCGCCAGAACTGCACATATGCCGATTCTGTAGGTAGCCACGGGTCACTCTTTTTTCGTCCTTTTTGGAAGACACGGCCCTGCTGCCACTTGCGCCTCATCAGAGATTTGCCTCTCCGGCGTGGCGCCACAATCAGCGGAAGTGTAGCAGAATCAGGCAACGTTCATCTCGCTTTGTTTGACGGGACCGATGTCCCCTCTAATGCGTCGGCCCTTTGCCTCACTCGCGGACCGGAGCGGAATGACCTGAGGCCTCCGGCTGAGATTGAACAACTCTCAGCTTCGAGTTGAGAGCGGCTCGCGCTTTTTCGACGGTGTTGCTGGCGCAGTTTGGGTGCTTTTCTTCGGCGCGGTAGTCGGCAATACGGCGAATGACTTCTTCGGGGTCATCGCCGCGGGGGAGAGCGCGCTTGGCAACAGCCCAGTCGCGTTCCGATTGAGTCATTTCGCCATCGGAAAAAAGTCGCTGCGTGCCCCCTGAGGCGGGGCGTTACCGGCGTTCGTCATGATCGTCCTCTCGCAATCTGAGTCCCGAGTTGGGAGGCGTGAATCGAGGATGGTTTTCGATTCCGAAATGTCGTCGCCCAGTCGCCGAGCGATATTCTTGACCGCGACCATCAATGACTTCTCGCCGAGACTCACACCCCGGACTACCTCGATGAATCCGGCCTTTTCAATGAAGATGCGGTCCGGTCCATTGACCATGACCTCGCTGATCGAATCATCGAGAATCAGGTGTTCGATCGGTTTGAGAAACGGCAGGATGGTTTCAAATCCGTTCATCACAGTTCTCCGTCCGCAAGCTGACGAAAATAGAATTTGTTTACGTTGTTGAAGGAGGGCTTGAGGTAGCAAAACATCGGCGGCATCGGGTTCGTGCCGTCATAGGCGATAGTTACGGACTGCGCGTTACGCAGTTCCATGAAGGTTTTCGTATCGAAGCGGAGATCGTGGTGCGAGCTGTAGCTCTTCGAGGCGGTTATATTCGCCTTATGAGAGAGGGCCCTCCCGGTGAGGAAGCTGACATTCGCGTCGTGGCCACTTTCTGAAAGGTTGTAGCTGGCCTTCAGTTTGTACTCGCGCCCGCAAAGCTCGCTGGCGATTCGCGTGGAGAAGTCATCGGAAAGCGACAAGAAGATCTTGGTGCGAAACGTCTGCAGTAGGGTCCGCCACGATTCCCCTGGCAGCGCTGACTTAAGAGAACTGATGCTCTGGGTCGCGATGATCGGAATACATTTCGGCTGCCGGGACAGGCTGAAGAACTTTTCATCGCCGGTAGGCTCACTCTCACCGACCGTGGCGAAGTGTTGATACTCGTCACAGAGAAATAACACCTGTCGGAAATAGCTTTCCGGATGCTTCTCCATGACGGGCACGCGATTGAGCACCGCTCGTTCGAAGTCGAGTTTCAACATCACTCCCGAGGGCCTTGGCGAGGCCGGCGTTCATGGCGATCGGAAAATTGAGCGCGCAGACCCGGCCATTTTCGACGAGCCATGAGAGGGAGGGCAGCGGTCTACCGAATTTGAAATCCGCATTGGCCTGGGGGTCGTAGCATTCCGCGGGAGGGCAGAACGTGCGCTTGACGTCAGGGTTGTCGTCGAATAGCGAAAGAAATACCGAAATTCCCTCGACGATGGAGGTCCGCAGTTTGGGCTCGATTCTCTTCCAATCCTGAAAGAACCAGCGTTTCACGGCTTCGAGTTGTGCTTTCTTTTGGGCCGGAACGGGGTTCTTGCGAGAAGCGTTTTCCGCCTCCCACTGAATGGCTCTGTCCTTCAACACCGCGACGAGGCCTGGTGTCAGGGGCGCCCGGTAGCGATTGGATTCCTTGTCGAGCCGGAATTTGAATGGCTCGAGGTCGCGCGGATGCTTCAGATACTCTTCTTCCCAGAGCATCGCGAAATCGGCTTCGATGAGCCGGCGCTCCGCCTCCTTTATTTTGCTTTCGAGTCGCGTACTTCTCAACTGTAACTGCGATTGCCTCCTGCAGTTCGTATTCGCGCTTGACCATCTCGGGCGGCTTATTAATGATCGACATGATTTCTCCTTCCTTCCTTATTTCTATCTGGTCTTACTGGACGCGGGCAAAACACAGAGTGAACAGAGTCTTTCCCTGTTCACTGGGCTGGAGCGACCGCCACGGTTCCGGTGGCAACGAAGTGGGGTCGCTCCAGCCCATTCCGGGAGTTTGCCCGCGTCCAACTGAATGTCGCGCCATGCGCAACCTCTATGCTCCCAACAACTTCGCGGCACCCCGGGGGTGACGCGAACGGTGACGGCGAGGGTTACGTGTGTCTTTCACGCACCCGTCACCGCGCCGTGTGATCTCTGCTACTGGTGAACGGTGTTCGTGGACCAGGAAGGTCTCGAAGAATACGGGCCGGTCGGGCTTGAGTTGCGAAAACTCCAACCGTAACTCACGCTCCGTGATCGTCCCCGTGCTCCATGCCTGATAGAGGCTTTCGAAGCGGTCACCATGGAAGCGCCGCCGCGCCTCATTGAGGAATTCAAAGTCCTCTGTAACGGGCACGACATACTCGTGGCGCTCCCACTTCCCGCGCACTTGGAAGTAGCGGAGGATCTCGCCCGAGACGTCGGATTCGAGAGGCCTCTTTACCAGGGAGCGAAAACGCTCCTCGGCCTTTTGAAAATAGGCGTCCTTCGCGGCGATATAGAGAAACCGGAAACTCTTGAGCTGCCGAAAGAGCCCCTGGTAAGCCCCCAGATGCGAAACGAAATGGGACGATGTTTCAAAGCCGGAATCCACGTAGCTCAGGGTGACCACAGGAGGAGCACCCGAGAAAGGCGAAGAAAGAAACAGGGGAAACTTGTCGACGAAATAGCGGAGGGTGGGCTTGCTATCGGGGCCGCCCTCGTAAACCTTGGCCGGCAGAGAGTCCTTGGGGACCCCCAGTTCATCACAAAAGTAACGGACCTTGTCCTGCTCCGTTTCGAAGTACTTCAAATCCTGGTTGGCCAGAATGAAGTCTAAAAGCACGAGCCGGGAACGCATGAAATCGAACGAGTGCCGTTTGCGGTTGCGGAGGTTGTCCTTGTCAATCTGTCCGTAGAGGGTGCGGGAAAACAGATGAAAGATGGAGCCCCTGCGCATGTAATCCCGGATCGTGGCGTGACCGCGCTTAAGGACTTTCTCGGCGAAAGAAGTAGGCCTTTTTCCGTACGCAGTGCCGGTGAAGTTGCGGAACTGTCCCAAGGTGAAGTACCCAGAGTGGACGGCAACGATATAGAGAAAACGAGCCTCCGATTCGGTGTAGCCGAATTCCTTGATTCGTTCGATGTGATCTGTGGGAAAGTTCATAGCGACAAGATCTCCGTTGTCAATTCCCGCTGATCCAGCACGCGCCGGAGTTTCGAAGCATCCTCCGCGTGGGCGTAGATGGAGAATCCGACGCGGACTTTTTCCGCCAGATTTCTTCCCCGGTAGTGACCGGTGCCAAGTTCGACGTCCACACGGGCCCTCTCGCCGTCGCGCGCTTCCTATTCGATCCGAATGTCGGGAACTGGAATCTTTCCTCGAACCACCTGAAGCCCATGCCGTTCGGCAACGAGATCTCTTTGCTCGGAACCCTGCCAGGACCACGCTTCGCGAGATCACGGTCGAGGCGCTTCTTCATCTCATAGTCGAGAACGACGCGGAGATTTCTGCCTCCCTGCCCCTCGATCTTCTCCGCGGCTTTTTGATAGAGCCGGTAGAGATCGGCATCGTGGTTGGCTTCGCGGGGTTTGGTGAATCCGTGGTAGAGAACCTGACCCTTTCCGGCGCTCTGCGTATCGGTGAGAAAACGATGGCCGTTCTTGGTGAGGGTGAGCAGCTTGCGAGGACTGTTCGGTCGCGGATTCGCGATCCTCGGAGACCTCGCGCAGGCCGATGAACTCCTCGGGTTCGTAGCCGCGAGGCATTTCAATCAGACTCCTCTTCCAACCAAGGCGCGGGCAGCTCGATCCCACGCGTGTGAAGCTGTTTGTCGAGATGGGAGAGTTTTCGCCCGGTGTCCTTGAGGAAGAACTTGCGGATGAAAACGAAGGCTGCAGCAAACACGTTGACGGACAGGAGAACGACGTAGGTCAGGATAGGTGTCGCATATTCGCGCCAAAGAACCAGCTTGTAAGGGGCGAAGAATTTCAGTTCACCCATGAGCCAGAAAACCAGGGCTGGCAGGAGGGCGATGGTGATGAAAAGGGTGTTTGCGATCATTCTTGGTTCCTTTCACTTGGAAACTTCAAGAATGTTGTCAGCGAGCTCGGATGAATCGCGAAGATCTGTTCCTGAGTCGGTGTGCTCTACCGGAGCAAGGTGTCCAGCGAGAATGGCCCTCTACTATTACTAATGGGCAAAAACTTGTTCTGATGTTTCGCCTTCCGCAAATTATTTTTTTCTGATGTGGATTTTGGGCAGAAACGGCACCCAAGCCAGAAAGCCGCCGTCCCTTGCCAAAACAGTAGCTGGGACGAAAAATGGTACAGTTTCTCGGGAGAGAAGGCCCGAATACAATCATTGCTTCCACCGCGCACGGAGACTTTGGAGGGCAGGAATCCGTGTGCGCGTGCGGCCCGCATATATATTAGGACGGGCGAAAAGTCGGTCCGGCCCAGGCGGCTCGATCGTAGCGGGTGGTCGTGGCTTACAAGTCGCTCCTACGAAAGGACTTGACCCGAAGCTACCGCGCGGATCCTGCCGTTCGGCGTCCACACGAGTACGCCCAATCGCCGGTGGCAGAGTCTCAAATGTTGTCAACAAGTTCCGATCAGGGGCAGAGCTGCTGTCATTTTCTGTCACTGCTGGTCGGCGAGAAATCCAGCGAGAGTCGCCTCCTAATCTTACTAATGGGCAAGAAACCGGCAAAATCTTTCAAAGAAAAGTGTTTCACGTTCTGACTGTTTTTTTTTTGCCTCGTTCGGCGTTTCTTGCTCGACCCCGTCAGTCTGCGCGTCGCCTCTGAGAAGCAAACCCCAAACCAAATAAAGGAGTTTTTTCCAAGCAGCAAACCAGCAACAACCTGCATTCGAGTTGGGCCAGATCGTCGCAACACCGGGCGCTTTGGCCGCGCTTAAAAAGGCAGGACAACAGCCGGACGAGTTCCTCACGCGCCATGTCAACCGCGAATGGGGTGATTTGGACGAGGAGGACCGCAAGGAAAACGACTACAGCCTAGAGCGCGGGTTCCGGCTCTTGAGCGCCTATCGCACACACGCTGGCGACAAGTTATGGATTATCACGGAATCGGACCGTTCTGTGACCACGCTTTTGCTACCCGAAGAGTATTAGGCCCAAACAAATTTCTTAAAAAAGGAGACTAAAAGTAATGAACACAACGATGGTAGCAAGTCGTACGAAAGCAGTGCCCCCTGTGGTTTCATCCATTCAGGACATTCCTTTAGCGAAAATTCGCGAGTCCAAAACCAACCATCGCCGCTTGTTTGATGAAGTGAAGCTCGCCGAACTCGCGGCTTTTGTTCCCAGGAACAAGCCGCGTTATGTTCTGGATCATGTTATGTGACCGTAGTTTTATTACCTTGGGTCACTAACTCCCATCTGAACCCAGAACGTCACCGTAACTCTGGCGAAACTAGTTTCCGATCACGCGATTCAGCAGAATGTGACAGGCCCAGAAGAATTTCTGCGTATGGTGGGTCACTTAGGAGTTATCCGCTCTCTTCTGCTGAGTCGTATCTGCAACTCTCTATGGCTCGCCGGCATGAACGACGGGAGCGTATTCCACAACTTTGTCGGAACATCCAACGAGCAGCCGCTCGCCGACCCCTGCAGGAAGGGCTGCAATCCCGAGGCAGGATTCGCCAAGAATCTCTTGGTATGCGATTTGCCCCCCCTTGTCATAGAGCAGGAGCATGGAACGCCGGGCAGGACTCTTATTCAGCAGTGCCGCATAATACT
>QHYK01000052.1 GCA_003224085.1 Acidobacteriota bacterium | reverse complement strand
TCCTATCTCATGGCCAAAAAGACCAAAGGGCGGCTCGACGTCCAGCCCGACGACAACGGCGAACCGGAGTAGCCGAGCCTGATTCCAAGCGCCCTCACGGCTGGTCGTGCTTCATCGCTTCCTTTAGGCGCTTCCGAAATTCCTTGGCCGCCTTCTCGGCATCCTGTTCTTTCAGGCTGTTGGTCAACAGGTGCCCGAGTTCATGAGCCAGCCAATAGCCAAGTGACTCGTCAAAATAGCGGTCGGCATCAATGAACACCGTTCGGCTGGCCAAGTGCGTGAACAAGGCGCTGGTGCAGCCCATGGGCGCATGCAGCTGAAAGATGCGCGTGTTGTCCAGGAACTTCCAGTGCGGCACAAAGACAACACGAAGCGGAAGAACCGAAGGCTGCATAATCTGAATCTGCGAGCGCACCAGCGCTTCCTGCTGCGGCGTAGCCCCTTGAACAACATAGCTGTTCATGGAAACCCTTGGCGTCGTTTCACTGTCGCTGTCAGCCCTTTACGGTCCCGCCCGTTTGTCCACTGGTGAACTTCGCAAATCCCAGGAATCCCAGAAAAGAAGAGAACCGCTCTCGCTCCGAATTTCGTTAGCCACCTCCAGGCGCGTTCTAGAGGCGAACTTGGAGCCGGTCCTCAGGTAGGACAATGGACGGCAGCTTGATTAAGGCTTGATTGCTTCTTTACAGGTAAACGTTTTTGTTTCAATCAATTAGAGCAGTGTCTTATCCGGCTTTAGGCGCCTCGACAAATGGTGCTAGACTCGCCGCTAACGCCGGTGGCGGCGTGGCGATGGCCCTCGGAAAAACAATCGTCTGAGATCCTGCGCTTTGGGACCTTCGAGGCGGACTTGCGCGCTCGGGAGTTGTGCAAACAAGGCAGGCGCATCAAGCTGCAAGAGCCCTTTCGCGTTCTAGCTGTATTGCTGCAGCGCCCCGGCAAAGTCGTGACGCGCGAGGAGCTGCGCAACCAGAACTGGTCTCCCGACACATTCGTCCGCGATCAACAAGCTGCGCGAAGCTCGGGCGATTCGGCGGACAACCCACCCTTCATCGAGACGCTGCCGCGGCGCGGGTACCGCTTCCTCGCCCCGGTCACGAACAGGGATCAAAGAGAACCAGCCGCGACTGCCCCTGAGGCCGCGGAGCCTACAAAAAGACGTAAGGTGGTGCTGGCCGTGGCTGTTGTTCTGGCGACAGCGACAGCCGCGGGATGGTTTTGCGCTCTCGCCATACGCCTGTGCTCACCGAGAAAGACACTATTGTGCTCGGAGACCCTGAGCACGGTGGAGAAATACAACACGCCACTCGAACAAGCGACTGCATCGTCTCTTGAGGCTTTGCAAGCCTATAGTCTGGGTTTCAAGGCTGACGGGGCAGGCGACGATCCACAGCGCTGGCGTTATTTCGGAGAGCGGCACAAATTGACCCGAATTTGCCATGGCGTACCTGGGAATCGAATTCGTGCGTCTCAGTAAGGCTCAGAGCTGCAGAGCGGCATTCCGGGTGCCCATAAAATCGGCAGAAAGAGTTTACGAAGTGTGTTGTGGGCCAGCGAGATGAAAAACGCGTTTATTCAGCATTAAATCGGGGTCGCAGCACTTAATTAAATAACTTGATGAGTGAGCTTGGGGGATTCGACGCGGAGCGGAACTTGATCCGCGATGGTAATTCCATAGCCTTCGAGGGCCACGACTTTTTTCGGGTGATTAGTGAGGACGCGAATGTCTTTGAGGCCCAGGTCGATCAGAATTTGCGCGCCGATGCCGCTTTCGTGCTGGACCATACGCTGGCGCGCGGGCTCGCGATCGAGCTGGCCGCGCTTATGAAAATGAATTTTCGGCAGCGTGCCGGGCTCCTCGGCAGGATCGACAGAAAAACCGCGTCCCGTGTGATGGAGATAGAGAAAAACGCCGCGGTTTTCTTTGGCGATAGCTTCGAGCGACAGCGCAACGAGTTCCCGGCAATCGCACGTCGTGGAACCAAAAACGTCCCCAGTAAGACAGTGCGAATGGACGCGCACGAGCGCAGGCGGCTTGCCTTCCAGATTGCCGCGAACGAGCGCGATGTGCTGGTCATGGTCCACGTCACTCGCATATGCAATCATTTTGAATTCGCCGAAGCGCGTGGGCAGAGTCGCTTCCGCCACGCGACGCACGTAGCGCTCGTGCTGCATGCGGTAGCGAATCAAGTCCGCCACCGTCAACATTTTGATGCGATGTTCCTTGCAAAATTCGATGAGCTGCGGCACGCGGGCCATGGTGCCGTCTTCGTTCATGATTTCGCAGATGACCCCGGCAGGATAGAGCCCGGCGATGCGCGCAAGGTCCACGGAAGCTTCGGTCTGGCCGGCGCGGACCAGAACGCCGCCGTTGCGGGCGCGCAGCGGGAAAACATGGCCGGGGCGCGCAAGATCCTGCGGCTTGGTCTTTGGGTCGATGGCCGTGAGAATCGTGACGGCGCGGTCAGAAGCGCTGATGCCGGTGGTGACGCCGACGCGCGCGTCAATCGCTTCGGTGAAAGCGGTGCCGTGGACCGAAGTGTTGATGGGCGACATGAGAGGGAGGTGGAGCTCGTCGCAGCGGTCCTCGGTGAGCGGCAAGCAAATAAGACCGCGGCCGTGCTTGGCCATGAAGTTGGTAGCCTCCGGCGTGACCTTTTCGGCGGCCATGGCGAGGTCGCCTTCGTTCTCGCGGTCCTCGTCGTCAACCAGGACGATCATGCGGCCCTGGCGAATCTCTTCGACAGCTTCTTCCACAGTGGCGAAAGGAGATTTGGTTTCGGTCATTGGTTATCGGTCAAAGGAACAAGGACTTGGTCCTTGACCTTTAGTTATAAGTGGAAGAAAAGAAAGAAGCAAGCTGGAGCCGCGTCTCACGCGTCTCATGACGGCCGCCGTGGCAGCCTCATGTCCGGTGATGTGGCAGGGGCCAGTGGGTGACCACTTCCCCTATGCCGATCTAATTTGCGTTAGAAGCTGAAGCGGATCTGGCCCTCGATGACACGGCCGGCAAGTCCGCAACAGGCTTGGTCGAAGGTCCCGCTTGCCAGACCATTGGCGGCCGTGGGGTTTGTTTGCACGCCAGTGGTGGAGTTCAACTGGATGGTGCCAATTGGCTGATTGCCAATGGGAGCAAGATTGATTTGGTTGAAGAGATTATAGAAATTCAGGCGTGCTTCCAATTTGGAATTCTCGCCTAGAACCTTCATGTTCGGCAACCCGAAGGCTTTGGCAAGTGTAAAGTCCACCGAAGCGTAGCGGGGTCCCCGGAATGAGTTGCGCCCAACTCCAGGCAGCGGTATAACCCCGGTTGTCGTAAGCGCGGGCGGCGTGAAGTAGGTGGCGGGGCCATTCGGAAACTGGCCCAACTGTTGTTCGAGTGTATGGTTGCTATGACTGCTTAGTACGCCGCCCAAATACGCCGCAGGCCTTACGTTGCAGTAACCGCTGTTGTCGAAGAGCAAGCTGCAGGTGCTGCCGCTCGGGGTGCCTGCAACCTGGACATTATAGAAGGGCGTCCATGGGAATCCGCTATGTGCGCTGAGGATGCCGCTGAAGGTCCAATCTCCAGCTACTTTCTCTTTCCAGCTATGGCCGCTGAAGAGCTGCGGCGTCCACACACCCCAAAACTTGAAGTTATGTGTGGCGTCGTAATCAGACGGCCCATAGGCCGCTCCGGCATTAAAGGGATATTGGTCGAAATAGAAGTTGGTTGATGCGTCGTCATTCGCCCTGCTGAAAGTGTACTGAGTGTCGAACTCGAATCCGTGGGCAAAACGCTTATGGAATTCTGTCAAGAGGGCGTTGTAGTTGCCGTTGACGTCGTCCGTCCACAAACGGAGCCCGTTGACCTGCGGATTTTGGGGCGAAAAGAAAATCTGGCCCTGGAACACCCATCGGAGGAGGTGACGTGATTCGCTGCCCGAGTAGCCTATCGTCGCCACCATATTGTGGCCCAAGTCGTATTGTGTTTCGATAGAGTAGCGGTAGGTATACGGGGAAACCAGGTTCGCAGGAAGCGCACTCAGTGTAACCGGGGCGCCGCTTGCAGGGAGATTGGTTGTCGAATTAAACGTAATCTTCGCGTTCGGGTTTGCTGGATATGGAGAGAATTCGTGTGGATCGGAGGGAACCGCATAGACGATGTTGGAGCCGACCAAGCCGAAGCTGGCGAATAAGGGAGACGGGTTAGTGAGAGCGTTTAGCGGGATGGCATCCTCGGTACGGTTGTAGCCAATTCCGAATCCGCCGCGCACAACAAGCTTGGTGTTGAACCTAGTGGGGCTCCAGGCGAAACCAATTTGTGGGCCAAAATTATGCTTGTCAGCATTGTAGAGGTCTCCGCCCAACCGTAACTGGATACCTGGGAGTTGATTTGGTGGCGCCCCAAGCACAGTAGTGGCGAGGTTGCCGTTTTTCTCGTGGAAGGGACCGAAGTATTCCCAGCGCAAACCCAGATTGACGGTCAGGTTCGGCCTCAGCTTGTAGTCGTCCTGACCGAAGAAGGCAAAGTCATTATCACGCACATAACTCGTTAGGGAAGTCGGCACTCCGGTAACCGGATTAAAGTTACCGGATTCGAAAACAGGGGCATCGGTTGCGAAGTCCCAAAGGTCATTAAAATTGTAGCTGGGGCGCGCGCCGCCGGATTGCGTTTGCGTATTCTGCCCCTTGTAGATATCAGCGCCGAAACTCAAAGAATGCCGGTTCAGGGCCTTCCTGACCGTGTCTCGGATGTTGTAACCGGTTTTGTAGAAAACGCCAGGGCCGTTAGCCCCGAAGACGATCTGATTCATAGCGCCGGGCAGTCCGGTAATCGCGTCTTGGGGCAGGCCCCACGGCTCTTGCGGGTTGGATTGGACTTCATTGAAATACCAGCGTGAAACGTTGAAGCGCGCTTCGTTGAGGAGCGTTGGTGCAAAGGTATGATTCCAGAGCATGGTACCTGAGTAATTAAGGCGGTCGGAATGCCACAGGTTTGCTGTGCGCGCCTGCCCATTCAGGAAAGTCGCGTCGTTCGGTACCCAATAGACGCTAAACGTCACGAGGTCGCTGGGCTTGACCTGGTAATCAGCGCGGCCGTTGTATTGGGTCGCCGTCAGAATCGTCGGATTCGTGAATTGCACGAATTCAATGTCAGGAACACCATCAAGGCCATTGCCAACTCCAAAGGGGGTACCTGCTTGGCCAAAGGTGGGGTCCTTCGTGCCCTTGCCAGACGTTAGAGGCGAGCCAATATCCAAGCCGCCGCCCACTGCCTGGCAGTTCGTTGCAGGAAAATTCGCCTGCGCGCACGTTGACGGAAGCGCCGTGCTGAAGGAAGCGCCCTCTCCGGGGAAACTCAGCATGCTACCCGCAATAAAGCCGGATTCGGCGCCTACCGCTTTGAGGTACTGAGGCGTTTCCACCCAAGTGGTCCCGGTACTCACAGAGTTGTTTCGCAGCGTTTCGTAAGAGAAAAATGCGAACAGCTTGTTGTGAATAATCGGTCCACCGACGCTGCCGCCGATCTGATTGAACCGGTTGCTGACGCGCTGGTCTGCAGCTGGTCCGCTCGGACCGTTGTATCCCTGATAGGAATTCAAGCCCGGCCGGTCCATTTTGAGAAAAATACTTCCGTGATACTGATTCGTGCCGCTTTGCGAGATCACCTCCACTTGTGCAGCGCTACTTCGCCCGTACTCTGCGTCGTAGGAGTTGGAAGTTACCTTGACCTCCTTCACCGACTCTTCGTTGGGCGTAATGATCGCCGCGCCGCCCCAGTCCAGGCTGTTCACAGAGACGCCGTCAACCTGAAAGCCGTTTGCTTCGTTGCGCTGGCCATTTGCAAAAGCTTGAACCTGGTTCTCCGTCTGAAAAATGCTGCTGGTGGCACTGGCCCCACCTGGGCCTGCACTTCCGGGAACGTTCTGGCTTCCACCGCCGTTATTGTGCGCGGAGTCACCGAAAACGCCGGGAGCTAGGCGGAGTAGTTGAAAAGGGTCCCGGCCGAACGAGGGAAGATCCTGGATCTCAGTGCTTGAGAGGGTGCCACTAATTTGGCCGGTTTCCGTGTCAATCGCGGGCAAATCGTTCCCGTTGACAGTTATAGATTGAGTCACCTGGCCGACTTCAAGCGTCACATTCAACGAGTTGGCCTGTTCCCCTATGATGTTGACACTCTCTAGAACCTTTTTTTGAAATCCGGATTTCTCGACGGTGATGGTGTAGAGACCAGGCGCCAGCCGGTTAACCGTATACACGCCATTTTGATCTGTGGTGGCTTCCTGCGTCAGCGCCGTATCTTTGGCGGTGACCGTTACCTTCGCTCCCGAAACGACGGCCCCTTGTGGATCCATCACGACGCCTTGTATGGAAGCGCGGTATTGCGCGTTAGCAACGGCGCTCATAGATACTACGCAAGCTGAAGAGACAATGAGCCGCACAGAAAGTTTGCTTAAACTCATGAATTTTTCCTCCACCCCTGACAAAAGAAGTTGCGAACCGAAAAAGGAACTATCGACCCAAAGAAAGAATTCCCGAAATGGCCCCGCACCCTTAAGTAAATCGGTTAACTACTCCATTTGCGGGGGAGTATAGTTAGCGAAAATTTTTATGTCAATGATTATTAATTCGGAGACTAGAGATTCGAGAAGAAACGTTATTCAAGAGGGGCAGCAGGGGCCGGAACGGGTCTAAGAGTTCAGCGCCAAAGACAAAGACTTTGACACAGAGGACGGAGAGGCCGGAGCACAAAATTCGCAGAGGGAGCCTAAACGAGTGCCGAGTTGCGGAAGAGCCGAGGGGCGGAGCAAGCGAGATCCTTCCCTGCAACACGCTGCTAAACGAGATAGCGGGCCGAGTGAGAGTGGAGCAAGGAAAAGAACGGGTCTGAAGACCCGCCACTACAATGGCTGGTTAGCGAGGATGGATGGTGCGAAAGGTTTGGAGGCAGCGTTCGGCGGTTTCGAGTTCGGAGAAGCGGCTGCCTTCCTGCTCGATGAGGTAGTACTCGGCGCCGCCGACGGTTTCTGCCGCGTCGAAAATGCCTTTCCAATCGGCGATGCCTTCGCCGAACAAAACCGAATAGCCCTTTGCGGGGTCGGGCGACCAGTCCTTGAGATGCAGCGAGCGAATACGGCCGGGATTCGCGCGAATCCAGGCCACGGGATCGGAACCGGCCTTGACACAAGTGCCGACGTCAAGCTGTAGCATGACGGAATGCTTGGTGTTTTTTGCGAGAATTTCGATGGGCCGGCCGCCATCCACCGGCGTGAACTCGGGCTCGTGATTGTGATAGCCGGCATGCAAGCCGGATTTTTCCAATTGCTCATTGGCGGAGTTGAGCGCGTCGGCAACGGCTTTCCAGGCGTCGAGCCGGTCGGGCTCTTTCCCGGCCGAGGCCATCACCATATATTTGCAGCCGAGAATGAGGTTTTTGTCGCGGGCGCGCGCGAGGTTGTCCGCGGTCATGTAAGAGTGGTTGTTGTGAGTGGAAAAGCAGCGGATGCCGAGGTCGTCGAGCAGCTTGCGCATTTGCTTGGTTTCGGCCTCGGACCATTCGAAATAGGGCGCGTAAAATTCGACGCACTGATAGCCCATTTTCGCCACCGCGCGCACGGTGGCTTGCGGGTCGCGCTGCAGTTCTTTGCGGACGGAATAAAGCTCGAGACCGACGGGAAGCGAGGACGCGGCGCGAGCCTTCAGGGCGAAGGGAAGCGTTGCGGATAAAGCCATGAACGTTCGGCGTGAGACAGTGTGTGGGGTCGTATTATCCGGCGTCATATGAATCCTACTCAATTGAATCAGTGAATCGTGGCGATTCGATTTCTGGACCGCGGGCCCCATCCTTACACAACTGCGGCACGCAAGAAAAGAAGTTTTATGCGCCTGCATGAGGCGCGCGCGCAGTGGCGCGTCCCGGAACGATGCTGCGGAGAATCACATAAAGAACGGGGATGAAGAGCAGGTTCAACGTGGTGGCGGCGATCATACCTCCAAAGACGGTCGTACCGACGGAGATGCGACCTGCGCGGCCTGCGCCTTGCGCGAAGACCAACGGAAGCACGCCCAGAATGAACGCCAGCGAAGTCATCAAAATGGGGCGCAGGCGAATGCGCGCGGCTTCCACGGCGGCTTCCGTGAGCGAGAGTCCTTGGGCGCGCAGCTGCTCGGCGAATTCGACGATCAAAATGGCGTTCTTGCTGGCGAGGCCGATGAGCATGACCAGCCCAATCTGGCAGTAGACGTCGTTCTCCAATCCGCGCAGAGCTTGCGCGCCCAGCGCTCCGAGCAGCGCCACCGGCACGGCGAGCAGCACGATGAATGGCAGCACGTAGCTTTCATATTGCGCGGCGAGCGTCAGGTAAACGACCACGAGTCCCAGCGCAAACAGAATGAGCGCTTTGCCGCCGGACTCGATTTCTTCGAGCGACAGGCCGCTCCATTCGAACGTCATGCCGTTCGGCAGGACTTTTTTCGCCAGCGCTTCCATCGAAGCGATGCCTTCGCCGGAACTGTGTCCAGGTGCGGCCGCGCCGTTGATTTCCGCCGAGCGAAACAGATTGTAGTGGCGAATGACCTGCGGATTCGCGGTTTGCTCCACGCTGACGAGATTATCGAGCGAAATCATTTTGCCGGTGTCCGACCGCAGGTAATATTCGCGGATATCTTTGGGCTGCGAGCGGAACTGGCTGTCGGCTTGGACGTACACGCGGTAGGAACGGTTGTTGAAGTCGAAGTCGTTCACGTACACCGAACCCATGTAGACTTGCAACGCGTCGGTGATCTGGCTGAACGGCACTTGCAGGCTCTTGGCTTTTTCGCGGTTGATGTGAACGATGTATTGCGGATCGTTAGCGGTGAAGCTGCTGAAGAGGCCCACCAGGTCTTTGCCCGCGTTTCCTTCGGCAGCCAATTTGTTGGCGGTGGACGCGATGGTCTGCAGCGAATTACGTCCCAAGTCTTCCAGTTCAAATTGGAATCCGCCGAATTGGCCGAGGCCGAAGACGGCCGGCGGATTGAACACGACCACGACGGCGCCAGAGAGAGCGGCTAGCTTGCCGCGTAAACGCCGGATCACAGCTGCGGCAGTTTGCTCTGGCCCCTTGCGTTCTTCGAAAGGCTTCAAACTCGCATACATGAGAGCCTGGTTGGACGCGTTGCCGGCAGCGCCCTGTCCAATAACCGAGAAAACTCCTAGAATCTCCGGGTCGCGCTCGATGAGTTGCTCGGCCCTGGCGCAGATGTCGCGCGTATAGGTCAGAGAAGCGCCTTGCGGCGCCTGCACGACGAAAATCAAGTAGCCCTGGTCGTCTTCGGGGAGAAACGCGCGCGGAACGCGTTGATAGACAAAGTACGTGGCGGCGAGAAGCCCCACAAAGACAATTAGCGCAGCAAAGCGCAGGTTCAGCACGCGACCAACACTGCGCCGGTAAAGGCCCGTTCCCGCTGTGACCATTTGATTGAACCACCGGAAGAACAGAAACTGCGCGCGTTCCCGATGATGGCCCAGGAAAATGGCGGAGAGGGAAGGAGTAAGCGTCAGCGCGTTGAAGGCGGAAATCGCCACTGAGAAGGCGATGGTGAGCGCGAACTGGCGAAAAAGGATTCCGGTAGTGCCGGGGAAGAGCGCTACGGGCACAAACACGGACACGAGCACAAGAGAAGTTGCAATCACCGCGCCGGCCACTTCTTTCATCGCCGCGGACGCGGCGTTGTGCGGCTCCGTGATCCCTTCGGTGATGTGCCGCTCGACGTTTTCGATGACCACGATGGCGTCGTCCACCACCAATCCCGTGGCCAGCGTGATGCCGAACAAGGTGAGCGTGTTGATCGAAAAGCCAAGCAGCTTGACGAAGATGAAGGTACCGACCAGAGAAACGGGAATGGCGATCGCCGGGATGAACGTGCTGCGCCAGTCCTGCAAGAAAATGTAAATCACCAAAATGACCAGCCCGATGGCTTCGATCAGAGTGATAAGCACGTCGTTGATGGACTCGCCGATGACGGTCGTCGTGTCGAACGCCACTGCAGCTTTCATACCGGGTGGAAAATTTTTCGAAAGGCGCACCAACTCCGCTTTGGCAGCTTTATCGACGTCCAACGCATTCGCGCCGGGGAGCTGCGTAACCGCCAAACCGACCGCGTCGTGGCCATTGAAGCGCAGCAGCGTTCCGTAATTTTCGGCGCCGAGTTCTGCGTGGCCCACGTCTTTCACGCGAACCAGCGTTCCATCTGTGCCTGTTTTCAAAATGATGTTGTCGAATTCGGAGGGCTCGCTCAGCCGTCCCACCGCCCGTACGCTAATTTGAAAGGAATGTTCCTGCTGCGTGGGAGGCAGGCCAATCTGTCCCGCCGCCACCTGAACGTTCTGTTCCTGCAAGGCGTTCACAATGTTTGTCGCGGTCAGCCCGTGCTCAGCCATTTTTGCGGGATCCAGCCACAGGCGCATGGCGTACTTGCGTTCGCCAAAAATGACGGCGTCGCCCACGCCTTTGACGCGTTTAACCGAGTCTTTCACGTAAATGTCCAGGTAATTGCTCAGGAACAAGCTGTCGTATTGTTCTTGGTCGGCGTACACGCCGCCGCCAAAAACGAATCCGCCGATTTGCTTGGTGATGATGATGCCGGTGTTTTTGACGGCGTTGGGAAGCCGCCCGAGCGCCTGGTTGACGCGGTTCTGCACGTCCACGGCGGCCAGGTCAGCGTTGCGCGTGACGTCAAAAACGACGGTGATCTGGCTGATTCCGTCGTTTCCGCTCGTCGAGATGATGTACTTCATTCCTTCGACGCCGTTGATGGCTTGCTCGAGCGGGATGGTTACCGCCGATTCGACGGTCTGCGCGTTCGCGCCGATATAAACGCTGCTGACAAGCACTTGCGGGGGCGCAAGATCTGGGAAATAGGCAACGGGCAGCAAAGGAATGGAAATAGCACCGGCTAAAATAATGAAAAGCGAACAGACTGTGGCGAACACCGGGCGTTGGATGAAGAAATCAACGAACAAGGCCGGATTTCGTCCTCATTAGGATTGCAATTTCGCGGTTCATTCTGTCTGGAAGAAATTATTTGCCGGTGGCGCTTTTGCCGTCGCTTTGAATCTGTTCGTTCACGGGCATTCCGTCCTGGAGGAATTGCGTTCCAGAAACGATGATGTGCTCCCCCGGTTTCAAACCACCCAACACCACGAAATCATTTCCCACCGTGTCGCCCAGTTTTAGGGGCCGCTGCCGAGCCACGGTTCTTTTGCCTTCGTTAACAGCCACAAACGCAAAAAACTCGCCATTGATGCGCTGCACAGCGAGAACGGGAATCACCGGCCCTTGGTGGACTCCCCAGGTAATCTGAGCACGCACTTGCTGCGCAATTCGCAGTCTTGATTTCGGATTCTGAACCGTGGCTTTGGCCAGGACGGTCTGCGTGTCGGTATCCACTTGCGGCGACATGAACGAGAGATTTGTCTCGCTTACCGTATTTCCATCGCCGTCGAGCAAGCTCACGGGCAAGCCGCGCTTTAGGTTTCGCGCCTTTTCGGCCGGCACGTAAATATAAGCTTCCAGTGCCCCCGGCTCATCCACTGTAGTCAGCATGGTCGCGACAGTCACGCGATCCCCCACATGCACAGGGATGTCGCCGATAATCCCGTCCATCGGGGCACTCACGCTGTAGTAGTGCAGCTCCACTCTTTGCTGCCGTACCTGCTCCTCGAGCGCCTTGAGCTGCGCCACGGCTGCATCGTAAGCCGTTTGCGCATTGTCCAGTTCCTGCTTGCTGATGACTCCGGCATCATGCAGTTTTTCTGCGCGATCGAGCGAAATCTTCGCATACCGCACATTGGCTTCTTGCGCGGCGCGCGAAGCTTCCTGGCTGCGCACCGTTGCCTCCTGTTTCAGAGGGTCGATTTGCAGCAGCGGCGCTCCTTCGGTCACGTGGTCGCCGGACTTCACCAGGATTTTTGTAATTTGGCCTTCCACGAGCGGATTGATGGCCGCCGAATGCCGTGACTTCAAGATCGACAAGTATTCCGTCGTGTCAGGAATCTTGGCCGAGGCGGCAACCTGCACCTGAACCGGCATGGGCCCGGGGCCACCGCCGGGCGCATTGGCAGAGCTCTTCCCGCAGCCAAGCAAAAGCAAAGCCAGCACGAGAGCGAGGGCGCAAGGGGTCACGCGCCGGTTCCCAGGCATGACTTTTGTCGCCTCACGAATAGCGATGGCCAGATGCATATTCATCCAAGGTGCTTGTTATTTTACGACACTCTTGGCTAAGACACTAATACCGCGGGCACCGGCACTTGGTTGGATGCCCGGCCCAGCGATCCGATAGATGGACTTGATGCTGCGTGTTACGGGATGAAACAGGCACTTCCGCCTGTCTGTGTCAGTAGAAATCGCGGGAGTTGATGCGCTTGCCAGAGAGTCCGAGTTGCAATACATCCATTTGGCCCGGCCGGTCAAAAATTTTTCCGGGGAAAAGGATTTTCAGTAGGACGCGCACGCCTCCAAAAGCTGCGCCCACTGCCACAGCCAAGCCCATAAACAATAGCGTCAAAATGATGATCCTTCCCACAATGACAAGCCACGGCGGGTCTGTGAGCTTGTGCGTCGGCTCGTTCCACGTCACTGCGGTCTGGTAGCGCACGCCGTTGCGCAGAGATTCGGCGAACGCTTGAGAGGAAGGTTTCAAGACCACGCAAAGCAGTGATGCCTTGCGCTCCACGGTTGTTCCCGCTTGCTTTGCGGCAGGCGAAAGGGCCGTTTCAATGTGGTGCAAGTGCTGCTCGGCCAACTGCGGAGTGGGATAATCCACTAGAAGCAGCACCGCTTCGCCCTTTGGCGTGCGGTACTGTGCGAACATGGCTTCCGCGTCATCCCGGTCGAAGCCTACTTCGTTGGTAAGGCCGGCAATCTCCGGCCGGTCCAGGAATTTTGCGGCCTCTCGAAATGCCTCGGGACCTTCGGCGTATTTCTCCGAGCCGAAAATTCGTCCTTCGGTTGGCAGATAGTTGCGAATAACAGGAAGAGGAGTCGGATCGGCGTGCGCTTTCAATGCTTGCATCACATCCTCGAGCGCTGCAGGCGACAAATGTTCCGACAGTCCGGCCTGGACCACAAAATTTCCAACCACCAGCCGTGCATCATCTTGCCGGATTGCCGACTGCTCTCCCACGCCAAGCGGCTGCATCCCCGGAACCACCGCAAACGTGTAAAACTCGTAGGCGCTAGTGGGATCCTTGAATTCGTACAGCCGCAGCCCGAGTTCATCGGCGCCTTTCTTGTATGCACGGCCTTGAATTTTGACTACGCCGCTCTCTGCAAGGATTTGCTGGCCCTCTTCCCAGCGGTCCCAGTTCGGCCCCAGGTCACTTGGTTTCACGGTGGAAGCCGGGCCAGAAGCATGCCAGCCGGCCAATTGGTCGGGCAGCAGCCCAGTCTGAGCCCTCGCCGGTGCGGCCAGGCCCAGGAGGAACAACGCACAGGGGCAGAGGTAGCTTTTCATGTCTTCTTACTTAGACACTACCAGCCTACCGCTGGTTTCTTGATTGTTCAACCGAGGGCACCGCGCTTGACGTGGGCCGCTCCGCGCCCTTCCTTGGCGGAAGGTTTACGGTCATGCTGTTCATGTTCTGCAGATAGCTGAAGATGCCCTGGAACAGCCCTTCGGCCACCTTTTGGCGCTGCTCGGGCTGCTTCAACAGCTTTTCGTCGGCGGGATTGCTCAGGAAGGAAACCTCCGTGAGGATGGAAGGCATGTCCGCGCCAATAAGCACCACGAACGGCGCTTTGCGGACGCCGCGGTTTCGTATGTTTTTGCCCGACTTTTGGATTCGCTTCGAGAGCGATTCCTGGATGTCCTGGGCAAATTCTTTAGACTCGTCGATTTTTTCGGTTTGCGCAATTTTCTTGACCAGGTTCTCCAGGTCGTGCACACCTTCCTGCGCGGTGGCGTTTTCTCGCGCCGCCACTTCCATGGCTTCCGCTGAGCCTTTCATGTTCAAGTAATACGTTTCAATGCCGCGTGCACCGGTATCGCGGCTGGAATTCGCGTGAATGGAAATAAAAAGATCGGCCTTCGACTGGTTAGCAATATTAGTGCGCTCTTCCAGCGGAACGAAACTGTCATCGGAGCGTGTGTAGATTACCTCCGCGCCCGGGAGCCGCTGCTCGATGATTTTTCCCAGCCGCAGCGCCACGTCCAGACACAAATCTTTTTCCATCAAGCCCGTCGGCCCAATCGTTCCGGTGTCATGCCCGCCGTGCCCGGGATCAATCACGAGGCGCCCGATTTTCAGGCCGAGGGTGCGCGTCAAAGTGGATTGCCCATCGCGTGTGGGCTGTGGCGCGCTCGCCGGGCGCACCAAGTCCGGCTTCGCGTCTGCAGCCGACGCCTTATACGATTTGGACTTTGGATTCTTCGCGCTCGGCATCGTGTTGCGCGGATTTGGTATTGGATTGGTCGCGCCAGCCGAATTATCTAGCATGCCAGTCACCACAGTTTTCGAATTGGCGGCGGGTGTCGCGTCGGATGGGGGAGCGGCCTCTGCACTGGAACTCTTTGCCGCAACGGTTTGTGTATCTTTGGCTCCGTTACCGGCGGGCGCTTCGATTTGCTTCGAATCTTCTGCTGGCGTTTTCTCTGATTTCTCCGGGCGCTTGGCGCTGGCCATCCGCACGGGTTCCGTGCCAAGCGGGCTCCACGGGCTTCCGTATAAATCAATCACCAGTTGCGCCGGATTGCTCGTCAGCACGGCGGTGTACTCTTTGACTCCGTTCACGTCCAGCGCCACGCGCACCACGCCCGCGTGATTTTGCGCCACTCGCACCGTGCTCAACAGATCCCCTTCCACGCGGATGCTGCTCCGCGCCACCTCCGGCGTTAGCCGCGCGGCGTGCAAATCAAAAAAGATGCGGTCGGGATTCGCAATTCTCCCGGAAGTGAATTCCACCGAATTGTCGAGATCAATCGTTACGCGCGTGGCATCTCCGTTGAGCGACGTGCGAATGCGCCGCACGCGCGGGATTTCCCCGGAGTTTGACGAGGCCACGGACTTTCCGCCGGAATGCACCGGAGCGCCGGCCCGCGCTTCCTCTATTGCCACCGTCTTTGTTGAACCGGAGTTTTCACTGGCGCTATTCTTTGCCCCATTGTCTGCACTGTTTTGCAGCAGGGCCAGTTCCGCCAAGGACTCTTCAACTTCTCGCTTCCTTGGCGAGCGCGGAAAGCGTTTCAGGAATTCTTCGTAAGTTTTCTGCGCCTGCGGAATCTCGGCAAGCTGATCGCGTTGCAGCTTCGCGATGCGCAGCAAAGCTTCCTGGCAATATTTGTGCGCCGGATATTCGCGAACAAGAAATTCGTAGGTATACACCGCCGACTGGTAGTAGCTGCGCCCGAAGCGGTCGCCCATCTCGGTGTAAAGTTCGGCAGCAGCCAGCAGGGAATCGGGCACTTCCGGCGCGCGCGGATTAATCAGCGCCACGCGGCGGTAACTCATGGCTACTTGCTTGTAATCGGCGAGCGTGCGCTTGTCGCTGGGTTTCGCATTCAGCGCAGCGTGCTGCTCTTCGGCGCGAGCGAATTGCGCGGAAGCGGACTGGCGTTTGACCGAGGCCGTGGGACTGGCGGAATTCCCTTTGGTGCCGGCGGAAACCAGAAACGCAAACGGAAGGTTCAGGACAAAAGCTAGCGAAACGGGGGCGAAGACCCGAAGGAGATTTTTCTTCGCCGCAAACATCCGTCGGCTCCCCCAAACCTTTCGCATCATCTCCCTGAACATTTTTTAGCCGCTTTCAACTGTACGGCCCGTGCTGCCGTTCCAACGGAATACTAATCCATTCGCATACTCGTTATTCAGTCATTTTGCAAGACTTAATCCAAATATTAAACATAGCGTGGCTCACAATTTCGATTGGCCGCACCCAGCCCGGAGCGGCGGCGCAGCAATATTGCCGGCGTAACCGCCGCAAGATCGAGCAGGCTCGGGCTCTTCTGGCACGCCCCAAAGGCTCCGGATTCCCCGGCGCCGCCGCCATCCAAAGCGGTTCACGATGCCGTTGGGATTCCGCCTACTTTCGGGCGGCCCTGGATCATGCGATAGCACAGCCATGAAGCGCGAAAACTGAGAACTTACAACTGAAAACTTATGACTGTTTTCAGTCGTTCCTAAATACGATGCGGCCGTCGGGTGTGACGTCCCTGTGGATGGCGTGCGTGTTGACGAATGCTTCGGGCATGCGGCCGGACCCGGGCCGGAAATAGGCGTTCTGGACCTTCTGGACGTAATCGCGCGTTTCCCGGAAAGAGGGAACTCCTCCGGCGCGGTCCACCGCGCCTTCGCCTGCGTTATACGCCGCCAATGCCAAGTCGAGGTTGCCATGGTAGCGTTCCAAAAGCGTCCTCAGGTATTTAACACCGGCGTCGATATTCTGTTGCGGGTCAAAAACGTCGTAGGCGCCATAGCGTTGCGCGGTCGTGGGGATCAATTGCATTAAGCCCCCGGCGCCCTTATGGGAATAGGCCTTAGGGTTCCAATTGGATTCCGTTTCGATCACGGCGCGAACCAGCGCCGGATCCATTTTGTGGCGATCGGCGGCTTCGCGAACGAGCTTCTCGACGCCATCGCGGTCGATGTCCATCGCAGCGCGCGAGTGTCCGGTCAGAGAGGTCTCCGCGGGGAGATAAATATTGGCGTGCGATTTCGTCGAGGCGGCAATTTTGATGGCCGCCGGGTTGGAGTTGATGAAGAAGTTGCGGCCGCTGTCGTCCTTGATCTTGGCGATTTGGGCGCTGGCCGGACGAACGCACAGCGCCAGAGAACCTAGCAACAGGGCCGTGACGGTCGCGCGTTTCTGCTTCATGGCTCGGGGAAAGCTCATGTCCCTCTTCGATTTAACCCCACTTTGATGGTCTGCCCAGGGCACTGGGTCTAATCATAACGCCACTCCCAAACGCTCCCTAGATATCGTCTCCCTGCTCATGGCGTCAATATCCCGCGAGTACTAGGAGACTCCAACCATCAGGTGCCCCCGCAACCGCGGGCGCGGACACCACTCCTCCGTCTGCTGAACTATAGCAGACCTTCAATGTAAGAAGGAACTGTCTGCAAGGCCGTTTTGAGTCCAGCTGTATCTTTACCGCCAGCTTCGGCCAAATCCGGCCTTCCGCCGCCCTTGCCGCCGAGCTTCTCCGCCAGGGCCCCTATCAGCTTGCCAGCATGGACTTTAGCGGTGAGGTCTTTGGTGACGCCGGCGATGAGAGCGACTTTGCCGTTCTCTGGCATGCCCAGGGCGACCACACCGGAGCCCAGCTTTTGGCGAAGGCTGTCGACCAGCTGCCTAAGTCCTTCACGATCAACATTTTGCACTTCGGCGGCGACAACTTTAATGCCTTTAATAACCTGCACGCGCCGGGCGAGCTCGTCGAGCTGGCCCAAGGCTCCCTTGCGCTTCTGAGCTTCCAGCTCCTTTTCGAGCTGCTTGACGGTTTGGGAGAGTTTTTCGACCTGGACCAGGACGGCCTCTTCGCCGACGTTGAGCTGGCTGGCCAGTTGGCGCAGGGTTTGCGCCTGCTGCTGGTAGTGCTCCAAGGCCCCGATGCCGGTGACGGCTTCGATGCGCCGCACCCCGGCGGCGACCGACTCTTCGTTCACGATTTTGAGCACGCCGATGTCGCCCACACGCGCGACGTGGGTGCCGCCGCACAGCTCTTTTGAGTAGAAACCGCGGGCGGCGCGGGGATCGGGGATGGTCACCACGCGGACGTTGGATTCGGGATACTTGTCGCCGAAGAAAGCCAGCGCGCCGGAGTTCAGCGCGTCTTCGAGCGAAGTGACGTTGGTCTCGACTTGCGTGTTGAGGCGGATTTCGTCGTTCACTTGCTGCTCGATGTCGCGCAGCTCTTCGGCGTCGACGTGCGCGAAATGTGAAAAGTCGAAGCGCAGGCGGTCAGCCGCGTTGAGCGAGCCGGACTGCTTGACGTGCGTGCCCAGAATGTTTCGCAAGGCCGCGTGGACCAGGTGCGTGCCGGTGTGGTTGCGGATGATGCGCGCGCGGCGCTCGGCGTCGGCGACAACGGCGAGGCGATCGCCCACGCGCAGCGTTTCCTTGGCTACCACTTTGTGCGCGATCAGCCCCGCGACGGGGTAGAACGCGCCTTTCACTTCGGCGAGTTCCAGGGATTCGGAGTGGTCGTAGAACCACCCGGTGTCCGCCACCTGCCCGCCGGATTCGGCGTAGATGGCCGTACGGTTGAGCACAACTTCGCCGCTCTCACCCGCTTGCAGCTCCTTGACGGGTCCATTTTTCGTAACCATTGCCTCGATGCGGGAATCCTTTGCCTCCGTCCCAAAATAAAAGCACGGCTCCGTCTTGAACGTCTCCGCCAGCTTCGCATACGCGGGATTCGCCGCCTCCTTCGCCCCGCCCTTCCAAGACGCACGCGCCCGCTTTTTCTGTTCCTCCATCGCACGGTCGAAGGCTTGCTGATCGAATTCAATGCCCGCGTCGCGAGCGAGGTCGACCATAAAATCCAGCGGGAGACCGTAAGTATCATAGAGGCGGAACGCCGCGTCTCCATGCATGGGGAGTTTGTAAGCGAGGTCCCAGCGACGAAGGAAGGTCTTGGCGCGCTCATCGCCGAATTCTTTTTTTACAAAGGTAAAAAATGAAGGAAGGTCGCGTGAGTTAACGGCTTTCTGGTAGGCCACATCGGTCTTGGTCTTGGCGTCAGGTCTTGCATCGTTCAGTTCTCTAAGCAGCGAAACATGCCAGTCAACAGCTTGCTGTTCTCGAGTAGCCTCCCATTCCTTGAGGCCCTTGTCGAGAGTGGTAGCAAACCGCCTTTCTTCGGCGAGGACAACATCCGGTACGCGAGCTGCCGCAGACTCGAGCAGTTCAGGATAGGCACCGCCCATTAGGTTCCGCACGGCGAGAACCATCTCCGACAGGAACGGTTTGTCAGAACCAAGCAGGCGGCCATGCTGAATAGCCCGACGCACGATTTTGCGGAGGACGTAACCCCGCCCCTCATTCGAGGGTAAAACGCCATCGGTAATTAGGAAGGTTGTGGCGCGCGCGTGATCGGCGATGACGCGGAGGGAAGCAGCGCCGCCTTTGCCTTCTTCGAGCTTTTCTTCCCGCTGGAAATCGACCCCGCAGAGTTCGGCGGCGTGTTTCATTAACGGCACGAACAAATCCGTGTCGTAATTGGAGATGACGCCTTGGAGGACGGCGGCGGTGCGTTCGAGGCCCATGCCGGTGTCCACGCAGGGCTTGGGAAGAGGTGTGTAGTTGCCTCGCTCGTCGCGGTTGTACTGCATAAACACAAGGTTCCAGATTTCGACAAAGCGACCACAGTCGCAGGGGAATTTGCAGTCGGTGTGACCGGCTTCCGAGGCGGCGGGACCTATGTCGTAGTGAATTTCGCTACACGGACCACATGGGCCTGTGTCGCCCATGGCCCAAAAATTGTCTTTGGCGTCCAAGGCGAAAATGCGCCCTTCCGGGACGCCTTGCTCCAGCCAATAGCTGCGTGCGTCGTCATCGGGCGGCATGTCGGGAGTGGCGGTCTGTATCGACAGCTTTCCGTTGAAGACGGTGACATATAGCTTGTCTTTTGGAATCCCGTACCAGTCCGGGGAGGTCACTAACTCCCACGCATACGGAATGGCCTTCTCTTTGAAATAATCGCCGAAGGAAAAATTGCCGAGCATCTCGAAAAAAGTGTGGTGGCGCTTGGTGAAGCCGACGTTTTCGAGGTCGTTGTGCTTGCCGCCGGCCCGCACGCATTTCTGCGCGGTCGTGGCGCGCGTGTACTCGCGCTTTTCGAGGCCCAGGAAGACGTCCTTGAACTGATTCATCCCGGCGTTGGTGAAGAGCAGCGTGGGATCTCCATGCGGCACCAGCGACGAGCTGCGCACACGTTTGTGCCCCTTGCCCTCAAAGAAGCGCAGGAACATCTCGCGAATCTCACTCCCGCTGAGTCCGTTCTTCTTATGCCCGCCCGCGGCGGGCGTCGACTTGGGGTTGACGGCGGTCATTTTTAGAGTACAGCCATTATCGCAGAGGGCGGATGAGTCAGAAAGTGGCGAGAACCCGGTTATCTGCTCGCCAACTCAACATGGATCCGGTAATTTCTTCGCCCGTGTAGGCAATGGACGCATCGCCCTGCCCGGTCACACAGTCGAGATACCACTTCGAAAGCTTGAACACGCTTCGCCTGCGACTCCTTGGTGGAAACAAACCTATTCTGCATCGGTCTCTACGTCGGGCACTTCCTCGCGCATCATTGAGCGCAGCTCTCGGTGGACGACGTCGGCGGAAAAGCCGGCATGGAGGAGGCTGCGATAGAGCCCAGCGAGCTTTTTCTCGTCGATGAGCTTTCCGGGGCCGGAGTTTCCGGCGGAAGGGCCGCGGAGGGAGCGCAGCTTGCGCTCGATGCGCTGGCGGACAAGCGCAGCTTCGTCGGTTTGCTGGGCGGTTTCTTCGAGAGCGGCTTCGATGTGGCGGTCGGGGACGCCGCGGGCGCGCAGGTCGCGTGCGATGCGGAATTTGCCCTGTTTGCGGGATTCGGTGCGGTGGCGGGCGAACTGCTTGGCGTAACGGGCGTCGTCCATTAGTCCGGCGCTTTTGAGGCGCGCCATCACGTTTTTTATGAGCGTAGAGTCTTCGCAGCGGCGCTCGAGCGCTTGCTTCATTTCGCGGACGGAATGCGCGCGGCGCATGAGGATTTTGATGGCGGCGTCGTACAGAGCGGATTCGGAGTCGAGCTGGCGGGGCTTGGAGAACACAGAAAGAAAGATGAAGCAAAGAAGCAAGGAAGTAAAGAGGTAAGGGGGAAGTGGCCGCTCGCTCTCGCTCGGGGTAAACGGGTAAACGAGTGGCTTGTGCGGAGAACGCAAAAGGAAGGATCAACATAGAGATCACAGAGAAGAGGTCAAAGGTTCAAGAGGTCAAAAGAAAAAAGGAAAAGATTCAACGCAGAAGCTGCAAAAGCGAGAATCCGAATCAAGCAAACAAAGGGCGGTTAAGGCGCGGAATCGCTTATTGAGAATCGCCTATTGAATGATGAAGGGGGCGGAAACGACGGCGGATTCGGCAGTGGGGATTTGGCGGCGGGAGGGCTTGGTTTCGATGTTGGCGTTGGCATCGGACCCGGCCAGAATGGCGAAGACGTAGGTGTTGCCCGCCGCAAGGAACGGAATCATTACGGAAGTTTTAGCGGTGCCATAATTCCCAGCGAGGGTGTATCCCGTCCCGCCGTTCGGCAGAGTCCCCAGTTGATAAACCTGAACAAAGTAGCCGTAAGGCTGACCCGTTGAGGGAGGACTCCAGCTAATAGCGACTGCGGTGGTACTGAGAGTTGCGGTTTGCAAAAGATTGCCTCCGTTGAGCGTGGGAGATTGCACGGGACCGAGGATCGGGGCGACGGGGCCCGTGGGGAGCGTGGTCGTCTGCTTGTTGGTGACGATGAAAGTGTCCATCGCGGTCGAGTTGGGCCGGGGAAGAGCGACCGTGGAAATCTGGCAGTACTGAAACATTCGCGGCCAGGTCGAGGGATACGGGTCGCCGTAAGAAAGTGTGCCGTAGTCCACATCTAAGGTGATGGGAGCCAAGCCTAAGCCGGCGAGCGGGGAGTTGAGGGGCCCCACGGAAAAGCTGCAAGCGTAGGAGGCCGGAACGGGAATCGAGTTCGCGGGGGGAGGGGCGGTGGGCGCAAGCAAAATCAGATCGGGTCCGAGAAGCAATCCTGAAGGTGGCAGGGCCAGACGATCCGTGACGTAGGGTTGCGCAAAAACGGAATAATCGGAGACCGTCGGCGAAGGGGTTCCGGGGCCGATGGAAGAGTCAAGGGCAGCCCAAGCCGAGCCGGTGATGCTGAGGGGCAAAGACACAGTTGGGCTGGAGGACAAAGTGGCATTGATCGGATTGGTTGCGCCATTTAGGAAAGCTACGTTGGAAACCGTCGCCGAGGGGCCGAGGAGATAGCCGGTGAAACTACCGGAAGTGGTGAATACGTACTGTCCAAGGTAGAGCGTTGTTACCTGTGTCCAATCCGTGTTCGAGGTGACGGGGAGGTTGGAAGTAAACGTCGTAGAGTTGGCAGGGATTGGACCGAATGCCGGTGAAAAAGAATTGTCGATGTCGGTTTGCGTCAGGAAAAAATCACCGCCTATGGTGGAAGGATTGAGGCCGAGGATGGAGGACGTGAACGTGGTAGTAGTCTGCGTCGCCGTCGTGGCGGGAGGACGGCCAATCACGTCGTAGCCAGCATCGAAGTCGCTCGCGGTGGTCCAATAGTTGGCGTTGGGGTTGATTTCGAGCCAGTAGTAACCGGCGGGAACGTTGGGAATGCTGAAGGAGCCGTCCGCATTCGCGGCACCCTGGAGCCGCTGGAGCGAGCCGTCGGACTGCGGGACGAGAGCGGCGGGGTAATTCACATTGGCGGGCCATTGTGGAGGGACGTTGACGGAGCCGGAAGGAGTCCGGTAAGTCGCAACGGCGGTGATGTCGATGGTGCCGTTGGGAGTGACGGTCCAGGATTGCGTGCCGCTGCCGCCAGCAGCGGTTGTGGCTGTGACGGTGAAGGCATTGGAGGTGCGGGATTCGGCATGAGTTGGGGTCCAGGAGACAGTGTTGCCGGAGAGCGATGCGCCGGACGGAGCAGTGGCGAGGGAGAAGGTGATGGGGCTGGAGTCGGGTGACGTGGCGGTGACCTGGTAAGAGTAAGTGACGCCCTCGGTGGCGGAAGTGGGGGCGGTGCTGGTAAAGGTAGGCTTGGGGGGCGGAGGGGGAGGCGTGCTGGAGGTCGTACCACTGCAGCCAGGAAGAGTGAAAATGAGGAAGGAGAGAGCGGGAAAGGCCTTCCAGCGAGAAAGCATCATAAAACAATCCCCAATTTACCCCAGGCAGGGAAGCCTAGCGTGCCGTCGATTCCGAAAACAAGGAGGTAAATTACCCACTGAATTTGAACTTCGGCGCTGAGTGCCAAAAAGGGGCGAAACCATAACGCAAGAAAGGAAAAAAAAGTTCAAAATTTCTAAAGTCTAAGAGTCCAAGAGTTCAAAAATTTAAGAGTTGAAACGACAAAGGAGGGTGTAATTATTCGCTGGCGGGTTTGGCGCCGGGGAGTCGCGCTTTGAGGAGCTTGATCTGGCCGTTGTGATTGGCTTCGTGTTCGGTGACGTGGAACCACTTGCAGTAGTTGTTCGTTGGGCCCCAACCCCATTTTGGGTCGACGGCCGCGAGCCAGGCGTCATCGCGTTTGCGAAGTTCAGCAAGAGTCTCTTCGCGGGTTTCTTTGAGAATGTTCACGTAGTAGTCCAGATTATTGCCTGTGATTCCTTTGCGCGCGGGTTCGCCCAGCTCCATGGGCATGCCCCATTTTTCCTTCAAGGAATCGGGGATTTTGTCCGGCGATAGGCCCTGAAAGGTGTTGACCTGGTAGAACTTTTCGACGGCAGCAAGATGAAGGAGCAGCGCGCCGATGCGGTTGGCTTTGTCGTCGAGGAGGAAGTCGAGATCTTTTGGCGTCATGCCTTTGGTGGAGTCGTAGACCTGCCAGCGCATGAAAGCCATTTGGGAGACCAGCGTGCCGATTTGCGGGGAGTAGCCTTTGCGGGGGCCAACGATGGTGTCGGATTCTTTGGATTCGTCCGCAAGTGCGGTTGGAGTCGAAGCGGTCAAGCCGGGAAACGCAACGGCGAACGCCGTGGCGGCCTTCAGGAATGCTCGGCGGCTCGGCCAGCAGTCACAAGGAATGAATGGCGTCACGAGAAGCTCCTAGGAAAAGGATTCGCGCGGCGATGCGCGGGCAGGTAACGGGCGAATCATAGCATGTAAAACTTAGTGTGCGCGCGTTGGAAAGTCTAGCGTCCAGCGAGTGTGCTATTTGCGGGCGAAGCGCTCGAAGTCGGCCATCTGGCGCTCCATTTCCTCGCGGGCGGCGTCGGAGGCGGAGCGAATGCCCTGGATGCGCAGTTTGAATTCGTCGGCGTTGGAAGCGCGCGAGAGTGCCTCGTCGATAGTGATGAGCTGCTTGGTATAGAGATCGTAAAGCGACTGGTCGAAGGTCTGCATGCCGTACTGGCTGGTGCCGGCGGCGATGGCGTCGTGAATCAGGCGTGTCTTGTCGGGATTGATGACGCAATCGCGGATGTACGCGGTGGCGATCATGATTTCGACGGCGGGGACGCGGCCTTTGTCGTCGGCGCGGCGGACAAGGCGTTGGGAGACGACGGCTTTCAGCGTGGCGGCCAACTGCAAACGAATCTGCTTTTGCTCGGGAGGCGGGAAGACCGCGATGATACGCTGAATGGTTTCCGTGGCGTCGAGCGTGTGCAATGTGGAGAGCACGAGGTGGCCGGTTTCGGCGGCGAGGAGCGCCGTGGAGATGGTTTCGAGGTCGCGCATTTCGCCGACCAGAATCACGTCGGGGTCCTGACGAAGAGCGGCGCGCAAGGCACTGGAAAAGTTCGCGGTGTCCACTTCAACTTCCCGCTGGTTGATAAAACTCCTTTTGTCGCGGTGCAGAAACTCGATGGGGTCTTCAATGGTGATGATGTGGTCGGCGCGAGTGGCGTTGATGCGGTCGATGATGGCAGCGAGAGAGGTGGACTTACCGGAACCGGTGGTGCCGGTGACGAGCACGAGACCGCGCTGCTCTTCGCAAATTTTGTTGATCACCGCGGGAAGATTCAGCTCTTCCGCGGTGCGGATTTTCGTGGGAATGACGCGCAGGACCATACCAACGTTGCCGCGTTGCTGGAAGACGTTCACACGGAAGCGGCCGAGGCCGGCGACGCCGTATGCCATGTCCAATTCCGCCGTTTCCTTGAACTTTTGCTTCTGGCGGTTGGTCATCATGCTGAAGGCCATGGAAAGCATTTCTTCCGGTGTAATGCGGGCTACGTCGGTGAGCGGGGCGAGCAGGCCGTCTACGCGCAAATAGGGATGGTTGCCGACCTTCAGGTGCAAGTCGGAAGCCTTGTTTTCGACGGCTCGGCGGAGCAGATCATCAACGCTGGTTGGCATAAGTGTGTAAACCCCGCAAACGTGGAGCTCGTGCAGCTATTCAGCGACGGTAGCATCCGCCGGAAGGGCGGGCAAGGACGGCCGGACAGGCTGGTTGCGCGGTAGTTACCTGTACGGAGGGTAGCGAGTTAGCTCTGTCAAGCTTTTTTCAGATACAGGGTGTCGTAGAGAAGGCCGGCGAGGAAGCCTCCGGCAAGCGGGCCAATCCAGTAAACGCCGTGATGAGCCCAGTGCATCGCAGCCAGCGCCGGCCCGAACGCGCGGGCGGGATTGAGAGCGGCGCCGGTGAGCGGGCCAGCCGTCAAGATTCCCATGGTGATGGTCAATCCGATGCCGAAGCCAGAGATGGCTTTGAACGCGCCCCTTTCATCCACCGCGGTTGCAAAAACAACGAGGACCAGGAAAAAAGTGGCCACCGCTTCAAGGGCCATTCCTGCTCCGACGGGAAAATCTCGCGCGAGCTCGGGCGTGCCCAGGGCCACCGCGCGCCAGGTGTCATCGGGAATGACGGCCTTCAAAATAAACGCGGCAACGGTTCCGCCGATAAGTTGAGCGGCCCAGTACAGCAAAGTTTCGGCCGTGTTGATGCGCTTGGTGACCCAGACGCCGATGGTCACCGCTGGGTTAAAATGGCCGCCGGAAATGTGGCCAAGGGCGGAAACCATGATGCCGATGGCGAGGCCGTGCGCGAGCGCAATGCCGAGAAGGCCGAGGCCGCCGGAGCTGCGCAAATATTGGTCCGCGCAGATGGAGCCGGCTCCAAAGAAAATCAGGGCAAACGTGCCGATGAATTCCGCGACGAGTTTTTGCGTCATGCTATACATGGAGGCTTCCTCCCAAGCTGGGAAGGAAAACGGGCACGATTCGAACGGGTGCATTCTAGCCGTAATGCCGCGGCGAATGCCAGTCCCGGGGAAGCGTTGACCGCTCACCGTTTACAGTTGGCAGTAAGAAGACGGGGAAAATGGAAGGTGGAAAAGGGAAAATGGAAATTCGAAAACCGAAATCCGAAACTCGAAATTCGGAGCATGACCCGTCAGCGCAAGGGAAATAGGTCGCCGAAGGGATCTGGGTGACGACGAAAAAGTTTAGGAATCCAATGGAGAATGGGAACAGGGGGTGAATCATCATGATACATATGGAACCGGAGGGAGGCGGATTCATGCTGGCAAGTCAATTCCCCGAACCAAGACAGGAAAATCAAGTAGCCGAAGAACGGCAGGCGCCGGCCGCGACCGGCTACGAGTTGTAGATGCTGGCGTTCAATGAGCCGGAGACTGGGCGGGGCTCAGGAGTGCGCGCAAGCGATCGATGGGAATGGCTTCCGCAACATGACCATCGAGTCCGCGCACCGTCTGCGCTTTCAAGAGCGAGTTGTAGATGGCTTCTTCTGTCGCATCCACCACAGCCTCGAACAAAGGAGAAAGGGAATCTTCGCCGAGCAGAGACAGCGCCGGAACGCGCAAGGCGCCAAAGGGAATGTGGTTTGTCGTGGAAAAGGCGATGGCAAAATCGCCGCTGCCATTACTTCCGGTCGACCCCGTCCGCGCCATTCCGAGAAAGGCGCGAACGGCCAGCCTGCGCAATTGACGCGCATCCAGGGGCGCGTCGGTTGCGACGACGATCATGCAGGAGCCGTCCGCCTGATTTCGAGCTTGCGATTGGGAATTGCGGCTCAGGGGCTCGGCAGGATGCAGATCCTTCCAGACGGGAACCCCCGCGATCGTAAGCCGGCCTCCAAAATTCGCTTGGACAAGTACTCCGACGGTGAAACCTCCGTCTTTTTCAGGAAGATGGCGCGAGCTTGTTCCAATGCCGGCTTTCCACCCGAAGGCGACGGTTCCTTCGCCTGCGCCCACGGAGCCTTCCTCCACCGGACCGCCCCGAGCTTCGCGTAAGGCGCGCTTGACATCGTCGGCTCCAACGTGGAATCCGCGGATATCGTTGAGCCAGCCATCGTTCGTTTCGCCGACAATGGGATTGACGCTGCCTATTTCTTCGTTTCCTGGCTGAGCCAGCGTCCAACTGGCGACGGCTGCCGCCGCATCCCAGACGCCGAGCGTGTTGGTAAGAACGATGGGTGTTTCAATTTGTCCGAGCTCGGCCACCTGTGTTGAGCCGAGAAGCTTGCCAAACGCGTTGTAAACAAAGACGGCGCCCGCTACTTTGTCCTGAAAGATGTTTCCTGAATGCGGCAGTATGGCCGTAACCCCGGTTCGAATGTTTTCGCCCTTGACGATGGTCAATTGGCCCACCTGGACGCCGGGGACGTCCGTGATGGCGTTGTGGGGTCCGGGCTGGTGGACACCGGGGTGGATGCCAAGGTCGCGCGCTCGCGGGCGATGTTCCTGAGCGGGAGCCAGAGGCGACCGAATCAAGAGTGCGAAAAGAGACGCGAAAGCAGTGACGAGCAGCGCGCGTGTGGTCACAAGTGGAACTCCTCTTGCCCGTGCAATCGGGCGCATCATTTTACGCGTAGCGCGCGGGGAAGAGGATTCGGTATTTCCGCTATCCCGCGGCGGTTTTGGCGCGCGCTTTGCCGTGAGAGACGCGACTTGTACCGCGCCTGGCGCGCGCTTTTTGGAATTGCATGGCGGCGCGCAGGAATGCCAGCCAAAAGCGGTGCGGCGCCTCGGGCCGCGACGAAAGCTGCGGCTGGAACAACGTGGCGATAAAGAAACGATGATTGGGCAGCTCCACGGCGCGACTCTCACCCTGCATGCCGCGGGCGCTTACGCAAAGACCGGTGGCCTGGAATTGCTTTTCGTATTCTTCGTTGACGCCGTAGTTGCAGTAATACTGCTCCGAATCGTCTTCGCTTCCGCAAATGGAATGGAGGCGAGTGCCGGGAAGAATTTTCAGGCGTTCCTCCCCGGAGGCCTTGGGACCACCCTCGCGGCGATTCGGCAAGCTGCAGGAAAGCGGCGCGACCACATAGTGCGACGAGCCGGAATTATTCTCCGCGCTGTCCGCGTCGGCAATCTTCAAAACATTTCGCGCATACTCTAACAGAGTATATTGGAAGCCCCCTCAAGTTCCGGTGAAGGGCCAATCGTGCGTGCGGGCAAATTCGATGCCGCGCAGCATTCCGGTGAAGCTGTTGTAGGGACTGCCGGGTCCGGCGATCAGGCCGTCCCAACGGCTGAGGATTTTCGCCGCGTCAGCGCTGTCGAGCGAGGGTGTCGGGATCCAGCGCACCATGAGCGGGAAGTTCAGGTTCGTGGCGGCATCGTAGAGCGCGGCGTTGGTCGCGAAATGCGAATGATAGGACGGCTCAAAGTCTCCGATGATGCCGATGCGAACCGCGTTGGGCTTGGACATGGCCTGCTCTCCAGAGTTGAACACACTCATATCCAAAAGAAAACATAGTGGGCCAAGAGCGCCAGAGCCAAATTGGTGTGGCCGCTTGCTCTAGCGCGAAGCGGCGCTGACGGGTGCGCCGACCGGCATGAGCCAGTTGTGGCGATCGGGCTTGGTGCCGCTGGTAATGGCGAAAAATTCCTCCTGCAGTTTGCGCGTGAGCGATCCCGCGATGCCTTTGCCCACCTGAATGTGGTCGACGGAACGGATCGGCGTGACTTCCACGGCGGTGCCGACAAAAAACACTTCATCGGCGATGTAGAGCATTTCGCGCGGAATGACGGCTTCCTTGCACGAGATACCGAGATCTTCGGCAAGCTTCATGACCGCGTCACGGGTGATCCCGGGAAGAATGCTGGTGGCCAGGGGCGGCGTATAGAGCGTGCCGTCGTGCGCCAGGAAAATGTTCATGCCCGAGCCTTCGCTGACGTGGCCGTGGGAATCGAGGGCGATGCCCTCGGTAAAGCCGTTGAACGAAGCTTCCATGCGGATGAGCTGCGAATTCATGTAGTTTGCAGCAGCTTTCGACATGGCGGGCAGCGTATTTGGCGCGATTCGCGTCCAGGAGCTGACGCCGACATCCACGCCTTTCGAAAGCGCGTCAGGGCCAAGATACGCGCCCCAGCTCCAACAAGCCATGTAGAAATCAATGGGAGAATTGAGAGGATTCACGCCGACGTCGCCATAGCCGCGGAGAACGATGGGCTTCACGTAGCAGGCATTCATTTTGTTGACGCGCACGAGTTCGCAGGCGACGTTCGAGAATTCGTCCACGGAGTAGGGAAGCTCCATGCGGTAAATGCGCGCGGAATTGATGAGCCGCTGCATGTGTTCGCGGAGACGGAAAATGGCCGGACCTTGCTTGGTCTCATAGCAGCGGATGCCTTCGAAAACGGCGGAGCCGTAGCTCACGACGTGAGAAAGGACGTGCAGCGTGGCGTCGTCCCAATTAATCCATTTTCCGTTGTGCCAGATTTTCTCCGTGGGTTGAATCGCCATGATGGTTCCCCTTGAATCAGGCCGCGCGAAGCGGTGCGGCTGGAAAATTCAGAATACGGTACGGGAGAGCGAGCGTCAACGAACTTCGCGGTGCGCGAGGAGAGAACGCGGAAACCAAATTGGCGGCTACTGCCTCGCTTGGTTTTGACTGCTGCGGGAAGGGTTGCTCGCTTCTCCAGGTTTTCCCGGCATGCTCAAAGAAGGAGGCCGCCGGGTCGCTGGTGCCGAGGTGAACGATTCGAACGCGGTGTAGGCTTCCCGGAGAATGCGGTCCGACACGTTCTCCACAATTCCCAGAAGGAGAAAGGGAATGGCCGTAGCCGCAACCAGCATCTTGGTTCTTCGCGGAACTTTGGCTTCCGGTTCCCAGCGGAACAGTTGCGCGGAGAGAAAGAAGGTAAGACACGCCCAGACGGCAAGCGAGAGGATCTCCACGTAGCGGCTCCAGAGCGTGGCGGAGTGAATAATCGTCTGCTGGAGGCCGTTCACCAGATAAGTTGCGGGAAGAAACAAGCCGAATCGCTGCACGGTGCGCGGCAAATAGGCGAGTGGAAATGTGGCCCCGGAAAGAAAAATCAAAGGAAGCCAAAGGAGCTGGTTCAACACCTGGGTTTCCTGCATGGTATTGGTGACGCTGGCGACGACCAAGCCTAGCGACCCAAATGAGAGGATGCCGATGGAGAGGAGGATGAAGAGAGAAATCGGATTCCCGATACTTGGGACGTGAAAGATAAGGCGAGCAAGAACCAATTCCAGCGTAACGGTGGGCAGAGTGAGAACGTAGTTGGCAACAATACTCGAAGCCAGCAGATCGCTGGCGGTCACCGGCGCGACGTGAAAGCGGCGAAGAATTCCTTGCTCGCGAAACATCACCAGCGTGGCGCTGAGCCCCCAGAAGCTGCCCATGACGTTGAACGCCAGCACCGGGCCGAGATAGAAGCTGACGATGCGCGGCACGCTCTTAGCGAAAACGCCGGCGTAAAGAAAAAAGAACACCAGGGGCATGACGATCACGAAAAAGAAAAACATTTTGTTGCGAAACGCAAGCTGAACGCGCATGCGCGTGAGGGCGGCGAAGTTTTTCAATCGCGTAGCCTCCTTCCAGTGAGTTCGATGAACACATCCTCCAGGGAAGGTGTGGCAATTTCCAGGCTGACCAGTTCATTGCCCTGAGCTTCCAGGTGCTTGACCAGGGAGACGATCGTTTGGGGTGGCCGCTTCGAATGCAGGACGTAAGTGTCATCCACCTCGCGAACATCCACGACGCCTTCAAGACTTTTCATTGTTCCGTTGGATTCGGTCTTGGATAGGCGCGCTTCGATACGCGTCGTACCGCCGGACCGAGCTTTCAGTTCGCGCGGAGTGCCCAGAGCGATCACCACACCGTGATCGACGATGGCGACGCGATCGCACAGCCGCTCGGCTTCTTCGATGTAATGCGTGGTCAGTAGAACGGTTTTCTTCTCGCGGCGCAGCTCCTCGATTACGTCGTAGATCTCGCGCCTCACCTGCGGGTCCAGGCCAGCCGTGGGCTCGTCGAGGAAGCAGACTCGCGGATCGTTCACCAAAGCCATGGCAACCGCGAGGCGCTGCTTTTGTCCCCCGGAAAGCTGGCTGTAAAAAGAATTTTTCTTGTCATCCAGGCCGAAACGTTTCAGCAACTCTTGCGGGTCCCGGTGCCTTTTGTAAAAGCTCGCAAAAAGCCGGATGGCTTCGATCACGCGAATTTTGTCGGGCAGGGAGGTAGCCTGCAGCGAGGCGCCGATTTCCTGCTTTAGCGCATCGGAATCGCGCTCGGGATCCAGCCCGCAAACGGAAACGCGGCCGGAGTCGAGCGTGCGCAAGCCTTCGAGGATTTCGACGGTGGTGGTTTTTCCGGCTCCGTTAGGACCCAGCAGACCGAAAACTTCGCCTTCCTCTACGCTGAAGCTGACTCCGCGCACGGCGTGCACGTCGCCGTAGTGCTTGACGAGATTCTCCACTTGAAGGATGGCATTGGCCATTTTTCTTGCCCCGCGAAAAGAGGCGCGATTGGAAGCTGGGCTTATAGCATACCGCATACGGCTCTACGGCTCACGCAGGCAGGCAAGAAAGCCGGCCCCGCGTCACTTTGGAGTACGTTTGCGAGGTCTCTTGTCTTTCAGAGCAGTTGTCTTGCGCGGTCGCCAAAGGTGGCGCTTCAGGTTTACGCGAAATTCGACGATCGAGACGCCTTCGCTTTCAAGGAGCTTTCTTTGGAGCAAGGCGTGTGGGCCACGAATCAGGATTTTTCCGCGGTCGCCGATCACGCGGTGCCAGGGAATGCCTTTTCCGGACGGAGTGGCGGCCATGGCACGTCCGGCCGTGCGGGCGCCGCCGGGCAAGCGCAGAAGCCTAGCCACCCCTCCATAAGTTAGAACCTTTCCGCGAGGAATTCGTTGCACGAGACGATAGACGGCGTCCCAAGACATTTCTTGATGTAACTCCCGAGTCCAGTCGCACTCAAAACAGAGAATGCGTCATGGTAGGAGCGGGCACGCGGAAGAACAAGAGAAAAGTGGCGCGGCCAGGTTTAATGAAAATGAATAGGTAGTTGCGAATAAAAGGAGAATCGGACGGTATTTCATGCACCATCTAATTCGCGCCATGCAAAAAGGCACGCGGTTGCGGGAGATCAACGAATGATGCGGGGAAATGGATGGAAATAAGAAAGAAATTTAATGGGGGTGATAACCGCAAGCATGTTTAAGGTGAAGGCGTTACTAATAGGCTGCAACTTTTCGCGAAATTCTGTGTCTAATATTGCAGGCGTAGTGGAAGCTGATTACACTACGCCAATGGAATGAGCCTGAGGTGAAGTAAGGTCATGGCTTTTGTTCGCCGCAAAGGGAATTCGTTCTACCTGGTGCACAACGTGCGTCGCGGCGAAAAAGTGCAGCAACTGCATTTGGCGCGCCTGGGGCAGCGTGCGCGCATTACCGAGGAGGTCGTCAAGGAAGTCACCAAAAAGCATCCGTTTGTGGAGCTGAATTGGAGAGCTCTCAGAGAGCAGTGCAATGACTCGAGGGCCCTGGCGGATCCCCAGTCTCCGGCGGTCCAAAAGCTGGTTTCGTCTCTTCGTACGCTCAATCTCGAACTGGCGGATGTGCTTCCGCCGCTCGTCCGAATTTCAGAATCGCCCGCGGTGGCGAAGGAGCTGCTCGTGCAGTTGCGGCTCCTTCAGTCGACCATCCAGGTCAAACTGGAACAGTTTGGCCGGGTGCGCGGGCGGTACGGCAACCTGCAGGGGCGGGTTCGCTAGGAGGCGGTCATGGGGGACTACACGCTTTCTCTCGATCCAACTAAGCGCAGCACAGACACGATGGATTTCCAGGCATCCCTGCGCGCGAAGATTGTTGGCCAGGAAGAGGCGGTACAAGCGCTGGTCGACTTGTACCAAGTGTTTCGCGCGGGTTTGAACTCGCCGGGACGCCCGGTGGGGAACCTGCTCTTCCTCGGCCCGACTGGGTCGGGAAAGACGCGCATCGTGGAAGCTGCCGCTGAAATTTTGTTTGGGGATGTGCGGGCGGTACTCAAAGTGGATTGCGCGGAGTTTCAGCACTCGCATGAGATCGCCAAGCTGATCGGCTCGCCGCCGGGCTATTTGGGGCACAGGGAAACACATCCGCTCATCACTCCGGAAACGTTGGCGGCGTGCCACACCGACAAGGTGAAACTGAGTTTCCTGCTTTTCGATGAGATTGAAAAGGCGAGTGACGCGCTTTGGCAGTTATTGCTGGGCATGCTTGATAAAGCCACGCTAACCCTCGGTGACAATCGCAAAGTCGATCTGTCCAGAACGGTCATTTTTCTGACTTCCAACCTCGGTGGCGGAGAAATCACCGAGCTGATGGAAGGGGGCATGGGTTTTATTCAGCCAACCGACAAACCCGCCACCGGTCTGGACGAAAAGGTACAACGCACGGCAGTGGAAGCGGCCAGGCGGAAGTTCTCCCCAGAATTCATGAACCGGTTGGATAAAGTGGTGGTATTCCACCCGCTGCGGAAGGAGCAGTTGCAAGAAGTTCTGGATATCGAGCTGGGCCAAGTCCAGCAGCGCGTGCTGGATACGGCTAAAGGCCAATTCCTGTTCCGGGTAACTCCTTCAGGCCGTGATTTTCTGCTGCAGGAAGGCACCGACCAGCGCTACGGAGCGCGCCATTTGAAGCGGGCCATCGAGCGGCACGTGGTTTATCCGCTGGCTAACTTGCTGGCCACCGACCAGGTGAATCTGGGCGATTTGGTATGCATTGATTGGGACAAGGCCAACAACCGGCTCACGTTCGTGCGCGAAGGCGAAGGAGCGCTGGTGGAACCAGCGGCCAAGCGCGCGGGAGCCGCGGCGGCTTCGGCCGAAGCGATCGACGGCAAGTCGGCCAGCGCGCAGGAGGAAGCCGTGGCAGAAGAGAAAAAGTCGCGTGCCGCGCAGCCGGGCGGGGCACCTGCGGCGGCACCACAAGGCCGCAAGAAGCATGATCGATCCAATTCCTAGAGTTCCTAGGGTTCGCCAGGCCGGAACGCTTAAAGTAAAACTTTAACTGCTGGAACGGGGGCGAATGCGCCTCTTTTTGTTCCCCGCGGCGTGACACAAAATGCTCGGCTTGCTTACCGCATCCTCTCATTTTTGACTCAAACGGAACTCTTTCTCACAGAGTGAGACGCCCTACAGAATTTGGAATTCCGTATCTAACTGAAACCAGTGCGTTTCCTCACCAGCAACAGCCAGAAAAAGATTGGCATCCGCCATGCACTATCTCATTTTTCGCGCGGGACTGAGACGCGCGCCGCGTTTGGGGGAACTTGACGCGGAGAAGGGGCGATGCAATGAGAGCTGCCGTCCGCCACCAACTGGACCCAAGCATCCGCAGCAATGACACCCGGGATTTTCATGCCTCCCTGCGTGCCAAGATTGTCGGTCAGGAGGAAGGCGTGCAATCCCTGGTGGATATGTACCAGGTTTTCTGCGCTGGATTGAATTCCCCGGGGCGCCCAGTGGGCAATCTGCTGTTCCTCGGTCCTACAGGGTCCGGAAAAACGCGCATCGTCGAAGCAGCTGCGGAAATCCTGTTTGGGGACCCGCGCACGGTAATTAAGGTTGACTGCGCGGAGTTTCAACACTCTCACGAAATCGCGAAGCTGATCGGTTCACCTCCGGGGTATCTCGGGCACCGGGAGACCCATCCTTTGATTACCCAGGAAGCCTTGGCGGCTTGTCACACGGACAGGCTGAAGCTCAGCTTTTTGCTTTTTGATGAAATTGAGAAGGCCAGCGACGCGCTCTGGCAGTTGCTGCTTGGCATGTTGGACAAGGCGACGCTGACGCTCGGCGACAACCGCCGAGTGGACCTTTCGCAGACGGTTATTTTCCTGACCTCGAACCTTGGCAGCGGCGAAATCACGGAAATGATGCAGGGCGGCATGGGCTTCATTCAGCCGGCCGACAAGCCCGCCTCTGGCTTGGATCAAAAAGTGGAGCGCACAGCGGTGGAAGCGGCGCGCCGCAAATTTTCTCCCGAGTTCATGAACCGCCTGGACAAAGTGGTGGTGTTTCATCCGTTGCGGCGTGAACAGTTGGAACAGGTTCTCGAAATCGAGTTAGGCCAAGTGCAAGGGCGCGTTCTAGAAACGGCCAAAGGGCAGTTTCTTTTCCGGGTGACTCAGCCGGGTCGCGAATTTCTTTTGCAAGAAGGCACCGATCAGCGCTACGGCGCTAGGCACCTGAAGCGGGCCATCGAGCGCCACGTGGTCTATCCTCTCGCCAACCTGCTTGCTACGGAGCAAGTTCACCTGGGCGACCTGATTGGCATTGATTGGAATAAGGAGCAGGACCGTTTGACGTTCGTTCGCGAAGGCGAAAACCAGGCCCTCCCGGCGCGCAAGCCGGAGCCCCCACCGGCAGCGAAAGCTGTTCCGGCGCGAAACGGCAAAGCCGCGGATGCTCCCAGCACCACGCCTTCTCCCGAGCCTTCACCACGCGTGGCTCGGTAAATCGAGTTTCTTTGCCCGACTTGCCCTCCTGTCCCTGCCCGGATGCCCCCAGGCATCCGGGCTTTTTCTCTTTGCGCCTTCCGAGTGCTAAAGTAACTTTGCAGAGAAAACCGCCATCCTAGTTTGGGACTCAAGTCGGGAGGCCGCAGTGAACGCGCGGCACAGGAAAAGCAATTTGTTCAGAGAAAGGGCGCTTCGGCCGCGGAGCGCAGCCCACGCCGCCTCCACGCTAGTCATGCTCCTGGGTTTGTGGACGTTTACGTCGTCGGCTGCGGCGCAGCGCACGGCGCTGAAGCCTGGATGGAACATATTCTCTCCCCAGCAGGACATTGAACTGGGCAAGCGAGCCGCGGCCGATGCCGCGAGACAGTTGCCTCTTTGCAATGCGCCCAAAGTCGACGCCTATCTGACGCAGCTGGGGATGCGGCTGGCGGAGAAGCTGCCAACCGGCGGGATGCAGTATCCGTTCGAGTTTCATTGCGTGAATGACAAGGCCATCAACGCATTTGCCTTGCCAGGCGGATACGTATTTATCAATCGCGGGGCCATCGAGGTGGCGGAGAACGAAGCACAGCTTGCCGGCGTCATGGCGCACGAGCTCTCGCACGTGGCACTGCGCCACGGCACAAATCAGGCGTCCAAAGCCGAGTTTGCCAACGGCGTTCTCGGCATTGCCGATGGAATATTTGGCGGCTCGACGGGTGGGGCTTTGCTGAGTAAGTTAGGGGCATTCGCTGCGGGGGGCGTGCTGCTGCGCTACTCGCGGACTGCGGAATCGCAGGCCGACGTGATGGGCACGCAGGCACTCTACGACAGCGGCTACGACCCGCGCGCCTTGGCGCAGTTTTTCGAAAAGCTCGAAGCCGAAACGAAAGGGAAAAATCCGCCGGAGTTTTTCTCCGACCATCCGAATCCCGAGCATCGTGTGGAGCGAGTGGACGAGGAAATTGAAAAGCTGGGCGGAGTTCCACCCCACGCCAAGCGGGATTCTACCGAATTCGAAGCCATCAAGCGCGAAGTGCTGGCGTTGCCTGTTGCGAAGAAGCTGGCGCCGGGAGCCCGGGCCGGTGCCGGAGCCCTGAAGGTTCCTGCGCCACCGTCCGGGAATTTCGCCGCCTATCAAACAAATGCTTACACGCTGAAATATCCGGACAATTGGAAGAAATATCCCGACACCAACGGGAGCGGCGCTTCGTTTGCGCCGGAAGGCGGCGTGGTGGACGACGGCACCGGGCACGCTGCGCTTGCGTATGGGTTGATTGTCAGCGTCGCTTCCGCCACCGGCGACCCCGACGATTGGGATGCCTTGAACAGCGCCACACAGAAAGTCATCCAAGAGCTTCAAAACTCGAATCCGAACATGAAAATTACGCGGCAGCCGGAGCGCGTGCGATTGAACGGCCAGCCCGGACTCGCGACCTATCTGAGCAACGATTCGCCCGTGGGCGGCCAGGAAACCGACTGGGTCGTCAGCACGCTGCGTCCCGAAGGGCTGGTTTCGTTTATTTGCGTAGCGCCGCAATCCACGTACGAGAAATACGACAAGACCTTCGACGCCGTCCTCGACAGCGTGCGATTCCCGAAATAGCGCTTGATCGGAAGCAACGGTAGGAATTAGCAAAGCAACCTGAACCGAGTCTTTCTGTGCCCAAAGCGAAGGGCGTTCCTAGTCCCGGAACGCCCTGTTCTTTCTGTTCAACTGAAATTGAAGCTATTTTTCAGAAGAGAGACGGCAGGACTGGCGTCCCTTCCAGCCTAACAGCATCCAGGGCGTTTGGATCCAGGCCCAGGATTTTCAGGATCGTGGGAGCCACTTGAGCGGTTTCCACAAAGCTGTGGGAGGTGCGGGCCTCAAGGTTGGGATTGGATACCATCAGCATCACGTTGGTATCATCCCATGCGAAGCCGCCATGTTCGGATTGCTTCTTTAGGTTTCCGGTATACACCACGCCGACGTTTGGAATCACTACGATGTCGGGAGTACGCGGGTCGCCCCCTTCCCGAAGCTTGCAGCAGGGGCCGGGGTGCTCCGGCACGCCCGGTGGGTTAAAGAGCGTGCTCAGTGAGGCGCCATAGTAGATCTGGCCGAGTCCGATCGCTGTCGCGGCATTCTCCAGAGCCGTTACTGCGTCCCCGGTGCGGTTTGAAGCTGCCAGCCAGATCTGGGAAACGTCGTCCTCGGCCAGTCCGAGGCCGTTATTGGGATCATTGTAAACTGCCGGGAGAAGATTTCCGATGATCCCAGACGGCGGTGTGCCGTTGTTGCCGGAATGCCCCGGAATGGGGAAGAAGCGGTTCGGGTCGGTCGGCGACTGCCCGTGTTTTGCGGTGATGATGATGGTGGTCGAATCTAGAAGACCCTCGTGCTTGAGCGCAGCGACCATCTGCCCGATCGCCGCATCCACGAACTGGATCTCGTCCAGCATTTTGGGTCTGGGGGTACCCTGGGCATCCTCGTAACCGCCAGAGTTTGCGTCGGTTCTGATAGCGGATTTGGGCTCAATCAGCTTCTGCCCTACGCTGACCGCCTGGAAGTTCATGCCGAAGATCGTTGGGACTGGAGCCCTGCTTGTACCGAGGTGGGTCCTGCCCTGGATCTCATTGACAACGGCGTTGACCTTCAGCTGGTCGTAACATTTGATGGCATTGAAATCGGTGGTCCAATCATCGCCATTGGGAACAAGCCTACCGCAGTCAAAACTGGCTTCGGGGCTGAGGGCTGCCGTCTTAATTCCGGGCAGTACAATCTGAAGAGAGTTGACCTCAGGTGAATAGTAGTCATCCACGTTGCTGGGTTGATCGGTTCCGGTGGGACCGGAAACGGAGGCGTACCCAGCGTGCTTGTCGGACCAGGCTGTGTAGCCGCCCGCGGCGTGGATCACGCCAAAAATGGTGTTCGTGCGAACAAAGTTCCAGGAGTAAACGGGTTTGCAGTTGTTAAACGGATCGCGCACCAGCCTGTCGGGATTGATTGATTTAACGCCACCGTCGATGGTGGAGTATCCGGGGAACCCGCCATTGAGCATGGTCTGGTCGATTTCGTTGCCTTCCTCATATTCGGTCTGCGTCCCGTTGATGACGTTCAAATTGCAGGGTCCTCCCGGCAGTCCGTTGCCCGTGGCTGTCTTCGGTGGCGCCAGAACGCGATCGTAAGCCACGTCGTAAAACGCGCCTACCGTTCGGGGGCTTCCACCGGTCACGAGTGCCATCAGGCCGGGAAAGGAGTCGGACGGCCTCGATGTGGTCGTGCGTGTGTAGTGCACTCCGGTCGTGCCGAGAGCGGCCAGATATGGACAAGTCTGCGATGCCACGCAATGTTCATAATCAACCGCATGCATGCCATCGATGCTGATGAGCAGAACGTGCTGGATAGGGTTTGCTGGGCTGGGGTTGTTGGCGCGAGCTGGCGCGGGGACAGTTGCGCCAACGAGCACAAGAGACAAAGCGATTGCAAGAGTTCTTTCTTTCAAAGGGGATTCTCCTTTGGTTGGGAAGAAAAATAGAAATGATCGTCCCGGGCGTAGAAGCTAGGCGGGCTGTGTTACAGGAGTGGAAACGGAGCGTGTCGGCTCCGTGAATCAAGGAGGAATGCGGGAGGTGAGTACTGGTGCTCTTGGTAGCGGGGCGACAAAAGCCTGCGCTCTTCAAGAATGGCTTGGAGTCAGCTCTTCCGCTTTTTTGCTTGCATACTGGGAACGATAAACTTCCGCGGCGCGCTCAATCGCTTCGGTTATGCTGCGGCAAATATTTTCCGCGCCCACATGGCGTTCGAACTCCGCTTGCTTCATTAATTGTGAGGGTTGCTCTCTTGCCCCACAAAGGAGAAGCGAACGTCCCGAGTCGTGCAGCGTGTCGGCAAGATCGCGAATGGCGCCAAGGCCAGTCGCGTCAATAGCGGTCATGTTTCGCAAGCGCAGAATAACGATGGGCGGCAGCTTGTCGAGCGAGTGAAGAATATCCGCGAACTTGTCGGTCGCGCCAAAAAGGAACGGTCCGTGGATGCGGTAGACAATCGCGTAGTCCGGAATATCTTTGCCCTGAAGCACGTGAACGCGGCTGTCTTTCACATAGTCTTTCGTAACCGGACTTACGGTGGTGGTGCGTGAAACCTTGCGGATAAACATGAGCGCGGCAAGCACCATGCCGACTTCCACCGCGAACGTCAGATCTGTTACCACGGTTAGCGTCATCGTCAGAAACCATACGGCAATGTCCGCCCCGCTTAATTTCAGGATTTCCGGAATTTCCTCCCAATCGCCCATGTTGTAAGCGACGATCATCAGAATGGACGCGAGCGCCGCGAGTGGAACGTTTTTCACCAGCGGCGCCGCAAACAGGATGATCGCCAGAAGCGTGAGGGCGTGAATCATTCCGGCCACGGGGGTTTTTGCGCCGGAACGAACGTTTGTGGCCGTGCGCGCGATCGCGCCGGTGGCGGGCAGCCCTCCGAACATCGGCGAAAGGATGTTTGCCAGGCCTTGACCGATCAATTCCACGTTGGGATTGTGCTTATCGTTGCTCATGCGGTCGGAAACCACGGCCGACATCAGCGATTCAATCGCTCCCAGCATCGCCACCGTGAAGGCGGAGGACAGCAACTGCCGGAAAATGTCGTAATGGAATTGTGGAACAACAATGGTGGGCAGGCCCTGCGGAATTCCGCCAAAACGCGTTCCGATGGTTTCCACTTTCATGTGGAAAAGCATGACCGCGGCGGTCGCGCCGAAGGTGACCAAAATGGCGCCCGGTATCTTCCTTGCGTACTTCAGACAGAAAATCATCACCGCAATCGAAAGAATAGAAACCGCCGTGGCGGGCATCGAGAAAGTGCTCCACGCCTCGGCAAACGCCTTCATGCGATGAAAAAAATCGCCAGGAACATGGTCCATCTTCAGTCCGAAGAAGTCGCGAATCTGCGTGCTGGCGATGAGAATCGCAATTCCGTTGGTGAAACCGACAACGACCGGCCGGGGAAAATACTTCACCATCGTACCCATGCCGGTGATGCCCAGAAGCACCAGCAGCACGCCCGCCATCATCGTGCACATGAACAGGCCGTCGATGCCATGCTTCGCGATGATGCCTGCGACGACCACCACGAAAGCTCCGGTGGGCCCGCCAATCTGCGTTTTCGAGCCGCCCAGCGCGGAAATCAAAAAGCCGGTCACCATCGCGCAATAAAGCCCCGCTTGCGGCGGCACGCCCGAAGCGATCGCGAACGCCATGGCCAGGGGCAGTGCGACCAGGCCTACGGTTACGCCGGCAATCAAGTCAGAAACGAATTTGTGCCGGTCATAATGGCGCAGAAGAATTACGGATTTTGGAAGCCAGTCTTCGATTTCGAATTTCATGCTTTCTTCAATCTTCGAGGAGAAGGGAAGCCAACCCAGTTTACCGGAAGCGGCAAAGGGACAATTCACCTGATGAGCCTTCGTGTGCCTTGTCGCCAATGGTTGAGAGAAGGGAATTTGCTTCGCTATTCCGGCTAATCCCGCGCCCCGCTAGTCTGGGCCGTGCTGCGTTGCGCGGCAGGCTTCCATCGCAGCACTGGCTTGCGCGCGGCGCCAACCTCATCCAGCCGCCGGACGCGCGTGGTGTGCGGCGCGGTCTTCACAATTTCCGGCTGCCTCGCTGCCTCATCCGCGATGGCTTTCATAGCGCCAATGAAGAGGTCGCACTCTTCCCGCGACTCGGATTCTGTCGGCTCGATCATCAAAGCGCCGGGAACGATGAGCGGAAAGGCTGTGGTGTAGGGATGAAAGCCGTAATCAATCAGCCGCTTGGCGATATCCATGGTGTTCACGCCGTTCTTCTTTTGAAGCGCGTCGCTGAAGACTACTTCATGCATCGAGGGCAGGGAATAAGGCAAGTCGTAAACGCCTTCGAGGTGCCTGCGAATGTAATTCGCATTCAGCACGGCGTCTTCCGTCGCTTGGCGCACGCCCGGCCCGTACGCAAGAATGTACGCCAGCGCGCGAACCAGCACGCCGAAATTGCTGCTAAACGCCTTCACGCGGCCAATCGAGTCCGGCCGCACTGGCTCGAGCGCCAGCCTACCGCCCTCTTTTTCCACGAGGATGGGCACGGGACGAAACCGCTCGAGAACCTTTTTCATCGCCACAGGACCTGCACCTGGTCCACCGCCGCCGTGCGGGGTCGAAAACGTCTTGTGCAAGTTCAGGTGCATAACGTCCGCGCCGAGATCGCCTGGGCGCGTGATTCCCGCGAGCGCGTTCATGTTGGCGCCGTCCATGTACAGCAGCGCGCCTTTGGCGTGCAAGATCTGCGCAATCTCGGGGAGGTTCTGTTCGTAAATACCCAGCGTCGAGGGATTGGTGATCATCAGGGCCGCGACATCTTCGGTCACCAATTTCTGTAAGTTTTCTATGTCCATCTGTCCATGCTCATTCGACTTAATATTTTCGACTTCGTAGCCGGCGATGACCGCCGTCGCCGGATTCGTGCCGTGCGCCGAATCAGGAATCAGCACTCTCTTGCGCGGATTTCCTTGCTTTTGCAGGTACGCGCGGATCAACAGGAGGCCCGTAAGTTCTCCTTGCGCACCTGCAGCCGGTTGCAGAGTGATGGCGTCCATTCCGGTAATTTCCAGCAGACATTTTTCCAGCAGCCGAAGGATTTTCAGGCAGCCTTGCGAAAGTTCCTGCGGCTGGTAAGGATGTTCGGTTGCAATTCCTTCGAGCCGCGCCACAAATTCGTTCACGCGCGGGTTGTACTTCATGGTGCAGGAACCCAGCGGGTACATGCCAAGGTCAATGGCGTGGTTCCAGGTAGAAAGCCGAGTGAAGTGGCGGATCACTTCGATTTCGCTGACTTCGGGAAACCCTTCAACACCCTCCCGGCGGTGATGCGCGCCAAGCGCGTTGGAAGGTTCCGCTTTGGGCACGTCCAGCGGCGGCAATTCGAACGCGCGCTTTCCGGGCGACGATTTCTCGAAGATCAGCCCTTCGTTCTGGTTCACGTGCCGCTTAGCTTTTTTGATATTGTCGTTCATTTTCTCTTAAACGGGTTGTTCTAGCGCGCGTTTCACCGCACCTGCAAACCGTTCAATCTCCGCGCGTGGAGTCGTCTCCGTGACGCAAACCAGGGCATTTTTCGTAAGTTCCGGATAGGCAGTGCCGAGCGCCAACGGCCCCACAATTTTTTCGCGCATGAGGTGCGAATTTACGATTTTCACTGAGCGCGGGAACTCGACGGTGAATTCATTGAAGAATGGCGCGTCAAAGGCGCGTCGTACGCCGGGAATTTTCAGCAACTCGCCGAGCGCAAACTGCGCTTTCGAAAGATTCTGCTCCGCCATCTCCCGCAAGCCTTCTTTGCCGAGCAGCGTCAAGTGCACGGTGGCCGCCAAAGCGCATAGCGCCTGATTCGTGCAAATGTTCGAAGTGGCCTTCTCCCGCCGAATGTGCTGCTCGCGCGTGGCGAGCGTCAGAACAAATCCGCGATGTCCATCGATGTCCGTTGTTTGTCCGGCCAACCTTCCGGGCATTTGGCGCACATATTTCTCGCGCGCGGCGATCACACCCGCAAACGGCCCGCCATAGCTCGGCGGCAAGCCGAAACTCTGCGCTTCCAGCGCCACGATGTCTGCCTCCGCAGGCGGGCTCAGCAGTCCCAGCGAAACGCCTTCCGCAATCGCGACGACAAGCATCGCGCCAACCTTGTGCGCTGCTTCCGCCAGCGGCGCGTACGATTCGATCGCGCCAAAAAAATTCGGCGACTGCGCAACCACGGCGGCCGCGTCGTCTTTCAGCGCGCTTTGCAACGCCTTCACATCGACCGTTCCGCTTGCGGTGAAGGGAACCTCTTCGATGCGCAACCCGGAATTTTTCGCGTAGGTCTTCAATACTTCGCGATATTCCGGATGTACCGACCGTGCGACAAGCACGCGACGCCGTCCGGTCAGCCGCTCTGCCATCAGCACCGCTTCCGTCGTGGCCGTCGACCCGTCGTACATTGACGCGTTCGCGACATCCTGGCAGGTCAACTGGCACATCAACGTCTGAAACTCGAAAATGGCCTGCAGCGTGCCCTGCGAGATTTCCGCCTGATACGGCGTGTACGAAGTGAGAAATTCCCCGCGCTGGATGATGGTCTCCGTCACCACCGAGCGCTGATGGTTGTAAACGCCGGCGCCGAGAAAGCTGGTGTAGCCCGCCGCGTTTTCCGCCGCGCGCTCCTTGAAATACTGGATAATTTCCGCTTCGGAATACGGCCCGGGAATCTTCAACGCCTCGCGCAGCCGGTACTTCGCCGGGATGCTCGAAAACAATTCATCGATGGATTTTGCGCCGATGGCGGCCAGCATTTCCTGCCGCTCGACGGGGCTCTTCGGGAGGTAGCGCATTAGGCGGAAGTTTCCTTGCCCTTCTCCGCGATGTAAGCTTCGTAGGCAGGCGCGTCCATCAAATCGCGGATCGCTGCGGCATTCGTCAGCCGCACTTTAATCAGCCACGCGGCTCCGTGCGGATCGTTGTTGATGGTCTCCGGCTTGTTCTGGAGCTCGCCGTTCGTCTCGATCACTTCGCCGCTGGCGGGCGCGTAGATTTCACTCACAGCCTTCACGGACTCGACGGTGCCAAAGGATTTTCCGGCTTCAATCTTTGCGCCAGGCTTAGGCAGTTCGACAAAAACCACGTCGCCCAATTCATGCTGCGCGTGATCGGTGATCCCAATCGTCGCGAGGTCGCCCTTCACTTCGATCCACTCGTGCTCTTTGGTATAGCGGTACGACTTTGGATACGCCATCAGACCACTCCTTGGGATCGTGTTTACACTAGTCTGAATTAGACTAGTTACCTCCCGCTCCCTGCGGCGCCGCCGCTTTTTTCTGCCGCTTGTAAAATGGAGTCGCAACGACCTGTGCCCTGCATTTCTGCCCGCGAATTTCTACGTACAAAATCGTACCCACCGCCGCGGACGCAGGCGGCACGTAGGCCAGGGCAATGTTCTTGCCCAGTGTCGGCGAAGGCGAGCCGCTTGTCACCACGCCAATGCTTTCCCCAGCTTTGTTGCAGCAACAATATCCGTCGCGTGCAATCCCGCGGTCGATCATCTCCAAGCCAACCAGCGTGCGCGTCAATCCGGCGGCTTTGGCCTGCTCCAGCGCCGCACGTCCGAGGAAGTCGCCCTTCTCCATTTTGCAGTAGCGATCCAGTCCCGCTTCCCACACATTGATTTTTTCGCTGATTTCATGCCCATACAGCGCCATCTTCGATTCCAGCCGCAACGTGTTGCGCGCCCCCAGGCCGCAGGGAATGATGCCGAATTCTCGGCCCGCTTCCATCGCCTGATTCCAGGCTTTTTCGCTGGCCGCCGCGTCCGACGGCACGTAAATCTCAAATCCGTCCTCGCCCGTATAGCCGGTGCGCGCGATCAGCGTGTTTCTCAACCCGCAGACCGTGCCGTGCGTAAACCAATAGTTTTTGATGGCGCTCAAATCTGCGTCGGTCAGTTTCTGTAACACCTCGGCCGCCCGCGGCCCCTGAATCGCCAATTGCGTGTGCGCGTCGCTCAGGTCTTCGACCACGCAATCGAATCCCTTGGTGTTCGCACGCACCCAGTGGATGTCTTTCTCTCGCGTGCCGGCGTTGATCACTAGTAGAAAATCATCCTCGCCCAGCCGGTGCACGATCACGTCATCGACAAACGCGCCATCGGGATAAAGCATCGCCGAGTACTGCGCCTGCCCGATAGCCAGCCTCGAGGCATCGTTCATGGTGATGTATTGAACCGCTGCCAGCGCCCCGCCAGGCTTCTTTCCGCTGCCAATCCTAATGTCCCCCATGTGGCTGACGTCGAACACTCCCACGCTCCCGCGAACCGCCTTGTGTTCCGCGATCAATCCGCCGCTCGACGGATACTCCACAGGCATGTCCCAGCCGCTGAAATTGACCATTTTCGCGCCCAGGCGGCGGTGCAATGCGTTCAGCGGCGTTTTGCGTAGCTCGCTCATGAGAGAAATTGTGGAGGATTCCATTCCAATCGCTCGGGCAGAAACCGATACTAACATGCGCTTCCAAGTCGGTCAAAGAAGCGGCGTCGCCGCGCAGCGCTGCGAAGCGTGCACCTGTCGCCATCGCACTCAAACGTCCACCTTGCCGCGCGCGCCTTGGCTCAGGTACAGTTTTCAAGAGGGCATTCATGGAAGGTCCTACGGTTTGCGTGCAATGCGACCTGCCGGAAGATCGCTGCACTTGCGAGAAGTACTGCACTATTTGCAAGGGGCAGCACAACATCCGTCTCTGCGCCGACGGCCTCTACTATTGCCCGGATTGCCGGGAAGCTTGCGACGTCGCGCTAGCCGCTAGCAGCCGTGGCCGCTAAACAGAAAAATCTGCACCTGTGCATTGATGCCGACCCCAGGCTGGCGGCAGCAGCAGGCGGAGTAGCGCGCTTTTTGGCCGATGCTGCAGGTCTCGACAGCAATGCCGTCGCCCGGCTGCAATCCGCGGTCATTGAGGCTTGCCTGGAGGCTTTCGAACACCTGGCCAGAGCGCACCCGCATTTGGATGTAACCTTCGCGCGTTTCTCCGACCGCCTCGAAGTTTCCCTCTCTCATGAAAACGACAGTCCTGCCATTGGCGTGCACACCATTACGGGCTTTGCCGCAAGAAAAGTTGAAAGCGCAGAGGACTCAGAGGCCTTGGCGGGCGTGGATCGCGTGCAACACGAAACCCACGGCAACGAAACGGTGACTCGTTTGACCAAGTATCTCGGCGAAGTCGCACCCAGCGTCTAGTCCGTACTGCAGCCGAGTTCTTCGCAAAGCGCACTCTCCAGAGCCAAAGGCCCCTTGCAGGGGCCGAGCATGCTGAGCCCCTGCTTGGCAATCACGGTTGCGAGCGGCCTTCAAAACAAAATGGGCCGGATGAAATCTCCGTCCGGCCCCTTCACTCTTTCAAGGATTCTGTCGTCTTACATCTTCAGCGCGAACGTGTTCTTCCGGATGAGCGAAGTCATCTGATCATCACTCAGTGACATGCGCAGCGTCACGCGGTCTCCCGCCGGGGTGATGCGCGCTTGATCCAGCAGATCCGCCAGCTCCGGGTTCTCCTTCTGTGCTTGATAGCGCTTATACAGAAACCCCGCCTGCAGCAGTTGCCCTAGCGTGTTCGCGTCTTCCGGCGAACCGCAAACGGCCTGAAACTTTCCGTCAATCCCGCTGCTGGCATCCACATTGATGATTAAGTTCTGCATGCGCGCCACCAGCTTCGCCGCTTCCGGAAACTGTTCGACTTCCGGCGCCAGCTGCTGCATGGCCAGCCGTGTGTACGCGGGATTCAGCACCGCCCACACCACGCCGTTCCCGTTGGCCTCGTTGATCAGCGAGAAGAACTTGTCGTTGGAAAGCAATCCTTCTGTCTCACCAAAGCGCACGTCCACCATTCTCTCGAGCATTTCCCGGTGCCCGAATGCCGCGGTGTTCGAGTCAATGAAAAGGAAAAACAGGTCGCTCGCCCCCGTGCCGCTGCCGAACGAGTAAAGTGTGTAGCCGCGCGTTTTGAAGGTCGGGAGTTTCTGTTGCTTGAAATAGGCTTCCGTCGAGCTCGTGTTGTAGTTCCCCAGCGCAACGCCCACGACCTCTTCGCCCGTGGGGACTGCAGCCGAACCCGTTCCTTCCGTCTTTGACGTCAGTCCCTCCGCCACGAGTCCCCACGCCAGTTCATCCACCTGCGAATTTGGATCCACTCCGGCGGAGGCCAGGAATTTCTCGAATTGCCGGAACCGCTCTGGAATCATCTGTTCCTGCAACTGCGGAAACCATTTCTGGGACCGCGCTTTCTTCAAATCGGCATACGCAAACTCGCCGATTTCCTTCGGGAACAGCGCAATCACGTCTGTGCCCAACCTGCCTGCCCGCGCGGGCTGGGGCGCCGCCAGGAGAATTGCCGCCAGCATCGCTGCAGCTCCGGCCTTGCCGATCGCCCTGATGACTCTCATATGATGCTCCTTTCGGATAGGGCCGAGGGAATCTGTATTTTACGCGCTCGTGGCGCGAGGCGCATCGCCCAATCGCTCGCGCAGGGCCGCGGCCTTCGCCCGCATCTCCGCTACGTAAGCCGCATCCGTCAACCCGTCGAGATTAATCTCGACATTCGCCAGCGCCCCTCGGGCTGCCGCGCCGGCCAACTGCCGTCCTACTTGCAAGTCTGAACGCATGGATGCCGCGACGATACTCTCCAGTTGTCCCAGCCGTTCGAAAAGGGCAACCGTTCGGTCGGCCACTTGCAGCGGAACTTCCGCGGCTCCTTTTGTGGCTTCCTGGATCGCCTCTTCGCGTTTTCTCGTTTCCCCAGCATTTCCCTGTGGCAATTTGAACGCGGCCATCACCGTGTCGTACGACCGGGCGTCCCGGTCAATCGCCTCGGCCAGTTCGTCCGCCGTCTTCCGCATTTCCTCCAGCGCCGCAGAGAGCTGGTCCACGTAGGCGGCCTGCGATTTCTTCTTTCGCGAGAGGCCTGCGACCATCTGCCCGAGCGAAGCCGCCAGGGCCGCCGCAAATGCAGAAGCGCTTCCGCCGCCCGGCGTCGCCGACGGCGCTGCCACCGCGTCCAAAAATGGCCGCGCCAATCCCGCCAGCACTCCATCCTTTGCCGCCGCCAGCGGGGCGCCACTCAGCGCGTTCGCCAGTTTGTTTTCAAAAACTTGTGCCGGTGAAAAATTCTCCAGTTGCAGAAAAAAATCTGCCGTTATTTCCAGCGCCTTCTTCGGTACCAGCCCGACAATTTCGCTCCCCACAGGCATCACGCCATAGCGTTGCGCTTCGCGCTTCACCATTTCAAACACCCGATGCATCGGCGTCTGTTCGAAATCCGTAAGGTTGATGGACACTTGCGCCAGGTTGCGCGCTTTCAATTCCACGCCCATGGACTTTACGTAGCGCAACCCGCCCGACGAAAACCGGATTGCCTTGGCAATCTTGTTGGCGATGGTGACGTCGGGCGTGTTCAAATTCACGTTGTAAGCAATCAAGAACTTGCGCGCTCCCACGACGGTCACGCCAGCCGTCGGATGAACTTTGGGCTCTCCCACATCTGGTAGCCGGTCGAGATTCTTCTTCATCTCCTCGCGCAGCCCTTCGAACTGCCCTCGCCGCACATTTTCCAGGTTGACGCGCTCTGGCCGTGTCGCTGCCGCTTCATAGAAGAAAACGGGAATGCGGTAGCGGTTCCAGATCTCGTGGCCCACGCGCCGTGCCAGCGCCACACAATCTTCAATCACCACCCCTTCGATCGGAATGAACGGCAACACGTCGGTCGCGCCCACGCGCGGATGCGCCCCCGTGTGCTTGGTCAGGTCAATCAATTCCATCGCCTTGCCCACGCCGCGCAGCGCCGCTTCCGCGACGGCATCTGGTTCACCCGCCAGCGTAATCACTGAGCGGTTGTGGTCCGCGTCCATTTCGCGGTCGAGCACGTACACACCCGGGACGCTGCTCAGGGCTGCAGCGATGGCATTCACCTTGGCCGCGTCACGCCCCTCGGAAAAATTCGGCACGCACTCAATCAGTCGTTTCATCGTTTCGGTTTTTTGTTTTTTCGTTTTTTGTCTTTCTGCTTTTTGTCATTCATGTTTGCCCAATTGTACGGTAGCTTTGGCTTGCGGTCCGGCAATGTGGGCCGTTCATAAACGAAAGCGCGCTTTATCGCGTCTGAATTTGTCCCTGTTGCCGGAGCACCCGGGTCTTGAACAGTGGGTGTCTGGTCCACGGGCGTCAGAGAAGTTTGCGCCGCCGCTGCTGTTACTGGCTGTTGCTTTGGCAATTTTGGCCACGACGGCCGCGCTCCTGGCTTTACTGGCCATTGTGGTCCAATCATCGGCTTCATGCTTGGCGGCAGAGGCAAAGGTCCTTTCGGCTCCTTCGCAGGAGCAGTGGCTGGCGGCGTAACACTCTTCCCATTCTCTGCTTTCGATTTCTCCGCAAAATACCCGCGCAATTGATTTGCAAACCATAGAAAAGCTGTTGTCCAGGCGGCGACAATCAGCGCGTTGTAACCGCTGAACCCGCCCGCTTTCGCCAGAATCGCCACCGCAAAAAAGACCACCGCCAAGAGCGTATAAAAATATTCTTCGAAGAGGTTTTGGGTCTTCGTTGGCCCGGTTTTCGGAAGTTTCAGTCGCCGGACGGGTTTGCCGGTATAGCTAGTTCCTGGACTCTTTGGCGGCATGGATCACGCAACCGCGCTTGATCGTCATCCAGCATTGGTTTACCCCAAAATAATAAGGAATTTCGCGGTAGTCGGCCACATCGAATACGGCCATGTCCGCTTGTTTGCCAACCTCGAGCGAACCAACCTGCTTGTCGCGCCGCAGCGCGCAGGCGCCGTTGATCGTCGCGGCTGTGATAGCCTCCGCCGGCGCCATGCGCAATTGCGTGCATGCCAGCGACAAAATCATCGGCATGCTCAGCGTCGGGCTTGTACCCGGATTATAATCCGTGGCCAGCGCGACAATCGCTCCCGCGTCGATTAGATCACGTGCCGGCGCATACTTCTTCAATCCCAGATGAAAATCACATCCCGGCAGTAGCGTCGCCACGGTGTCCGATTTCCCGAGCGCACGGATGTCGTTCTTGTTCACCTGCTCAAGATGATCGCAGCTCGCCGCGCGCAAAAGAATCGCCAGTCGCGCTGCCCCGGTCCGCGAAAGCTGCTCGGCATGCATCCGCGGAGCGAGTCCCCATTGGCGTCCAGCTTGCAAAACCCGCTTCGATTCCGCAACGCTAAACGCCCCGCGGTCGCAAAACACGTCGCAAAACTCCGCAAGCTGGTGTTCGGCGACGGCCGGCAGAAGATTTTCCTCGAGCAACTGGATGTACCGCTTCGCTCCGTCCGCCTTTTTGCGAAATTCCTCGGGCACGACATGCGCGCCGAGAAATGTCGACACAATCTCGAGCGGCTGTTCCGCCGCCAGCTCCTTGTGAAGCTTGAGGATCTTCAATTCGCTGGGGACGTCCAGTCCATAACCGCTCTTAGCCTCAATCGTTGTTGTGCCGTATGCTGCAAATTGTTGCAGCGCCGCCAGCGCACGCTTCTTCAATTCGTCGGCCGTCGCCGCGCGCATTTTCTTCACGGAATTGAGAATCCCGCCGCCTTTGCGTGCAATCTCTTCGTAGCTCGCGCCCTGGATCTTCAGCTGGTACTCTTCCACGCGGCTTGCCGCATGAACCAGGTGTGTGTGTGAATCCACGAATCCCGGCAGCACCACGCGTCCGCCCAAATCCAGCTTTTCCGTTCCACGTGTTCCGGGCAGTGCTTCGACTTGCGCTCGCGTTCCCACGGCGGCAATCACGCCGTCGCGCACCAGCGCCGCGCCGTCTTCGATTAAATCCAAGTCCGAAAGGGAATCGCCGCGTCGCGGACCCCCTCCGCGCAGCGTCAGCAATTGTGATGCGCCCGTAATGAGCAGGGAATTCGCCAAAGCCCTCGTATTATGCCGGAAAGGCTTTCCTTAGCACAGACTTCGGCCGTGCATTTGCGAGTTGGGCGAAGGAGTGAGCCGGCGAAAGATGAGCGGTTGTCCTTCCGAGCGAAGCGAGGAATCTGCTTTTCGCTTTTCCCTTTAGCTCATCGGCACTTTCACACCGGTTTTTTTCGCAAAGGCAATCGCTTCGGGATATCCCGCATCCACGTGCCGCGCCACGCCCATCCCCGGATCGTTCGTCAGCACGCGCTCGATGCGCTTCGCCATTTCTTTCGTGCCATCCGCCACGGTGACTTGCCCGGCGTGCTGCGAATACCCAATCCCCACGCCGCCGCCGTTGTGAATCGACACCCACGACGCGCCGCTCGCGGTGTTAATCATCGCGTTCAGTAGCGGCCAATCCGCGACCGCATCCGAGCCATCCAGCATCGCTTCCGTCTCGCGGTAGGGCGACGCCACCGACCCGCAATCCAAATGGTCGCGACCCATCACGACAGGTGCCTTGATTTCGCCCTTCGCCACCAACTCATTCAGCGCCAGTCCAAACTTGTCGCGCTGGCCATATCCGAGCCAGCAAATCCGCGACGGCAGCCCTTGAAATTTTACGCGCTTCTGCGCCAGCTTGATCCACCGGCTCAAATGCTCGTCGTGCGGAAACATTTCCAGCACCAGCCGATCTGTTCGCGCAATGTCCGAAGCCTCGCCCGAAAGCGCCGCCCACCGGAACGGCCCTTGGCCCTCGCAAAACAGCGGTCGGATATAAGCCGGCACAAATCCCGGGAAGTCGTACGCGTTTTGCACGCCCTGCTGAAACGCAAACGTGCGAATGTTGTTGCCATAGTCGAATGTCACCGCGCCCAGCTTTTGCAAATCCAGCATGCCCTGCACATGCGTGGCCATGGCCGCCAGCGCGCGCTTTTTGTATTCCTCCGGATAGTGCTTCCGCAGCTCGAGCGCCGCTTCCAGCGACATTCCGTTCGGCACGTACCCGCCGAGCGGATCGTGCGCGCTGGTTTGGTCCGTCAGCAAATCCGGCACCACGCCGCGCTTCGCCAGTTCCGGAATCACGTCCGCGCAATTGCCCACCACCCCGACCGAAGCCGTTTCGCCTTTGCGCACCGCATTTTTCAAAATCCGCAGCGCCTCGTCCAGCGAAGTCACCATCACGTCGCAATAACCCGTCTTCAGCCGCTTCTTGATTCGTTCCGGATCGACGTCAATTCCCAGAAACGCCGCGCCGTTCATCGTTGCCGCCAGCGGCTGCGCTCCGCCCATGCCGCCCATGCCGCCGCTCACGACCAACCTGCCCTTCAAGTCGCCGCCAAAGTGTTTTTTTGCCGCCGCCGCAAAGGTTTCGTACGTCCCTTGCAAAATCCCTTGCGTCCCGATGTAAATCCAGCTTCCCGCGGTCATCTGCCCATACATCATCAAGCCCGCGCGGTCCAACTCGTGAAATTTGTCCCAATTGTTCCAATGGCCCACGAGGTTGGAATTGCACAGCAACACCCTCGGCGCATACTCATGCGTTGTTAAGACTGCCACCGGTTTTCCCGACTGCACCAGCAGCGTTTCGTCTGCTTCCAGTGCCTTCAGCGACCGCACAATCGCGTGAAAACATTCCCAATTCCGCGCCGCTTTTCCCGTTCCGCCGTATACCACCAGCTCTTCCGGTTTTTCGGCAACTTCCGGATCCAAATTGTTCAGCAGCATCCGCAGCGCCGCCTCTTGCTGCCAGCCTTTGCAGGAAATCTGCGTGCCGCGCGGCGCGCGATACGGCCCTTTCGACAGTCCCGCTTCTGCCACGCCTTCCGATATCGTCGCTTTCATGAATTTCTTTCTCCGCCGCCCATACTAGCGCACCGCTCTGCCGATTGCATCCGCGACTCGCCCTTTACTCGACAGCTATTTCCTCTTAGCTCGCACGCCAGCTTGCAAGCTGTCTCCGCCGGCCCGGGCTGTTTTACAATTGGGTAGTGATGAAGCGTCGCAAGAGTCGCAAGCGTAAGCCGAATCCCGCGCCCCGCGAGAAGCCCTGTGAGCCAGAGTGGCAGCCGTTGAATCCGGACAGGCCAGCATCACAGGTTGCCGTGGGGGCCGAACCTCAGCCACTCCCTAGCCCCCCGACTCCTGCCGAAGCGACAGCCGAACCCGATAGCTTCGAAATTTCCGGCGAGCTGCAGCAGGAAATCGAGAATTTCACCAACTCCTTCCACGTGCAAACGGTGTCTGGGACACGCCCCGCTTCCAGCCTACCGTCAGCCAGCCCGGGTGCGTCCGACTCCCGTCCTGCGGCGCAAGCCGCCGCCGACCGCCGCACGCATCCGCGCTACGCATTCAAGGCCACCGCGGAAGTCGTTTCGAACGACTCCGGCGCAAAGTCCAAGACGCAGGTGCGCGATTTGAGCCAGCAGGGCTGCTACTTGGATACCGACAGCCCGCTGCCTTTGGGCACCGTCGCCGATGTGCGTATGACCAAAGGTGCCAAATCGCTCGAGGTCCAGGGCCGCGTCGTGTACAACCAGCCTGGCAAAGGCATGGGGCTCATGTTTACCGCGGTCAAGCCGGAACACGGCGGCACTCTCGATGACTGGATCAACGAGTCCCGCGAAACTTCCTGGCTCGCCAACAATCGCCGCCGCAGCCAGCGCGTCCTGATGAATGTTCCGGTGCGCGTCTCCATGCAGCTTGGCGCCACACCGCTCTCCGAAGAAGATACGTACACACTAGCCGTAAGTGCTCACGGCGCGCTGCTCGCCGTTTCCGCGCCGCTCCACCGCGGCCAGCGCCTGACTCTTTCAAATCCGCAGACAAAAGAGTCGCTCGAGTGCGTGGTCGCCCACATTGACCGCTTTCCCAACGAGCAGGTGAAAGTCGGCCTCGAATTCCTGCTCCCTAATCCAACTTTTTGGCACGTCGCCTTCCCGCCAAAGGACTGGTCCCCCCGCCACCCCGACGCCAAGTCCCGCCCAAAGTAAGGCCCGCTCTCCTTTCTGGCTTGCCTCTACTTCTTCTCCTTGACCCACACAATGTCGTACGCCCGGTTGAAGGTTACGAACATCAGGCATTCTTCCTTCGCCGTGCACGTAAACCAGTGCGCTTGCTTGCTGGCCATCATCGCGAATCCTCCCGGACCGAGAATCGTGTCCGGCATTCCCTCCATCCCCGTCGAGACTTCTCCGCGATCAATAATCAGCTGCTCTTCCGCGGTGTGGTAACGCGGCGGCACCACGCAGTTCGGCGCCGCCTTCCTAAGCGCTGTCGAAGGACCTGTCTTCAGGTCGCCGTTCTCCATCGCAAACTGCAGGCAGTCGGGCTTGTCGTCCTTGGGAAACTTCACCTCGCCTAGCGGCCGCCGATGGTCTTACTTTCCCTTCCACCCAAGCCCGGGGTGCGCACTTTTCCCTTGACATACGAATTAATTAGTACTAAAAACGTGCTATGCGCCCCAAGCACAACACCCTGACTCCCCAGGAGCTCGAAATCATGAAGCTCGTCTGGAAACGCGGCTCCGCCACCGTCCGCGACGTTTATGAAGCTCTCCTCGATCGCCGCAAAATCGCTTACACCACCGTCATGACCATGATGAAGATCCTCGAAACCAAGGGCTATCTCAAAAAGCGCCGCCAGGACCGCGCCTTCCTTTACCGCCCTGCGCATCCGAAAAACCAAATCATTGGCGGCATGATCCGGGAATTCATCGATCGCGTTTTCAATGGCTCGGCCGAGCCTCTGCTCGTCCATCTCGTCAAATCGCGCCGCCTTCGCGAAAAAGATTTGCAAAAGATTGTCCGTATGGTCGAGGAAAGCGAATGAGAGCCCCTGGGATGGTGTGAAGGAGTCGTCTATGGAAATTCCTCTGTGGTTTTCAAACGTGATTTTCTGGAGTATCCAGGTGGCCCTTCTCGTCTCGACCGCTGCACTTCTCACGCGCGTTCTCAAACTTCTCGAGCCTCGCGTCCTTCTCGCGTGTTGGCGGTCGCTCCTCGCGATCAGCCTGCTTCTCCCATTGGTTCAGCCCTGGCATGGCCCGCAAAATACTGCACCAGTTGTTTTCGCCACCGAATTTGTCGGCTTTCCCCTGCCTCCGCCATCCACGCCCGTTGATACCCGTTGGCATTTGCCCAGCCTCCAAACGATTGCTCCACTTCTTGGCATCGTGATTCTCGCCGGGATGATCTTGCGCTTCGCTATCCTTGCGCTCGGCCTTCTCAAACTTCGCCGCTTGCGCCAAGCCTCTCGGCCAATCGCCTCTTCTTCGGAATGCGCCGCCGTTCTCCACGCCATGCGCGCTCACGTGCTTGCGCCCGCGGACTTCCGCCTGTCCGCCCAAGTGGATTCGCCCGTCACGTTCGGCTTTCTTGCCCCCGTCGTCCTCCTGCCCGAGCGTTTTGCATCTTTGGACCCGCGTTTCCAATCCGTGATTGCCTGTCACGAACTCCTTCACATCCGCCGCCACGATTGGGCCCAGCACCTCGGCGAAGAAGTTCTTCGCGCTCTGTTCTGGTTCCATCCCGCCATCGCCTGGCTCGTTTCGCGCGTCCGTCTCGCACGCGAGCAAGTCGTGGACCTCGAAGTCGTCCGTCTCACGAACGCGCGCAAGCCCTACCTCGAAGCTCTGCTTGAATTCACGAGCGGCCGCGCCTCTCTGGCGGCCGTCCCTGCGCCGCCATTTCTCGCCGAGCGTCAGCTCGTCGAGCGCGTCGCGCTCATACTTAAGGAGGTTCGTATGTCCAGAAGAAGACGGATCGCCACATTGACCCTCATCTCGTGCTGTCTTGGGTTGGTCATTACCCTTGCCGCACGCACTTTCCCGCTCAAAGCCGCGCCACGTCCCGCCAGATCCACGCGCAGAAACAGTTCTCAACAAAATGCCGATGCCGCGCCTCCCCTATTCGAGCGCATCGAAGTAAAGCATCACGATTTCGGCGCCGCCGACTTGAACGACGGCGTCGTGAACGCGGAACAAGCTCGGCTCAAGCAACTTCCCGCCCGCCTGACGGCCGGCCCCACCTACGACCAGGCAACCGCGGACGCCATCAGGAAAGCCCTGCAAGACTTTTGGAGCGAGCGGGGCGCCACCATTGAAGTCCGATTTACTCTGGCTCCCTCATCACGATCGGCCCGTCACGTCGTTTTGCAATTTGACGTCTATAAGCAAACTCTCGTGCCGGGCAAGCCGGAGGGCGGGATTGCCGGTGGCGTGGCGGGAGGCATCGCTCAAGGGATTTCGCGCGGCATTGCCGAAGGAATTCCCAAGGGAATCGCAGAGGGCATCCCTGGCGGCATCGTCGGCGCGACCGTCAGCCACGCTTCCCAGAATGAACCGAGCGTGGACATTTCCACCATTTGGACCTTTACAGCAAAGAGAGGCCCGATGTTTCGCCAGGTTCGCGGCCGGGGAACCCTCAGCCGCGCGGAAGGCTCCGAAAACTCGGTAGTCAAACTAGCTCTCCCCGCAGTCATGGCTGCCGACGTGCGCGGCAATCAAAACGCTACCGTTGATACGCACAAAGGCCTTGTGAAGGGCCACATAATTGGCGTCAGCCCCGGATCCTCGGACGAAACTCGCACCGTCAACATCGCGATTGATGGCCCCCTGCCTCAAGGATTCTGGGTTGGCTCCGGAGCGGGAAATGTCGCGGAAGTCGATGCCACCATCGAGATCGAAAGGCTGGACAACGTTCTCTATATCGGACGCCCCGTGAATGGCGCCCAGAACGCCACCATGGACCTCTTTAAGATCATCAACAATGGCGCAGAAGCGGTGCGAACCCACGTCAAGCTTGGCCGCGCGTCGGTGAATACCATCGAGATCCTGGACGGGCTCAAAGAAGGCGACAAAGTCATCCTCTCCGACATGTCCAGCGTTGCCCACGCCGACCGCATCCGCCTCACCGACGAAAAACACGTGGTAAGCCATTAAACTTCTTCAGCGTCGCCTGTTTCGCAACTGCGCTCCCCGCTCTTGGAGCGTTTCTCCCTCTTTAATTAAGGCCGGGCTCTTGCGATAACTGCCGTGGGTGTATCCGCATTCTTCCCATTCCGGAACCCTCGGAGCCTCTGCGCGCTGTGCGTCTCTGCATTAAACTTTTCAGAGTTCTTCTCTCGCCACTCGTTTATCCCGAGTCGCGAGGGGCAGTGGCCATTTGTCATCCTGCATTCATTGCGCCGCACAACGTCATGGGTTACAGTGAACTTCGGGCCACAAATCCGATCATGAGCTACGGCACGCTTCCCTCGCGGTTTCTGAATGCGGTTGACCATCTGCCCAATCCACGCGCGCAGATGGTGCGTCGGGACGGCCGATGGGAAACCATTTCGTCCAAGGAATTCCTCCGTCGCGCAGCCGGCTTGTCTTCCGTGTTCGTCGAATTGGGCGTGAGGCCTGGCGATCGCGTCGGTCTTTTCTCCACGAACCGGCCCGAATGGCACACCGCCGACTTCGCCATCAACGGCGCCGGGGCCATCACCGTCCCGGTCTACTTCAACGAATCGCCCGACCGCATGACCTATATCCTGAAGCATTGCGGCGCGAAAGTGGTTTTCGTGGCGGGCAAAGCGCAGCTCGAAAAGCTGCTTTCTGTGCGTGGCCACCTGCCGGAACTCGAAAACATGATTGTGGCCGACGCGGGCGCGGACGTGCCCGGCGAATGCTTGCGGTACGAAGCGCTGGTCGCCGGCGCCAGCGAGAAGGACCTTTCCTCGTATCGCTTGCGCGCTTCGCAGGTGTTGCCCGGCCAACTTGCTTCCATCCTTTACACCTCAGGCACCACCGGCGAGCCCAAAGGCGTGATGCTCACACACACGAACCTCTGCTCCAACGTGACCGACGTGGGGCACGACTTCCATTTGAATCCCGCGGAAGACGTGGCGGTCTCATTTCTGCCGCTTTCCCATGTCTACGGGCGCATCGTCGATTACATCTGCATCTTTCAAGGCTGCCCACTTGCCTACGTTGATGCCATCGACGGGGTGCCTCAGACGCTTCTGGAAATTCGCCCGACCTTCATCGCGGCCGTGCCGCGCTTCTTCGAGAAAATTTACGCACGCCTGGTCGAGCAAGGCTCGAAAACCGCGGGCGTTAAGCGAAAGATTTTTGACTGGGCGATGAAGGTTGCCAGCCTGTCGGCGCGTTGGCGATCCAGCGGCGGACATGCAAGCCTCGCGGTGAAATTGCAATGGCTGCTGGCCAACCAGCTGGTCTATAAAAAAATTCGCGCGGGATTGGGCAAACGCCTGCGCCTCATCAGTTCCGGCGGAGCGCCTCTTTCCAAAGAGCTGGCGGAATTTTTCTGGGCCGTAGGCGTTCCCATCTACCAGGGCTACGGCCTGACGGAGACCTCGCCCATTGTTTCGAGCAATTATCCGGCGAATCGCGTGGGCAGTTCGGGAAAACCCATCGCCAACGTACAGGTGCGCACTGCGGAAGACGGCGAAATCCTGGTCAAAGGACCGTGCGTCATGCAGGGGTATTACCAGAATCCTGAGGCCACGCGCGAAGCACTCACGGAAGACGGCTGGTTCCGAACGGGCGATATTGGTTTTGTCGATGGCGACGGCTACTTGTACATCACCGACCGCAAAAAGGACTTGATCAAGACCGCCGGCGGAAAATTTGTCGCGCCGCAGCCGATCGAAAACGCCTTGAAGACCAGCCCGTACATCCTGAATGCCATGGTCGTCGGCGATAAGCGCAAATTCATTGCCGCTTTGATCGTGCCGAATCCAGCCACGGTGGCCGTGCGGTTGGCCGACGAAGGATTGAAATTTTCGTCGAATGCCGAATTAGCGGCGCATCCGCGCACGCGCGCGCTCATGGAAAGTGAGGTCAAACGGCTCACCGCGCATCTCGCGCAGTATGAAACCATCAAGCGATTCGCACTTCTTCCCGATGATTTCACGTTCGACAACGGCAGCCTTACCTTCACGCTGAAACTCAAGCGCCGCGTCGTCGAAGAGAAATACCGCAGCGTGATTGAATCGCTTTACACGGACGTGGCGGAACCGCATCCCATTTTCCGGGAATGACCGGTCCGCCGCCCGGTAATTCTTCGTGGTGTCGCTGACTGGCCGGCAGCTCGCTTTTTTCACAGCTCGTGCACGGGGCAGCAGATCACCTGTTCTCCGGTACAGTTTCTTTTTCAAAACAACGCGTCGTAAGCTCGAAAAATCAAGACATCCTCTTTTCGTAAACTGGAATCAGATAAAACAACGCCCGCCTCAACTCCTGGAATCACTCTGCATGCGTGAACGGTTTGCTTGCTTGCGCTGTGAGCGAAAGAGCAGAGCAAAAAAGAAGTGCAAGCAAGTGTAAGACGAAGGAAAAACTAGTCTGGAGGCGACTGTGAACTTCATTCACGGATCGTGGGGGACAAATGTGGTCAAGCGCGGAGAGAGCCGAATCGCTCGCGCAGCGTGTATCGCGAGCGTGTGGTTTCTCCGCGCATTGCTGTGCGCGGTTCTTCTCACCTGGTGTCCACCGCTGAGGGCGCAAGCGCCGATTCCCGCGGCCACGAACCCCGCCAGCAAAGATGCCGGCGGCTTTTCGCCCGGGTGGACACTCGGAGCGAGGTTCGAAGGCGACTACAGCGGCGCGGGGGGCATATACGACTTGGGGACCGCCCTCGGCTACAACTTTTCGCGGCACTTTGGAATGGACGCGGGCGTTCCGTTCTATTTTGTTTCCACGCCTGCTTCGACCAAGCAGAGTAATCCTGGAGCGGTGTCCGGGGTTGGCATTGGGAATACTTTTGTGGATCTGCTCTGGAATTACCCGAATGCGTCATTGAATTACAGTTCGGCGCTTCACTTGACGGCGCCGATTGCCTCCATAAAAAAAGGCTTCAGCACCGGGCATGCCACGTGGAATTATACAAACCACTTCGACCATGCATTTGGAGATTGGTCGCCGTTTTTGGACGCGGGTGTCGGCAACACGATCCTGGATACGAAATATTTCACGCGGCCGTTCATGAGCTTTGGTTATAACGCGGCGTTCACCGGCGGCTTGGAATACGACAAAGGGCCGTTCAGTTTGCAGGCAGGAGCTTATGACCTGGCGCCGTGGGGAATTCAGGCGGAGATCAGCCGCGTGTTCCGTTGCGGTCCGACAACAAAGTGCCCGCCGGGCGGCGCGTCGCACAACCGGCGCGGCTTCACTAGTTCGAACGTGACGACCGGCGGCGCGGACCTGGTGCGCGACAACGGGTACGAGGCGGGCATCGACTTCAAGCCCGTGTATTACCTCGATTTCGAATTCGACTATAGCCGCAGCACGCCGCTGCACCTGAACAACTATTCGTTTGGGATCGGGATTAATCTCAGTTCGCTGGTGAGGCCGCGGGCGCACTGAGGCAAGCAGAAAGCAGAAAAGAAAACGACGGACAGAGGGCGGCGCTACAACGGCCTGGAGCCTTGACCATCACATCAAACTTGAAACGGGAGCCGGTCATTGCCGGGACGCGCTGAAGCGCGTCCCCACAACGGTGCGGTGCAACGCGCACGAACTTGCTCCTGAAGGGCACGATGTATCGTGCCCCTACGACTGAGCGCGAGTGAGATGCAAGCGCTGTAATCCCGCAGGGACTACAGCGGTTTGCCGTCGGGGCTGAGGAAGCGGAGCTGGCCGAGGTTCAATTCCTTCACGCCCGCTTCGATTTTTGCGCGGTCGCCGACGATTACCCAAATCAAATTGTCGGGATGCACGATGGCTTTCGCGGCAGCTTCGACATCCGTGGTTTTCAAGGCGCGGACTTTGCCCGCATAAGTCTCGTAATAATCGTCCGGCAGGCCGAACTGGACGAGGTCGAGAATGGACTGCCCGACTTCGCTCTGCGTCTCGCGCGAGCCGGGCAGCTTCAGGGTTTCATTAGCCTGAATCTTTTCGAGTTCTTCGGCGGTCACGGGGTGCTCGCCGAGAATGCCGCGAAACTCCTTGTTGATTTCCACCAGCGATTCCTTGGTCTTGTCGGTTTGCACCGGGGAGATGGAGATGAAGGGCCGCTGCGCGCGAGCCGCCACAAGCGAAGTTCGCGCGCCATACGACCAGTGCTTGTCTTCGCGCAGATTCAAGTTCAGCCGGGAGCTAAATGTTCCGCCCAGCGCGTCATTCATGGCTTCCATGGCAATTTCCTGGGGATTGGCCTTGGGCGGCGCGACGCTTCCGGTGATGATGACGGTTTGAATCGCGCCGGGCTTGTCGATCACGTACACGGTGGACTTTTGCGAAAGCGAAACGCTGGCGATATTTTTCTTCGGGATTTGTCCCTGTTTCCAATTGGCGAAAAGCTTTTCCAGCTTGGGTTTGATTTCCGCAAGCGTGGTGTCGCCAACGATCACCAGCGTGGCGTTGTTCGGGTGATACCAGGTTTGATGGAATTTGACGAGGTCTTCGCGGGTCATCTTCGAAATGCTTTCTGCGGTGCCGGAACCCGTGAGTGGATTTCCGTAAGCATGTGCGGAGCCGTAGAGCAGGCCGGGAAGCACGCGCAAAGCCATGAGCTGGGGCACGGTTTGCTCGCGTTCGATGGCCGCGAGAATCTGCTTTTGCTGGCGTTGGAAATCGCTGTCGGGAAAAAGGGGGTTCAAAATCACGTCGGCAAAGAGGTCGAGCGAAGGATCCAGTTTTTCCTTGAGCGAAGACAACTGCACGATGGACAAATCCAAATTCGAATAGGCGTGCAATTGAGCGCCGAGCAGGGCCAGTTGATCGCTGATCTGTAGGGCATTCCGCGAGCTGGTTCCTCCGTCGAGCAGGGAAGAAGTCATGCTGGCGGTTCCGGGAGTGGCAAACTGATCGGCAGCGTAGCCCGCATCCACGGCCATCCAAAATTGCACGAGCGGGACTTCGTGGCGTTCCGCAAGAATCACCTTCAGGCCGTTCGAAAGTGGCGTGCGCTGCAATTTCGGCAGTTTCAAATCGGGCGGAGTGCCGAGCAGTGGCAGCTTTGAGCGGTCAGCGCCCGTTGCTGCGGCTTTGTACGGCGGGAAAGGATACAATTCGAGAATGTAAACGCCGTCGGAGAGCCAGCGGTTGGCGGCGGCTTTCAAATCTTCAGCGGTGGCTTCCTGGACGCGCTCCAGAGAAAGCTTGTAGTGCGCGGGGTCACCGTGGAAAACCTGGTTGCGAGCAAGCTGGTCGGACTTTCCGCCGAAGCCGCCGATGCGCTCGATTCCGCGGATGAAATTGGCGGCGTATTCCGTTTTAACTCGTTGCAGCTCCTCGGCCGTCGGTCCCTCTTTCAAAAACCGAGCCAACTCTTCGTCCAGCGCCTTCTCGATTTGCGCGAGGCCCTGGCCGGGTTTTGCGGTGGCCTGAATGCCAAACTGCCCGGCAATTTCTCTTAAGTCCACATAGGCAAACACGCTGGTGGCGATTTGATCGTCGTAGACCAGGCGCTTGTAGAAGCGCGAAGTCTTGCCGGAGCTGAGAACGTCGCTGACGAGGTCGAGGTAGTCGGCATCGGGGGTGCCGTCGGGCGGGACGTTCCAAACCTTGTAAATGCGCGCCTGCGGGACGCGGTCCTGCACTTTTTGCCGGTGTGTTGCGGTCCTTTTCGCAATCCAAACTTGCTGGTGGGCGACGGGCTGCCCGGGAGGGATGTTGCCGAAATATTTTTCAATTTTTTCCTTGGCGGTCTTCAGGTCGATATCGCCGGCCAGGCAAAGTACAACATTCGAAGGTCCATAGTAGGTCTTGAACCATTCCTTCACGTCATCCATGGAGGCGGCGTTCAGGTCGGCCATGTCGCCAATCACCGTCCAGGAATAGGGATGCCCGGCGGGATAAGTGTTTTGCGTGATGAGCTGGGAGGCAACGGCATAAGGCTGGTTTTCGCCCTGGCGTTTTTCGTTCTGCACGACGCCGCGCTGCAAGTCGAGAGTCTTCTGATCGAGCGTCAGGTAGCCCATGCGGTCGGATTCCATCCAGAGCGTGTAATCAAGGGCCGAGGTGGGGACGTTCTCGAAGTAGTTGGTGCGGTCGTTGTTGGTGGTGCCGTTGAGGTCCGTGGCGCCGATTTTTTCCATGGCGTCAATGTAGCGGCCGGGCGCGTGATCGCTGCCGCCGAACATGAGGTGCTCGAAGAGGTGGGCGAAACCGGTTTTGCCGGGCTTCTCGTTTTTCGAGCCGACGTGGTACCAAAGGTTCACCGCGACGATGGGCGCTTTGTGATCTTCATGGACGATTACGGTCAGCCCGTTGTCCAGAACGAATTTTTGAAAGGGGATGTCGATGTCGGCGCTTGTTTGGGGGGGCGGGCTTTGCGCGAAAACAATACAGGCTGTAAGCGCCAAAACCAGTATCGGCAAAGCTGCTCTAAACTTCATCACACCCTCCCTCAGAAATCGAAAATTGACCACTACGAGGTTTTCTAGTCGAATTGTTTTGGACACACCGCGGATCACTTGTCCTAGACACGAAGCAAGGGCGAAATTTTCTGGCGAATCGACACTCGTAAACGGCCAGCGGTGCGTCGGCCCGGATTCCAGGGCTCTGTGAGTCTACACCTTCGGCGGGAAATAGCGGAAGTTTCTGGCGAACGCCGCACCGGAGTGGAGGATGATCGCCAAGATCTGTGACATTTGCACTCTTTTGAATCGGCAAAGCATCGAATCAGCGTAGACTAAGACCTCAAATTGACTTAAGGAGGGACAACATCATGGCAGCACCAGCAAAGGCTACGGCTCGCACTTTCAAGAGTAGCGTGGGGGTCCCGGAATCGAATCGTCAGGCGCTCATCGCATTGCTCAATGCGCGCTTGGCCGACAGCCTGGATCTCTACAGCCAAATTAAGTGGGCGCATTGGAACGTGAAGGGATCGGATTTCATTCAACTGCACGAACTGTTTGACTCGGTGGCGGGACACGTTTTGGAGCAAACCGACACGATCGCGGAGCGAGCCGTCACGTTGGGCGGAGTGGCCAACGGCACGGTTCGCGAGGCGGCAGCGAAGAGTGGCCTGAAGGAAGCGGACTTGAGCGCCTGGGATGGGCAGGACCAGCTCAAGTGGCTGGTCCACAACGTGGCACACCACGCGAACGCTTTGCGCGAAGCGGTGCAACAAGCAGGAGACCTTGGCGATGACATCACCGTGGATCTGTTCACGACGTTGACGCGCGAACTGGACAAGGACCTCTGGTTCCTGGAAGCGCATCTGCAGAGCTGAACTGTTCGGACAGCTGATTTTCTGTTTTTACGAAGGCGCGGCGCAGCCTTGCGCCATAAACGCTCAAGGCTTGCGTGGACAGGTTACTCTCCGATTTGTCCTCCTCCTGCGGTAGGTCTAGAATCGCAGTGAGGGAACTATGGCAGATCATCTAGTGATTGCGGGGCGGGCATTTTCGTCGCGCCTTATCGTAGGCACAGGGAAGTACCGCAGCTTTCAGGAAATGGCGCGGGCGCACGCGGCTTCCGGGGCGGAGATGGTCACAGTGGCCGTGCGCCGCGTGAATCTGACGGACAAGTCAAAGGAATCGCTGCTCGATCACATTGACCGCGAGAAACTCTTCATCTTGCCCAATACCGCTGCGTGCTACACAGCAGAAGAGGCCATCCGCACGGCGCGGCTGGCGCGCGAAGTGGGGCTGTCGAATTGGATCAAACTGGAAGTGATCGGTGACCAGCAAACACTTTTCCCGGATACGGAGCAGTTGATCGAGGCGACGCGCGTTCTGGTGAAAGAAGGGTTCGTCGTGCTGCCTTACACCAACGACGACCTCATTGCGGCGCGCAAGCTGATTGACGCGGGCGCGGCGGCAGTCATGCCCCTGGCGGCGCCCATCGGCTCCGGGCTAGGCGTTCAGAATCCCGCCAATCTGCGAATTTTGCGCGAGCGCATTACTGCCGTGCCGATGATCGTGGATGCCGGCGTAGGGGCGGCCTCCGACGCTGCTATCGCCATGGAACTTGGCGCCGACGGCGTGCTGATGAACACGGCCATCGCGGAGGCGGAGGATGCCGTCCTCATGGCGGAGGCCATGCGCGATGCGGTCGGTGCGGGGCGCAAGTCCTATCTTGCTGGGCGCATGCCCAAGCGGTTGTACGCCTCGGCGTCCAGCCCCATGAGTGGCGTTGTGCGCTAGGCAATTCTTCTAATCAGGGCGGTTGGGGTGTTCAAGAAGTACCTCAGACGCCCCGTTTGACCTGAACGATGGGGTTAGAGTTTTTCCCCGAATAACGGATACGAAACTGGGAAGGTATAAACCTGCTGTTCGATTCCCCGTTATGGGACATTAAATAAAGGGGAGGATTCACGCGGCAGCCCGAACTGGCGCGCGTAGAGCCCTGTCCCCGGGGTCGACCTCTCGGACGCTTATGGAACGTAAGCTGAACGTCTGGCGTTCGCCTTTATTCAAGCATGTCTTGATCGGCCTGGCTGCGTGTGCCGCTTACACCTTTGCCGCGAAGCTAAGCCTGCGCCTGGCCAGTGTCCATCCCAGCGCGAGTCCGCTCTGGCCGTCTACGGGCATTGCCATTGTGACGCTGCTGACTCTCGGGTTGAGATATTGGCCAGCGATTTTTGTGGGGGCGCTCTTTGTCAATCTCACAACAGCAGGCTCGGCGCTGACGTCACTGGGGATCGGAGCAGGGGATTGCCTGGAAGCTGTAACAGCATGCTATTTGATTGCGCGCTTTGCCGGCGGCAAAGAGGTTTTCGACCGCACGTGGGACATTCTTCGCTTCGCGCTTTGTGGCGGAATTCTAAGCTCCGCCATCGCCGCAACATTTGGAGTCACGAGCCTGGCTTTGGGCGGTTATGCACCGTGGCACCAATACGGAATCATCTGGCGTACGTGGTGGCTTGGCGATGCTGCTGGGGCGCTGGTTTTTGCGCCGTGCTTGCTTTTGTGGAGCGCCAATCCGCGTTTGCGCTGGTCCAAACGTCAATACCTAGAAGCTGCGGGGCTGTTGCTTTCCACATTACTTGTCTCGACATTCGTTTTCGGCCCCGTGTTTCACTCGGAAATCAGGAACGATCCTTGGACGTTCCTCTGCACGCCGTTCCTCCTCTGGGCGGCGTTTCGGTTTGGCCCGCGCGAAGCTTCAGCCATTATCTGCTTGGTTTGTGCGATCGCGGTGGTGGGGACCGTGCACGGGTATGGGCCGTTTGCGCGGCAATCGCCGAATGATTCGCTGCTCCTCTTGCAGTCGTTCCTTTCCATTCAGGCCCTGATGACGCTGGTTTTTGCCGCCGAAGTTTCCGAGCGGCGGCGCCAGGAAGAGCAAGCCAGGATGCTGGCGGTGCGCGATCCGCTGACGGGGTTGGCGAATTACCGGTTGCTCGTGGAGCGCGTCGACGAAGAGATCAAACGCTATGGGCGCACAGGCAATTCTTTCGCGGTTCTCTTGCTGGACATGGACGGCTTGAAAAAAATCAACGATGAATATGGGCACCTTGTGGGAAGTTTGGCGATTTGCCGCGTGGCGGAGGTATTGCACTTAAGCTGCCGCGAGACGGACACGGCAGCGCGTTATGGCGGAGACGAATTTGCGTTGGTGCTGACGGAAAGTTCCGCTGCATCGGCGACCGTGGTGGCCCAGCGTGTTGCTCAACGCCTAGCGCAGGACGCGGAAGAGCCCCGCATTTCGGTGAGCATCGGCGTCGCCGAATTTCCGCGGGATGGGGCGACGATTGAACACTTGTTCAGCGCCGTTGACCAGGCTCTTTACAATGACAAGCGCCGGAACCGCACGTCCCTGCCTTCAGCCGGCGTAGAGAAGTAGAGAATCTAGAGATAAAGATTGACGACTCCCCACGCCCAAGCGGCGGGGGATTCTTCGGAGCTACTATGCAGCCTGGACTCGCGTCCAGGTCTTACCGCGTCTCCACAGGCTGACCGAGCGTCCCGACAGAACCGCTTGGTTTTTGCAGATCCCATCGAGAGCTGGAGCTTATCACAAAATTTCGTCCGGAGCCTTATATCCCCATGCCTCAAGGCCGGGGCTTTACGGCTCCATTTGGATAAGGAGTCCCCCAAGACGCCAAACGCCCTAGTTCTTGATTTCTTCGGGTTTTTGCTTCTGGGGAGCTTTGTAATCCTTCAGCATTTGAGCCACTTCCTGCTGGACGCGCGCCTTCATGGTGTCCATTTGCTTCTGCATAAGCGGCATCATGCTTTCCATCGCTTCTTGCATAATGGCGGGCATGTCGCGCAGGATTTTCTGCCCCGTGGGGGAGCCGTAAAAGACAAGGAGAGCGTTGACGTCGCCCTTGGTGAAGTGCTTCTGATAGACCGGCACCAGGGAGTCGAGCATCTGGTCCCAAGGGAAGGACTTCAGCATGTCGTCCATCATCCTGGACATGCGTTCTTCGAAGTCCGGGGGGAGTTTGTCCTTGTCCCGGAGAAACTGGTCGTGGAACATCTTATGCATGGGTTTGGTCATGGCATCCACGACGTTGGCCATCATTTCTCTGGAATGCATCACTTCGAGATACTTCTGAATGTCTTCTTTGGTCGCCGGTTCGTCCGAAGCGGCCTGCTGTGCGAAACTGGCTAAGGGTGCGCAAAGACACAGAACCACACTCAATCGGTGGCGTTTCATCGGGACCTCCCTCTCTTCTTTTCTTTTCTGAGCGTAGCTCAGCGATGTGAGCAGGCACAAGCCCGAGGTGTGTACTCTCCGCGCGGTTGACCTAGCCGCCAGCGGCTTTGCGCGCCTGGGCGTCGTCGTAACTCTCGCCGTAAATGGAGGGAACCTTCGCGCCCATGCAGCGCAAATAGGAGGAAAGCTGCCCGCGGTGGTGGATCGTATGATGAAGCCCCAACACGACGAAGGTCACGGCGGGACGCTCGAACAGGCCGCGAAAATCGACCATCTTGACGAGTTGGTCGCCGCTGAGCCTGGCCAGAGCATCGAAATTCTTTGCGAATCGCTGTTCGTACCAGGCAGCGACTTCCTGCGGTGTCTTCACCGTGTCCGGCAGCGCAGAGGCGCTGGCGTCAAAGACGCCGTTAATTACGGTTTCGAGGAAGCGGTTCTCGGCCACGGCGATGTGCCTTGCGAGTTCGATGGCGCTTTTGGATATGGGGTCGGGGCGATGTTCGCATTTCCCGGCCGGGACGGCCTCCAGAACTTTCTTAGTGATGCGGCTTTCGTTTTTCAGGGAGCCCAGATAAACGTTTTGCAGCAGGAATAGCGCTTGTTCTGCCGTCATGGTGCTCATTTTCATGCCCCTTGGTTGATTTGGTGTTTGATGGTAGCACGCCAGGGAACACAGAGAATAATTATCTCGGGGGGAGGGAAACCGGGATCAGCCAAGTGTGAACCAGCTCTCAGGAGTTTCTCGACCGCTCAGAGAGTTTGCGCGGCGTTGGTCTGGTTGCGTCACGCGTGGTTCGGCCATGCCAGGTTACTTTGACATCCACAACGTTAGCGATGGAACGGCCCTCGGAAAGAAATGGCATGACCTTGTGTCCCGCGCGGGCCAGTTGCGCCCAGCGCGAGCCCGTCTCCGGATTTTGTTCCAAACCGCCTAGTTTCCTGGCCATCGAAGACGAAATCCACTTGGCGCAACCGTTTCTTGGGGGTCGTGCGCACTGGAAAAGTTTGGCCGTCCAGTTCTATTTCGCGGGAATTCTCAACGAGAGCAGTGCGCCACACGGTGACCAGGGCTTCTTCCAGCGTCATGGTCCACCAGCTCCTTTCGCGCGGCGAGGCCTTTCCGTTGAGTCACATGACGTTATAGCGTGTGGAAAAGGAAATGCCAGGCGGTGTCCACGGCGCCATGGACGAGCGCGGAGGCAAAGATGGAGCCGGTTCTGCGCCACGTCCAGCCGTAGAAAACCCCGGCGATGGAGGCGAGAACCACATAACGCCAGTTGGGGAATCCCAGGTTGGTGATGTGAGAGAAACCAAACAAGATGGAG
>QHYK01000004.1 GCA_003224085.1 Acidobacteriota bacterium | reverse complement strand
CAGCCTCTTGACCCATCCACGGCGCGGAGGCTTGAATCAGAACACCGGATCGGCCTGCCGGTTGCTGCAATTGGCAGTCATTTTACTTTTCAGTTTGATGGTTCCAAGGCACCGCCCAACTTGCTATTGCTTCACTCCCCATCTTTGTGCTTGACCATCCACATTCCTTCACACAGTGAAGGGGCAGAACGTTTTTCTCGGCTTCCTCTAATGTGCCCGGTTTTGGCGTGTGTGACCATGCCGTGATTGGTTTATGGCATTTCTCACAGCGGAACAGAAAAAGGAACAAGGTCTCATTCACGCTGGCTTTGATCATGCCTGGATGATACGCCTACTTTCCGAATACTCGCCCGGAACATCATCCTGCGGCACCTCGTGTGTGCGAACTTCCCCCTCGTCAGCGTCCCCGGCCCCTGCGATTTCGCCGGGGACTCCTGTCGGAGCAGTTGACTCAGGCCCGCGGCATCGGCCTGCTGCAAGGCTGCTTGTAAGGCCATCTCCACCGCTTCCAGGTCTATTACGCCAGTCTTGTGACGTGCGGTGAATATCACTCGCAGCAGCGCGTCTATTCCCCGCGCGACTTCCCGATGGATCGCAGCAGCTGTTTTTTTCTCCGCTGTCCAGCCCCCGGGTTCCTGCTCCAGGGGTCGCAGGCGGCAGATCTTTTCGTTGATGGTGACGAGCTCGGCACTGAGCTCCTGAAAGCGGTGGAATTCGGAAACCTCTCCCTGCGCTTTGCGGAAAGCCGTCGGGCTGGAAAGGGTCTCCGCTACGGACTTGCCGTGCACCTTGCGCAGAACACGAATCTGCGGTTCGTGCCCAATCTTTGGGCTTGGCACAATGGCAGTAGGACTTACCGCAACGATGAACAACGGCAGAGATGGAACCGGGGCGCAAATCACCCAACCTTAGGAATTGCTGGCAGAGTCTTGGATCGTTGGACTTCCAAAGAATTCAAGGTCTCTGGCATAAAACACCTCCAGTACTGAGTTAGTATATATACTCATTATTATGCCATTCATGCAATCTTCCAACCCCAAGTCGCGCACCCACTTGGTCTTACTGTCCGAGGGAAATACGTGGCATCAAAAGTAATCCAGCGCGTCTGATCTTGCAAGAGCAGGATTTGGCAAAAGCTTATGAAGACTGCAGAACGGTGGGTTTTGAAAATTAATGGGCATAAAAGGCCGGCGAAACGCCTAGGCTGCTTCACGAATCCAACCAGCGCCCGTTAACTTACCGTGGTTAATCATATAGAATGCAGTAAGATTTCACTTGACATCATAAGTTAAGTGGCTTACGGTGGCTACGTACCGATAAAGACAAACGGCAATCTGAGGGACGTGAGTCATCTGAAATTGCCCTTGGCTAAGACAGAAAAGGTTTATAGAGGTAGCAAAATGAGAATACTGAATCGTTGGGAACCATCGCGCGAGACGACACTGCAAGAGCAGTTCAACCGCGTGTTTGGCGATATGCTGGAGCGTGCGGACGACGGATCGAACCTGACCCATTGGGCGCCAGCCGTAGATATCTTCGAGACTGAGCATGAGCTGATCGTGAACGCGGACCTGCCGGGTGTGAATCCGCAGAACCTAGACATCCGCGTCGAGAACAACATCCTCACCATTCGCGGCGAACGCAAGTTCGATGGCGATAAGGCAAACGAGGAAAACTATCTGCGCGTCGAACGCGCGTATGGCCCGTTCAGCCGGAGCTTCTCACTGGCGAACTCCGTGAAATCGGATGCGATCAAAGCCGATTATCAGAATGGCGTGCTGACGCTAAGCATCCCGAAGCGCGAGGAAGCAAAGCCCAAGCAGATCAAGGTGAATGTGGGAACGCAGGCCCTGGGGACGCAAGCCGCGGGAACGCCGGCGCGTGCCATGGCCGCCTCGGCAGGACCAGGGGCTCGTTGAAGAGACCTGGACCGAAAGCGAAGCGGCAGGGGCTGGCGATGTCGCCAGCCCCTTTTCGTCAGGTTTGGAAAGTCTCAGGACCACCCGACAGGGTTTTTGTCGTCGGTGCACTGGCAGGAAGGAAACAATATACCATTGAAGATCACGAACCGCGAAGTGAATGGCGCGTTGGCACTGGAAGGTCGCATCGTGCTGGGCGCTGAAGGCGATGCTCTGCGTTAAGGAATTGCAGACCTTGGTCCACGACGGCAAGAAAAACTCGTCCTTAATATGAATAACATTGAGTACATCGACAGCGCTGAGCTGGGAACCTTAATCGAGGCGCATTTGAACGCCAAGTCCCAGGGCGCTTCGCTCAAGCTCTGCCACCTGCGCAGCAAGCTTCAGGAAGTCCTGCAAATCACCCGGCTGGCGACGGTATTCCAGGTGTGCAACACCGAAGCGGGCGCGGTCGCTAGCTTCTCTGTCTAAAAACAGCCCAAAAAACGCTTGGCTTTGCGAGGTGGAGCCTGACGGAAAGCATTGGTTAAAATGCCGCAAAAAATCGATGACTTTACAATCGTTCTCTCTGAATGGACCGACATCGCCGAATGCGAATTGAATGTGTACGCGGGACTTGATCGGCTGTGGAGTATGCTCGAAAGATACAAGATGACAGCTCCCATCACAATCAGAGTACTCGATAACCACGCTAGATGCATACGGGCAATTCGCGGCAATCGGTCTCAAGCAGCCGGTTGGCAACTAAAAGACGAAGCAACTGCGGTGACGCCGCCCATTGCAAGTGAAGTCGAGCCCCCACTAATTTTGAATGTGCAAGATGCCAAGGGAAACGTTTTGAAGATGAGACTACAACTCGAAGTAGTAAAGCCCGAACCCCTTACAACGCACCCTCCCGATTGATCAGAATATTTGCTATTGGGCGGTGCCGCGATATCGGTGGGCTCTAGCACTTTTTGCAGTTGCGTTTGCGAGCATCTCCTTGCCTCTTCTGGCTCGTCCTCATGCCGAAACCTGGATCGCTTGGGTCAGCGACTATGCTTGCGGCACGAAACATAGCCCTCGGGCCATGCTGATTGCATACGTAAGTGAATTCGCGGCGGCGCCGCGATCGGCCACCCGGAGTGGAAGTCCCAACCCCTGGTTTTGGTCAAATCAAAGAATCAGACCGCAGCGTCTGGATCATAGACAACCCTTCCAGTCTGAGTGGTCTTGAGGGGCAAAGGGTCAGAGCCGATGTCGAGATCAACGCTGCCAGGAAGGCTGTCCACGTCAAGAGAGTTGCAGAAGCGAGTGAAAGGAAGGCCCCTTGAAATCACAAGCAGCTTCTCCGGAGAGTGAAAACGTGAGATTGCGCTCCGGATTTACCGCACCAGGAGCGGGCACGAAGACGGTTGCGGAAGCAATCCGCACGGCGCTGGCTCATCCTCAACCACGGAGAAGTAACCGTCCCCGCTGCCGGCCTAGAACCCGCTGAACCCAAAATCTGCCGGCGAGGAATACTCAGGCGTCGTTAACACTCATTTTCGTCCCGAATTCTGCATCGACGATCGATTTTCCGCACGAAAATGGAGCGGGTCTCTGAGGCTTTGCAATTCTCGGTAATAATAGAGGGAAGTGGGGCGCTTTCCGTTAAACGTCAACTTCTTTAGAAGCTCTATTTCTTCCGTGGTGGCAGTCCCGCTGAGGGAACGATCCTTAAGGAATTCTTTGAACCCCGGCTCTGGCTCCAGTTGGCCAGGTCCCGTTTCAACAAACGCAAATCTCCTGGGATCTCCCGAAGCTATTCTCCGATTTAACACAATTTCCATACCAAAGGTCGTTAGATCGACGTCCCAGGATTCAATCAGTGGATCAAGAAAGGAAACGTAGTTTTCAGGCGACAAGCTGAAAACATCCGTGTCCAGGAACTCAAGGAGGGTGACCCGCATTTGTTTGTAGCTTCGGCCGGCGAGTCGAGCCATCAAGTGCAGCCAATTTTCGCTGTTCAATTCTTCTCTGACCACCGTCTTGACCACGTCCAAAAGCTTTTGTGTGACGAGGCGTTCGAGCTCTCCGAATGGCTGTTTCTCAAAAATCGCACTTACCTGCTTTGCTTTGGCTGCTACGCACTTACGGAGAATCAATTCTCGAATTTCTGCAAACATCGGCGCGGGCGGGCCTGCCAAGCCTTTCTTCAATTCTTCCCTGCGCTGATGCTCGGCCAGCTCCGCAAGCCTATCGCTCGGAAGCTTCAAGAACTTCGCCATTTTCTCGTAGATATCTGTTCGGTCAGGCGCGGGGGGCAGTTTTTTGCGAGCCAACAGCTGGGAAATATAGGACTCCGTAACTTCGGAGGCGCTCGCTAAGTCTTTTTGCTCCAAGCCCAATTCTTCCAGGCGCCGTTTAATCACCAAGCAAACGTCCACAGCGCCCCTCCACTTGACTTAATTGGGACAGGTTAACCATAGCAAATAATCTCAGATTGTACTTGACAAAGCAAGTAAATTAACTAAAAATGGTTAACAGACTGAGGGGGTTCTCAGGTAATCTGAACCAATAGCGGTTATCTGAATGCCCCCTTGGCATCGAGAACCAAGGAGAGTGTCATGTTTGCACGCAAGGTAACGACACTTCTAAAGCCGAACAGCATTGCAAAATTCAGCCGCTTGATGGAAGAAGAAATCATTCCCATGCTACGGAAGCAGAACGGATTCCGGGACGAACTTACGTTCTTTGCACCCAGCGAGGACGCGGTGACGGGAATTAGTCTGTGGGACAAGGCATCGAACGCGGAAGCCTACAGCCGCGGAACGTATCCGGCAGTACTGAGAAAGCTGGCAGCACTCATTGAAGGAACTCCCAAGGTTGATACCTACGAGGTTGTGAATTCAACCTTTCACATGATCGCCGCCGCGGTGGCGGCCTGAAGCCAGCAGGTCCTTTGGAGGGGGGTGGGCTAAGTCCGCCCCTCAAGTTGTCCGGCAGAGGGGAAACGCAGGAGCACGCGAGATTTCCAATGCTTACGATGATCAGGGAACGGGCTGCAGATGCGCTGTTACGGCCAGAGCTCCTATGCGGGGAAGCAAACTTCCGCACCTTAGCTGAAGCTATTGCATGTGCGGTATTCATTAGTCATGGCGAGCGGCTGCACTATGTGAATCATGCCGCCGAGACTATCACCGGATATGCACGAGAAGAGCTTTTGTCCATGAGCTTTTGGGATCTAGTCCATCCTGATTGTCGAGAACTGTTCTTACACCGAGGGGGCGCGCGGCATGGGGACGCCGAGCGGCATGAGGTCAAGATTCTCACGAAGAACGGCGACGAGGGGTGGCTCGATATCAGTACAGCGACGATTGAATTTGATGGAATGCCGGCCAGTCTGGTTTCGGCTTTCGACCTCACTGAGTGCAGACACGCAGAAGAGAAGGTACAACTTCTTGCCGTGACTGACCCGCTTACTGGTTTAGGTAACTACCGCCGGCTCGTTGAAGCGCTCGACGCAGAGGTGAAACGCACCGGGCGCACCGGGCGACCGTTTGCCGTTCTACTGCTCGACCTGGATCAGTTGAAGAAGATCAACGACCGCTACGGCCACTTGATCGGCAGCCAAGCGCTGTGCCGCCTCGCCGATGTACTCCGCGTTTTTTGTCGAGCTATCGACACAGCCGCCCGCTACGGTGGCGATGAGTTTGTCGTCATTCTGCCCGAGACAACGGCGGTGGCGGCAAAGCTTGTTGCATCACGTATCCGTAGCCGGTTAGCCGCGGATAGTCTCGAGCCACGGCTTTCCGCGAGCATCGGCGTGGCTGTCTATCACCAGGACGGCGAAACGATTGAGGCCCTGCTTCGCACGGCAGACCGCGAATTGTACGGGATGAAGCCGGTGTGAGGAAGAACCCATTTCGTTAGTTTGCCGCCCTGTGAGTGCATCGGGGCGGCGTGGTTCACAAGAAGATTTCTTCGAAGAAGAGAGATCAAGTAATCGACTCGCAAGTGGACAGGGTCCAGCATTAAGTAAGCGGAGGAATGTATGTATTTACTCGCATGGATTTTCATCGGAGTAGTTGTTGGATGGGCAGCAGGAAAAGTGCTTCAGGGTGAAAGTTATGGCCGGTCCATGGACATCCTCATGGGCGTTGGTGGCGCTGTAGCGGGCGGATTCTTGATGCGCTCCGCGGGTTTTGGCGGCTACGGTGGAGCGATCGTTACAACTATGGTTGCCTTGATTGGGGCAGTGCTTCTGACTGTGCTCACCGCTTACGTGAACGGCAGAAGGCTTTACGCGCGGCAACTCTAAACGTCACGTAGCTATGGAAAACTCAAATGTCAGACACCAATAGTGCAGGGACCATTTTGATCAGGGAAGACACACGTTTGCCGGCGAACCTGTCGATCGAAAGTGAAGCCTTCTTGCCTGGGTGGAGAGTCGTCAAGAGTCTTGATCGCTCTACGCTGGCTCGAAACATCGAGGGCGTGAATTGGAATTTTTTCTACCTGGCCGGTGAAATAAGAGCCACTGTCTTGGGTCGCAACCAGCCGCGAACGCTGCGCAGGGCAGTGAAGTGTGTTCTGGCGAAGCAGGAAGGGCAGAAGTTTAACTCTCTGGAGATTACGAAAGTCGTTTCGAAACGGTTCCTCGGCATTCCTTTCATGAGTGTTACCGCCCATTCCCGACATATCAAGCAAGGTGTTGGCCTAGTCCCTGCAAAGGATTTTGTCTTGAGAATGCCTGTTGCCGCTACGCAAGAATCCGGGCTGGGTAGCGGTGGGGAACGGCTTCACGCAGAAGTGGCAACAAGGCAATATATGGCTCTGATTTCAAGTTCTTAGGGATTCGTGGGAGATCTGAAAATGAAAACGATGCGCAGCTCGATTCTTTGTCTTGTTGTTTTGCTGTTCGCGGCGCCATTGCTCCGTGCACAGGATCTTTCCAAGTATCGGCACTTCACGCTCGGAATGAGCTTGACCAAAGTGCTGGAGCGCACGGAACAAAGGGTGGCCGATGTAAAGGTGGTTCACGGGCGTCCAGCGCTGATGCAGGAACTGACCTGGTGGCCGCCGACCCTTCCCGGGGTTTCCTACCAATCTGATACCGTCGAACAGATTCTTTTCTCCCTCTACAACGGCGAACTCTACAAGATTTCTGTGGCTTACAATCAAACCTCCACCGCAGGGCTCACTAAGGAGGACATGGTGAAATCCATTTCGGCGAAATACGGCCCGGCAACATATATTGCGCTGGCGATCGACTTCGCGACAAACGACCGGTATGACGTGAGGCAAAAGCTTGTCGCGTCTTGGGAGGATGCACAATATTCCTTCAATCTCGTCCGCTCTTCCTTCACCGATCGTCTTGGGCTCATCATTTACTCCAAGCGGATCAATGAAGCCGCTGAGCTTGCCATTGTGGAGGCGGTGAAAGTAGAGGAGCAAGAGGGCCCGCAAAGAGAAGCCGAGCGTCAGAAAAAGCAAGTAGACGACCTGGAAGTGGCGCGGCAGAAGAATCGGAAGATTTTTCGCCCGTAGGGTTGGCCTGGAACCACAAAAAGTTGATTGTTCCAGTTTTGGAATGGATTGAACGGAGGCCAAAGAAATGACTGTGAATATCACCCCTCTGCATGACCGCGTCCTCGTACGCAGGCTGGAAGAGAAAGAAACCGCGAAGGGCGGGATCATAATCCCCGATACGGCGAAAGAAAAACCTCATGAGGGCGAAGTAATGACCATCGGGGCCGGCAAGATTGAAAAGGGCAAGCGCATCCCGCTCGACGTGAGGGTCGGTGACCGGATCTTGTTCGGCAAATTCACCGGCAGCGAGATCGAGATCGATGACCAGGAGTACCTGATCCTCCGCGAGGAAGAAATCCTCGTGAAAGTCAGCGGAATGGCCAAAGCGGCATCCGGCAAGAAGTAGGTTTCACCCGAGCCGA
>QHYK01000123.1 GCA_003224085.1 Acidobacteriota bacterium | reverse complement strand
AGTTTTCCGAAGTTGGACAATGGGTTTGTTCCATGACGAACCTCCTCTGAAATGCGGCGGTTCCATGGCCGCCGAGGAGTGCATCATGAAATCTTATGTGCTGTGATCCAAGAGGAATCAACTGAGCGGCAAGCACTTACTGCAGCGACTCTACATAACGCTCCACTGCACACAATACCAAACATGTGCTGCAGCACATGTTCTCTATCTGCATCTCTCGCAAAGTCGTCTGAACGCGACCGCCAGTCCTCTGGACTCGCTAAAGCTGAAAGACGAATCACCACAGGACCAGTAGGTGAGCCGGCCACCGCTGGAGGTGGCCGATCTGGTCCGCGCTGCAGGAGACGCATTCATCGAACGAAGCCGTAGGTGGATCAGCTGGAAGCATGTCAAAGTGCTGCTAGCCATTGCGCGGTGTCGCACCGCCGCGCTCGGCGGACATCTCGATGAATGCACTCGCTGCGGACATCGTGCTATCTCGTTCAATTCTTGCCGCAACCGGCACTGCCCGAAGTGTCAAGCCGGGGCGCGCGACCGCTGGCTCGCAGCGCGTCAAAAGGAGCTTCTCCCCACGCGCTACGTCCATGTGGTCTTCACGCTGCCTCGCGAGTTGGCACCACTGGCCTTGCAGAACAAGAAGGTCATCTACGATCTCCTGTTTCGCGCCAGTGCGGAAACGCTTCTCGAAGTCGCTCGCGATCCCAAACATCTCGGCGCGGAGATCGGCTTCTTCAGCGTGCTGCACACCTGGAGTCAGAAACTCGAACTTCACCCGCATGTCCATTGCGTGGTTCCTGCCGGCGGACTCTCCCCTGATCACAGGCACTGGATCAAAACTCGCTACGCCTTCTTTCTTCCCGTCAAGGTGCTCAGTCGCGTCTTTCGCGGCAAGTTTGTTGCGGCTCTCAAGCGCGCCTTTCGCGACGGCCAATTGCAATTCCATGGAGACCTGGCGCCCCTGGCTCAGCCAAAGACGTTCTCCTCGTGGCTGAGACCGCTGTTCCGAAAGGACTGGGTGGTCTACTCAAAACGGCCATTCGGCGGCCCACAACATGTGCTCCACTACCTGGGCCGCTATACCCATCGCGTGGCGATATCCAACCATCGCCTGATCTCATTTGCTGACGGCAAGGTCACGTTTCGTTGGCGTGATTCCGCTCACAACAACGAACAGAAGTTAATAACCTTATCGCTCGATGAGTTCTTACGCCGCTTCCTGTTGCATCTGCTCCCCGAAGGGTTCGTGCGCATCCGGAACTTCGGCTTCCTAGCCAATCGCAAACGTGCCACCACCTTGCCACTTTGCTTTCAACTGCTCGGCTCAGCTGCAACTCCGCCGACCGAACAAGACAGGTCGGGCGCCAACAACGCGAGCGATCTCTGGCGCTGCCCCAAGTGTGGTGGGCCGATGATTATCGTCGAAAGACTCACCGCTGCTGAAATCCAACTTCGTTCTCCACCGGTGCTCACGGCTGCGGCATGAAGCGACTCTCTCCAATTCGAATCCTTCGCGTGTTTCGGCACGGTCCGTCGCTTCTTGACTTATCGCCGACCAAATTTCTTCCTCCGGCTTCTGCAGGCACTCTCTTCACAACATTCTTTCGTCATAGCCAACTTTGCGACCCATCGTGTCAGCTGTTGTGCTCCGTCGCACGACCCCAACACACCTGTACGCCACCCCTCCACTCCATTCAATTTCCATAGGGCCCGCATCCGCCGCAAACCCGGGCGGCTTGGTTCAAGTCGTTGTATCGAAAGCGCGCAAACACGCCAAGCTCGTGCGTCCCCTGTTTCATCGCGCTTCCGATACAACACTAGGGCTTCGCAGGACTAATCCCGCGGTCGAAGCCGGATAGCTTTCGGTAGCCAACCATCCGGGACTTATCGCGTGGCGACCAAATCGAAATGCCGAGTACGGCCCGCTTCCTCGGTGCGCGTATCTCGGGAACTTACTAGTTTCGGTTCGGCGCTGAAGAGTCTGTACTTTGCGGCGATCATGCTGCGCGCAAGTACTCATGGACAAGCTGGATCGCAGTGGCGCCCTCTCCCACTGCAGATGCGACGCGCTTGACGGAGCGGCAGCGCGCGTCGCCGACAGCGAACACTCCCGGCATGCTCGTCTCCAAGAGAAAAGGCTCACGCTCGAGCCTCCACCCGCTGGGCGGATGGCCGGAGCGGAGCAAGTCGCGTCCGGTCAGGATGTATCCCTTGGCATCCATTTCGATGGTGCCCGCGAGCCATTGAGTATGGGGCGTGCCCCCGACGAGAACGAACAGACCGGCGGCGCACAATTTCTCGCGCTTACCATCGGCGCGTTCGACAGTGACCGCCTCGAGGCGTCTATCACCATGGCCGTCCACTACCCAAGTCCCGAGTCGCACGTCGATGTTGGAAAGCGCGCCAATCTGGCGAATGAGGTAATCGGACATGCTTGCAGCAAGAGACTGGCCGCGCACGACCATCGTGACACGCGAAGCGAACCGCGCCAGATGTATAGCCGCCTGTCCCGCTGAGTTGCCGGCGCCCACGATAAGAACCTCTTCGCCTGTGCAAGTTGGTGCTTCGCTCATGGCGGCGCCGTAGAAAACGCCAGCTCCCGCGAAACGCTCGAGGCTAGGTACGTCCAAGCGGCGGTAGGCCACACCAGTTGCGATGACAACTGTCCGGCTTTCTATCTCCGCACCGTCAGAAAGGGTCGCGATGATCCGCATCCCGTCTGCGCGCAGTCTGGTGGCTGCCTTGGTGAAGACGACGGACACACCGAACCGCTGTGCCTGCTCAAAAGCTCTGTGCGCAAGCTCCCCTCCACTTATACCCCGTGGAAAGCCGAGGTAATTCTCAATGCGGGAACTCGTTCCAGCCTGGCCACCAATGGTCTCTGGGTCGAGCAGGACTGTGCGCAGACCTTCGGATGCGGCGTAGACCGAGGCCGCGAGCCCAGCTGGGCCAGCCCCCACGATGGCCACGTCGTAGAGCCCAGGTTCCGGCGTGGTCCTGGCGCCTAGCGCCGCCGCTGTCTGCTCGTTGGTTGGGTCGACGAGCACAGCGCCGGAGTAAAAGGAGAGCACGGGTAAACGTAATCCGTCCACGCCAGCCTGGGCAAGCATCCGCCTACCTTCTTCCGACTCGCTATCGTAGAACCCAAAGGGGACCGTGGTACGTTCCAAGATGTCGCGCAATTGGTGGGAGCGCGGACTCCACTGCTCGCCGATGATCCGAATCGCCTCGAATCCGCGCTCCTGCCTGGTCGGGCGCAAGCCTCCGAGAAGATCGTCGACAACGGGGTAGAGCCGTGTGACCACAGGTTCACAGGGCTTGTAGAGGAAGTAGTCGATCCGTCCCGTCCGCATCGCTCCAGTAATAAAGTCGAATGCCGAAGGATCAAGGTATCGCGCGCTTAGAACCCTCCGTGCGCTGGGAAAGAGCTCACGAGCACGTTGCAAGAGCAAGAGGAGGTCTGCGTCCCCCAAGTCCCGCGAGACGATGAGCATGGCGACGGTGATGCCTGGGACGGAGAGTGCCGTCAGGGTCGCGTGTGCCTCACTCGCAGTAACGGCCGTGCGGACCTCGTATTCGCTTGCGTAACGAGAGGTCAACGCGCTGGCGAATGCCGCGAGGTCGGCGGCGTCGCTGTCAACAACCAGGAAAACTGAGTCGGTCACCCCGTTGCCTCACGTTCAGTCCTTTTCACGATCGCGTTCAAACCCTAGTCGCCTTCAGGCAGGGTCGAGCAGGACATGTAAAACTTGCAGTTTGTCGCTCCCTATTCGGTTGGCCCTTCCCACTTAACGAGCTTCAAATCGAGAACAAAAATGCTGTAGAAAACGGGCACGAGCAACAAGGTGATGAAGGTAGCCACGCCAAGCCCGCCAATCTGCGAATAACAAAGAGGTTTCCACAAAGGCCCACCGTGCAACGCGAGCGGAAAGAGAGCTAGCACGGTAGCGCCGACGGTAATCAACACTGGCCTGAGGCGGACGATCCCCGCGTCGACCAGCGCACGTTCCAGGGGCTCGCCCTTTTCGTGCATTTCCTCGATGAAATCGAAGAGCACGATTACATGACTGACGATGACGCCGATCAGGCTGGCAATTCCCAGGAATGCCATGAAACCGAACGGCGTTCCGGTGATAAACAGAGCAAGCAAAGCGCCCATGATTCCGTAGGGCACAGCCGCAAAGACCAGGAGCGGCTTGACGGCGTGATTGAACTGCAACACCAGTGCAAGAAAAATCGCAGCGATAGAAATTGCCATGACAGCCGCAAGATTCCGGAAGCCTTCGACCTGCTTGGCATTTTCGCCCCCGATAATCATTTTGTAGCCTGGGGGAAGCGACGCCTGGAAGGCTAAGAGCTTTGGCATTGCGGCGCTCAGGATTTCCGAGGAGAGAGCGCCGGCAGCGGGAGTACACTCCACGCTGATGGTGCGGAAATGCTCCTGCCGCCGAATCCTCTGTGATTCCAGATCATTCTTAATCGAGGAAATTTGAACGAGCGGAACTTTCTGCGTACTCTGTGCCGAATATACGTAAAGGTTCTGGATATCGGAAAGTTGCGCCCTTTCCTCAATGCGCAAACGTGCTACAACGGGAATCTGTTTTTGTCCCTCGCGGAGAGTGGCAACGTTGATGCCGCTTAGGGCAGCGGTGGTCGAAGAAGCCACATCCGAGTTGGTTACGCCCGCAAGATTCGCGCGATCCGGGTCGATCACCAGCCTGACGGTCGTGCTTTCCTGGTCCCAGTCGTTGTGTACGCGAGCAGCTCGTGGAACGGCGTGAAAAATGTCCTCGATTTTCGCCGCGAGGGCTCGGAGTGTTCGGATGTCCTCCGGCTCTCGATCGGAAGCGACATCCGCCTGGCTAGAAATCATAATCTGAACGGGTTGCTCGACAGGGTTGGTCTGAAGTTGCTTGACTTCGATGCGGGCTCCGGGCACCGTTGAACTGACGGCGGCCTGTATTGGCGCGACTAACGTCGGCGTATCCTCTTTGTCGTCCACCTGAAGGATGATCTGGGCGTAATTCAGCTGCTGGATTTCCGGCGAGACAGACACCCAGAACCGCGGCCCGCCACCGCCCACGAACGATGTCAGCGAGTGCAAGACTTGCCGGGGCTTTCCGTCTTTGCTCGGATGTTGGCGCCCATAGGCCTCTGCGGATTGGCGTATAGCTAATTCCGCTTGCTGGGTGACCTCGTTCGTGGCGGAAAGGGGCGCATCATTCGGCAGCCAAATGTCCACTGTTGCCCAATACTGGACATCATCGGGGAAGAATTGACTCCGCAGCTGTTTTCCTACAACAACTCCGAGGAGAAGAAAAGCGAACGATCCAATGAGGACCTTCCATCGATGTTCGATCGCGAAGGTGGCGACGCGCGCGTAGAGTCCCGTGAACCCGCGCTGCCGCCTCTCTTCAACGGAGGGCTCTGGTTTATCGCCGCGGCGCAGTAAATAGTAGCCAAGGAGCGGGATGAAGGTCATGGAAACAAGACGAGAAGAGACCAGCGCACACGCCATCACGATCGGCAAGCTGTAGAGGAAGCTTCCTGTATTACCCGTGAGCATGAGGAAGGGCAGATACGCCGCGATATTGGTGATGGTGGCAAACATAATGGCCGTGGCCAGCTTCGTGGGCCCTAGCCACGCAGATACGATGCTCGGATGATCTTCAGCCAGGCTGCGTTTTATGGCGTCACCCGCGACGACGGGATCATCAACCAACAAGCCTAGGGCAATAATCAGCGTTGCGATGGACACCTGCTGTAAATCGATGCCCAAGACGTAGGCAAAGCCGAAGGTCATCGCCAAGGTGATAGGAATCGAAATCGCCATGAGCAGCGCGGAGCGCCATTCCCAGAATCCCAGTAGGGAAACCAGGACGACGAGGGCGATGGCCTCGTACAGTGCGTCCATAAAGAGATCAATGTTTTCTTTCACCTGGCGCGGCTGGTCAGAGGTTCGCACGATCATCAGGTCCGCGGGCAAGATTTGGCGAACCGCGGCGAGCTTTTCATCAATGTTCTTGCCGAACTGACTGATTTGTTCACCCGACCGCATGAAAACAGCGACGGTCACTGCGCGGCTACGCTGCCACTTTCCTTCCGAGTCGCGCCAGTTGTAGTAGTTCAGAAACTTGGCGGGACTCTGATAGCCTCGACTGATCTCCACCAGGTCGCGCAGATAGACGGGACTGCCGGATGAGGAGGTGCCAATAATCACGTCGCCGATGGCCTTCGCCGACTTAAACTCGCCGGACGGGTCAATGATGACATTTTTCTGGCCAATTTCGAGGGACCCGCCGGGAAGCGCTATGTTCCGGGCTTGGAGGAGACTCTGAAGCTTGGAAGGTTGAACGCCGTAGTTCGCAAGGCGCTCCTGCGAGTAGTCGAGGTATACCTGCTCAGACAGAACGCCCGCGCGCTGGTATTTGGAGGCCTGTGGTGTGCCGATCATGGTCCTGGCCATCAGGTCGGTGAAATCATCCAATTCCCGATAACTGTACTTATCACCTGCGACGGCAGCCATTTTCTTCGGCGTTTCGTTGGTATCGCGAATCAAAACAGGGCCCCAGGCATCGGGGTGAAGCTCCGAAGCGCGCAGACGCTCGCGAATGTACGAGTCGATATAGCTTTGAATCTGAGCGTCGCTGCGCGATGAAGATCCGTCGAGCCCAATGTAGCCGGGGCCGGCAAATAACCGAACCTCGCGAAACACCCCGTCTTGCTGGGCAAGCTGGGTGAAGGAGCTGAAGCCCCGGCGCACCGCATCGGGAGAGACCGACTCAGGGAAGCAATACACCGCGCCGACGCGGGGATCGGTTGATTTGGTTGGCTTTGACCGGCGCGCTTCTTCAATGGCTTTCTGAACACTGCGCGAGCGAATGGCGATCTCCACTTCGTCCAACCGAGGGCTGGCGACCGTAAGCATCAGCGCCGCAGTGTCTCCAAAATCACTCTGGAACTGGATGGGGCCCGCGCCCTGAGGAAGCTGGTTATTCAACGCATTGAGTTTCAGGTTGATGTCGCTAAACTGTTTTTTGGTGTCGGCGACATTTTCAGCCAATTGTACGTAAATGATCGAAAGGCCCGGCAGAGTGATCGACCTGATGCCATAGTCCGCTGCGGTAGCGGGGTGGATATAAGAGTTCTCCGCAATTTTTTCTTCGATGGGCCGCGTCACTAGCTGTTCTACTTCCTGTGTTTTGACTCCGGGCCAGGGAGTGAGTGCGACCGCGACGCGCACAGGGAGGTCGGGGTCTTTCCGCTGCGGCATCGCATTGTATCCATACCACCCCCACAAGACCGTGGCGATCAGGAGAACCCACGCGATGTGCCTGTGCTCAACGAAGAAACGAGCGGTATTGTGAGTCTTCTCGATGATGTCAGCATCGGTTCTATGAGCCATATGTCGCTCTCCCACAAGTAGAGCGCTTCAAGGAATCACACGAATCTCATCGCCGTCTTTGATCTGCGTACCGCCAACGACAACTACGTTTTCCCCAACCTTCAAGCCCTGCGTGACGCTGATCATGTTGCCGAGCGTGTCTCCAATTTCAACAACTCGCTCGTGAGCGAAACTTTTTCCACCTTGGTCCTCAATCACAAATACCGCAAACCCGTCGGCATGTTTGCTGGAACGGACAACCGCGCTTAAGGGAACAACTGTTGTGGGCTGCTCTATTTTGCCGGCGCCCACGGACAACGTTGCGACCATCCCCGGCTTCAACCGGTTATCCCCGTTGGGAATGGTGACTTCGACGGAGAATACCCGGCTCTTGGGGTCCGCTGACGGAGAGACGGCAGTAATCTTTCCGTGGAACTCGCCAGGTAAGGAGGACGTGTTAACGGTTTGCGGCGTTCCTAATTTCGCGGACTGGACGGTTGTATCGGGAACACCGAAAACTGCCTTCACGAGATGCGTATCGGCAACGATAAATGCCTGCGTTCCGGTTGCTGCCAAAGCACCGATTTCGACGTCGCGCTCCACGACCCACCCGTTGATTGGTGACCTTAGCGAGCAGTCGTTTAGCGCGGTAGTCGCAAGCTGCAAATTTGCTTTGGCATTCGCCAGCCCTGCCGCGTCAGAGTCGAACGAAGCTTTGACCGTGTCGTATTGGGCCTTGGTCAAGCTGTCGCTGGAAAGGAGTTTGGAGGCACGTTCGAAATCCAGCTGCGTTTTGTCGTAAGCAGCTTGGGCTTGCGCGAGTTGAGCCTTTGCTGAATTCAGTTTGTCCAGGTAATCGCCTTCGCGAATGTGTGCCAGCACTTCGTCCTGCGTTACCGGGTCGCCCACCTGCAGCACACGGATACGCCCGTCAGCTCCCTTGCGTTGCGCGATGTTGTCCACGTATCCGGCGGATTTGAATGAGAGAGTCACCTGGGTGAAGGCATTGATGTTCGCCGAGTAGCGGATTCCGCCGCTTCCTTCGAAGGTGCCGACGGAGGTTACGCGTACTGGTGTCGGTGGAGTCGTGGTGGTGTCATGGCTACAACTTGAGGAGAGCGCAGCAACTGCCAACAGAGCCAGGACAAGAATGCCATCCCAACGCACTTGGATTCGCTTCAGACTCTTCGGCATGTGCTACTCCTCACCCAAAGATTTCTCGAAGTCGGCTTTCGCCGTCCAGAACGACAGCAAAGCTTGGTTATACTGGTTGGTGACGGTTTCCAAGGACATTTTCTGCCGGAGGACATCCTTCAAAAGCGCAGTCTTTTGTTCGAACTGGTTCATGACCACGCGAAGCTTCTCGCGCTCCGCGTCGCGCTGGAGTGTGGTCGCGTGCAGGAGCGCTCGAGTTTCGCCGAGCTTCCGGAATTTGGCGGCCACCTCCACCAGGATCTGCGCCTCCGTCTCGTTCGCGCTGTTCTTCGACTGTTCGATGGTCTTGCTGGCAGCGGCAAGCTCGTGCTTCCTGCGCCCCCAATCAATTGGATCCCAACTGACCAGCACGCCAGCGGTAGCCACGTAAGATGGCAAGAGATTGATATTTGTGAGTGAGAGGTTGGTCACGGCGAGGCTCACGTCCGGTATGTACTGCGTTTTGGTGATGCGGCGGTTCAGTTCCGCTTGTTGCACGGCCAAGCGAGCTTCGGCCAGCTCTGGCCGCGCGGACAGTGCTTGAGCCTGGGCCGCATCCAGACTGGCTTCGATAGTGGTGGCCTCGGGCACTTCAGCGACTGAAAAGTCTGTTCGAATGTCGCGCCCAAGGAGATCATTCAACTGCTCTTTTTGACTCGCGAGCGAGTTGCGCAGCGTCAGGTTGTTGTATTCCTCCTGCGCGATTCTCGCCTTTACGTCCATGCTGTCTGACTTGAGGGCAGTCTTCTCCGCCAAGTACTGTTCGGTCGTGCGATCCAGTTCCCGATCGAACTTGAGGTTTTCTTCGCTGGAAGCAAGTGAGCTTTGCGTCCGCAGAATGGCGTAGTACGACTGTTTCACCTGGCTGGTTACTGACTGCTGCTGCGCACGCAGCTTTTGCTCATCAACTAGTTTGGTCAACTTGGCTTGCTTAATGTTCAATCCAAATTTGTATTGCTGGGAAAGCGGCTGAGAAAACTGCGTCAACGCATAGAAAGTCGGCCGCAGCGGTGTGTGAATCTGAGTGTTAGTTGCTGGTACAGGTCCGATGCCCGGAAAAGTGCCGAACGCCCCTTGCTGAAATGTGAAATTTACGGGCGTTAAAAGTTGAGAGCCGAGCGCATAGAGATTGATAGATGGAAAACGATACGTTCGCGCCTCGGCGATCTGATCATCGTCAATGGAGGCGAATAATTGGGCGTTCTTTACGGAACGATTGTTGGCCTGTGCGATGTTGACGGCTTGCTCTAGTGTGAGCACGGATTCTGGCGGAGCTGAATCCTGGGCAAGAGCGGAGACACTGCTCCCCACCAGAAGGCAAAACAAGAGTAGGCGAATCATGGAGACAGTCCTTTCCGCGTCCAAGGAGGAGTGCAAGTGGACAGCGCGGATTATAATCCGTACTGGCTACTTTATCTCGGGGCAATCGTGCGTCTTGCTTTGGTCTTCGATCTCATCACCCCAATATCTGCCTTAAAGCAGCAAGTCACTGTTCGAAGCTCCTAACAGCGCTCCGTCCTGCAGAGGATCTGAGTGACCCGCTTCCGTTTCACTAGCTGACACTCAGAACTAACGCAGCTGGGCAATGACGCGATTCAACGCAAATTCGGGAGAGCGAACCGTTTTTCGAGATAAATGCGACCATCACCTGGCTGTTTGAGACCTAGAAAGGTCGGGAGATTCGCACGCCATCCCTCCGGCAGCATGTGCAATCAGGTGGCGGTCAAGCGTCGGCGCTTAGGGCCGCGGGCACTTGCATAGGGACAAGAAAGTTGCTGGCGAGAAGATAGGCGAACAGGTGCCCGAGAGGCGGCGCGTGACGCAGCTGGGTGGCAGAAACCCATCCATTCGTCTCACTCCATTCCCAACCAGTAGTGGAAGCACTCTTCAGCCATTCCTGCAGATCGGTGGCGGCCATCGGATAAGCGTAGATGCGGACGTTCTGGGCGAAGAGACGCCCGAGGGCCTCGAGACGTCTGCCTTCGAGATTGCCGTAAAGGTCCTCAAACGCTCGAATGATCAGGGAAAGACCTGCGACGAAACGCAGGGGTGCTCTTGTGAAGCGATTCACGAGAGCCGTCATATGGTAGAGCTCTCGTTGGCGAAAAAGCAGCACGTCGCCGCCAGAGGCGAGAAGTGCATCGATGCGATGAAGTAAGTCGGGGATCTCCGGAGCCGGTTCGTTCGGCGTGAACGAAGCAGCTGTCAGGCAAAAAAAGCCAGCGGGCGCCGACTTTGTTTCGCCCAGTTCGTTCCGAAGTTCCCGAATAGCCGAAGCCAACAATCGCGCGTGAACTTGCATGTGACCTGGATCCACGTGGCCAAAGTACCCCGGCGCAAGAACGACGGCTTTCTTGTAGAGAGCCTCAGTAGGGGGAACGGTGGGGCCCTTGGAGGGGAAAAATACAGCGTCGGCGAGTCCCGCACTCACCAAGTGGGCTAGTAAGGTACGGCGATCCCATCTCTCGAACGCTGGCCCGCGAAGATCCACATAGTCGATCTCGATTCGCTCCTCGACGACGTCTTGCGCCAAGCCTTCCAGAAATGATTCCTTGGTTTGCAACGCATAGAACGCGGTGTAGATGAGATTGACGCCCAGAATACCGATGGCTTCCTGCTGGAGGATATTGGAAGGATCGAGCATATTGATGTGCAGTAGGACGTCGTTAGGAGGGCCGCCGGGCTGCAACTGAAACCGGAGACCGATCCAGCCATGGGGGTCGTTGGTTCCGGCGAAGTTACGCGCGGAGACGGTATCAACAAACGAGAAGAAGCGAGTTTGCGGCCCACGGGTTTCGGCTAATTGCGAGAGAAGCTCGGTCCATTCGTGGTCCAGCATCGCCTCGAGTCGCTCTCTGGATACGTAGCGCGATCCGGAGCCGTAGAGGTCATCGCTGACTTCCTTGTCGTAGGCGGAAATAGTTTTGGCCACCGTGCCGGAAGCGCCTCCTACTACAAGGAACCAGCGGGCGACTTCCTGTCCGGCGCCGATTTCGGCGAAGGAACCGAAGGTGGATGGATCAAGATTCAGGGTGAGGGCTTTGTGGTGAGTGTCGAGTTTGTCGGTGGAAGGCATAATGAGGCTCCGGTTGGGAAACCTTCTAAGAAGGCGCGAAGCGTCCGTGACGCACTAGCGAAACTCGGCGCGCGAGGACGATTCTACCCGAGATTTTGTTTTTGATTTCGAAAATGGCAAAGATTCTACAACCGTTTGCCCTCCTGCACGTTGCTTGAACCATGTTTCTTCTGGGCCGCCGCAAAGGGTCAGCCTCCAGCGAGATCCGGAGCGGGCCGCGACAGTTATCAGCTCGCCGGTCGGGTTAGTACCGACAAAACGCGCTAGTGTGCATCGAACCAATCAACTCCGGGATGGTCGGCGATCGGTTCGGCGAAGTTGGCGCCGTTGGGGGAAGGTATCTCCCGCGGCTGATGTCCGCGCAAACGTAGTACAGACGTAGTATCAATTGTGGAGAACGGCGGCAAAAAGCGAATAAAGGGTGAACGAAAACTGAGGAAGTGACTCCTTGGATTTCACTGCAATTCGTTAGCTTTCCTCGGTTTAGCTTAGCTCCGGCGAATCGTGATTAAAATACTCTGCTGGCTGTTAACCGAAGGGTTGCTAGTTCGAATCTAGCCCGGGGAGCCAACTTCCTTTCAATCAATGAATTAGCGGCTGCTCTTTTTCAGTCTTTGGCGACCGTAGTAAAAACGTAGTACGCGTCCCGGAATTCTCGACAAGCGAACCGACACGAATCGTGCAAAAACCCAATGTTTTCTGCGAAAACGTTTGTCGAAAGGACAGACCCCTTCGGTTCGTAACCGAATGGTCGATATTTTTTCGACCGATTGATGCCCCGCGATTTGGATTGCTGCCGGATGTTTCATCCGACCATAATCGCGGATTGGACCCTCCTGAGTCTCCGGTAAACACTAGCCGACTAATCCCGCCAACTTCCTCCAACCCCATTTCTGGCCAGCGACGGCCACTTGTCCGGCCCACCGGGAATCCAGGTTCGTCACCATCCCGAACCCGTTTGTGGACAGGACTATTATGTAGGCTCCCGGCTGCGGGCCTAGTACCATTGACAAGCACTCCGCCTTTCTATACTTTCCCTCCACTCCGGAAGAGAGGGTCCCTCCCCTGATTCCTGCCGGTGCCCAGGCTCAATTTCCGATCCATTCTTCGCGACTCGGAGGACTACGGGATGTGGTCGAGAGAACCGAGAGTCTGCCTGCGCACGCTCACAGGATTGGCGATGGCCCTTGCTATTGCTGGTCCGTGCGCAGGCCAAAACTTCAATGCGGCCGCCGTCGCCCTTCGGACCACGATAATCAAACCTGACAGTCTAACGCTTGGGCCCCATACAAACAGGTCTCACTCAGATACCTTCAAGCCAATCCAGGCGCATACAACGTACGAGACGATTCCTAGCGGAGGTCCTTGTGCGCACTTCGAATCCTCGTGTCAGCTTTTCAAGAAGGAATCGTGCAAACGTCACTACTCCCGATGTGGCCTCGCCAATCCCCACGCCTGGCCCACCTCTTCCATTCGCGCCTGAAAAGCCCGAAGCGCGTGTGCGAAAGATCCTTCGGATGGTTGAAACGGGGACGACCTTCACAATACGCAACCTGGCCCTCGAATTCCACCTGAGCCCTTCGTATCTCCAGCGACTGTTCAAGCACCAGACCGGCGTTTCCATGGGCGAGTGGTTAAACGAACAAAGGCTTCAGAGAGCAGCGCACCTTCTAGCGAGCACCTACATGAGCGTCAAGGAAATTGCCCACGCCATTGGATACGAACATGCTTCCAGCTTCATCCGTGCGTTCGAACGACGCTTTGCGCAATCTCCGGCGCACTACCGGAAAAGCGACTACACGAAATGCTAACAAATGACAGCCAATGCTAATTCCTTGCACTTGTAGTTCCCGCGCGGCGAGTAGTAAATAACTTACTCTACCGCACAGGTAGCGTCTAGCAATAGCTCACATCCGGCGAGAGACTCCTCGGTTGCTAGACCTATGGATGTCTAGAAGTGCGCCAAGAGGGGGGATGGTGCGCTTCTCAAGCGAAGGAGACCAAGAATGAAAACAAAAAAGGTCGCGTCGGTTCTCGGATTTCTTACGGCGCTGTTCTTTCCGGGAATAGCGTTAGCTCAAACCGATCCAGGAGTACGCAGCAACACTGGAGTGAACGCAGGCCGGCCGCTCGCCTCCGTCACCGCCAATGCAAACGACTTGGCTTTCTTTCAAACAGGACTCGCGCAGTTCAACGAACACCAAACCGTTACTGGCGATAACCCAGGCCTGGGACCACGGTTCAACTTGGACTCGTGTGGGGCATGCCATTCGCAACCCGCCCCGGGCGGAACCAGCCCGGCCTCCGGTATCTTCCCCAATGTCGGGCCGAACCCCCAAAGCCAGGTGATCGCCAACGGGGTCGTGAATGGCAGCACTAACACCATCCCATATTTCGTCCTGGCCAACGGTCCGGTGCGCGAAGCACGGTTCCCGTTCTTCTTTGACCAATTCGGTAATCCCAACCCCAACGCGCCCAACGGGGGAGTAGAAGACCTGTTCACCGTCTCCGGCCGCGCTGATTCCGGTGCCTGCAGCCTGCAACAGCCCAGCTTCAATGCTGCAAGGGCGACAAACAACATCATCTTCCGCATTCCCACACCCACGTTTGGCACGGGTCTGATGGCAAACATTGACGACTCAACCCTGCTGGCCAATCACGCGGCCCAGGCAAACAATGGTGTCGGCATCAGCGGTACCTTCAATCACAACGGCAACGATGGCACGATCAGCCGTTTTGGCTGGAAGGCCCAGAACAAGTCGCTGATGATCTTCGCTGGCGAGGCCTACAACGTGGAGATGGGCATCTCCAACGAACTGTTTACGCAAGATCGCCCGCTGCCGGGTGAGGACCAATTGGGAAGTGGGCTTCCAGCCAGCTGCTTGAACCTCGCCCGGATCGGCTACCCCGAGGACATTACCCACTCCGATGGCACCAGCGCTTCCACCGTCACCAGCGACGTCGGGCTGTTCAATACCTTCATGCAGTTCCTGGACCAGCCCACACCCTCCACTACCTCGCCGGGAGGAGCAACCTCTATCGCTAACGGTCGCAGGCTTTTTAGCACCGTGGGTTGCGCCATTTGCCATACGCCGTCGCTCACCACCCAGCCCTCTAAGTTAACGGCTGGTTTGGGCAACGCTACTGCCAACTTGTTCTCCGACATTGAGATCCATCACATGGGGGCAACGCTAGCGGACAACGTCTCCCAAGGTGGCGCAGGCGGTGACCAGTTCCGAACGGCTCCTCTGTGGGGGCTGGGACAGCGCATCTTCTTCCTGCACGACGGCCGTTGCAGCGACCTGCTCTGTGCTATCGAGGCACACGAGAGCAACGGAGGCGAAGCCTCCACCGTGGAGGCGATCTTCGACCAAAACCTCTCATCTAGCCAGCAGCAGGATATTCTGAACTTCCTGCGCTCGCTGTAATTTGTTATCGCGACTGCTCTGGGCGAGACACGAAAGTGTCTCGCCCAGTTTTTCCGTTTTGAAACATCGGCGCTCTGAATATGTATACAAAATTCTCGATTTCCTTGGTGCTCCTTGCTTTATCCGTATCGCTGCTTGCCCGGGCGCAGAGCGCCCCTCAGGGCGGAGGCGACTTTTCCGACAATCCGCAACCAAGAAAGCTGCCGAGAGAGGCCATACTGGTTAAGGGCGCCTGGTGGACGGCCAGTGATTCGGTGACGGCTCTTCCGGAAGGCGGGAGAATGGCCAACAATGTTTATGCCAACCCGTATTTTGGTCTCGCCTACACCCTATCCCCGGATTGGACTGAGAAGTACACCGGCCCGCCTCCTTCGGACAGCGGTTACTACGTGCTCGCACAGATCCGGCCTGCGGAAACATTCAAGGGAACAAGCCGAGGCACTATTTTGATTGCCGCACAGGACCTGTTTTTCACGCTCACACCGGCCGGGAACACGCTGGAGCTGATCAACAACACCAAGGATAATTTGAACGCGGAGTACAAAGTGGAACAACCGCCGACGCTTGTGAGGATCGCCAAGCATTCCTTTGTCCGCTTTGAGTACGTTTCGCCAGTGGCCGAGCTACATTGGCACGTGCTGGCCACTCAAATCCGCTGCCACATGGTCCAATTCGTGTTCACGAGCCGCGACACCAAGTTGCTGGAAAGCCTCATCCAGGAAATGAACAAGATGAGCTTGCCCGAAGAGGCTGGTCCCATTTCCGGGAGGGGCGGCGATGGTGTTCCTGTGTGCATCAAGGATTACGCAAGCGGCGAAAACATAATGGAGAGGGTTGATCCGGTCTTCGCCGAGCGCCGATTCAATCCTGTTCCGGTCCGGATCATCATCGATAAAGAAGGCAACGTAAAGCACGTTCATTTTCTCAGCGCCTTCCCTGACCAGGCAAAGGCCATTACAGATGCCCTGTTTCAGTGGCGGTTCAGACCATACTTGCGGGACGGAAAGCCAGTGGAAGTAGAAACCGGCATCATGTTCGGACGCGCGCCACGCCGGCCGACATCTTCGGCAGCCGAGGCGGTAAACGAATGATTAACCCTCGTCTGGACGGCAGCCGATGCTGTGTACAGAAGATGCTCTTTTTTGCGGTGCCGCTTGCCTTCATTGCAGTCGGAGCTGTGGGCGCGAACGCTATCACCGGCACGGTCCGAAATCAGAGCCGAGGCGAACCCGCTGCTGGCGATGAGGTGATCCTTGTCGGGCTAGATCGAGGAATGCAGGAGGAAGCACGCGCGAAAACGGATGCACAAGGGGCGTTTGCACTCAGTGTTCAATATCCTGACAAACCGTACCTGGTACGCGTGGTTCACCAGGGAGTCAGTTATGATCAGCAAGCTTCCGCCGGTGACGCTCTGTCCATTCAAGTATTCGACGTGGCGCGGCGAGTGCGGGGCCTGACCGGTAGTCTCGAGATCCTCCGTGCCGCAACCAACGGAAACTTGCTTCACGTCTCTGACCTGGTCGAACTCAAAAACGAATCTAGGCCGCCCCTGACGCTGGCGGGTCAGCGCACATTCGAAGTGTATCTGCCTGCAAATGCCAAGATTGATTCTGTCCTGGCGGCAGGTCCCGGGGAGACGGGCGTCGTGATTTCCGCGGCTGCCGTGCCCAGCGAGCCTGGACACTACACGGTGAATTTCCCCTTGCGCCCGGGAGCAACCAAGTTGGCCTTCAATTATGACGTGTCGTACGACGGCCATGCCTCGTTTCAAACAAGGCATGAGTATCCACTACGGCAGATGGCAGTCATGATTCCGCTGACCATGAGTTTCTCGTCACGCTCACAGGCCTTCGAGATCCTGGCAACCGGCAACAGCCGGTATCAAGTCCAGGCAGCCAACCACTTAAAGGCAGGGGAAGGGCCAGGGTTTGAAATCTCTGGAGCCGGGGTGCTTCCTCCTCTCGGAGATCAAGCCAAAGCCCATTCGTGGTCACGTCCTCCGGCTCCACCCGATCCAACACTTTCTCCCGCGAGTCGTGCCGCCTTGCCTTCTTTGGCCAGCGTCGATTCAGAGTCGAAGCAGACCCAATCACCTTCGCAATCGCTAGTTTTGGACGGGGTGACTTCCGTCCTTCTTGCTGCATGCTTTCTACTGCTTTGGCGCGCGCGCAATGCCTCTGGCTCAGAAGCGGTTGCACCACGAATCCCTCGTGGCAACCGTCCCCAAACTGACTGGAAACGCTAGAGAACCGGTACGGCCACAAGATCAATTCGATTCCGGTCGAATCAAGGGCGATCCGAAAATTATTCCCGGCCAGAAGTCCGGGACTAATCCCGCACGATGCCCACTGGGCTCCCACCTTTCACCCCACACAGAAAGTGGGGCTTTCGGGCTCCGATTCTTGTAGCCTCTGAGAGTGTCAACTCGACGAACGATCTCGCGCTGATCATCGGAGACGAGTATGAATACAGATGCAATGAAGGAACGGATCACAGAAACTTCGCCGCAAGTTTACGCACGAATCGGTGGCGTGCTGTATCTGATGATCATCGTCATCGGTTTCAGCAGTGAGTTTTTCGTCAGAGACAAACTTGTGGTGTCAGGAGATGTTACAGCCACAGCCAATAACATTCTGGCCTCTGAGTCGCTGTGGCGCATCAGTATTGCCGGCGAGCTGATATTGCTTGTGTGTGCGGTCGCGCTAACATTGATCTTGTATGTATTGCTCAGACCGGTGAACAAAAATCTTGCTTTGCTTGCGGTGTTTTTCAACATAGTCGAATTCCCCATTGAAGCCGTCAGCAAGCTATGTCTTTTTGCGGCATTGTTCCTGTCGGGGAACGCAGATTACCTGAAGGCATTTGAACCGCATCAGCTACACGCTCTAGTGAAAATTTCTCTCAGGTTGCATGACTACGGCTTTGGCATTGACCTCGTATTTTTTGGCTTTGCATGTCTGGTGTATGGGTATTTGCTTTTCAGATCGGGTTATTTTCCCAGGACTCTTGGCGTTTTGATGGCGATTGCCGGTCTGAGCTATCTGGTGAATAGCTTCACGCTCATCCTCGCCCCCGCATACGCAGGGACGATCTTCCTCATTCTGGTGCTTGCCTTAATCGGAGAATTGTCACTTTGCCTGTGGCTCATGGTGAAGGGCGTGAACGTCCCGAAGTGGAACGAGAAAGCACGCGTGGCGTTTGGCTGATCTTTATTCATGGCGCCGACGCTGTCCGCCTTCGCCAAGCTCGACGGAGCGGGGCTCGGCGAGGACGACCCAATGGCCTTCCGGGTCAACGGGTCAATGAGCGTAATCGCGATATTTCGCCAATAATCCCGCCGTGTTGAAATTTCTCTGACGAGCAGGGCACTCATTCACCTAGATCTGTTGGGATTTGGTGATGGCAATAGGGCGTTCTTCCGGATAAAGCGAGGGAAGACTGATCCAGCGGCCATTCATTGGGGCTTCAAGGCCGAAGATGAGAAAAAGGTCGCAGGGCATTTCCTCCGCAACGGCCGGCTCTTTCAACGCCAGCGCCGCTTTCTCGAAGTAGAGCCTACCTGCTTCCGTAAGGTGTGAAGCACGTGTCGTGCGGGTCAGAGGCGTCATACCTACACGTTCTTCAAGATTTTTAGTTTTGCGGCTGATGTTAGATTTTGGCAGCTTTATAATAGGGCTTTTGCTGGCGATGGTCAGGTTGGTCGAGACTTTGGAAGGCCTGGCCCGAGTTGCGCCATGATGCGGCCGACTCGGGCTTAACAAGCCCAATGGCTACCTTCTCGGCTCATACCGCATCGCCACCGCCCCCGAGCCGAACTCCAGCCGACTCACGAGCCTCAAGTCGACACGCTTCGATAGCCCCGCGAACAACGTCGGCCCGTGGCCCGCTAGCCTGGGCTGCACCACGAACTCGTACTCATCGATCAATCCCAGCTCCGCCAATGCCAGCGGGAGCTTCACGCCTCCCATTAACAGTCCCTTACCCGACTCCCGCTTGAGCTGCTGAACGGCCTTCCCTAGATCCCCGCGCACGAGCTCCGCGTTCCAATCGACCCGGTCCAGGGTGCTCGACACGACGTACTTCTTTGCCGCGTCGATCGTCCGGGCGAAGGGTTCCATCCAATCAGGCCGCGCTCCCGTCCGCGCCGGCGGCCGAAACGCTGCCTCCATCATTTCGTAAGTCACCCGGCCAAAAAGGAGGGCATCGGCTTGGTCGAGGTTCTCGACCGCGTGACGATGCAAGTCTTCGTCCGCGGATATTGCACGATGATCGCAGCACCCGTCCAATGTGACGTTGATGGAATACCGAAGGGGCCGCATTAGGCAAGAGTACCGCCGATGGGGTAGACCAGCAACGCGCCGCAGCCTCTCCGGATAACTTCCGATGAAGGAGATAATTTGTCAGTAACAACTGAACTTTCGGGTAGGTTCAAGCCTCATAGTCGGACTAGCGTGATGGCAGATAGAAGATTATCAACAGGAACCTCGCCAACACTTGGTTCTGTCGAATACCCGCAGCTGTGCTGTATTTGAGAATATGAAGCGCATCACAATTGCAGTGGTGGTTGGCTTTTCAGTCTATGGTCGTGCAGCGCTAGAAATGGAACCGTACAAGATCGCCCGGACGGGCGAGATTCTGATCAAGAGAAGTCACAGCTCATCAAACGGGAGGCTGTCCAAGGCTGCTATGAATTTGAGACGTTGATTTGGCGTCCTGACTTGAGGCTTGGCGAGGACAAAGAATTCATCACCCCACCGCCGCGAATACAAATCTTTGCAGTGAGTAGGATGGTTACTTGCTACGACCTGCACCCGGAGTTCCTCGGAGTATCCAGCGCGGGTCGTATTGGGTTCCCAAGGGACCTAATATTATTGAAGCAGTCTGGACGACTGGATTCAGTGGCCTGTTCCATGCGCCTAAGTATTGAGGGCGAAACGCTGCGCGGAAAAGCAACAACTTTCTGGGACTTTCCTCGAAGGAAGCAAACCGCCGATGTCGTCGCCCATAAAGTGGATTGCGTTGAAAACACCTATCGCAGGGTTGAAGGCACCTATCGCAATCCCGCTCTCGGCTATTCGATCGAGATTCCTCGCGATTTGAAGGCCACGACGGGCGACCAAGCCGGCCCGGAACGAGGCCTCACGATCTCCCTTCCATGCGACGGCAAAATCGTTGTCTTTGGTGAACCCAACAGTCTCGAATGGAAGACGCCAGTTGAAGGAGTGCAGGCTGCGTTGGGGCGAGAAGAGTGTCCCTCTGGCCGTCAGGAGGTTACCCCGGCTCGCGTCGGCACTCTCACGGGGGCCAAGGGAGGACTGGTGTGCGCAGATCGCGTCGTAAAGCTGTTACTAGCGTTCCGTACCGACGGCGGTCCCATGTACTGGCTGCGCCTCGACACCCACCGAGCTTTCGCTTCCAAAGACGGCGCCGTCCTCCAAAACATCGCCGCCAGCCTAAATCTCATTCCGTGGAAGTAATGGAAGCCCTCAGCTCGGTTTCTTCCACATTTAAGAACTTTTGGCCCCGAGACGGAGATTTGAAGTGTCATACCAGTGTCATATGAATTGTGATGAATGGCGGCAAAAAGTGAATAAAGACCGCAAAGAGATGGTAAATCTGACTACGCCCATTTAGCTAGAATTTGCTGATTCCCGTCGATTTGTCTCGGCTCCGGCACAATTGTGATTAAATCAGGCACAAGGCTGTTAACCGAAATGGTGGAGGTTCGAATCCTCCCCGGGGAGCCAACTCCTTTGTCATTCAATGAGTTGCGAACATTTTCAGGAAATTCGGCCCTTCGATGATGAAGTGTCGACTGCGCGAATCACGATTAATTGCGATTAATGAAGGCGAACGAAGCTTAACTGCGGCAGATGTTTCTACGGTTTATCAGATCAATGGCGATGAAACCAAGCATTCGGCTCCCGACCGAATGCTTGGGATGTGAAGCGTAAATCGGTGATGCGGAAGTTGTTGAAGGGAAAGTTCCGGCGAATACGCAACGCCTAAGTGAGCGCGGACCGCAAGACATGCTCATCCGGGCCACGGCCTGCGCAGCAGCCTGCGAGTTTGCCGTCAACGACGACAGCGGGGACACTGCGGACACCGTAATTCTTCGCTTTGGACGCTGTCTCGGACTGATGCATGTCATGAATCACGACCTCGTGCGACGAACCGGCGATCCTTTTGACGAGTTCGATTGTTTCCTTGCATGTTGAGCAACCCGCACTGAAAACTTCGATTTTCTTTTTCGTGGTCATGGTGTTCTCCTAAAGAATTTATTGGATTTCCTCCTTACGACAGTTGGAACCGACTGCGGCATCGTTCGAGGTGTGCCGACGAGGCCATGTATTCCAGAGCGAAGCGACTACCAGTAGTCCGATCGCGCCGTATACGGTGGGCCGGGAATCCCCTGCGAACTTGCCAAGCAGAACGCCGCCGGCCGCGAGTACTGCCAGCAGGAAAGGGCCGTACCCGTGGCGATCTCTTGCCCTGAAAAGCATCGCCGCCAAAGCGAGGACGAGAAACGCAATCGTCAGGGGCAGCAGGTATCTAACGGAAATCAGAAAACCGAGACCAATCGACGTTAGCAACCCGGCATAGGTTGGCCAGCACGCCGGACAAGCCAATTTGGGAAGGACCGAGACGCCGACGCTCGGGACTGCCAAGATGCTTTGCTTCCACCTGTTGCTCATGCGTCCTCCCGGTCGAGGCTTTCCAGAATTGGGCATTCGGCGACGGGTGCGCATCCGTCGCAAACTCTTGTGAGTTTCCGCAGGGTCTTCTTCATAGACTCCAGGCTTCTGATCTTCGCTTCGATGTCGGCAATCTTGACTTCCGCCCGCGTGCGGATATCCGCGCTGGTTGTACGTCGTGACACGCGAAGCGACAACAGCTCTCCGATCTCTGTGAGCGAGAAGCCAAGCTCCTGAGCGCGCCGGATGAATCGGAGACGGCGCGCAGCGTCCGCTGGAAAGAGACGGTAACCGGATGCCGTGCGTGGGGGTTTCGGCAACAAGCCTCTTCGCTCATAGAAACGAACGGTTTCCAGATTGACCCCGGCTTGCTTGGCGAGGCGCCCGATTGTGAGTGACTTCATGTCCATGCCCACTTTCTGAGTTCAGTCTAAACCCCGGACTACGGTACGGGGTCAAGCACTATTTTGAAATCGCGCAGGTCCCATTATCGTGAATGCGGGCTTGACAGCATCTCGCTAGATATTTAGCTTAATTGCTAAGCGAGTATCTCACGTATAGGAGTGGATGCGATGGGAGCTGCACGCGAGAGTAAGCATAAGCTGGCCGACGAGATCGTCGGGGGGCTGGCGCGCCGACACAGCACTGCGGTGGTGCTATTTCACCACGCGGTCGCGGAGCGCCTCGGGCTGGGCCCAACCGATCACAAGTGCCTCGACTTGCTGCGCGAGCGCGGGGCAATGGCTGGCAGCGATCTGGGCGCGATCACTGGCCTGACCAGTGGCGCGATCACCGGTGTGGTCGCGAGGCTGGAGCGATCTGGCTACCTGCGTCGTGAACCGGACCCACACGATGGGCGTAAACAGATCCTTCACCTGGCGTCGAAGCTGGCGCACATCCAGGATGTGATCGGCCCATTACGAAAAGATGTAGCCGCTCTGTTGGAGAATTTCGATACCCACCAGCTCACTGCCATCGCCGACTTCCTGACTCGCACTACGGACCTTATCTACCGTCATGCGGCTGTGCTGCGCGCTGAATCTGATGTGGGCCGGACTCACGCGACCAAACGAACACCCTCCTCACGACCGCCAGGTGAGGGGTCCAAAATGAGAGTAAAGCGATGACACCCGCCCTCCGCAAGTTGACCATCACCGCGCATGTCACCTTCTCGGTTGGCTGGCTCGGCGCGGTCGCCGCCTTTCTAGTTCTCAGCATCGCCGGCCTGACCAGCCAGGATGCAGAAGAGGTGCGCGGTGCCTATCTCTCGATGAACCTGATCAGCAGGTTTGTCATCATCCCGATGTGTTTTGCTGCGCTGGCCACGGGACTTCTTCAGGCATTTGGCACACCATGGGGCTTGTTTCGGTACTACTGGATTCTGCTGAAATTCGGGCTGGCCACTTTTGCCACCTTCGCCTTGCTCGTGCACCAATTCGGGGTAATGGCGGAGGCGGCGAAGCGCGTATCAGGGGCTGCGGCAGAAACATTGTTCAGCGCCGACCTCGGTCCTCTGAAGACCGAACTCGTGCGCGCTCCCAGCCTCGCCATACTTCTGCTGGTCGTGGCCGCGTCACTGGGGGTGTACAAACCATGGGGCCTGACCCGCTACGGGCGACGCAAGCAACAGGAGCGGCGTAAAGTAGGGCAGCAACCGAACAACGAGACTCCCTTAGGAGTCAAGATCTTCTACGCCGTGATCGGTGTGCTGGTGTTGGTCGTCGTCGTGCTGCACCTCACCGGCCATGGTTTTGGGGGTCACGGTCACTGATTCGGAGGGGCCGTCGCACGGCAAGTACTCGCCGTCACCCGGAAGGCGATCAGTAAATAATCGTGAAATTTGCCTTACGATCGGCGAACACGCTTGGCAGTCCCCAAACAGGGACTCCCGGCGCATGACCTTCCGCGCCGGCGGGCTTCCCGGCATTATCGAAAAGCTGCCAAGCGACGGACCCGCCTTTCGCCCAGCTCATCCCTTCCGTCCAGACCATCAGCACTTGCCCATTCACGTTCGCCGCGATGGCAGGATGCTTTCGATTGTTACTTTCGCCGGGAGCTCCGATGGGTGCCGTAACCTTGAGCGAAACGGGTTCGACGGAATCGAAGTAAACCTGGCCAGCAGTCTCCCAAGCAGCACGTAGGCGCTCTCCGCCTTCGCTCAGATAGGCCGTGCTCATGGGACACGCGTTCAGTTCCCAAGGACCCACGGTCGTATCGCGAAACGTGACTCCTTGGTCTGTGGATATGAGCAGGGTCATATCTCGATGGACGTTCTGCGCCGCAGCGCGATAGAGAATAAAGAGCGTTCCGCGCTCGTCTGCGAACGCCCGCATACCGCAGCATCCGCACGCACCAAGGCCGGGCGGCGAAATCGGTACTTCGCGCGCAAAAGTCTTGCCGTCATCTGTAGAACGCGCCAGATATACGCGCCGATGGCCTTCTCCAGGTTCCGCACCCATCGCATGCCACACCGCATAAACGGCGCCGCGTGCGTCAGCGGCTATGGATATTCCGCCGTCACCGCCTTTCGCATATTGCATGACGTT